>DASUQI010000054.1:0-33620 GCA_036280655.1 Actinomycetota bacterium
CGAGCCAAGGGGATCCTCATGGAGCGACACGCGATCGACGAGAAGCAGGCCTTCACGATGCTTCGCGAGGAGGCACGCCGAACGAACCGCAAGATCACCGACGTCGCCGAGGCGGTTGCCCTCAGCGTGAGGCTCCTTCCCGCGCGGCAGGGCGAATAGATCGACATCGGGCGAGCCGGCGAACCGAGTACACTCGAACCTGCAGGTCTCGTACCTGCGGTTCGCGTGTAGCGACCGACCCGTGGCCCAGCGGCCCACCGCCTCTCGCCTCCACGAGTCTCGAGGATCGGAAAGGAGGCGGACTCGTGGTCAGATGTCCGGACTGTGTAGAAATCCAACTGGTGTACGTGCAGAGCCCCACACGCACGTCCTGCTACTACTGCGGCGCTCGATGGTTCCAATCGGGCGATGAACAGGACGGCATCGTCGGACGGATGGCAGCACAGTCCGCTTGGCCCTCCATCGGCATGCTCCGGTCAACGACGGATGGGACGAGATGACAGCCGCGCGCCCCACGTTCGGCCCGAACGCAGCCGGCGGTGACACAACGCCCGCCGAGGGATCCGCACCCGACCTGTCCCTCCGATCGAGCGCACCGAAGGAGACCTGAGGGGTCGTGGACTGGATCCGCGACGGCGAGATCTCCCTACCGAGAACGCCCGGTGCTCCCGACGGTCTGCGGGCGTTGCGTCCGTGGGTGCTGGAGGAGGCGGATGGAACGCTCAGGCTCTGGTACACGGGGAGTGACGGGACGACCTCTCGGGTCCTTGCGGCGGCACGATCGGAGCGCGGCGTGTGGGAGCGATTGGGGATCGCCGTCGACGCCGGCTTCGCCGGGGACACCGACTCCTACGGGGCCGAGTCGCCGTGCGTGGTCAAGACCCCTGGCGGGTACCTGATGGCGTACGGAGGGTTCGATGGAGAAGTGAGCCGCCTCCACATGGCCACCTCGGGTGACGCTCTTCACTGGGATGCCCACGAAACCATCATGCAGCGCGGGCCGGAGGATTCCGGCGGGGCAAACCATCCCGGTCTCTTGATCACGGGCGAACGGTGGTGGCTCTTCTACACGGGATACCCAGGCGCGAGCGGCGGGCAAGGATCGGTGCTCGTTGCCGCGGTCTCCCAGACGGGAGCCTCCTGGGACCGGGTGGGGACGATCCTGGAGCCGGAGATGGGCGAGGCCGCCGTGTCCCACCCCTGCACGCTCGAGATCTCGAGGACCTTCTACATGTTCTATGCCACCGATGCAGGAGGTCCGATCCGCACGGCGCTGGCGAGCTCATCCGATGGCCTTTCTTGGGACCGTCGAGGCCTGGTCCTGGAACCTGGAGCCGCAGGCCCCGACGGCTTCGGCGTCCATACCCCGTGCGTGCTGAAGCGCCGCGATGGGTCCCTCGAGATGTGGTACGCGGGCCTACCGGTCGGAGACGACGGGTTCGGCTACCGCATCTGCTCCGCTCGGTTCCCCGGGCCCTGGTCCACCTAGGGGGAGGAGCCACGCTCGAAGGACCGCCGGGGACGGACGAGACCGCTACCCGGGTCCGCGAGCAGCCCGCTTGTGCTCGTAGTGCCTCGCCATCTCGTCGAGCATCGACAGGTAGTTCGTAATGCCGTCGCGTGCCTGCTCGGCCTCGTCGGACAGGCCGGTCACCTTGTCGATCTTCCAGTGCGTGAACAGGACCGGCAACACCACCTCGTCGTGGTGGATCCGTAGGTCGTAGATCCCCGCCTTCGCGATCTCGATCGCCTTCTGCTTGAACTCGGGGATGTCCAGTCCGGGCATCGTGAACCCGGTCACCTGGCGGTTGATCGCCAGCATCATCTCGGACGGCGCGATCTCGAGCGCCGCCTTGCCGAGCTCGCGGTAGAACACGTAGTGCAGGTTCTCGTCGATCGCGATGCGCGCGGTGAGCTTCTCGATCAGCGGGTCCTGCGTGAACGTCCCCGTGTTGCGGTGCGCGATCCGTGTAGCGAGCTCCTGCAACGTCGTGTACACGACCCCGTCGAGCGGATCGAGCGCGCGAGCGCCGCCGTTGCCGTCGGGGTAGTAGCCGCGCGAGACCTGGTCCATGCGACCGCGTTCGAGCACGACCGGGTCGTGGCCGCGGGTCACGGTCAGGTAGTCGCGCAGCACGATCGCGTGGCGTCCCTCCTCGGCCGTCCACCGGCGGACCCACTCGCCCCACACGCCGCCCCGGCCGAAGATCTCCCACAGCGCGAGGTGGTAATAGGGAAGGTTGTCCTCGGTGAGCAGGTTCACCTCGAGCGCGGTGCGCGAGACGATACCGAGGGCGCTGTCGGTCTCCTCCCACGGTTCGTCGACATAGTTGCGGCCGACCTCGTAGGGCACGTACTCGTGCGGGAACCACTCGGTGGCGGCGGACAGGTGCCGTTCGAGGCCGCGGAGCATGGTCGGCTCGAGGAGCGCGAGCATCTCGGCAGGCGGGGTCGGGGTGGGGGTCGTTCGCGCGTTCGAGAGCACTCGAGCCTCCAGCATCCGAAAGCCTTCAGCCGAGTGTCTGGGGCTGACCGCGCGCGGCCGTGGGTTTGGGGCCGCGTACTGCCCACTGGTGGTGGGCGTCCACGAAGTATACGGGAGGTCAGGCGCCCGAGGGAGCAGGGTGCGCACCCTGTCGAGGCTGGTCGTCCGCTCGGCCGGCCGTCGCCGTGCCTCAGCCAGCGTGCAAGACTTGCCACCTGGTACGGTCTCGTTCGAGGGCACCGATCGCGGTTCGCTACGAGCAGTTCCCTCACCGCCGGCCGTCACGCCGGCCGCCCGAAGGGCAGTTTCAAGGCCCGGACGGCGAAAGGAAGGAGGGATCGTAGTGGCAACTGGAACCGTGAAATGGTTCTCTTCGGAGAAGGGCTTCGGCTTCATCACCCCCGAGGACGGCACCGCTGACGTGTTCGTGCACTTCACCGCTATCTCGGGTGAGGGTTACAAGAACCTCGAGGAGAACCTGAAGGTCGAGTACGACGTCACGCAGGGTCAGAAGGGCCCGCAGGCGGCGAACGTACGCCAGATCACCTGATCGTCGCTGACGAACGTTGAAGGACCGGCGCAGTGCGCCGGTCCTTCGTCGTTCTCGGCGCCCCAGGTAGGTCGGGTTGCGATGCGGACGATGGCCTCCTCGGTGTGCCGACGAACTCGGCGGGCACGACCGATGGCGTTGCCCGTGGCCCGATCGTCCTACGGGAAGAGGTCTGGTCGATGTCCTCCGACGGCACGCGGAGGTCCACGACTACGGCGCAGACGCGGAACATCCACGGCTTGTTGCGGGCGGCCTTCCGGTGGGCGGTCGGCGAGGAGTTGATCGAGCGGGACCCTACGGACCTCGTCAAGCCGCCCGTCTACCGCCAACCTCAGGCTCGCTATCTCGATCTCGAGGACGTTCAACGCCTACGCGGGCTCGTCACCGGCCACGCGCTCGAGGGCTCGGTGGTCCTCGGGCTCGCCGGCCTGCGGGCCGCTGAAGCCTGCTACGTGCGGTGGGGCGATTTCGCTGACAACGTTCTCCACGTCAAGGCTTCGTCCTCGGGTGCAACGAAGACCGGACGCACCCGTTCACTAACGCTTCCGGCCGGTGAGGTCGCCGCGCTCCGAGCCTTCAAGGCTCGGGAGGCCGAGCGGTTGCTCCGGCTGGGCACGCGGATCGACGACCCGAACGCCGATCCTCACCGACGGGTTCGGCGACGCGCTCAACCGGCCTACATGAGTGCAACCTTCCGCACCTTCGCCCGCTCCCACGGCTTGGACGTGACCTACCTCTCGCTGCGCCACACGGCGGCGAGCCTCATGTTGGCAAGCGGAATCGAGGTGCGGACCGTGGCCGGTCGGCTCGGCCATGCCTCGGCGCAAACGACGCAGGCCACCTCCGCGCACCTGATCGGGCAGGCCGACCGAGACGCCGCCGAACGGCTTGAGGCGCTGCTCTCCCGGTCACCCCGGTTAGCACCCGGTTAGCAGGGGGTACGTCTCGGCTGGTCTCGGCTTCGGCGAGATTGGTACTACATCTTCTGACCCGTCGTGGCCGACATATAGGATGAGCGCGACCTCCAGACCAGAAGGGTCCAACGGGCATGACGATCCGAGTCGCGATCGCGGACGATCACTCCCTCGTGCGTCAGGGGCTGCGTCGCTACCTGGACATGGCCGACGGCATCGAGGTCATCGGCGAGGCCGCCAACGGCCAGGAGCTGCTCGACCTCGTCGAACGCGAGGGACCCGACATCGCGCTGGTCGACATCCGCATGCCCGAGATGGACGGGCTCGAGGCCGCCCGGCTGATCCGGGACGCCCACCCCGATACCGGCGTCATCATGCTCACCGCTTACGACGACCGCCAGTTCGTGGTGGAGGCGGTCCGGAGCGGAGCGAGGGGCTACGTCCTCAAGGCTCGGGACGCCGAGCACCTGATCCAGACCGTGCGCCTGGTGGCCGGCGGCAACATGGTGATCGACCCGCAGCTCGTGGTCGCGCTCGCCGAGGAGCTCTCCCAGGCCAAGGAGCGCGACCGCCGGGCCGAGACGCTCACCGCCCGCGAGATCGAGGTGCTCCAGCTCCTGGCCTTCGGCCACACCAACCGCGACATCGCCGAGCGCCTCTACATCTCCCCCGACACGGTCAAGACCCACCTCGAGCACATCTTCGAGAAGCTCGGCGCGTCGGACCGCACCGCCGCGGTTGCGGAGGCGCTCCGGCGACGCCTCATCGAATAACGGCACGTCGTCCCAGGAAACCCCCTCCCTGCCCTCCAAGTGGCCTAGGGCGATCGGGGGCCAGTCCCCTCGCTCGGGTGATGGAGTCTCGCCTAAGCGTGGTTCATCATCATGGCCTCGACATGTCGACACGTTCATCGACCAGGGCATCGTGGTTGACGCCCGCGCTGCTCCTCATCGCCGGCGCCGGCGTCACCCTGGCCTACATCGCTTCCGAAACGGCGTCCGCCGGTACTTCAGACCTGCCGATCGTGGCGGTCTCGTGCCTCCTGTCGACCGTGGTGATCCTCTTCCGTTCGAGGCAGCGGGATGCCTGGCAGAGTGCGCCGTGGCTCGGGCTCGGGATGTTGGGACTCACGGCGCTCAGCGCGTCGTTCACCTGGCTCGGCGACGGCCCCGCTCGCCGCGGTGTCCACGAGACGGCGTTCGTGCTCGTGGGGCTGATGTTCCTTGTCGCGCTCGCGGTCGAGTTCCGGAACCACGTGGCCCGGGAGGACCGACGCGAGATCGTCGCCGACATAGCGCTGCTCACCGTGGCGATCGGGATCATCCTGTTCCTGTTCCTGCGGCCGGAGAGGTTGACGGGATTCGAGTCCGCCGTGACGGCCAGTCTCGCCCTGATGGCGGCCACGGGGTTCTCGGGGTTCGGCGCACTCGCACTGGTTCTCCCGCATCGCGCCCACATCGGGCTGTTCATCGCGGTCTCGGCCATGTGTTCGGCCCTGGGCGCGTTCACGCAGCAGTGGGTCGCTGGGGTGTTCGTCCTGGGGCAGTCGCGCATCGACCTGCCGATCGCCCTCGCGTCGCTGCTGATCGCCGCGCTCGTGACCACGGTGCCGCGGCGATCACCCGAGCCACGGATGGAGCCCACGCGGTACGGACGCGCGATCCTCACGAGCCTGTCGGTCGCGGCGGCGAGCAGTGCCCTCGCGCTCGTAGCGGTGAAGGAGATCGACGACGGGATCGATCCGCTGCGGGCCTCGATGCTGATCGGGATGCTCGCGGCGGCCGTCGCCCTGCGGATCCTCGTGAACCAGGTCCGCGGCACGCACGCGCAGCGCGCCGTCCAGGAAGCGCTCGAGCAGAAGGAGGCCGCACTCGCGGACACCGACAAGGCGCTGGGTCGTCTCCGGCGCGCCAACGAGACGCTCCGCGAGTCTGAGGAACGACTGCGGACCGTGTTCGAGGCCGCGATCGACGGCATCGTCGAGCTCGACCACCAGAACGTCATCCTTCGATCGAACGAGGCGTTCTGCAGGATGATCGATCTCCCTCAGTCGCTCGTCGAGGGGCAACCCTGGAGCGCGCTCGCGGCGTCGATCGAGGCGGACGACAGCTTCGCCGAGCTCCCCGCCACCGGACCCACCGGGCAGGGGACGCTCCATCGAGAGGGGCACTCGATCTACCTCGAGTCTCGCACGTCGCAGATCCCCGGAGACCCGCCCCGCCGGCTGCTGCTCGTGCGCGACGTCACGGCGGCGCGCGTGGCCGACCAGACGATCCGCTCGCTCTTCAAGTTCCTCCAGGACCGCGACGAGGACCGGACGCGGATCATGCGGCGGACGAACGCGGCGATCGAGAGCGAGCGCAACCGGATCGCACGCGACCTGCACGACGGACCGGTGCAGGGCGTGTCGGCCGCCTCGCTCTCCCTGGAGGCCGTCCTCCTGATGCTGAAGGCCGGTGAGATGGGCGAGGGATTCGAGGTGCTCGCGAAGGTTCGGCGGGAGCTCTCGGAGGAAGCCGACAACCTCCGCCGCCTCATGTCCGGCCTGCGCCCTCCGCTCCTGGAGGAGCGCGGGCTCGTCCCGGCGCTGCGGGAGACCCTCGACCGCTACGGGCGGGACAACGGCGTGCGGACCGAGTTCCGGGCCAAGGCCGCCTGGGAGATCCCCCGCGACCTCGAGACGCTCGCGTTCCGGATCGTCCAGGAGGCGCTCTCGAACTCCGCGAAGCACGCGGACGCTGCCTCCGTCAACGTGGCGGTCGACACCGGGGGCGGCCAGCTCCGGGTCGAGATCGTGGACGACGGGGTCGGGTTCGACTCCGGGAAAGCTCGCGAGTTCCTGCAGTCGGGGCGGGTCGGGCTCGCCTCGATGCGCGAACGGGTCGAGCTCGCCAACGGCACCTTCATGGTGCATTCGGCGCCGGGGCGCGGCACCACGGTGCTCGCGTCGCTGCCCCTCGACGCCGTGCCCGCGGCGCGCGAGTTCGCGGGCAGCGACGCAACCTGAGCGGCCGCCGCCGCAACGATCGACCTCAGTCCGGTCCGGCTCGCGCGTTCGTCGGCCCCGTCGGGGGCGGCGGTGTCTCCGTCGGCGTCGGAGACGGGCTCGGCTCGGGCGAGGGGCTCGGCTCCGGCTCCGGCTCCGGCTCCGGCGACGGACTCGGCTCCGGCTCGGGCGAGGGGCTCGGCGACGGGGACGGGGCCGGCAACGGGACCTGGGTCTCCGGGCCCGCGCTGTAGCCCTCGAACGACGGCGTCGCGAAGTCCTTCACCGGGGCGCCCTCGAGCGCCGCCGCCATGAAGTCGTGCCAGATCAGCGCGGGGATCGTCCCGCCGAACACCGCGTCGTAGCCCTCGATGCCCTCGAGCGGGACCTGGCCCTGCGGGTAGCCCACCCAGACGCAGGTCGCGAGCTGCGGGGTGTACCCGCAGAACCAGGCGTCCCAGTAGTTCTGCGCCGTGCCGGTCTTCCCGGCGGCGGGGCGGCCGATGTACGCGTTCGTCCCCGTGCCTCCCGAGATCACGGTCTCGAGCGCGTAGTTGACGAGGTCGGCGTCGTTCGTGTCGAGCACCTGCTTCCCGCGCTCGTTGATCTCTAGGTTCGCCTCGCCGTCCGGCGTCTCCACCCGTTCGAGCGGGGTCGGGCGGTGACGCCACCCGCGCGCGGCGAGCGTCGCGTACGCGGTCGTCATCTCGAGCGGGTTCACGGACTGCGTCCCCAGCGTGATCGAGCACACGGGCTGGAGGTCGGACTCGATCCCCATCCGATGGGCGACCTCCACGATCGCCTCGGGCGTCACCTCGGAGGCGACCTGCGCGTAGACCGTGTTCACGGAGTGGCTCGTCGCCGAGAGCAGCGTGAAGGTCCCGCTCTCCGAGTCGCTCGCGTTCGAGAGCTCCCACGGCTGTCCGTTCGTGTAGCACGCGGGGTCCTCGATCGTGATCGGCGACGGCCCGCTCCAGCGCGCGTTGAGGTCGTAGTCCTGCTCCATCGCGGCGGCGAGCGTGAACACCTTGAACGCCGACCCGGCCTGCCGGCCCGATCCGCCGTCGCCGGTCGCGAGGTTCACCTTCGATACGCGGAAGTTCTCGCCCCCATACATCGCGCGAACCGCGCCGTCGCGGGGATCGATCGCGACGAGCGCCGCCTCGGGCCCGCCGGGATCGTTCAGCCGGTTCGCGACCGCCTCCTCCGCGTACCGCTGCATCTCCGAGTCGAGCGTCGTCCTCACCTGGAGCCCGCCGCCGAACACGGTCGCCTCGTCGTACTCGTCGATCAGCTCGCGGCGTACGTAGTCGAGGAAGTAGCCGGTCTTGGCCGGGAAGTTCAGCCCGATCTCGAACGGGTCGGCCCGCACCGGCTTGTCGGCGAAGGCCGCCGCGCGCTCGGGCAGGAGGTACCCCTCCTCCACCATCCTCGCGAGGACGAAGTTGCGCCGGTCGGTGGCGTCCGGTTCGTGCTCGACGGGGTCATAGACCGAGGGGCTCTGGATCATGCCGGCGAGCATCGCGGACTGAGGAACCGTGAGGTCCTCGGCGTCCGTGCGGAAGAACGTCTGTGCGGCGGCCTGGACCCCGTACGCCCCCCGCCCGAAGTAGACCGTGTTCAGGTACGTCGCGAGGATCTGGTCCTTCGTGAACTCCTGCTCCACCTTGACCGCGAGCAGGCCCTCGCGCACCTTCTGGCTGAGCGAGCGCTCGGGGATCACGTAGGTCTCCACGCCGGTCTCGGGGTCCTCCACGTACTCGCCCGCGTACACGTTCTTCACGAGCTGCTGGGTGATCGTGGAGCCGCCCTGGACGATCTCGCGCTGGACGATGTCGGTCCAGGCCGCCCGCAGGATGCCGAACACGTCGATCCCGGGGTGCGCGTAGAAGTCCTGGTCCTCGACCGAGATCACCGCGCGTTGCAGGTGCTTCGGCATCTGGTCGAGCGGGATGATCGTCCGGTCCACCGCGGAGTGGAGCGTCGTGAGGACCTTGCCGTCGCGGTCGTAGACGTAGGTCGTCTGGATCGGCGGGGGCGTCTTCGGCAGCTCGAGCTGCGAGTAGACGTAGAGCAGGGTCAGCAGGACCAGGATGGCGCCGGCGACGGGCACGACGACGAAGACCCACCACCATCGCGAGAGCCAACCCTTGAAGCCCTTCTGGCGCTGGCGCTTCGGCTCGCGGCGGGGGGCGTGCTTGGGGCCGTTCCTTCGGGACCCCGCGGGCGCGGTCTTGACCGCCAAATCGTCGTCCAGTGTAGTCACGGGCAGGCTTTAGCCCGTGCACGACCAGCGGAAACGTCCGTGGAGTTCCCGTGACACGGGCGGCGGATCAGACGGCGCGGGCGACGAAGGCTTCGTGCAGGTGGTTCCACTGGCAGGTCGTGCACACCTCGACCACGTAGCACCACGATCCGGGCCGGTCGGCAGCCATCGAGAGGCCGACGTCGAGCGGCCACACGCGGCCGTTGTCGTGCCTGAGGCCGTCCCCGTAGACGTACGTGACCAGCCTGAGCTTGTCCTTGCGGCAGACCGGGCAGTCGCGACGGGTCTGCTCCCCCACGTGCTTGGCGGCGCGGATCAGCTCCGGGTGGGCGTCGCAGACGTCGGTCCAGGACGTCAGGCCGGTCTGGACCGAAGAGAGCAGGGCCCGTTTGGCCAGGGTGTAGTCGATGGTTGCCAGGCACGCGCGCCGGCCCCGCTTCCTCGCGATCCCCTGGAGCATCGCCATGGTCGAGCATCGTACACCCCGTCCCCGACGTGGCGGCCCCGGCGGATGTCCTCAGTGACCTCGGTCAGGTCGAGGGAAGGTCCACCACGGCCAGGGCACTCGCGACCACCGACCGACCGTCCCCGAACAGGAGCAGGTCCCCGACCTCCATCCGCACGGCGACTCTCGCCTCGAGCGTTCCCGGCTCGCAGACGCACGATTCCAGCGCGCCGCCGTTCCGCGCCGCGTACTCGCGAGCGCGCTCCTCGGGCAGCACGTCGTCGGGGAGCGCCAGCGCCAGCGTCTGCGCCGCGGCCAGCGCCGCGGCGTCCGCGGACGTCTGGCAACTCGACGCGGCCGCGAGGACACGCACGACGTCGGCGGCCGCCATCGCCATCACGAGCACGATCGCGACGGAAGCGGCAACGACGATCGAGACCGACCCTCGATCGTCCGTCAAGCGAACTCCTGGCGCATCGTCGCGCTCACCTGCATCGTGACCGACTCGGGGAACAGCCATCCGGCAAGCGTCGCCGCGATCGGCGCCTCGTAGGTCAGGGAGACCGTGACCGGCGAACCCCGCGCACCCGCTCGATCGACCTCGACCCGAAGGCGGTCTCCGTCGAGGCCCACCGCCGCGCCTCGGACCGCCACGTCGACCGTCGCGAGGGACGGGTCGACCGCCGCCTCGCGCGCCCCGGCGCGCGACGCCTGCGTCAGGACCAACCGATCGTGGGCGAGCACGCCGATCTGCACGAGCGCGAGCAGCAGGAGCAGCACCAAAGGGAGCACGAGGGCGAACTCGATCGCCGCGGATCCCCGCTCACCGTCGCTAGGACGCACTCCCGGCCACCTGGTCGATGATGCCGTCGAAGAACGCCGGCAGCTTCCCGGACGAGCGGGCCCACACGATCAGGACGACCGCGATCGCCGCCGCGGCGAGGATCACGAGCGCGTACTCGGCCGTCGTCTGCCCAGCCTGCGAGGACCACGGTGAGCGCGACCGCAGATAGCGCGCTCGTACGTACCAGGACAACAGCATCCCGGTTCACCTCCTCTCACACGATGGATCGCACGGTGGTCACCAGGACCGGGATCACCGTGAGGAGGAGGAAGGCGGGGAGGACGAGGAACACGAGCGGGAACAGCATCTTCACGGGGGCGGCACGCGCGCGCTCGGTGGCCCTCGCGCGGCGCGCCTCGCGGACGTCTCTCGCGAGCCGCGCGAGCTCCTCGCTCAGCGGAGAGCCCAGCGACTCGGAACGGGCGAGCGTTCCGACCAGACGGCGGACGTCCGGCAGCTCGAGGCGTTCGCCAACGGTCCGGAGCTCGTCCCGCCAGCGCCCGCCGAGATCCGTCGCGTCGAGCACCGGCCGAAGGTCGTCCGCGAGCGGCCCCTCGGCCGCCTCGACCGCTCGTCGGAAGGCGAGCTGGGCCGGCAGTCCCGCGGACGTCGCGACGGCGAGGAGGTCGAGGAGCACAGGCACCTCTCGATCCGCGCCGGCGAGCCGACGACGAGCGGCCCTCGCGACACTGGCGTCGGGGGCTCGGAACCCCAACGGTCCCAGCGCCGCCGCGAGGAGCGGACCGCCGAGGAGGAGGCCGGAGAACGCAGCGGCCGCCGCCGCGGCCGCCTTCATGCCGACGAGCTCCCGCTCGGTCCGGTCGAGTCCCGAGCGCGCGAGCGCGTCCGTCGTTCGAGCCGACACCGAAAGGTGCCGGACGAGCGGCGCTCCTGCGATGGCGCCGAGCAGATCGCGGCCCGCGAATCCGCGCGAGCGATCGGGCGCGAACGGAGCCAGGACCGCCGATCGCGGCCGGGCCCAGCAGGCGGCGACAAGCGAGACGCCGGCGATCGTCGCCAGGAGCCCAGCCGGGATGGTCATGGTTCGATCCGCAGGAGGCTCCGGATCCACACGTACGCGCCCGCCTGGAGCACGAGGCCGAGGACGATCGCGAGCGAACCGGCGGGCGTGGTGATCGCCGCCACCATGTCGTCGCGCGCGACCACTGATAGGAACGCGAAGAACCCGAGCGGCAGCAACCCGAGGATGTTGGCCGAGAGGCGAGCCTGCGCGGTGAGCGAGCGGAGCTCACGGGCGGCGCTCCGACGCGCGCGGAGCGTCGAGGCGAGCTCCTCGAGCGTCGCGGCGAGTGCTCCGCCGGACCGCCGGTGCAGACGGAGCACGCCGGCCGCGAGCCGCGCATCGGCGCCGGAGATCTCTGCCGCCCACGCGTCGACCGCGTCGTCCATCGGATCGCCGAGCGCGACCCGGTCACCGATCCGGTCGAAGGAAGGGCCGATCGGCGGATCGATCTCGGCCGCCGCGAGCTCGAACGACTGGCGGAGCGAACGCCCGGCTCGCAGGCCGGCCGCGATCACCGACACGCCGTCGGCAAGCTGATCCTGCGTGAGACTCGACACCTTGGTTCGACGTCGTCGAGCGACGATCGTCGGGACGACGAGGACGGCGCCGGCGGCCACGACCGCGCCGACGTCCCCCGCGACCCTGAAGCCCGCGACCGATGCGAACGCCGCACCGATGACTGTCCACACCCACGTGGGCGGGCCCGCGACCCTCGTCGCGATCGTCCGCGAGCTCGGCGGGGCTCCCGCACGGACGAGGATCGTGCCACGAAGAACGTCGACCGCGGCCGCCCCGGCGAGCAGGACGGCGGCAGCGGTGAGCGCCCCGACGATCGCCCCGCTCAGGGTTCCACCTCGTCGACGCCCGCGTCGAACCACCGCTCGTCGAGCGGCACGCGACCCATGAGTGCGGCGGCGACCGCCGGCATCCTGCCGGTTGCGACGAACGCGCCGTCGCGACCAACCCGCGGCCGGAAGCCGAACGCCTCCGTGATCGCGAGCTCACCGCCCTCGTCCAATCCGTCGACGGTCGCGATCTGCATCACCACCCTCCGCCCCTCGCGCAGACGAGCGGTGTGCACGACGAGGTCGATCCCTCCCGCGACCTGCGCGCGAACGTGGGCGACCGGGAGGTCAACGTCGGACATCACCGCCATGGTCTCGAGCCGCCAGAGGGCATGCCGGGCCGAGTTCGCGTGCGCGGTGGAAAGGGAGCCGTCGTGTCCGGTGTTCATCGCCTGCAACATGTCGAGTGCCTCGCCACCCCGGACCTCACCGATCACGAGCCGGTCGGGTCGCATCCGGAGTGCGTTACGTAGGAGGTCTCGGACGGTCACCTCGCCCCGGCTCTCGACGTTGGCGGGGCGGGCCTCGAGGCCGACCACGTGCGGCTTGCCGAGACGTAACTCGGCGGCGTCCTCGATCGTGATGATCCGCTCGTCGTCGGGGACGCACGAGGACAGCACGCCGAGGAGCGTCGTCTTCCCCGAGCTCGTGCCTCCGGAGATCAGGATATTGGCCCGGCCGCGGACGCAGGCGCCCAGGAACGCGAGCATCCGGGGCCCCATCGTGCCGTTGTCGAGCAGGTCCTGCGGGCCGAGTGGGGCCGAGGAGAACTTGCGAACGTTCAACACGGGGCCGCAGAGCGAGAGGGGCGGAACGATCGCATGCACCCGTGAGCCATCCGGAAGTCGCGCGTCCACCCACGGCGACATTGCGTCGACCCGGAGGCCCAACGGGGCCACGATGCGCTCGATCAGGTGAAGGACCGCCTCCTCCCCCTCAAACAGACGGTCTCCCACCCTCTCGAGCCGCCCCTCTCGCTCCACGTAGACGTCGTCGGGACCGTTCACCATCACCTCGGTGACGTCCGGGTCCTTCAGCAGGAACTCGATCGGACCCATCCCGACGACCGCATCCGAAACCGCGTTCACGACGTTCGTGAGCGTTCGCTGCGGAAGCATGTGCCCCTGCTCGCGCAGCAGGGCGAGCGCCTCCTCGCGAACGCGGAGCCGTCGCTCGGCCGCGGGGACCCGTGCGAGCTGTCGGGCGTCGACCCTCCCGAGCAGTCGTTCGTGCAGGCCGCGACGGACCTCGACGAGCAGGTCTCCCTGGCTCACCGGCTCGCCTCCAAGATCTCGGCGGCCAGCCGGTCGATCGAGCGCCCGACGCGACCACGCATCGCGAGCAGCCGACCGCGGTCCTGCGCGGCCGGGATGCTCCGGTCGGACGGGATCACGGCGACGGCGGGACGGCCGAACACGCGCTCGACGTCCTTCGCCGTCACCTCCGATCGGCCCGGACGGTTCACGACGAACTCGCAGCGCCCGTCGAGCCCGACGATCTCGATCGCCCGCTTGGCGTCGCGGAACGACAGGACGTCGAGCCCGAGCACGACGAGGATCCGGTCCGCGAGCTCGAGCCCCGCCCGTACGACGTCGTCGAGCGCTCGCGGCACGTGGAGCACCACGACGTCGCAGGTCCGCCGTGCGGCCGCGATCGCCGGCCGGTAGGTCTCGGCTCCCACACGCGTCCCGATCCGCTCCTCGCCCGGAGCCAGCAGCGCGTCGAACCCGGTCGGATGCCGCCACACCACCTCGAGCAGGTGCCGCGGCGCGATCTCCGACGAGAGCGGCGCCAGGTCCGCGATCGTTCGGACGTCCTCGTCGAGCGGGACGCCGATCGCGGCCGAGGCGTCGGCGAAGAGCACGTCGAGATCGACCAGCACGCATCGGCGCTGCCGCCTGGCGAGCGCCGCGGCGAGGTGCGTCGCCACGAACGTCGTCCCGGCGCCGCCTCGGGGGCCGTAGACGGCCACGACCTGACCGGGCGAACCGAGGGCTTCGTCCCCGCTCGGGCGGGCCCTCCCCGCCGCGGCCGCGAGCTCTTCGCGTTCGGCGGGCCACAGGAAGAAACCGTGGGCCCCGGCTCGAAGGGCCCGCCGCAGTGAGCCGACCGACTGCGTCGTGTCGACGGCGAAGAGCGCGCTCCCGTTCAGCGACCCCCTCGCGGGCACCAGAGACGGCGCGGCGACCACGGCATCGGGTTCGAGCTGACGGATCGCCTCGGCGAGCTGCACCGCGTCCCCGGCGGTGCCGACGACCCGGGCTCGGCCGCTTCGATCGAGGAAGTGCATGACCTCCTCGGCGACGTCCGGAGGTTCGAGTGCGAGCACGACCCGCGTGACCTCTTCCATGAACCGCTCCGCATCCGGGAAGACCGTGAGGGAGAGGTACGGGGAGTCGCGGCGAACCGCGTGCGCGAATAGTACGGGACCGCGCGACTGCGGCACAATCACCAACCCGACCGATTCGGCGATCTTGTCGGGGGATGTGTTGGCGACGGACGAGGAGCGACAGATGGCTGGCATCAAGATCCGGAGGTTCGAGGATGCGGACGAGCGGCGCGAGTTCGAGCACGGTTCGTTCGAGCTCGTCACGCTCGGTGGTGTCACGGTCGGGCGCGCGAGCTACGAACCCGGTTGGGTCTGGTCCGAGCACGTCGGCGAGCCGGCCGGTCAGGAACGCTGCGATGTCGAGCACGTCGGCCTCGTCGTCTCGGGCCGCTGCGCCGTGAAGATGAGCGACGGGAGCGAGGCGGTGCTCGAGCCGGGCGACCTGTTCTTCATCCGGCCCGGCCACGACTCGTGGGTCGTCGGCGACGAGCCGTACGTCTCGCTGCACCTCCTCGGCGCGAGCGACTACGCGAAGGAGTAGCTAGACGCCGACGCGGTCCCCTTCGACGAGATCGTCGGGCACGGTGTCCGGGATCTCGAACGCCGGATCGCGCCGTCGACGGACCAGGAACGCGGCCCCGAGGATCGCGATCGCGAGGGCCACGATCGCCCACACGGGTATCCCGTCGGTTTCCGCCGCCGCGAGCCGCGCCCGGAGTGCGTCGTTCTCGGACCCGAGCAGCTCGATCGTGCGGTCGGTCGACCGCAGGTCGAGCGCGGCCGCCCGCGCCTCCCCCTGCGCCGCATCGAGATCGGCCTCGAGCGACCCGAGGTCGCCTTCGAGCTGCCGGGCCTCCTTCTTCGCATCGCGGAGGTTCCACTTGCGCTCCCGTGCGAGGTTCATGAGCCGCGCCTCCTCGGCCGTCCGTGTGATCGTGATCCATCCCTGCACGAACTCTCCGAACCCGGAGAGCGTGCAGGGGTCGTTGCACACCACGACCTCGTACTCGCCCGACGGGACGTTCGGCACGGTGAAGCGCGCGCGGACCGGCACCCCGTTCGATCCGTCGAACGCGATCGTGAACGGCGCGAGCCGGATCGCGTCGGCCGGCAGGTTCGTGTCGTCGAGATACGCGTCCCCGGGACTCAGCCACGCGTAGAAGGGCCCCTTGGTCTCGAGCCGGTCCATCCGATCCGGGTTCATCACGTAGATCCCCGTGTGCGCGACCACCTCCTGGCCGACGTGCATGATCGCCCACGTCCCGAGGTTGCGCTTCCCGGCGACCGGCTCCTCGCTCCGGAATCCGAGCCAGTTGCCGCCCGCGCTCGCAGCCTGAGCGGGAAGGACGACCACGAGCGTTGCGACCGCGAGGGCGAGGACCACTCTGCGCACGACGTACCTCCCTGATCCGACCATCTCACCCACCCGACCGGAGGGAACCCGCCGAGGTTCCGAGGATGTGTCGTACCCGCGGTCTACGATTCGAAGGCGATGGGTGAGCTGATCGATCTCCGTGCCTGGTTCGAACGCCGCGAGCGCGACCCGATGACGCGGCTCGAGCGCGCGATCGCCCGCCTCGATGGCCTGCTCCAGCGCGGATCCGGGCGCCTCGGCGGCAAGGTCGAGTCCGAGCTCCTCGCGATCACCGGCGCAGTGACGGCCGGGCTCGAGGACGAGGCCGCCGAGCGTGCCGAGCGTCTGGCCGAACGGCTCGAGCACCCCTCGGCCCGCCGCTCGGGCTAGCCCCGCTCCCGAAACCCCTTCGGAACCACGGTCCCTCACGCACGGTCGGTAAGGGTGGACCGAGCTTCCGGAAGGAGGCACTCGTGCGTTCGCGCACGCCTGAAGGCCGTCCGTGCGCGCCGCGGGGCTACGCTGGTGGCCGGCCGAAGCAACCGAGAGCCGGGAAGGGGCCGAGTGAACGACCCGGACCCACGCACGCTCGAACGGGCGCGCCGGGGCGACGCCGGCGCGTTCGAGGACCTCGTGCGCGCCTACCAGGGCGACGTCTGGCGCTTCGCCTACCACTTCACCCGCGACCGGGCGCTCGCCGACGACGTGACGCAGGAGGCATTCCTGCGCGCCTACCGGTTCCTGAAGGGCTTCCGCGGCGACTCGAGGTTCACGAGCTGGCTGTTCCGGATCGCCCGCAACTGCGCGATGGACCAGATCCGCGCCCGGAACGTCTACGTGGAGCGCGTGACGCCGATCTCCGGGACCGTGGCCGACCCCCAGGCCCGGGTGGAGCTGCAGGAGGCGCTCGGCGCGGTCTCCGCGGAGCACCGCGAGCCGTTCCTGCTCGTCGAGGTCTTCGGCCTGTCCTATCAGGAGGCGGCCGACGTCCTGGGCGTGCGGGTCGGCACGATCAAGAGCCGGATGCACCGCGCGCGCAAGGCGATGATGGAGGCGCTCGAGATCGAGGAGGACGCGCGATGACACGTCGCGTCGAACGCGAGGTCCGCCGATGAACCACGAGCAGGCCGAACGCCTCCTGTCCGCGCGTCTGGACGGCGAGCGGCTCTCGTCCCGCGCCGTGGCGGCGCTCGACCGGCACCTCGAGACCTGTGCCGAGTGCCGCGCGTTCGAGCGCGGCGCGTACCGGCTGCGCGAGTCCGCGCGGATCGAGCTCGCGCCCGCCGTCCCCGACCTCGTCGAACCGATCATGGCCGCCGTCCGGACCGAGTCCCGCCAGGTCACGCGGCTTCGCGACTTCCGACCGAGGCGGACGCGCCGGCTGATGCCACGGCTCGCGCCGGTCGCGGCGGCGCTCCTGGTCGGCGCGATCGCCGGGAGCCTCGTGGTCGGCGGTCCCTGGCAGCGCGACGGCGGATCCGCCCTCGCGGCGAGCGACGTCACCGAGGGCATCGCCGCAGCCGCCGTGCACCTCGACGCGTACCAGGCGACGTTCGCGATCCGCGAGACGCACCTGTCGCCCGAGGTCCCCGTCCGCGACCTCACGATGTCCGTCTGGTTCGAGGAGCCCGAACGGTTCCGCCTCGACGTGACCGACCACACCGACTACCCGACGCCCGCCACGCCCACCGACCTTCGGCTCGTGGTGGACGACTCCACGTGGTACGCGTCCGGACCCGCCCCGTGCGGCACCGCTCGGTGCCCGCTGCGCGAGTCCGCGGTGCGCAACCGGCTGCCGTTCTCCACCGCGGCGCCGCTCCCCGCCGACCTGATCCTTCCCGTCTCGACACTCACGGACCCGGACCGGGTGACGGTCCTGGGCCGAGGCACCGTCCTCGGCCGGTCGGCGGTGCGGGTCGAGGTGCCGTTCGTGCGGGCTCGCCCATTGTTCCCGTTCCTGCAGATCGGGGGCTCCTGGCGTCCGTTCTTCCCGAGCGACCGGGTGCGGATCTGGCTCGACGAGCGCAGCTGGTTCCCGCTCCGCTGGGAGGTCTTCCCGGCGAGCGGCACCGAACGCGACCAGTGGGCCCTGCGGTTCGGGCTGCCCGAGGAGCCGGCGACCCGACCCGTTTTCTCGGTGACCGCGCTCGACGTCGGCCTGCGGGACCCCGATCCCCGGGTGTTCGAGATCCCGGCGGTCGCCGGGGCGACGGACCAGGGGGCGCGTCCGGTGCCCCTCGCGCAGGTCGAGCGCGAGGCCGGGTTCGTGCCCGTGGCCCCCGCATCGGTCGCCGGGCTCGACTTCTACCGGGTGGTCCTGCCGCGCGAGGATCCGGGCAGCACGGTCGTCGCGTACGCGGACGGGCTGGCGTTCCTCACGCTCGGCGAGACGCGGACGTGGATGGGCGACGCGCCGTTCGGGCCCGTCGGCGTGCAGGCAGAGGAGATCACGCTCCCCGGCGGGGGCATCGCGTACTACGAGCCGGCGAGCAACGAGCACGCGCGACGCCTGTCGATCCACGGGGCCGGGACCGAGCTGTCCATCGAATCGAACCTGTCGAGGGACGAGCTGCTCGCGGCCGCGGCGTCGCTGCCGGTCGAGGGGCTGCCGATGCCGGATGCCTGGCGCGTGCGCGGATCGGGCGGTGCCGTCGTCGAACGGGTGACGCTCGCCGAGGCGCGGGACGCGGCTTCCTTCCCGATCGTCCTGCCCCTCTCGTTGCCGCAGGGGTTCGGGCTCGCCAGCGTGGAGCTGGTGGCCGCGGGGAACGACGTCGGGGTGACGCTCTACTTCCGCGACCGTGACGCCGACGCGGGCATCGGCACGATCCGCCTCCATCTCGAGCCCGCGAACTCGCTCCCGGCCGCATCGTCGGCCGATCAATCGACGGTCGACGTCGGCGGCCTCCCCCTCCCGGGCCGCTTCACGCCGGAGCGGTCGCAGCTCGAATGGATCGACACCGGCATCTACCGGTCGCTCGACGCGCCGGGACTCTCGCTCGAGCCGCTGCTCGCCGTCGCGCGCTCGATCCCGTCCGGGGCGGAGGCCTCGGCGGCGTGAGGAGGCGACGGGTCGCCGGCGTCGCGGCCGGCATCGCGATGGGGTTCGCCCTCGGGGCGGTGCTCACGCTCGCGATCCAGGGCTGGGCGAGCCTGCCCGAGTCCGGCCGTCGTCCCGAGGCGGTCGAGCCCGCCCCGGCCCCGCGGACGGAGCCGGAGCCACCCGAGGCGTTCCTCGTGTGGACGTCGGGGGGCATGCCCGCGGGTTTCCAACAGGACCTCCGGCGCCTCGAAGGGATCACCCGGTCGGTCGTCGTCGCGAGCGACAACGCGTGGCTCGACCGCTCCTGGTCCGAGCAGGGCGAGGTGATCGACGACCCGCCGAAGGGGTTCGCGTTCCCGCTCGAAGTCGCGGCGGTCGAGCCGAGGGACTTCGCCCGGTTCCTGCCGCCCGCCGACGCGTCGGTCGCGCTCGCGCTCGGGGACGGACAGGGGATCCTGGGTGAGAGCAGCGCGCGGCTCCGGGGGCTCGGGCCGGGCGCGGTGATGCGGTTCGGCGACGTGCGGATCGAGGTCGCGGCGATCCTGTCCGACGAGCTCGTCGGCGCGAACGAGCTCATGGTCTCGCGCGAGGTGGGGCGGTCGATCGGCGTGACGCAGGACCGCTACGCGCTCGTCGTCCCCGATGAGGTCCGAACGGTCGCGAAGGTGGAGCGCCTCCTCGATCCGATCCTGCCGGACGACCCGCCGTCGAAGGTGCGGGCGCCCGGCGACACGCCGTACTTCCGGCAGGGCGACGCGGTGCTGCCCCCGGTTCGGATCAAGCTGCTGTTCGGCGAGTTCGCCGCGCGCCCGGCGCTCGACCAGCCGGGGTTCATCACGATCGACCCGGCGTGGCTCAGCCGGAACATCGACGCGCGTCCCGTCCCGCTCCTCGGCTCGGTCACGTGCCACGCTGCCCTGTTCACGCAGATCCGTGGCGTCGTCCGGGAGCTGATCGACCGAGGGCTCGAACACACGGTCAAGTCGTTCTCGGGATGCTTCTCGCCGCGCCACATCAATCGGATCCCGTCGGCCGGCCTGTCACATCACTCGTGGGGCATCGCCCTTGATCTCAACGTGCAGCAGGGGAACCTGTTCGGGCAGACGCCGCACCAGGACCCACGCCTCGTCGGCGTCTTCGAGCGATGGGGCTTCGTGTGGGGCGGCACGTTCATCGTGCCCGACGGGATGCACTTCGAGTACCACCGCGAATCCCCGAGCGACTAGCCGGTCGGGCCGGACCCGGACGAGCGCGAAGGGAGCAGCGAGCATGCGCTGTCTGCACTCTGCTCGGCGACCGGCGGCCTAGGGCCACAGGGCCCGAGCATGCCTCCCGCGGCAGGACGCGCGTGGGTTTCTGCTCCCTTCGCGGTCGCCCGAAGGCGACGTCGCCATCGTACGCCCGAGGACGGCGCTCGCGCGAACCGGTCTCGGGATCTAGGCGGCGGCCGCCTGGCGACCGGCGGCTCGCGACCGGATCACGACCCAGGCCACGATGACGGCCGCGACGACCGCGGCCATGACGCCGGCCGCGACCCGCGTTTGCGGCCGCGTCGCCGTCAGCGCGATCCGGGTTCGAAGCCGGACCGGCCGGCGGAAGTCCCGGATATCCCATCCGCGGGCCTCCGCCACCTTGCGGAGCTCGCGATCGGGGTTCACGGCGACCGGATGGCCGACGGCCTCGAGCATCGGCAGGTCCGTGATCGAGTCGCTGTAGGCGAACGAGCCTTCTAGGTCGATCCCCCGGTCCTGCCCCATCGCCTGGATCGCGTCCGCCTTGGCCGCGCCGTAGCAGTAGAACTCGAGCTCGCCGATGTAGCGCCCGTCCACGATCTTCGCGCGCGTCGCGAGGACTCCGCTGATCCCGAAGTGGCCGGCGAGCGGCCGCACGACCTCCTCGGGTGAGCTCGAGACGATGAAGACGGCGCGACCCTCCGATCGATGGAGCTCCATCAGGTCGAGCGCCTCCTGGTACACGAACGGGTCCAGGATCTCGATCAGCACGTCCTGGACGAGCCGTTCGACCTCGGCGCGGTCCCAGCCCTTCGTGAGCTGGAGCATGCCCTCCTTCAGGCGGTCCATCTTCTTCTCGTCCGCACCCACGAGCGCGTAGACGAGCTGCGCGTAGGCCCCGCGCACGAGCTGGCCACGCGTGACCATCCCCGCGCGATACATCGGCCGCGACAGGGCGAGCGAGGACGACCGCGAGATGATCGTCTTGTCGAGATCGAAGAACGCCGCCTGCATCGGTCCATGGTAGTCGCGACCACCCACGCGACCCGGGAGCGCCGGTCGCCTTGCCTCGCAGCCCGAAGCGAAGGCGGCCGCAGGGGTGCGCGTGAGCGGTACGGCGTGCCCGCTGCGTCGCAGACCGTATCCTGCACGCGGAGGCGTCAGGGCGCCTGGTGGGCCCCCCGGTCTTCAAAACCGGTGTGGGGGCGAAAGCTCCCAGGCGGGTTCGATTCCCGTCCGCCTCCGCGAAAGGGATCGCCGCAAGAAACCGGGCACGAAGAAGACGAGGCTGGATGTGGTCCCGGCCCTCTGGGACGATCGGGTCTGGCGCGGCCACAGGGTCTGGCCCTCTTCGGCAAGCGGCGCTAGCCTGCGGCCATGCGGTTCCTCGTCCTCGGACCTCTCGAGGTCAGAGGGGAAGGTGGGGATCTGGTCCCGATCGCCGGATCGAAAGAGCGCGTGATCCTTGCCTGCCTGATCGCTCGTGCTGGTCGTGTCGTCCCCACCGACGATCTCATCGAGGAGCTCTGGGGCGAACGTCCCCCGCGCACCGCGGAGAAGACACTGGGCTCCTACGTCTCGAGGCTCCGTCGCGCCCTCGAACCCTCCCGATCTCAAGGGTCGAACCCCCACGTCATCGTCTCTCGCGGAGGCGGTTACTCGCTCGATACCAACGGACACCAGATCGACGCACTCAGGTTCGAGCAGCTTGCGAGCGAGGGGCACCGGCTCCTCGATGGGGGGAACCCAAGGGCAGCCGATCCAGCGCTCAGGGAGGCGCTCGATCTCTGGCGCGGCGCCGCCTACCAGGGCTACAGGTACACGGGCTTCGGGGCGGCCGAGGGCGAGAGGCTCGACGAGCTGCGACACACGGCGACCGAGGACCGCGTCGATTCGAGGCTCGCCACCGGGGATGCGGATGAGCTGGTCGCCGAGCTCCAGGCCATGGTCAGGGAAGAGCCGCTCCGCGAACGGCGGTGGGGCCAGCTCATGGTCGCCCTGTACCGAGCCGGGCGTCAGGCCGAGGCGCTCCAGGCCTTCACGCGCGCCCGCGAGGTGCTGGTCGGTGAGCTCGGGATCGAGCCAGGCGTTGAATTGCAGCGGCTCCAGTCGGCGATCCTCGCCCACGACGCCGGACTCGAACGCGGGTGGCCGGCGCGTGCAGAGCTCATGCGCCTGACCGACATGTGCCCATACAAGGGGCTCGCACGATTTGAGACCGCGGATGCGGAATTCTTCTTCGGTCGGGAGCAGGTCGTGGCCGAAGCTGTCGGTCACCTCATCGAGAGCAGGTTCCTCGCCTTCGTCGGCGCCTCGGGGAGCGGCAAGTCCTCCCTGCTGCGTGCGGGGCTTCTGCACGCACTCGGGTCGGGTGCCATCCCGGGCAGCGATCGGTGGGCCTACGCGGTGATCCGCCCGGGCGACCATCCGCTCGACGCGATGGCTCGTGCGATGGGCGAGCAGGGGGAGGCGGAGCGCCTTGTGCTCGCCGTCGATCAGTTCGAGGAGGTCTTCACCGCGTGCTCCGACGGAACCGAACGAGCCGCGTTCCTCGACGCCATCACGGACGCCGCTGCAGCGCCAGACGGCGCAACCTCGATCGTGATGGCGATGCGAGCGGACTTCTACGGACGATGCGCCGAGCACCGAGCGCTGGCATCGGTGCTCGCCTCCGATCAGATCTTGGTCGGGCCTATGGACCGCGAGGAGCTGCGTCGAGCGATCGAACTCCCTGCGGAACGAGCGGGCCTGACGGTCGACGAGAAGCTCGTCGACTCGCTCGTGTCGGACACGGTCGGTCAGCCGGGTGGCCTTCCCCTCCTGTCGACTGCCCTACTCGAGCTTTGGACCAACCGTCGGGACCGAACCCTCTCGATGGACGCCTACCTGCGCGCCGGAGGTGTCGAGGGAGCTGTCGCACGATCGGCGGAGGAAGCCTTCGGTCGACTCGATCAGGACGAGCAGGCGGCAGGGAAGCGGATCTTGCTCCGCCTCGCTACGTCGGGCGAAACCGCGGAGGTCGTGCGTCGCCGAACTCCGCTCTTGGAGTTCGATCTCGAACGAGACCCAGACGCGTTCCACGCGCTGAACGTCTTGATCGACGCCCGTCTCGTCACCGTCTCGGATGGCACGGCCGAGGTAGCCCACGAGGCGTTACTCCATGAATGGCCTCGGCTCCGGACCTGGCTCGACGACGATGCGGAGGGGCGCAGGCTCCATCGTCAAGTCACGGAGTCGTCGCGCGTGTGGGACGAGGGAGGGCGTGACCCCGCCGATCTCTATCGGGGAGCCCGACTCACAGCGGCGTGGGAGTGGGCTGAACTCCATCAGGCGGATCTGAACGACCTCGAACGAGAGTTTCTCCGGGCGAGCCGCACCGCATCCGAGGGCGAGGCCGTTCGGGCGCGTCGGACGAACCGCCGGCTGCGCGGCCTCCTCGTCGGCGTCGCGGTGCTGCTCGTGGCGTCGCTCGTGATCGGCGATCTGGCGCTCACCCAACGGAACCGAGCCACCGACGCGCTGACGCTCGCCGATGCCGGACGCCTGGCCTCCCGTTCGCGTCTGGAAGCCGATCCCCAGCTGGCGCTGTTGATGGCGCGGGAAGCCGTGAACATCGACGATTCGCCGGAGACGCGGAGCGCCTTGTTCGCGGCGCTGCAACGCACGCCGGCGATCAGGGACAGGATCTATCCACCCGGCGGCACTTCAGCCGCAGGAGGCGAAAGGCAGTGGATCGCGATCTCGTCGGACGGGAGTACGATCGCGATCGGCGACGCCGGACCGAGCGTCGAGGTCATCGATGCGGTGAACAGGGTGCCCATCGGCGCCGTCGACGTGGGATCCGGGACCGAACATGCTGCGTTCAGCCCGGACGGGAAGACCCTTGCAGTGGTGACGTCGACCGGCGACCTCGTATCGATCGATGTCTCGACCCGCTCCGAACGCGGTCGCGTCTCCGCGGAGGGCTTGGTCGACGCGATCGCGTTCGACCCCCGCGGCGGCAAGCTCCTCACCGCTGAGCATGACGCGAGCCGGCGGGAGTTCCTCGTGCCCCGCGACCCGGTCACGTTGGAGCCCACGGGTCGAAGGGTCGTCACGCCGGGGAGGAATCGGGTGGGATTCCCCGACATCAGTGCTCCGCTCGCCGTGTTCGCCATGGCGTTCGCGCCGGACGGCAGCGGGGTCGTGACGACGCGCACGAACGGACCGACGCTCCTCTGGGACCCTCGCCTCACCGTCGTTCGACGCTACGCGATCGGCGCGCAAGCCGTCGCCGTCAGCCCCGATGGTGACGTCGCCGCCCTGATTGAGAACGGCGACGATGACTACACGGGCACCGTTTCGTTCTTGAACCTGCGGACCGGCGATCTGCGAACCGGGTCGGGCGGGCATCAGGGGGCCTCGAAGACCGCGTACGAAGCAGTCGGTGTGACCTTCACCCCAGACGGACGCTCCGTCGTCACGGTGGGGAACGACTCGCGGCTCCTCGTCTGGGACGTAGCGACCGCGCACGTACGAACGACGCTTGCCCAGACGGGCGATATCCCGCTCCGGGGCCCAGTCCTCTCGCCGGACGGCACCACTGCCTATGCAACCGATCGGAACCGAGACGTCGTGGTGTGGGACCTCTCGGGCAGTCACCGCCTCGATCGACCGTTTACGGCCGGGACGGGGTGGCCGGGGTGGCCGTGGTTCGCCATGAGCACCGACGGCCGGTTGCTCGCGGTACCCTCCCACGCCGGCTTCGGCCACGGCGGCATGGTCGCGTTGATCGAGACGACCGACCTCCGCGTCGTGCGGCGCATCCTATACACGGACAGCATCCCCCAATCGTTGGCGTTCAGCCCTGATTCGACGATGCTCGCAGTCGCTTCCTACGATCGAGAGGAGCGGCGGAGCCACTTGCGCCTGTGGGACACCGCCTCGGGCAGGATGACGGCGATCCTCCACACACCACCCGCGCCTCTGCGCCTGGTCCCTTTGAAGTTCAGCCCGGACGGCAGCATGTTGGTGAGCGGCGGGGGCCCGGTGCATCGGGGATTGGTCTGGGTCTGGATGCCGGAGACGCCGAACAAGCCCGTCCACCGGTTCCGCACGCGCGGCACCGTCGAAGATCTAACGTTCAGGCCGGATGGCTCGCAGCTCGTGGTCTCGACCGGGTGGGGCGACGGCGGGTACTTCGTCCTCTGGGACACGGCCGCGCGGCGGATCCTGGAGACCGTGCCAGCCGACGACGCGGGTGTGTTGGCGGCCGACATCTCGACCGACGGCCGCACGCTGGTGACGGGTGGCCAAACCAGCATCGTGCGCCTCTGGGACCTGCGGACCCGCACCCAGGTGGGGGCGCCGCTGACGGGTCTCACCGGGAACGCCGACACCGTTGACCTGTCGCCCGACGGGAGCACCGTCGTCGGCGCCGACGCCGCGGGCAACGTGCTCCTCTGGGACGTCGCGACCCGATCCATCATCGGCGACCCGTTCCCAGGTCCAACCGCCGGCCGGTTCGCCGCCGCCGCGTTCACGCCCGACGGCCGCAGCGTCGTGGTCATCTCCGACACGGGCCAGGGATGGGTGTGGAACGTCGATCCGTCGCACTGGCTCGAACGAGCGTGCACGGTCGCCGGGCGAAGCTTCACCCGGCATGAGTGGCAGGAGTTCGTGCCCGACCGGCCGTACCACGCCACCTGCGGGACCTGACGGATCCTCAGAGTCGCAGGCGTTTCGCAGCCGTATCGCACCCATCCCACAGCCTCCCGGATCACCCTTCCCGAAGGAGCGGGCGAACGACCCGCCCGGACGGAAGGAGTGGATCGCGTGTCCATCCAAGTGACCGGTGCAGGGAAGCGCTTCCGCGTAAGCGCCGTCCTCGTCGCGTTGGCTCTCGCGGTCGCGGTTCTCGTGCTGGCGACTCAGGCGAAGTCGATCTGGTCGACGAGGAACGAGCCGCAGGTCCAGCCTCGTCAGGAGATCGTCGTTCCCGCCACCAACGTGGACAAGGTGGATAGCGGCCATATCTGTCGGCCGAGGTACGGATGCGAGAACGATGCAGGCACAGCCGAGAAGCAGTAGCTGGTTGGGAGGGCAAGATGGTCAAGCTTCGACCTCACGTCATTCGCGTAGTCCTTGTCTTGCTAGCCGCCACGTCCTCCGTCTCGACGCTTGACGCGCTCGTGGGCGGCCATGCGGCGCTGGCCGGCCCGCTGAGCTGCGGCGACACGATCACCACCGACACGATGCTCGACAGTGATCTCATCGATTGTCCGAACAACGGCCTCATCATCGGGGCCGACGACATCACCCTCGATCTAAACGGCCACACGATCGACGGTGACAACGCTTTGGTGGACCCGTGCCCGGAGAACGAGTTCTGCGACGTCGGCATTGCCAACGATGGCCACAACGGCATCAGCATCACAGGTGGCACCATCACCGAGTTTGATTTCGGCGTGTTCCTCTTCCAGGCGAGAAGGAATGACCTGAGCGACCTCTCTACGACCGACCACGTCTCCGGCGGCATCATCCTGGTGGAGGCCGCAAGTAACCGCATTCGCAGGAGCGCCACCTCCCGGAACGCCGGTCCCGACAGTGGCGTCGGGATAACGCTGTTCGAGTCCCACAACAACCTGATCGCGCATAACCGGTCGTTTGACAACGCCGAACTGGGCATCCACCTGATCCAGTCGGATCACAACTACGTCGGGAGGAACCTGATACGCGGCAATCCCGAGGATGGGATCATCCTCGAAGGCGACGGTAACCTGATCGTCGGCAACCGAGTTTTTCGTAATTCCATCACGATCACGCTCTTCACGGGCCCCGACGCAGAAGCGGTTGGCAACGTCGTGCGTCGCAACCTCGTGCGCCGAGCCCCCCGCGGCGGGATAGCGATCGACGCAGCGATCGAGCGCACCGTGATCAAGCGCAACCATGTCTTCGGAGCAGGAGGCCACGGAATCCTCGTAGGGAATCCCACAACGAAAGTGACCCGCAACGAGGCCCGGTACAACCACCGTCTCGGCATCAAGGCCGTCGAGGGTGTGATCGACGGCGGAGGTAACCGGGCCGGCGGAAACGGGGATCCGCGTCAATGCGTGAACATCGTGTGTAACTAGTCCAGCCCGTCTCGTTCCGGCGGCATTCGTGCACGCTCGTTCACGACAGCTAGATCTCACCTGACGCCGAGCGGCTCACACCACCCGCGTGAACGTCACATGCGTCACTCCGCTTTGCGAGGAGGCAGCCTCGACCTGATAGTCCTTCTCGAGGCTCTCCAGCCCCTCCCACAGGCGCGCGCCTCGGCCGAGCAGGACCGGGACGACCACGATGTGGAGGTGGTCGACGAGCCCGGCAGCGAGGAAGTCGCGGATCACGGTGGCGCCTCCACCGAGGCGCAGGTCCTGCCCGTCCGCAGCCTCCCGAGCGGTCTCGAGCGCCTCGGCGGGCGACACGTCGAGGAAGTGGAACGTCGTGCCGCCCTCCATCTCGATCGATGGGCGCGGGTGATGGGTGAGGACGAAGACCGGTGTGTGGAACGGCGGGTCGGGACCCCACCAGCCCTTCCACTCCGGGTCCTCGTGCCATCCGGGGTAGCCGAACTTCCCGGCACCCATGATCTCGGCGCCGATCCCCGGGTCGTGCAGCCGCACGAAGGCGTCGTCGAGGCCGCGGGTGCCGCCGGGCTCGCCGTCCTTCTCGCGCCACCACCGGGTCGCGAGCATCCATTCGTGCAGTCGTTCGCCGGCGTGGCCGAACGGAGCGTCGTGGCTCTGAGGTTCGCCGGCGCCGAAGCCGTCGAGCGAGATCGAGAAGTTGTGGACGCGGACGAGTGACACGACGACCTCCTTCAGGGATCCGGGTTCAACCGACGCCTGCCGGATGAGGTGGGGCTGGGCGACATGACGAAGGAGCTCGAGGGAGCTTGAGCGCTCTAGGCCGCATCGGCCGCCCGCTGGAGCTCGGCGACATCGATCTTGCCCATCTTGAGCATCGCCTCCATGGCGCGGCGCGCACGCTCCGGATCGGGATCTCCGACCAGCTCGTTCAGCTGGCGAGGCACGATCTGCCACGACAACCCGAATCGGTCCTTGAGCCATCCGCACGGACCCGGCTCGCCGCCGTGCGCCGTGAGGGCTTGCCACAGCCGGTCGACCTCGGCCTGGTCCTCGCACTCGATCACGAACGACACCGCCTCGTTGAAGTGGAAATCCGGCCCGCCGTTGAGACCCTGGAAGTGCTGGCCTTCCAGCGTGAAGTCGACCGTCAGAACCATCCCGGCCGGCCCGCTGGGCGTGTCGGCAGGTGAACGCCAGACCTTGTCGACGTGGCTGTCGGGCAGCAGGCTCGTGTAGAACGTGGCCGCCTCTTCAGCCTCGCCGTCGAACCAGAGGCAGGGGTAGGGGGTCCGCATCGCGTCCTCCTTCGAGAGCGCCGCTTCGTGATGACCTCGTCACAGGGTAAGACGCCAGAGGCGCATCGAACTCATCGACTCATCGGCGCGGCCGCGCGGCGGATGCGAGAGAATCCGCACCGCGTCGGCCGTCGGCCGGCGGCGGCACCAGGAACCCGACGATGCCCTATTCGACGAATCCGACCGACGGCGTTCGCACCTACTTCGAGGACACGGGCGGGGATCGGCAGCCGGTGCTCGTCTACCCGGGGTTCACGGATCCCCTCGAGTACGCGAGGTCGTCACCACTCACGCAGGGACTCCGCGATGAGTTCCGTCTCGTCTTCGCCGACCATCGGGGCCATGGTCGAAGCGACAAGCCGCACGACGTCTCCTCGTACGCGCTCACGACGCGGGTGGCGGACGCGGTCGCCGTCCTGGATGAGCTCGGGATCGGACGAGCGCACTACCTCGGGTTCTCGTGGGGAGCTCGACTCGGGTTCGCGATCGGTGAGCACGCGCCGGATCGGGTGCGGTCCCTCGTCCTTTGCGGCAACCAGCCGTACGCGTGGCCCCTCGACGGGCCGCTGTTCCGTGGGATCCGCGACGCGGTGACGGCCGGGAAGGCGCGCGGGATGACCGCGTTCGTCGAGACGTGGGAGTCGTCGATCGGCGAGCGGTTCTCCGAGCCGGAGCGGTCGTGGATCCTCGAGAACGACCCGATCGCCCTCGACGCCGCGCTCGGGTCCATCCGAGCGGAGGGGACGGTGTCGCCGGACCTCACGAGGTGGAGGGTTCCGTGTCTCATCTACGCCGGCGAGGACGACGAGATGCACGCGAACGCGGCCCGCGCGGCGAGCGAGATTCCGAACGCGACGTTCGTCTCACTCCCGGGCCACACGCACTTCTCGGCCGAGCGCGTCGTGGGGGAGCTCCTGCCGCACGTGGTGGAGCTGTTCCGCGCCGCCGGCGCCTGAGGCGGGCTCGATCACGAACCTCGTTCGAGCCACGTCCCGCCGCGCATGAGCAGTCGGCCCTCCAGTTCGTTCGCCTCCCGCCACGCCTGGACCTCGTGCGGCGTGATCCGCAGGTACACGTACTCCTCCGCGAGCTCGCGTGGGTCGAACCCGGCAGCCGCCGCGTGCGCCTCCTCGAGCTCGGGATCGGTCCCGAGTGCTACCGCCTCGACCGGGCCCTCGACGATCACGACGTCGCGGGTCTCGCCGAGCGCCACCCGCACCCAGCCGGCACGGATCAGGTTCCTCGCGGTCACGCTCCTCCGAGGCGTGGCGATCGTCAGGTTCGCGCCGTCCCACTGGAACGAGAGGGGCACGAGGTAGGCCTCGCCGACGTCGTTCGCCGAGGCCACCCAGAGGTCGACGTCATCGCGCAGCCGCTCCTGGGTGTCGGCGATCCGCCGGGAACGCGTGCGCGCCGGCTCCGGACGTGCCTCGTCCGGAGCCGACTCCCGATCGCTGCGTTCGGGTTCGATCACGCCTCCCGGATCTCGGGACCCGGGGTGAACTGTACGAGCTCCTCCCGGTCCGAACCGCCCGAGATGCCGACCGCGAGCACGACGCCGACCCCCTCGGCGTAGAACTTGTACTCGAAGACGCGCGGCTGCAGCGGCGTGGTGTCCTTCGTCATGACGACGTCGCCGAAGTGCCCGAACGGCACCTGCGCCTGCTCGTCGAGGCTCGCGATCTCGCCCCGGTCCTCGGCCTCGCCTGCGTAGTACTCCTGGCGGTACGAGAGACCGACCTGCCGGTCCGCGGGCATGACCACGCCCGCCATGGCTCCGTCGACCCCGTGCTCCCACGATCCCTCGGTCGAGACGACCTCGCCGTCCTCGTACTCCTTCGTGTTCTCGCCCAGGTACCAGACGTTGCCGCAGCCGTCCTGCGCGTACCAGTCGAACGTGTTCTCGACGAGCGCCCCTCGTTCGGTCACCTTGTCGTGCACGACGGTCGCCGCGATGCCCTCGATCGGCCGCGTGCGATCGGTCACCGTGACGGTCACCCGTTGCCGAGCGCCTTCGGCATCGGTCTCGCGATAGACCCACCGAGACCCGGGAAGGAACGGCACGAACGGGTTGTCGATGCGATCGACGAAGTCCGCCGGATCGAGGGTCACCGGCTCGCTCCCCTGCGGGAGCGTGACGGGACACGCGCCCGCGGAAGCGACCCCTGCCTGCAGCAAGCCGGCGGCGGCGAGGAGCGCCATCCCGAGCGTCGCGGCCCAGCGGGACTTCTTCGTATCGGTCGCCCGACCCGAGGCGTCACTCATCTCCGGACCCGTCCTGGTCGTTCGCGCCGTCGTCGTCGGCCTCGTCGCCGATCACGTTGAAGTCTTCGTCCAGGTTCACCTCGAGGACGCGCCCGTCCTCGAGCCGGATCTCAACCCCGTAGGCGGCGCCGTCGTCGCCGGCCTCGGTCTCGACGACCGTGCCGCCGCCCGTGTGTTCGAGCGCGGCGGCCGTGGCCCGCTCGAGCGCGGAGCCTGTGAGCGGTTGGTCGTCGTCCGCTGCGCCGGTCGCGATCGCGATGCCGGCTCCCCCGCCGATCACGGCGAGCGCCACCGCGCCGCCCGCGATCCACCTCGTCCTTCGGTCCATCGCCTGCCTCCTTCTCTCGGGTCGCCCAGGTGGTGCCTGCCCAACCTCGCCGATCGTGCCGCACGCACGATGAGAGGAGCGTGAACCCGAGATGAGGCGGCGCGTGCGCACCGGACTCGGCCCGGGGGCGTCGGTAGCATGGACGGGATGCGCACGAAGCTGCCCGCCGCGGCGCTCGCCCTGCTCGCGCTCGCGGTCTCCGCGTTCGGAGCGGCGGCGAACCAGCCGCCCGATGTTCGTCCGATCTCGCGACCGACGGAGCACGGCACGCAGGCGCCGGACCGGAGCCGCTACGTGGTCGGCGCCGCAGGCGACATCGCGTGCGAGCGCGAGGCGCTCGGCCCCGCGGCGCCGGCGCTCTGCCAGTACGACGACACCGCGAAGCTGGTCCGCGGGACCGGGCTCGCCGAGGTCCTCCTGCTCGGCGACAACCAGTACGAGGTGGGGTCGTACGCCGCGTACACGAACTACTTCCACCCGACGTGGGGCCGGGCCTTCGCGAACATCTCGCCGGTCCCCGGGAACCACGAGTACGCGAACGATCCCTCGTCGCGGCCGCGCGGCTACTTCCGGTACTTCGGCGACCGCGTCCGCGGACCGGACGGGCTCGGCTACTACTCGTTCGACCTCGGAGCGTGTCCGAACGGCCCGTGCTGGCACGTGATCGCGCTCAACTCCGAGCTCTGCTTCGGGGTGGGCGGCTGCGGCCCGGCCGCGGATCCGTCGGCTCCAGAACGTGGCAACCGGATGTACGCCTGGCTCGAGCAGGACCTCGCGGACCATCCCGACGCGAGCTACCCGTGCACGCTCGCGTACTGGCATCACCCGCGGTTCTCGTTCTCCACCGCGAGCGGGGCGTCGGCGGCGGTCGGCCCCTTGTGGGAGCTGCTGCACGCCGCCGGCGCCGACGTCGTGCTGAACGGCCACTCGCACAACTACCAGCGGTGGCGGCCGATGGATCCGGACGGCGCGCTCGACCTGAGCGGTGGGATCCGCCAGTTCGTCGTCGGGACGGGCGGCGCAAGCCACTACGCATTGGCGGGCGAAGACCGGCCGCCGAACCTGGCGCGGGCGCAGGCGCACGCGTTCGGGATCCTTCGGCTCACCCTGAAGCCGGCGGGCTACCGATGGGCGTGGGCGTCGGCCCCCGGGCAACCGGCGTTCGAGGACGCGGCGGCGCGAGCGGTTCCGTGCGTCCGCGCCGTAGACTCGCCGTGATGAAGTCGCTCGAAGGGTTCCGCGACGCCTTCCTCGGCGAGATCGCCGGCCAGCCCGACGCGATGCGCCGCGCCGCGGCCGCGCTCGTCGACCAGCGCGAGTCGCTCGAACGGATCCGGGAGGCGACCGGTGCCTCGCGCACGATCGTGTTCACCGGGATGGGCAGCTCGTACGACGCCTGCTACCCGGCGGTGAACGACCTCGCGGCCCGCGGCGTCCCCGCGCTGCTCGTCGACGCGGCGGAGGTGCTGCACTTCCGCCGCCCGATCCTGGGCGCGCGCACGCTCGCGGTCATCGTGAGCCAGTCGGGCGAGAGCGCGGAGATCGTGCGGCTCGCGAACGAGGTCGCGAAGCAGCGCACGCGACCGTTCCTGGTCGCGATCACGAACGGTCTCGACAACGACCTCGCCCGTCGCGCGGACATCGCGCTCGACACATGGGCCGGGCCCGAGACCGGACCCTCGACGATGACCTTCGCCGCCGCGATGGCCACATTGTCGGGCCTCGCGCGGCTGCTCGCGGGCGACAGCGTCGACACCGCGATCGACCGAACCCGCACCGCGGCCGAGGGCGCCGCGCGCTCGGCCGAACGGCTGCTCGACGACCCGGAGGACTTCGCCCAGGACCTCGCGGCCTGGCACGGCGATCGCGAGGTCATGGTGCTGCTCGGTCGCGGCCCGGCTCGGGCCGCGACCGAGCTGGGCGCGCTCGTCCTCAAGGAGTCCGGCGTGATGGCGGAGTCGCTCGAGTCGGGATCGTTCCGCCACGGCCCGCTCGAGCTCGCCGGCCCGAACATGACCGCGATCGTGATGGCGACGGAACCCGAGACGCGGCGCCTCGATCTCGGCCTCGCGGCCGACCTCGTCGAAGCGGGGTCCGCCGTCCTCGTCGTCACGCCCGACGGCGAGGCGCCGAAGGGCGCCCGGCCGGTCGCGACCGGCTACCTGGACCGCGCGCTGATGTCCGCGGTGTCGATCGTGCCCGTGCAGCTGCTGGCGTGGCGGCTCGCGGCCACCCACGGGCGGACGCCCGGCGCGTACACACGCGCCTCGAAGGTCACGACCAGGGAGTAGCTCAGACTCAGC
>DASUQI010000055.1:0-7080 GCA_036280655.1 Actinomycetota bacterium
GCCACCGGGCTCGCGCTCACCGTTGCTCTCCTGGGCATCGTCGTCGCGGGCGCGCTGGTGGGCGTGTTCGTCTGGATGATCCGGCGCGACATCGGGTTCGTGAACGTCGACCTCGCCGTCGAGCGATGGGCAGAGGCGCACGCCACGACCTTCTCCGACGCCGTGCTCGGGGCCGTCACGCATCTCGGGGACACCCCGACCGTCCTCGCGGTGGGCGTGGCGATCGCGGCCTACGGCATGTGGCGGTGGCGGAGGCTGGCCGTGCCGCTCTTCGTCCTGGCCGTGGTGCTCGGCCAGGTGCTGATCTCGAACACGATCAAGGTCGTCATCGACCGGGCACGGCCGGAGCTGCGGCCCAGGGCCGAGTTCACGGGGACGTCGTTCCCGAGCGGCCACACGACCGCCGCGACCGCTACCTACCTCGCCGTCGCCCTGGTGCTCGCGATCGGGACCTCACCGAGGGTACGGGCCCTCCTCCTGAGTGCGGCGATCGCGATCGGCGTGGCCGTGGGGAGCACCCGCGTGTTGCTCGGCGTGCACTGGTTCTCCGACGTCCTCGCCGGACTCGCGATCGGGTGGGCGTGGTTCGGACTCTGCGCCGTGGCGATCGGCGGCCGCCTCCTGAGCTTCGGGGCGCCCGCCAAGGCGGCACTCTCACCGCCGGCGAACGCCCCGCCGCTCAAGCCCAGCGTCCGAACCGAGTGACTCAGGGCGTGGTGTCGATCACCTCCGCCCCGGTCGCGTAGAGGAACGTCACGTACGCGATCGCATCCGAGTTGATTTCCAGCGCCTCGAGGCTCAGGTTGTCGATGTCGTCGCAGTCCTCGTGGTAGCACGGGTCGAACGGCACACCCGCCAGGCCACCCCACTTGGCTCGCTGCGCCACCGTCTTCGGGACCTCCGCGCCCGTGAACAGCCCCCCGGCCGGCACACCGTTGAGGATGAACGCCTGGTAGTCCGATCGACCGTCGAACGCGCTCGGCTCCGAGGGGATCGCCCGATCGGCGTAGTACGTCTCGAAGAGCGCCTCGATGTCATCCGACCCCGGCGGACCCTCGAGGCCGAAGCCGGAACCGTCGCCGTCGTAGATGAACAGGCCGTAGTTCGGCGATGCCACCATGTCGAAGTTGAGGTACAGCTCGATGTCGTCCAGGCCGTCTTCATCTTCGGTGAGGCGGTCGTTGACCCAGAACGTCGATCCGACGAGACCGTCCTCCTCGGCTCCCCACCATGCGAACCGCAGCTTGTTGGTCAGCGGCTTCACGTTGACCATCTGCTCGGCGACCTCGAGCAGTGCGCTCGAGCCCGAGCCGTTGTCGTTGATGCCGGGCCCCGCCGCGACCTTCGGATCACGCGACGCGAACGCGATGTACCGGACGATCGACCGGGTCCACGTCGCGAGGCCTACCGGGAGCTCCGGTGGACGAAGCCGGTCCGGGCGGAGGCGGCCGAACGCCTCGGATCGACCGGACGCCGATTCGTTCTCGCCGACCGGATCCTGACCATCGTCAGCTTGGACGCTGCTCGTCACGGCCGTCGTGGTTGCGATCGCCGTGGCGATCTGAACCTTGCGGGAGACCGACTAGGCGGGCTGGAGCGCGCTCCGGACGAACCCGAGCACCTCGCGCTCGCGGAGCCGGAGCGACTGGCGGCCCTTGTCCTCGCCGACGACCGCCCGCAGCACGCTGGCCTCGGTGAGCGAGCCGATCACCGCCGTGTAGAGCATGAACAGCAGCAACGCCGGGTCCTGCTTGCGGATCTCGCCGGCGTCCATCCCGTCCTGCAGGAACGCGATCGCCCGCAACCGCAGCGGCTCGAGGGCGCCGGTGAACCGCTCGATCCCGTCCGCGCCGAGTCTGCCTGCCTCGCGCACGAACATCGGGAACTCCGGCCACTCCTCGGCGAGCGCGAACACCGCGTGGATCACCGCCTCCGCCTTGTCCCAGTACGTCTCGCGGCCTTCGAGCGCGGCCGCGATCTCCTGGGCGACCCGCTGCCCCGCCGCCTGCATGCACGCCTCGAGCAGCGCGTCCTTCGTCGGGAAGTAGTACAGGAGCGTCTGCTTCCGGATCCCGACCGCGGTCGCGATCTGGTCCAGGCTCGCCCCCGCGTAGCCGTCGCGGCCGAACGCGCGGATCGCCTCCTCGATCAGCGCGTGCCGCCGGACCTCCCCGCCCGTGCGCGTCATCGCTACCTCCAGACCGGCGGCTTGCCGCTCCGGCGGATCGGGCGCGAGCCCTCCCACGTCCGGAGCCAGCCCGGGCCGACCGGGCCCGAGAGCTTCGGCGTCTCGCCCTTCGCCGCCCGCTGCGAGGCCTCCCACCACGACGTCGCGTCCTCGTCGAACAGCTCCGCCACGCCCTGCTGCATCCGGAGCGAGAGCTGCTGGTGGGTCTCGTCCTCCCGCGGGTAGATCGCCTTCCCGTACCGAACGCGGATCGGCGGCCGCCCCTTCCTCGGCCACGAGCGGCCCTTCGGCATCGCCGCGTACGCGCCGACGATCGCGATCGGCACGACCGGCATCGTCATCTCGAGCGCGAGCCGGGACGTCCCGTGGCGGAACCGCTGGAGCCACCCGTCGGTCGAGCGCGTGCCCTCGGGGAACACGATGATGTTCCACCCGTCGTGGATCAGCTCCTTAGCCTTCATCGTCGCCTTCTCCCCCGCGCCGCGCTCGACGGGGAACCCCGCGTACACGAGCGCCGTGAACGCCGAACGCCACCACACGTCGAAGAAGTAGTCCTTCGCCGCCGCGGTCGCGGTCTTCTCGCGCCACGAGTACGGCAGCGTCGTGAGGATGATCGAGGCGTCGAGGTGGCTCGAGTGGTTCGAGATGAACATCACCGGGCCCCGCACGCCCTCGAGGTTGTCGAGCCCGAACACCTCCGGCGTCGTCTCGTTCCAGATGATCGGCTTCAGCGCCCCGTCGAGGATCACGTCGCGCGCGAGGCGCCCCGGCGCCGTCCGTGCCCAGTCGGTCGGGTAGCTCCAGATCTTCGGCGGTGGCGTCGACTCGAGCGCCGAGCGCGGCGTCATGGTTCGGCGGCCCCAGCGCCAGCCCTTCGCGACGACGCGGATCTCGGCGCGGAGGCTGCGTCCCCTGCTCCGGGCCATCCCGATCACCTCACGTCCGCGATCGCGAGCGGCGGCACGTGGAAGTACGAGATGGAGGGCGAGCGCCCCACGGTCTCGCCGGCCATCTCGAGCGCGTCGCGGAAGCTCGACGCCGCCCGGTAGCCGAGGCGCTCGCACGTCCTCGGGTCGCCGCCCACGACGATCACGTCGCCGAGGTAGTCGAGCCCGTGGGCGCCCCAGTACCACATGTAGAACGGGTGCACGCCGTGGTACGCGTGGCTCTTCCGGTACAGGTGGATGTACCAGGGGTCGGTCGCGTAGCGCTCCTCGTACTTCGACTCGATCGTCGATGGGTCCGTCGTCTCGGCCAGGACCTCCTCGAAGAAGTCGACGTAGGAGGGGTGGTGCACCTGGTGGAACTCGTTCGGCACCGGGTGGAACATGATCATCGCGCCGCCGGGCCGCACGACCGGCTTGTTGCGGTACAGGTTGAAGAGGTACCCGAGCCCCAGGCAGTGGACGAGGATCGGGTTCATGATCGAGTTCACGTTGTAGGGGCAGATGTACGGGAGCCCGACGACCATGACGTCGGACTGGCCGTTCACCTCGACGAGCTGCTGCTCGTGGAGCGTCGCGAGCGTCTGCTCGTGCACCGCCTCGGTGTCGCCGGCGTTCACGCCGGTCACGCCGTAGGGCGACTGGATCCGCGTCCAGATCTGGTGGCGGAGCTGCGACGGCCCCATGTCGTTCGCCTTCTTCGCGGCGAGGTAGGTCCCCTGCTCGAGCAGCGACCACTCCCACTCCCGCTTGTTCATGAAGCCGAACGGGTCCGGGAACGTGTCGTTGTTCAGCGTGGTCTCGATCGTGAAGACCCTGAGGCCGTTCGACTTCAGCAGGTCGCCCATCCGCTTGCACGAGTCGTGGATCGCGCTCCGGCCCGGGCGCGGGTCCATGTACGACTTCGAGTGCAGCATCGTGTGGACGTTGTGGTGGTGCTTCACGCTGCGGTAGCTCGCGAGGCCGACCGGCACCGACTTGTGGCCGCCGTCCATCGCGACGAGGTTGATGTTCACGTAGACGAGCAGGTCGGACTCCATCGCACGCTTGTTGATCTCGACCTCCTCGCCCTTGTCGGTCTTGCCGACGTAGACGAGGTTGTCGGGGTCCTCGGCGTCGTGGTTCTTGAGGTCCTTCGGGAAGAAGCTCCGGAAGACGCGCTCGCCGACGGCGTGCTTGATCTCGTCCGCGTTCATCCGGCGGTGCAGCGAGTTCGCCATGTAGAGCTTGACGTCCTCGACGCCCTGGCGCGCGGCGAGCTCGATCACCTCTTCGAGCACGAGCTGGCGGATGTCGGGGCTCCGCATCGGCGGCAGCGGGATCGAGATGTCGTCGATCGCGATCGTGAGCTTCATGCCGGGCTTGAGGAGCTCGCGCAGCGGCTCCGAGTCGTGCGGGTGCTCGAGCTGCTGCCGGATGTGGTTGCGGAGGCCGCGGATCCTCGGCAGCGAGTCCGGCGGGTAGATCACGCGCGTTCCCATCGGGAACTTCTGCAGCCGGAACCCCTCGCCCTGGTGGACGAGGAGCGGCGGGGTCCGTTCGTCGACTTCGAGGACGAATCCTGGTCGGGCCATGTGGTGTCGGGTCTCCTTCTGACTCAGTCCATCCTGGGGTCGAACGCCACCTTCAGCGTCCCGAGCTTGCCGGCGCCGAGCGCGTGGTCGATCGCCTCGCGCCAGCGGCGGAGCGAGTACGTCGCCCCGACGATGCCGTCGAGCGGGTTCCGCAGGGCGAGGTCGGTCGCGATCTCGAACGCGTGCTTGCGTTCCTTGCCCTTGCCCGTGCCGAGGGTCTCATACCCCCCGGTGTAGGCGCCCACGAGCTCGAGCTCGCGGAACCACAGCGGGGTGAGGTCGGCCCCTTCGGTCGGGATGCCCGAGACGACGACGCGGCCGCCCGCGCGGGTGGTCCGGAGCGCGAGGTTGAGGCTCGACCTGCTTCCCACACAATCGATCACGACGTCGGCGCCGCCGAGCAGGAACGACGAGCCGCGCTCGGGCTTCAGCTTGATCGCCTGCGAGTTCCGGCGGATCGCGTTCGTCGCCTCCTTCGGGTCGACGATCTCGGTCGCGCCGAACGCCCCCGCCCACTCGCGCTGCCGGCCGTGCTTCGCCACGACCGCGATCGTGCCGGCCCTCGTGAGCTCCTTGAGCGCGAGGAGCGTGAGCACGCCGATCGTCCCCGCGCCGATCACCACGACGTCGGCGTTCGGGGCTACGTCGGCGCGGAGCGCCGTGTGGACGGCGCAGGAGAGCGGCTCGATCAGGACGGCGCGCTGCTCCGAGAGCTCGTCCGGGACCGGGTGGAGCTGCGAGCGGTGCGCGACGAACATCTTGCCCCAGCCGCCGCCGGTGTCGGCGCAGTAGCCGGTCTGCAGGCCGGCGCTCACGTGTCCGGTGGTGACGCGGTCGCAGCGTCCCGTGAGGCCCCCGGCGCACGACTCGCAGGGTTCGGCCAAGCCGCGCGCGAGGCAGGAGAGGACCGGCTTCAGGGCGATCCGGGTGCCGGTGGGGAGGTCGTCGACATCGTCGAGGAGCTCGCCGACGACCTCGTGGCCGGGGACGAACGGCATCGAGACGAGCGGCGAGAAGTAGAAGGACGACTTGCCCGCGATCGTCGCGAGATCGGAGCCGCAGATGCCGCTGAGCAGGGGCCGCACCCGCCCCCAGCCGGCGCCGAGCGGCTCGAAGTCCTTTCGGTTCACGAGCCGCATCGGCGCGAGCGGCCCGGATACGAGGCCGGGCAGGCGGTCGCCGACTGCCCGCGCGGTGATATAGCGGGAGGCGGAGCGGTAGAGCTCGAGGGCCTGGGTAGTCATCAGCGCATCGCCGGCTTCGGGAACCGGACCCGCGGCATCCCGCCGGCCATCCGCCAGTCCTCGATCGGCCAGCGCCGCCGCTTCGCCACGCGCAGCAGCGCCGCGTCGGGCGACACCGCCACCGGGTTTCCCACCGCCCGCAGCAGCGCCAGGTCCGAGTGCGAGTCCGCGTACGCGTACGAGGCCTTGAGGTCGGCGCCCTCGAGCTCGGCATAGCGCCTGACCCACGCGCCGCGGGCCTCGCCCACCAACGGCGGCTCGGCCAGGTAGCCCGTGTAGCGGCCCTCGCGGATCTCCAACTTCGCCGCGATCACCTCGTCGAACAGCGGCGCGAGCGGCCGCACGAACGGCTCGGCCGCCGCCGTGATCATCATCGTCCGGTGGCCGGCGGCCCGGTGGTCTCGGATGCGTCGCACGGCCGCCGCCGAGACCTTCTGCAGCATGAACTCGGACACGACGTCGTCGACCAACCGGGTGATCCCCTCCTCGGTCGCTCCCTCGTACCGGCGGAAGAAGGTCCGCAGGAACTCGCCGCGGTCGCGCCGGTCGGCCATCAGGTAGCCCGGGACCTTCGCGAACACGTCCGCGAGCTCGTCCGGCCACTGGTCCCACGGCAGGTCGGCCATCCGCGACCACACGTACGACTCCACGACGTTCGACGGCAGGATCGTCCCCTCCATGTCGAAGAGCGCGAGCACGAGTTGCTCGCGTTCGCGGATCCGCACCTGCGGCTTCACGCGCGCGCTCGAGAGCATCCGAAGGCCGGCCGTCACCGCCGGGGTGTGGACGTCCTGGAGGTAGTAGCGCCAGTCGATCGCCGTCGCGTCGAACGGGAACGACTTCCGGTCCGCCGCCGTGAGCGACTCGAACAGCTCGAGCGTCCGGTCGTCGGTGTAGATGACCTCGGCCTCGGTGTACGCGCCGTAGAGGTCCGCATATCGCCGGACGAAGTCGATGCGCCCCTTGTCGCGATCGACGCGCTGAACGAGGTCCCGCATCCGCTTCGACTTCGGCAGGTGGGTGACGACCTGGTCGGCGAGGTCCACCGCGCGTTCGGCGGTGCGCAGCAGGCGTTCGACGCGCAGGCGACCGGGGAAGGACCACTCCGGCACCTTCACCTCGCCGCGCCC
>DASUQI010000056.1:0-16339 GCA_036280655.1 Actinomycetota bacterium
CGACGCGCTTGCGGTCGCGCTTGGCGCCCTCTGACGGCTTGAGGTGATGCAGCTTCACGACGTCTTCCTTCCCGTGTCCTTCGCCTCGTCGTCCGCGACCTCCTCGACCCGGACGAGGTGACCGACCTTCGCGATCATGCCGCGGATCTCGGGCCGGTCGTCCTTGACGACGGAGTCGTTGATCCGGTGCAGTCCGAGGCGGCGAACGGTCTGCTTCTGGTCCTTCGGGCGGTCGATCACGCTCCGGACCTGGGTGACCTTGAGCCTGGTCATCGCCGGCCGCCCCGGGTCTCCGGCGAGGCCTGCGCCTGGTCGCCATACACCTCTTCGAGCTTGGCGGCGCGGGTCGCGGACAGGCGCTCCTGCGCCGCGGCTACGGCCGCGAGCATCGGCTTGGGCGCGACCTCGTGGACCTCGAGGCCGCGGAGCCGCGCGACGTCCTCGGGCCGCTTGAGGCTCTGCAGACCGGCCATCGCCGCCTTGACGATGTTGATCGGGTTCGACGAGCCCAGGGACTTGGACAGGATGTCCTTGATGCCCGCGCACTCGACGAGCGCGCGAACGGCCCCGCCGGCGATGACGCCGGTCCCGGGAGCCGCGGGCTTCAGCAGCACGATGCCGGCGCCGTCCTCCCCGGTCACCTGGTGCGGGATCGTGGTGCCCATCATCGGCACCTCGAACATCTTGCGCTTGGCCTCCTCGACGCCCTTCGAGATGGCCGCCGGGACCTCCTTGGCCTTGCCGTATCCGAGGCCGACGCGCCCGGCGCCGTCGCCGACCACCACGAGCGCGGCGAAGGAGAAGCGACGGCCGCCCTTGACGACCTTGGCGACGCGGTTGATCGCGATCACCCGCTCCTCGTAGATGCTCTTCTCGCCCTGTGAGTCGTAGCGACGCATCAGATGTGCAGTCCCTTCTCTCTGGCTCCCTCGGCGAGCGCGGCCACGCGCCCGTGGAACAGCCGGCCGCCTCGGTCGAACACGACCCGCTCGACGCCTGCAGCCTTGGCGCGTTCGGCCAGCAAGCTACCGACCTCCTTGGCCGGGTCCGTCTTGCCCTTCCCTCCGCCGGGGATCTCGCGGTCGGAGGCCGATGCGATCGTGCGGGCGGCGTCGTCGTCGATGAGCTGCGCGTAGATGTGCCGGTTGGACCGGAACACCGCGAGGCGCGGCCGCTCGGCGGTGCCGACGATCTTCGTCCGCACCCTCCGGTGGCGCCGCACCCGCGCGTCTCGCCTGGTCTTGGCGTCCATCGTCACACCGCCGCCGTCTTCGCGGCCTTGCCGGCCTTCTTGCGCACGTACTCGTTCTCGTACCGGATGCCCTTGCCCTTGTACGGCTCGGGCTTGCGGATCTTCCGGATGTTGGCGGCGACCTCGCCCACCAGCTGCTTGTCGTTGCCGCGCACCACGATCTGGGTCGGGGTCGGCGTCTCGAAATCGATCCCGTCGATCGCCGCCACCGTCACCGGGTGCGAGTAGCCCACCTGAACCTCGAGCGCCTTGCCCTTCATCGAGGCGCGGTACCCCACGCCCACGATCGCGAGCCGCTTCTCGTAGCCGTTGGTCACGCCCTCGACCATGTTCGCGATCAGCGAACGGGTGAGGCCGTGCAGGCTCCGGTGGAAGCCCTCGTCGGTCGGCCGCTCGACCCGGACGACGCCCTCCCCCGAGACCACCTTCATCTCGGGGTGGACGCGCTGGGTGAGTTCCCCGCGCGGGCCCTTGACCGTCACGACGGCGTCGTCGCCGACCGTCACGTCGACCCCGCTCGGGATCTCGATGGGCTGCTTGCCGATCCGACTCATCGTGCTTCCTCTTCCTCCGCTACCACACGTACGCGAGGACCTCGCCGCCGATGCGCTTGCGGGAGGCGTCGCGATCGGTCATGACCCCGTGCGAGGTGGACACGATCGCGATGCCCAGCCCGCCGAGCACCCTCGGCAGCCGGTCGTGACCCGCGTAGATCCTTCGTCCGGGCTTGCTCACGCGCTTCAGGCCGCTGATCGTGCGCTCGCGCTTGGCGCCGTACTTCAGCGTCACGCGGTAGACGCGCTCGATCCCCTCGCCTTCCTCGGCGAAGCCCGCCACGTATCCCTCGGCGGCGAGGATCTCCAGGATCGCGCGGCTCATCCTGGACGCCGGGACGACGAGGTCGTCCTTGTACGCCAGGTTCGCGTTGCGGATCCTCGTCAGCAGGTCGCCGACGGGGTCGTTCACGTTGGTCGCGAGCCTCACCACGACGCCTTCGTCACCCCCGGCAGCTCCCCCGCGTGCGCGAGCTCGCGGAAGCAGATCCGGCACAGCATGAACCGGCGGTACACCGCGCGAGACCTGCCGCAGCGCCGGCAGCGCGTGTACTCGCGGACCTTGAACTTGCCCTGCCGCTCCTGCTTGTTCCGCAACGCCTTCTTCGCCATGTCTCGTCCTCGTCCCGGCTAGGACACCAGGGCCACCGGGATCCCCTCGAAGGGGAACCCGAGAGCCACGAGCAGCGCCCTGCCCTCGTCGTCGTTCTTCGCGGTCGTCACGATCGTGATGTCCATCCCCCGGACCTGGACGACCTTGTCGTAGTCGATCTCCGGGAAGATCAACTGCTCCGTCAGCCCCAGCGTGAAGTCGCCGTGGCCGTCGAACGCATCGGGGTTCAGCCCGCGGAAGTCCCGGATCCGGGGGATCGAGATGGCGACGAGCCGATCGATGAACTCCCACATCCGGTCGCCCCGCAGGGTGACCTTCGCGCCGATCGCCTGACCCTCGCGGAGCTTGAACCCGGCGATGGACTTCCGGGCCTTCGTCACCACCGGCTTCTGCCCGGTGATGATCGTGAGGTCGTCGACGGCGGCCTCCAGCATACGGCCATCCTTCAGGGCCTCACCAACGCCCATGTTGACCACGACCTTCTCCAGGCGAGGCACGCGCATCGGGTTCGCGAGGCCGAGCTCCTCCTGGAGGTGAGGAAGCACCGTCTCGTGGAACCGGGCCTTCAGTCTCGGGGTCGGGTGGTCGCTCACTGGTCCGCTCCGCATCGCTTGCACACGCGCACCTTGGTCCCGTCCGCCTCGACCCGGTAGCCGACCCGGGTGGTCTTGCCGCACGAGTTGCAGACCAGCATCACGTTGGAGATGTCGATGAACGTCTCCGTGTCGATGATGCCGCCCTGCTGCAGCTGCGAGCCGCTCGTCGAGCGCTTGCCGGAGGTCCGCTGGTGCTTCTTTGCCATGCCGGCGCCGTCGACCATCACACGGCCCTCCCGGGGCAGCACGCGGATGACGCGGCCCGTGTGACCGGCGCTCTTGCCGGTCATCACCTTCACGGTGTCGTCCTTGCGGATGTTCACGCCGGGCATGTCACAGCACCTCCGGGGCGAGCGAGATGATCTTCATGAACCGGCGCTCGCGGAGCTCGCGCGCGACCGGTCCGAAGATGCGGGTCCCACGCGGATTCCTCGAGTCCGGGGTCAGGATCACGACCGCGTTGTCGTCGAACCGGATGTACGAGCCGTCCGGGCGGCGACGCTCCTTGGCGGTCCGAACGACGACCGCCTTCACGACCTCGCCCTTCTTCACGGCGCCGCCGGGGAGGGCGTCCTTGACCGAGCCCACGACGACGTCGCCGACATGGGCGTACCGCCGGCCGCTTCCTCCCAGCACGCGGATCACCAGGACCTCCTTGGCCCCGGTGTTGTCCGCGACCTTGCAGCGCGACTCCTGCTGGATCACCGATCCGGTCCTCTCCTTGCCTCTCCTCGAACCCCTACTTCGCCCGCTCGACGATCTCGACGACCCGCCAGCGTTTCGACTTGGACAGCGGACGCGTCTCCATCACCTTCACCGTGTCGCCCACGTGCGCGTCGTTCGACTCGTCGTGGGCGGCAAGCTTGTTCGAGCGCGCGACGGTCTTCTGGTAGAGCGGGTGTCGGACGCGCCGGTCGATACGCACGAGCACCGTCTTGTCCATCTTGTCGGACACGACGACGCCGACGCGTACCTTGCGCCGCGTTCGCGACGCCTCCGCCGCATCCACCGGCGCGGCCGCCGATTCCGTCGGCATCTCCTCGGGCGTCTGCTCGCTCACCGCTCCTCCTCGTGCGCGCCGGAGGCATCCGCCAGCGCGGCCATCTTCTCCTCGCGTTCCGCCTCGAGGTCGCGCTCCCGGACGATCGTCAGGATCTGCGCGATCTCGTGGCGGACCTGCTTGATCCGCATCGGGTTGTCGAGCTGGCCGGTCGCGAGCTGGAAGCGCAGGTTGAACAGCTCCTCCTTGTCGGACTCGAGGCGCTCGAACAACTCGGTCTCGCCCAGGTCCCGAAGCTCGCGGACGTTCGCCACTACTCCATCACCCCCGCACGGGTGATGAACTTCGACTTGATGGGCAGCTTGTGCGCGGCCCGAGACATCGCCTCGCGCGCGAGGGACTCGCTCACGCCCGACAGCTCGAACATGACGCGGCCGGGCTTGACCACCGCGACCCAGCCCTCCGGGTTCCCCTTGCCCGAGCCCATGCGGGTCTCGGCAGGCTTCTTCGTGACGGGCTTGTCGGGGAAGATGTTGATCCACACCTTCCCGCCGCGGCGGATGTGCCGCGTGATCGCCACGCGGGCCGCCTCGATCTGGCGGTTGGTGATCCACGCCGGCTCGAGGGCCACGAGGCCGTAGTCACCGAAGTGCACCTCGGTGAGGCCGGTCGCGCGACCGCGCCGGCGTCCCCGGTGCACCTTGCGGTGCTTGACCTTCTTCGGCGCGAGCATCTAGCCGTTCTCCTTCGGTTCACCCTCGGCGGCAGGTCCCGCGGGCTCCACGGCGGGCTCGGCCGCAGCAATCTCCTCGGGCTCCGCATCGGCGGCATCGGTCGTGCTCGGCTCGCTCTCCGGCGCCGAAGAGTCGCCACTCGGAGACTCCGCGTCGGCCGCGTCCGATGCCGAGGCGACGTCCGACGGCGAAGCGTCGGTCGGTTCGGCTTCCGTCGCGCCGCCTTCGGAAGGCTGCTCCCTGGTCTCGGGTTCGGGCGCGGCGACCTCGGCGGCCTCGCGCTCGTCGGTGATGAGCGCCCCGGTCGAGGACCCGCCGCTCGAGACCTGCGCCAGAGCCCGGGCCCGCAGGCGCTCGGTCTCCTGCTCGGCCTGCGGGATCTCGTCGCCGTGGTAGACCCAGACCTTCACCCCGATCTGGCCGAACGTCGTCTTGCCCTCCGCCGTGCCGAAATCGATCTTCGCTCGGAGCGTGTGGAGCGGCACCCGTCCCTCGCGGTACCACTCGCGCCGCGACATCTCGGCGCCACCGAGCCGCCCGCCGCATTGCACCCGCACGCCGAGCGCCCCCGAGCGCATCGCGGTCTGGACCGCACGGCGCATCGCCCGCCGGAACGACACGCGGCCGGCGAGCTGCTCGGCGACGCCCTGCGCGAGCAGGGTGGCGTCGGTCTCGGGTCGCGCCTCGCTCGCGGCCGAGTTCATGTCCTCGACCTTCACGTCGACGCGCTTCTTCGTGACCCGCTCGATGTCCTTGCGGATCCGGTCGACCTCGGCGCCCTTGCGGCCGATCACGATGCCGGGGCGGGCCGTGCGGATGTAGACCCAGATCTGGTCGCCCTTGCGCTCGATGTCGATGCTCGAGATGCCGGCGCGGGACAGTCGCGAACGGATGTGCTTGCGGATCCAGACGTCCTCGTGGAGCTGGTCCGAGTAGTCGCGCCGTGCGAACCAGTTCGACTTCCAGGGGTAGATGACCCCCAGCCGGAACCCGTACGGATTGACCTTGTGACCCACTACTCATCCTCTCCCAACGAACGCACGACCAAGGTGATGTGCGACGTGCGCTTCTTGATCCTCGTCGCGCGGCCGTAGGCGCGCGGGCGCCAGCGCTTCAGCGTCGGCCCCTCGTCCACCCACGCCCGGTCGACCATCAGGTTCTGTGCGACGACGCCCGGCTGCTGCTCTGCGTTGGCCACGGCCGAGTCGAGCGCCTTCTCCACCGTCCGCGCCGCGCCGAGCGGCGAGAAGCGCAGGATGCGGCGCGCCTCCTCTACCTGCCGCCCGCGGACGAGGTCGACCACCCGCCGCGCCTTCGGCGGCGAGATGCGCACGTGTTTGACCGTTGCCTTGGCTTCCACGTCCTACCTCACCGTGCTTGAGCGCTCGCCGCGTGCGTGCGAACGGAACGTCCGCGTCGGCGCGAACTCGCCGAGCTTGTGTCCGACCATCGACTCCGATACGTACACGGGCACGTGCTTGCGCCCGTCGTGGACGGCGATCGTGTGGCCGACCATCTCCGGCACGATCGTCGAGCGGCGCGACCAGGTCCGGACGACCTTCTTCTCGCCCCTGCGGTTCATCTCCGCGATCTTGACCATGAGGTGCTCGTCGACGAACGGCCCCTTCTTGATGCTCCGCGGCATCAGCCACGCCCCTTCCCGCGGCGCCGGATGATGTCCTTGTTCGACGCCTTGTTCTTCTTCCGCGTGCGGCCTTCCTTCTTGCCCCACGGGCTCGTGGGGTGCCGGCCGCCCGAGCTCTTGCCCTCGCCGCCGCCGAGCGGGTGATCGACCGGGTTCATCGCGACGCCGCGGACCGACGGGCGCTTGCGCATCCACCGGCTGCGACCCGCCTTGCCGAGCTGCACCAGCTCGTGCTCGGCGTTGCCGACCTCGCCGACCGTTGCCTTGCAGGTGGCCTGGACGAGCCGCATCTCCCCCGACGGCAGCCGGAGGGTCGCCTTGCCCGCCTCCTTGGCCATCACCTGGATGCTCGTGCCGGCCGAACGCGCCATGCGGGCTCCCCCGCCGGGCTTCAGCTCGACCGCGTGCACCGTGGTGCCGACCGGGATGTTCCGCAGGGGGAGCGCGTTGCCCGGACGGATGTCGGCGCCCTCGCCCGAGAGCAGCCGGTCGCCCACGCGCAGGCCGTCGGGCGCCAGGATGTACCGCTTCTCCCCGTCTGCGTAGTGGAGCAGAGCGATCCTCGCCGTCCGGTTCGGGTCGTACTCGATGTGCGCGACCTTCGCCGGCACGCCGTCCTTCTCGCGCTTGAAGTCGATCACGCGGTACCGACGCTTGTTGCCGCCTCCCTGGTGCCGGGTGGTGATCCGCCCCTGGGAGTTGCGCCCCGCGCGGTTGCGGCCCTTCGCGACGAGCGAGCGCTCGGGCTTGTCGCGCGTGATGCCCTCGAAGGAGGACACGCTGCCGCCGCGTCGGCCCGGCGTCGTCGGCTTGTACTTTCGAACGGCCATCTCGCTACTTCCCGGTCTCGAAGATCTCGATCCTGTCGCCCTCGGCGAGCGTCACGATCGCGCGCTTCTGGTCGGCGCGCTTGCCGAGGGTCCAGCGCCGGCGCTTCACCTTGCCCCGGCGGTTCAGCGTGCGGACCGAGGTCACCTGGACGTTCCAGATCGCCTGGACCGCCTCCTTGATCTCGGTCTTGTTCGCGCGCGGATCGACGAGGAACGTGTAGGTGTTGAGCTCGAGCCCCGAGTAGGACTTCTCGCTCACGACCGGCCGGAAGATGATGTCGCGAGGCGTCTTCATCCGTCCTCACCGTCCCCGTCCCCGTCCTCGGACTCCTCCGTCGCGGCGTCGTCGGCCTTCGCGTCGGCCCCCGCCGTGCGCCTCTTCGCGCCGCTGGTGGCCGCGGGACGCTCCTTCTCGGGCGAGCCCTCCACCACGTCGAGCGCGTCCTGCGTGAACACGACGCGATCGGCGGCGAGCACCTCGTAGACGCCGAGGCTCCTCGCGTAGGAGACCCGGACGCCGCGGATGTTGCGGAACGACTTCTCCACCGCGCCAGAATCACTCGGCGCCGGCAGGACGAGCAGCACCTTGCCGTCCGCCTCGAGCGCATCGAGCACCTCGGCGGCACGCTTGGTCTTCGGCTCGTCGAACTGGAGCTCGCGGATCACGGCCAGCTTGTCGCTCGCGAGCGCGTCCGACAGCGCCGAGCGGAGCGCGCCCTTGCGCATCTTCTTGTTCACCCGCACCTCGTGGTCACGGGGATGCGGCCCGTGGGCCACTCCACCGCCGGCCCACTGCGGCGAGCGGTTCGAACCCTGCCGGGAGCGGCCGGTCCCCTTCTGACGCCACGGCTTGCGCCCGCCGCCCGAGACGTCGCCCCGGGTCTTGGTCGAGTGCGTGCCGCGACGGATCGCGGCCATGCCGGCGACGACAACCTGGTGCATCAGCGGCACGTTGACCTCGCCCTCGAAGAGCTCGGAAAGCTCACGGGTCCCGACCTTCTTGCCGGCCACGTCGAGCACGGGAACGTTCGCCATCAGGCGGCCCCCTTCGCCGCTGCGGGCGCCTTGGTCGCCGAACGCACCATCACGAGCCCGCCGTCCGGTCCGGGGACGGCTCCCCGCACGAGCAGCAGGTTGCGCTCGGGATCTGCCTGGACGACCTCGAGGTTCAGAACGGTCACGCGCTCGTTGCCCATCTGGCCCGCCATCCGCATGCCCTTGAACACGCGCGAGGGCGTGGCGCACGCCCCGATCGCGCCGGGCGACCGGTGCTTGCGCTCGGTGCCGTGGCTGCTCGACAGGCCGCCGAACCCGTGCCGCTTCATCACGCCGGCGAACCCCTTGCCCTTGGACACGCCGACGACGTCGGCGCGGTCGCCGGGCTCGAACACGTCCGCGCGCAGCTCCTGGCCGGGCTCGTAGTTCGCCGCGTCGTCGGTCCGGATCTCGACGAGATGACGGCCCGGCTGGGAGCCGTGCTTGTCGAAATGACCCTGCGCCGGCTTGGAGACGCGGCCGGGGGCGACCTCACCGAACGCGAGCTGCACGGCCGAGTAGCCGTCGCGCTCCTGGGTCTTGACCTGCGTGACGAAGCACGGGCCCGCCTTGATGATCGTGACGGGGATCGCCCGCGTGTCGTCGAAGATCTGGGTCATGCCCAGCTTCGTCCCGAGGATGCCCTTGACGTCGGCCATGGCTACAACTTGATCTCGATGTCGACGCCGGCCGACAGGTTCAGGCGCTGGAGCTCCTGCACCGTCTTCGACGTGGCGTCGACGATGTCGATGAGCCGCTTGTGCGTGAGCATCTGGAAGTGCTCGCGGCTGTCCTTGTACTTATGGGGCGAGCGGATGACCGTGTAGACCGACCGCTCGGTGGGCAGCGGGACCGGACCGACGACCTTGGCGCCGGTGCGCGTCACGTGGTCGACGATCTCTCGCGCCGCGACGTCCAGCATCCGGTGGTCGTAGGCCCGGAGCTTGATGCGGATCCTCGGTCCGGCCACTGCCTCTGTCCCTCTCCCCTGGTCCTACTTGATGATCTTGGTCACGGCGCCGGCGCCCACGGTCCGGCCGCCCTCGCGGATCGCGAAGCGCAGGCCCTCCTCCATGGCGATCGGTGCGCCGAGCGTCACGGTCATCTCGACGTTGTCGCCGGGCATGACCATCTCGACGCCCTCGGGCAGGTCGGCCTGGCCGGTGACGTCCGTGGTGCGGAAGTAGAACTGCGGACGGTAGCCCGTGAAGAACGGCGTGTGGCGCCCGCCCTCGTCCTTGGACAGGACGTAGACCTGCGAGGTGAACTCCGTGTGCGGGGTCACCGAGCCGGGCTTAGCGAGCACCTGGCCGCGGGCCACCTCGTCCTTGTCGATCCCGCGCAACAGGACGCCGACGTTGTCGCCGGCCTGGACCTCGTCCAGCAGCTTGCGGAACATCTCGAGGTCGGTCGCCGTGGTCTTGCGCGTGTCCTTGATGCCGACGATCTCGACCTCCTCCATCTTCTTCAGGACGCCCTGCTCCACGCGGCCCGTCACGACGGTGCCGCGCCCGGTGATCGAGAACACGTCCTCGATCGCCATCAGGAACGGCTTGTCGATGTCGCGCTCCGGGTCGGGGACGTAGGAGTCCACGGCCGCGAGCAGCTCGTCGATCTTGCCCATGGCTTCCTCGTCGCCCTCGAGCGCCTTCAGCGCCGAGACCTGGACCACCGGGACGTCGTCGCCGGGGAACTCGTAGGAGGTGAGCAGCTCGCGCACCTCGAGCTCGACGAGGTCGAGCAGCTCGGCGTCGTCGACCATGTCCACCTTGTTGAGCGCCACCACGATGTACGGCACGCCCACCTGGCGGGCGAGAAGCACGTGCTCGCGGGTCTGTGGCATCGGGCCGTCGGCGGCCGAGACCACCAGGATCGCGCCGTCCACCTGCGCGGCGCCGGTGATCATGTTCTTGATGTAGTCGGCGTGCCCGGGCATGTCGACGTGGGCGTAGTGTCGGTTCTCGGTCTCGTACTCGACGTGCGCGATCGCGATCGTGATGCCGCGCTCGCGCTCCTCCGGCGCCTTGTCGATCTCGTCGAACGGCGTGAATTCGGCGAGACCCTTCTCCGCCTGGCGCTTGGTGATCGCCGCGGTGAGCGTGGTCTTGCCGTGGTCGATGTGCCCCATCGTGCCGATGTTCACGTGTGGCTTCGTGCGCTCGAACTTCTTCTTGCTCATCTCCCTCTCTCCTGTCCTACTCGCCCCGAACCCGGGCGACGATCTCCTTGGCGATGTTGGCCGGCACCTCGTGGTAGGCCTCGAGCTGCATCGGCGTGTGCGACGCCCGGCCCTGGGTCCTGGACCGCAGGTCGGTCGCGTAGCCGAAGAGCTCGGCGAGCGGGACCAGCACGCGGATCGCCTTCTGCCCGCTCCGGTCGTCGATCCGCTCGATGCGGCCGCGGCGAGCGGTGACGTCCCCCATCACGTCGCCCATGAACTCCTCGGGCGTGATCACCTCGAACTCCATCACGGGCTCGAGGAGCACCGCGTCGGCCCGGCGCGAGCCGTCCTTCAACGCCATCGAACCGGCGATCTTGAACGCCATCTCCGAGCTGTCCACCTCGTGGAAGCTCCCGTCGACGAGTGTCGCCCGCAGGTCGACCAGCGGGTACCCGGCGAGCACGCCGGTCTCCATCGCCTCCTGGATCCCCTGGTCGACCGACGGGATGTACTCCCGCGGGATCGAGCCGCCCGTGATCTTGTTCACGAACTCGTAGCCGCCGCCCTGGCCGGTGGGCTCCAGGTCCAGGTAGACGTGGCCGAACTGCCCCCGCCCGCCGCTCTGGCGGACGAACCGGCCCTCGACCTTGGTCACGGGCTTGCGGATCGTCTCGCGGTACGCGACCTGCGGCTTGCCGACGTTGGCGTCGACGCTGAACTCCCGGCGGAGGCGGTCCACGATGATGTCGAGGTGGAGCTCACCCATCCCCGAGATCACCGTCTGGCCCGTCTCGTCGTCGTACTTGACGACGAACGTGGGGTCCTCGTCGGCGAGCTTGCCGAGGCCCGTCCCGAGCTTGTCCTGGTCGGCCTTGGTCTTCGGCTCGACCGCCACCGAGATCACGGGCGTCGGGAAGCTGATCGACTCCAGGATGATCGGGTTCGCGGGCTCGGCCAGCGTGTCGCCGGTGCTCGAGTGCTTCAGCCCGACGATCGCGACGATGTCCCCGGTGAACGCGGCGTCCTTGTCCTCCCGGTGGTTCGCGTGCATCTGCAGGATGCGGCCGATGCGCTCCTTGCGCTCCTTCGTCGTGTTCTCGACGTGCGAGCCCGCGCGAAGAACGCCGGAGTACACGCGGACGTACGTAAGCCGGCCCACGTAGGGGTCGGACATGATCTTGAAGACGAGGCCGGAGAACGGCTCGGTGTCCTCGGGCTTCCGCTCCGCGTGCTCCCCCGACGGCTTGTGGCCCTCGACCGGTGGCACGTCGCTCGGCGCGGGCAGGTACGCGACGATCGCGTCGAGCAGCGGCTGGATCGCCTTGTTCTTGAACGCGGAGCCGGCCATGACGGCCACGCCGTCGCCCGAGAGCGTGGCGCGGCGGATCGCGCGGCGGAGGTCGTCCACGGACGGCTCGTCCTCGTGAACGAACTTCTCCATCAGGGACTCGTCGTGGTCGGCGAGCTTCTCGAACAGGTCGTGATGCGCCTGCTCCGCGACCTCGCGCAGCTCGGCCGGGATCTCGGTGGTCTCCCACTCCTCGCCCATCTCGGAGGTCCAGTGCAACGCCTTCATCTCGACGAGGTCGATCACGCCCTGGAAGTCCGCCTCGTTGCCCCACGGCAGTTGCAGGACCAGCGGGTTGGCCTGGAGGCGGTCCACCATCATCCCGACGGTGCGGCCGAAGTCCGCGCCCGTGCGGTCCATCTTGTTTACGAACGCGATGCGGGGCACGCGGTAGCGGTCGGCCTGGCGCCAGACGGTCTCGGTCTGCGGCTCCACGCCCGCGACCGCGTCGAAGACCGCGATCGCGCCGTCGAGCACGCGCAGGGAACGCTCCACCTCGACCGTGAAGTCCACGTGGCCGGGCGTGTCGATGATGTTGATCCAGTGGCCCTTCCAGTTGGTGGTGGTGGCGGCCGAGGTGATCGTGATCCCGCGCTCGCGCTCCTGAACCATCCAGTCCATCTGCGCGGTGCCCTCGTGCACCTCGCCGATCTTGTAGGCCTTGCCGGTGTAGTACAGGATCCGTTCGGTCGTCGTGGTCTTGCCCGCGTCGATGTGGGCCATGATCCCGATGTTCCGGGTCCTGGCCAGCGGGTACTCGCGGATCACCAGGGCCTTGCCGGACCCTGCGCCGCTCTTCTGAACCTTCTCGACCGTCTCTGCCACGTCGACCTTCTCCGCGGGGACCGCCATGCTCAGCGACCCCCCTCAAGGAACGCCGGGCTCGAGATGAGCCCGGCCACGGTGTGTGCGTCGATCACCATCGGTAGTGCGCGAACGCCTTGTTCGCCTCGGCCATCTTGTGCATGTCCTCGCGGCGCTTCACCGAGACGCCCTGGCCGTTGGAGGCGTCCATGATCTCGCCGACGAGCCGCTCCGCCATCGAGTGCTCCTTGCGGACTCTCGCGTTGTTCACGAGCCAGCGCATCGCGAGCGTCGTCCCGCGCGAGGGCCGGACCTCGACCGGCACCTGGTAGTTGGCGCCGCCCACGCGGCGCGAGCGGACCTCGAGGAGCGGGCGGACGTTCTCGACCGCCTTCTTGAGCGCGATCACCGGGTCGTTCGAGGTGCGCTCGCTGATGATCTCGAGCGCCTTGTAGACCTGGCGCTCGGCGAGCGTCTTCTTCCCGTCGAGCAGCACCTTGTTGATCAGCTGCGTGACGAGGACGTTCTGGTAGACCGGGTCCGCTCCGACGTCCCGACGTACGGCAGGGCCCTTGCGCGGCACGGCTACTCGCCGCCCTTCTTCGCCCCGTAGCGGGAGCGGGCCTTCTTGCGGTCCCTGACGCCGGCGGTGTCGAGCGTGCCCCGGATGATCTTGTACCGGACGCCCGGCAGGTCGCGGACCCGGCCGGCGCGCACGAGCACGATCGAGTGCTCCTGCAGGTTGTGCCCGACGCCCGGGATGTAGGCGGTGACCTCGATCCCGGAGGTCAGCCGGACGCGGGCGACTTTGCGAAGGGCCGAGTTCGGCTTCTTCGGGGTGGTCGTGTACACACGCGTGCAGACGCCCCGCCGCTGCGGGGAACCCTTGAGCGCGGGAGCCTTGGTCTTCTCCCGGGGCCTGCTTCGGCCCTGGCGCACGAGTTGCTGGATCGTGGGCATGCGTCCTTCCGTCTGCACTCTCGACTTGTCACCGGACCAGGGGCCCGGACATCGTTGAAGCCGGACCGCGGGCCCGGCTTCCAGGGTGGGACTCGAAAGGGCGCAGGTTGTCCCTCTAGGAAACCCCCTGGAAGCGCACGTAAATGCCGAGCCCGCCCGCCGAGCTCGACGCAGTGACTGAGGCTACTAGGCACGCCGCGTGCGTGTCAACGAAACCCTAGGAGCGGAGTCCTGGATGGGCCCCGGACGGTCACTCCTCGGGGGCGAACGACCCCCCGAACAGCTCGCGCTCGGCCTCCTCGCGCGACATCCCCGCCAGGACCGGCTCGCCGGCCGCCTCCGCCTCGGCGATCTCGCGCTGGCGGGCGAGCCAGTACTCGGGGATCGCCTCGGGCTTGATGCGGACCTGCACGTTCCGGTACCGGGACATGCCCGTGCCCGCCGGGATCAGCTTGCCGATGATCACGTTCTCCTTGAGCCCCAGCAGGCCGTCCGACTTGCCGGCGATCGCCGCCTCGGTCAGCACGCGGGTGGTCTCCTGGAACGAGGCCGCCGACAGCCACGAGTCGGTGGCGAGCGACGCCTTCGTGATCCCGAGCAGCTGCGGACGGGCGCTCGCCGGCTGACCGCCGCCGTCGACCGTCTGGCGGTTGGCCGCCTCGAACCGGCGCCGGTCGACGAGGTCGCCGGGCAGGAACTCGGTGTCGCCGGGCTCGATGATCTGCACCTTGCGCAGCATCTGCCGGACGATCAGCTCGATGTGCTTGTCGTGGATCGTGACGCCCTGCGAGCGGTACACCTGCTGGACCTCCTCGACCAGGTGCCCCTGGAGGGCCTGCACGCCCTCGATCCTGAGCTTCTCGTGGGGGTTCACCGACCCCTCCGTGAGCTGCTGCCCCACCACGACCGTGTCGCCGTCGCCGACCAGCAGCCGCTGGCGGAACGAGACCGGGTACTGGACGGGCTCGCCGTCCTCGGAGGTGACCGTGATCCGGCGGACCTTCTTCTCCTCGTCGTCCTCGACCGTGACCGTGCCGGGCAGCTCGGTGATGAGCGCCTCGCCCTTGGGCTTGCGCGCCTCGAACAGCTCGACCACGCGCGGGAGGCCGTGCGTGATGTCCTCGCCGGCGACACCGCCGGTGTGGAACGTCCGCATCGTGAGCTGTGTCCCCGGCTCGCCGATCGACTGCGCCGCGACGATGCCCACCGACTCGCCGATGTCAACGAGGCGGCCCGTCGCGAGCGACCAGCCATAGCAGAGCCGGCACACGCCGTACTCGGCCTCGCAGGTCGTGGCCGAGCGCACGCGGACCTCGTCCACGCCCGCCTCGACGAGCGCCTGCCCGATCTTGTCGTCGACGATGTCGCCGCGGGAGGCGACCTTCTTGCGCTCGACCTTCACGTCCTCGGACAGGACTCGCCCGTACAGCGAGGTGTCCAGGTGCTGGTTCTCGGCGCGAGCGCCCGTCGGGGTCTCGTAGGAGACGGGAACCGGCACCGAACGGTCGGTCCCGCAGTCCTCCTCGCGGACGATCAGCTCCTGCGCGACGTCCACGAGTCGCCGGGTGAGGTACCCGGAGTCCGCGGTCCGGAGCGCGGTGTCGGCGAGCCCCTTGCGGGCTCCGTGGGTCGAGATGAAGTACTCGAGCACCGACAGCCCCTCGCGGAAGTTCGACTTGATCGGCCGGGGGATGATCTCGCCCTTCGGGTTGGCCACGAGGCCGCGCATGCCCGCGATCTGGCGGATCTGCATGATGTTCCCGCGGGCGCCCGAGTTGGCCATCATGTAGATCGGGTTCGTCTTGCCGAACTGGGCCTCCATCGCGTCCTTGACGTCGTCGGTGGCCTGCGTCCAGATCTCGATGAGCTCCTGGCGGCGCTCGTCGTCGGTGATGATGCCCTTGCGGTACTGGCCCTCGATCTTCGACGCGCGCGACTCGTACCCGTCGAGGATCTTCACCTTGTCCTGCGGCGTCGTGACGTCCTCGATGCCGAGGGTCACGCCGGCGCGCGTGGCGTAGTGGAAGCCGACGTTCTTCAGGTTGTCGAGGATCTGCTCGACCTCGGCACGGTCGTAGCGGTGCACGCACGAGTCCACGATCCGCGCGACGTCGGTCTTCAGCAGCGGCCGGTTCACGAACTCCTCGGCGTCCGGGAAGCACTGGTTGAAGATCAGGCGGCCGACCGTGGTCTCGATCACCGGCACGCGAGCCCCGTTGCCTTCGGCGTCCACCTCGACGGTCTCGGGAAGCATCTCCTCGGGCAGGGCCTTGCCGGGCAGGCGCACCTTGACCACGGTGTGCAGGCGAACGAGCCGGTGATCCAGCGCCATGAGGGCCTCGTCGATCGAGCCGAAGCGGGGGATCTCCTCATCGTTCTCGGGACGGTCCGGCTCGAGCGTCAGGTAGTAGATCCCGAGCACCATGTCCTGCGTCGGCACGGCGATCGGTCGGCCGTGCGCCGGCGACAGGATGTTGTTGGTCGAGAGCATCAGCACGCGGGCCTCGGCCTGCGCCTCGGCCGACAGCGGCACGTGGACCGCCATCTGGTCGCCGTCGAAGTCGGCGTTGAACGCCGTGCAGACGAGCGGGTGGATCTGGATCGCCTTGCCCTCGACGAGCACGGGCTCGAAGGCCTGGATGCCGAGGCGGTGCAGCGTCGGCGCCCGGTTCAGCAGGACCGGGTGCTCCTTGATGACCTCCTCGAGCACGTCCCAGACCTGCGGGCGGGCGCGCTCGACCATGCGCTTGGCGCTCTTGATGTTCTGCGCCAGCGCCTGGTCCACGAGCCGCTTCATCACGAACGGC
>DASUQI010000057.1:0-12441 GCA_036280655.1 Actinomycetota bacterium
CCGCCTCTTCCCCACAATCGGACGCTCTCCCACTCGATCGATCCGCCGTCTGCTCCGCGCGGAAGACACACAAACCATCGGGCCTGTTCCCTCGACCACGACACGCGGTCCCCCACGCCCGTGTGTCGTCTGCGTGAAGCAACCAACGGCCCCTTACGCTTCGTCTGCGTACCACGCGAGCGATAGGGGACCAAATGGCCTTCCCTCGCCGGGCGCATGACAACTCATGGCGCCAAGGCCGACGCTTCACGCTCGAGCATCGGATTCGTCACGAAACGACTGCCGCGCGGCCCAGCACCAGGAACGAGCTAGACGCTTTCAAGGCCCCTACGGTTTCGCCTCCAGCAGCATGAGGCGGGAGCGCGTCCGGGCAGCCATGACGACGGTACCTTTCTGTTCGTAGCGCGCGAGCGCCTGTTCGAGCGCCTCGGCCGCTTCCTCCATCCGGCCGCCGAGCAGAAGGACCTCTGCGAGGTCGGCGTACACATCTCCCTGCACGTTGAGCATGTCGGTCGCCTCGCAGATCGCTACGGCCTCGAGGGCGAGCCGCTCCGCGTCGGAGTGCTCGCCGCGGCGCGCGAACACCTTGGCCCTTACCTGCCGCCAGAGCATCTCCTTCCAAGCGTCCTCGCTCGCGCCGAGCCCGGCCGCACGGCTGGCCCAGTCGTCGGCCTCGTCGAGCCTGTCGAGCTCGTAGAACGCCTGCGCCAGGTTTGCAGCGGCGGACGACAGGAAGCTCTGCTCCCCGTGTTCCTCGTGCAGCCTGAACCCGTCTGCTCCGAACTCGGCTGCCGCGGCCGGATCGCCGGCCCAGCGCTCGACCCAGACGGACTCGAAGGCGGTGATGTTCGCGAGCAGGACCCCGCCGCCGCGCTCCGCCAGCTCCGCGCGCGCCTGGGTGAGGATCGCGCGCGCCTCATCGAAGCGACCGAGCATCGCAAGCGCGCTGGCCCGGTAGGCACGGAAGAAGTAATCCCGCCCTTCTTGACCCTCGTTCTGGTCGAGCCACGCGAGCAGTTCCAGAACCGGTGTCGTGCCGGCGAAGCGACAGTAGGCCCGCTGCCCGAAGGAGTTCGGCGGTAGGTGGCCCGCCCGCCGAGCGTGGGTGAGAGCCTGCTCGTAGGCCTCCAGCGCTGCGTCTATCCGTCCGCGCGTTACCTCCACCTCTGAGAGCGCGGCGTAGCCGACGTACAGAGCGGCTTCGTCACCCCCTGCCTGGAACACCGGCAGAGCTTGCTCGACCAGTGAGGACAGCTTCTCCGTCGCACCCTCCGGCTCGAAGTAGAGACCGACCATGCTCGCCCAGATCCTCCCGCAGAGCTCGCCGACACGATCGCCCTCCGAAGAAGAACGCTGGGTGAGCGCGTCTGCGCGTTGCTGCGCCTCGTTCGCTCTACCTGTCCAGACCAAGGCATCGCTGAGTTCCGCTTCGAGGGCGAGGTCCCGGACCTCGGCCGGCGGCAAGAGCGCGGCGGCGCGCTCGAGGAGGCTCACGGCGGCGCCGTAGTCCTGGCGGCGGTGCGCGCGGAAGCCGGCCGCGGTCAGATGCCGGTGCGCCGCTCCTTCCATCTCTTCGTCGTCGGGCATCCCGAGCTCGGCCCGGTATCCGCACGCCTGCTCGAGGTGGTACCCCAAGATCTCGTCCGGCTCGACGAGCTCGCTCCCATTCTGCTCAAGCCACGATGCGAAGCGCACGTGGAGGTCAGCGCGCGTCGCTTTCGACAGCGCATCGTAGGCCGCGTCACGGATCAGCAAGTGGCGGAAGCGGAAGCCGTCCTCGCCTGCGAGCTGCGGCGTGTCCGTCCTGATCAGCTCCTTGCGCACGAGCGCGGCCAGGTGTGGGGTCACATGGATCTCGTTGGGTGCGAGCGCCTGGACGGCACCCCGATGGAAGACTTCCCCCTCGATCGCGCCCAGCTCAAGCACGGTTCGCTCGGCCGTCTCGAGCTGATCCAGGCGCGCCCCGAGCAGGGCGTGCAACGTAGGCGGAACGACCACCTCGCCGTCAGCATCACCGGTCATCGCCAGCATCTCCTCAATGAAGAGCGGGTTGCCGCCGGCAGCGCGAGCGATCTTCGTTCCCAGCTCGTCGGCGACACGCCCGGCGATGAGTCTTTCAACGTCGTCGTCGCCAAGCGGCTCGAGCCGGAGCGTCACCGGCCAAGTGGGGCGGCGTTTACTGAGCTCGGGCCGCGCCAGGCAGAGCAAGAGGATCGACGCGTCCGAGGAAAGGAGCGCGACGTGCTCGACCAGGTCGAGGAACGTCTGCTCCCCCCACTGGATGTCGTCGAATACGACCACCAACGGCCGCTCCGCCGAGGCATGCTCCAGAGTCTTGCGGAAGGCCCACGCGATCTCGTCCGGCGAGGTCGTCGCTTCGCTCTGGCGGAGAAGCGTGCGGATCGCCTCCGCGGCAGTCTCGTCAGGGGGCAGCGCGTTGAGCTTCCTCACCACCTCGACGACCGGCCAGTAGGTGATGCCCTCGCCATAGGGCGGACAGCGGCCGCGCGCGACCGTTGCCTCGATCGATGCGAGGAACTCCGCGGCCAGCCGCGACTTGCCTACCCCGGCTTCGCCGATCAGTGTCGTCAGTCCGCAGCGCCGTTCGGCCTGGATACGGACCCATTCTTGCCCGATGATCTCGAGCTCGCGATCACGCCCAACGAACGGCGCCCCGTACCGCTGCTCCGGGGCATCGAGCACGCGCAAGAGTCGGTATGCGGGGACTGGCTCGGCCTTACCCTTCAGCATGAGTGTTTCCAGCTCCTCGAACTCTGCCACGTCGCGAACGAGCGCGAGCGTCGGCTTGCCGATCAGCACCTCGCCTGGTGGCGCCGCCTGCTCCAGCCGGGCCGCGACGTTGACCGCGTCTCCGGTCGCCAGCCGCTCCCCGGTCCCCGTCACCACCTCGCCGGTCATGATTCCGATCCGCCCCTGCAGCCCGAGTTCAGGCAGCGCGTCGCGCATCTCGAGCGCTGACCGCACCGCGCGCCGGGCGTCATCCTCATGCACGACCGGCACGCCGAAGACAGCCATCACGGCATCGCCGATGAACTTCTCCACGCTGCCGCCGTGCCGCTCGACGATCACCTTCATCCGCTCGAAGTAACGCGCGAGCATCGCTCGAAGCCGTTCGGGGTCAAGCGTTTCGCCGAGCGAGGTCGAACCCGTCAGGTCGCAGAACAGAACCGTGACCGTCTTGCGTTGCTCGCGGAAAGGCGCCGCGGCGGCCTGCTCCGTGCCGCACTCGGGGCAGAACGTGAAGGCGCCGTCCGACTCATAGCCGCAGTTCCTGCAGGCTGGCACACGATCAGTCTAGGTGGCACTCACTGCAGAGAGTCCGACGAGCGGACATCCTCATTGGTGGGACTTCGACCGGGTCGGCGCGATCAAGACCTACTGGTCGGACCCGAGGACACGCACCTTCGGCGAGCTGCTGAGCGACTGCAGGAGGACCGGGCCCCGGGCGGTGCTCGTCGGGATGCTGTGGGAGGCCGAACGGCCAGCCTGCGATCGTCACGTGAGCGCGGCGACGAGTCCGCAGTCGATGCCGCCGGGTCAGGCCTCCCGAACCTCGGCACGTGCCGCCAGGGCTTCGGCCCTCCCGGCGTCGAGCGCCCCCGCGCCCGGTCGCTCGGCATTCGCTGCCGCTGCGCCGAGCGCGAGGTGGAGCGCGGCGCGCCACCCGTCCTTCCGCTCGAGCCCGACGACCAGGCCCGCCAGGAACGCGTCGCCGCTACCGACCGGGTATCGGCCCCGCTCGTAAAGCGCGCCCTCGTATCGGCTGCCGTCCGGTGCACTCACCGTCACGCCGTCCACTCCCCGAGTCACGATGCCGGCGTGGCCATCGCCGCCGGAGAGTTCCCGGAGCCTGGCGCAGGCGGCCAGCGCTTGGTCCCGGGACTCAGCCGGCTCCCCGAGCACCCCAGCCGCCTCGGATGCGTTCACCTTCACGATCTCCGGCCCCGCTTCCAACGCGAAGCGGAGCGGTTTGCCCTCGGCGTCGAGCGCGACGCGCATGCCTGCCCCTCGGGCCTCCGCTACCAGGTCGCGGTAGCCGAAGTCGCTCACGCCTCGGGGCATCGAACCCGAGATCGTGAGCCACCCTCCCGGCTGGAACGATGCGCTCACCGCATCCATGAGCTCGACCCAGACGGCCTGGGGCGCGACCGGACCGTTCTCGTAGAACTCGGTGAGGGTGCCATCGCTGTGATCGGCAACGGACAGGGCGGATCGGTTCTCGCCGTGCGTCCATACGAACGCTCCCTCGATGCCCTCTGCCCGCAGGGTCTCCTCGAGCCACTTCCCGGCGTGGCCTCGAAGGATCGCCGCGACCCGCACTTGGACGCCGAGGCTGTAGGCCGCGCGAGCCGCGTTCAGGCCCTTGCCGCCGGCGACCTGCTCGAAACCGATGGGGCGGTGGATCGCGCCGGGGCTCAACCGCTCGATCTCGAAGAGCTTGTCGATCGACGGGTTCGCCGCCACGCAGACGATCATGCGGGCAACGGTACCGTCGCGGTGGACGGTGCGCTCGGTGGCTGCCAGACTCGCGGCCGTGGCCAAGGTCACCATCATCGGCGCGGGCAGCGTCGAGTTCACCAGGAGCATCCTCGCGGACCTCTGTGCGTACGAGGAGCTGCACGGGTCCCTACAGATCGCCCTCCACGACATCGACGCCGAGCGTCTGGCCTATGCGCTGCGCGCGGCCGATCAGCTCGTCGAGCGAGCGCACGCTGGGTACGAGGTGTCGGCCCATGAGCGACGGGCGTCCGCGTTCGACGGCGCCGATTACTTGATCAACGAGATCCAGGTGGGCGGCTACCAGGCCACGCGCACCGACTTCGACGTGCCGAGGAAGTACGGGCTGCGCCAGACGATCGGCGACACGATCGGCATCGGGGGCATCATGCGAGGGGTCCGGACGATCCCAGTGATGATCGAGATGGCCAACGAGATGGTCGAACGGTGCCCCGACGGCCTCTTGCTGAACTACACGAACCCGATGGCGATGGTGCCCTGGGGCATCTGGAGCGGCTCGCGCCTTCCCGCATCAAACGTCGTCGGCGTGTGTCACAGCGTTCGCGACACCCACGAGTTCCTCGCACGAACGGTCGGCGTGCCACAGGAACGGATCGAGTTCCGGACGGCGGGCCTGAACCACCAGTGCTTCGTCTACGTGTTCCGCGACCGCGAGAGCGGCGAGGACCTGTACCCGCGACTTCGGCAGATCGTCCGGGCCGACCCCGAGGGCATCGGCCGGCGCGTTCGGGTCGAGCTCTTCACACGGTTCGGCTACTTCCCGACGGAGTCCTCCGAGCACAGCGCCGAATACGTGCCGTGGTTCCTGCCCCACGACGACCAGGTCGCGCGCTACCGGATCGAGGTCGACGAGTACCTGCGCCGGTCCGAGGACAACCTGGCCGAGTGGGAGCGCGTCAAGCGCGCGCTCGACACGGGCGAGGACCTCGAGGTCGAGCGCAACGATGAGCTCGCGAGTCAGTTCATCAGGGCGCTCGAGACCGGCGCCCAGGCCGACGTATACGGGAACGTCTACAACGACGGCCTGATTGACGAGCTCCCCGAGGGGGCGTGCGTCGAGGTTCCGGTGCGGGTGGGTCGCGACGGCGTCCAGCCGGAACGATTCGGGACGATCCCGCCGCAGTGCCTGGCGCTCAACAAGACGTTCCTGAACGTCGTGGAGCTCACGGTGCGCGCGGTGCTCGAGGGCTCGCGCGAGCTCGTGATCCAGGCCGCGTTGATGGACCCGAACACGGCCGCCACCCTCACGGTCGATGAGACCGTCGACATGGTGGACGACCTGATCGATGCCCACGGGGAGCTGATCCCCGAACCGATCCGCAGCCGGTAACGCTCCGATACCTTCGCGACCTTGGAGCTGTCGGCCTCCACGGCGGAGTGACTCATGGCGAGAGGACCACCTTGAATCGCTCGGCCGTGTCGACGAGCTCCTCGAACGCACGCTGGCCCTCCGCGAACGTCGCGCGGGAGAACCAGCCGGCCGTGTCAAGGGCTCCGCCCTGGACGAAGTCGAGGGCGCGCGCGAAGTCCCCGGCGGTCCACGCGAACGACCCCGTGATCGTCGCCTCCTTGCCGATCACATCGACGTAGTCGAGGGTCCCGGCGGCGGCGCCGAGGCCGACCGCGTCGATCCGACCCGCCGGACGGACGGCGCGAATCGCGAGTGCCCACGTAGGCTCGACGCCCACCGCGTCGATCGCGACGTCCACGCCGCGGCCGTGCGTGGCGTCCGCGACCGACGCCTCCGCGTCCTCGAACGGGACCGGCGTCCCGCCCTGTCGCCGGGCGAGCTCGAGCCTGCTCGCGATCCGGTCGATGACGAAGACGGTGCGAGCGCCCCGCTCGACGGACATCCTCGTCATCAGTGTTCCGATCGGTCCGGCCCCGATCACCATCACGTCGTCGCCCTCGCGCACGGCACGGGACGTCACGTGGACGGCGTTCGCGAGCGGCTCGACGAGCGTCCCGATATCGTCGGAGACGTCAGTCGCGAGCTCGACCGCGGACGACACCGGCACGACGAACCGCTCGGCGAATCCGCCCGGGAGGTCCCGCCCGATGAGCCGACCGTCCGTGCAGATGTTCGTCCGCCCGGCGAGGCACGCCTCGCAGCGCGTGCACGACAGGATCGGGCTGAGCACCACGCGCCGACCGACCATACCGGGGTCGACTCCATCGCCCACGTCGGAGACCTCGCCGACGGTCTCGTGGCCCATGATGAGCGGCGGGATCCGCCTCGGGCTCGCCTCCCGGAACCCGTGGAGGTCCGAGCCGCACACGGACGACGCGACCGTCCGAATCACCACCTCGCCCGGTCCCGCCTGTGGATCGGGAACCTCCTGCAGCTCCATTCGACGTGGACCGAGGTAGACGAGCGCCTTCATCGCAGCCTCATCGATGTCCACACGAAGGGCATGTCGCGGTGTGTCCGCCGAGGCCGCGCATCACCGGCTCCTGCCTCGCCCGGCGATCGGGATCTCCTCCTCGACGCGTCCTCCCCGGACGCCGTACGCGACGTCGAACAGGTTGATCGCCGAGCAGACGTGGAGCGGGATCACCTCGAGCCGGTCTCCGATCCGCAGGTCGTGGTGGCCCTCGACGTGTCCGACAACGTGCTCCTCGCTCATGAAGTCCAGTCGGAGCTCCCGCCGTCCTGCGACGACCCCGCGGCCGGGGAACGGCGGGCCGTCACCGCCATCCGAGCTGAACGCCTTGGTGCCGGCGTCCAACACGAACCGTTCCCCCACGCGCGATACGACCGTCGCGAGGACCCGTGCCGCGCAATCAACCTCGGCGGCGACGCCGAGGCGCATCTGTTGCACGTCGTTGAAGACGTAGGTCCCGGGGCGGATCTCGGTCACACCGGGGATCTGGGCGACGTGGCGAGCGGTCGGGGTCGATCCAACGCTGATCTCGCGCAACTCGATGCCGTCGTCGGCACATCGCTCGGCCGTCTCGACGAGGTCACGCCCTTCCCGCTCGGCAGTGGCGCGTAGGTCGTCGGGGTCCGTACACCGGTACGCGTGACCTGCGTGCGTGAGCAACCCGGCGACGCGCACGCCTCGGACGCCGGCCACCTCCCGAACGAGCGCCGCCGTCGGCTCGCCCGGTGGCCGGCCCATCCGGTGCAGGCCGGTGTCGACCTCGATCAGCAACTCGAGGTCGCGTCCCATCTCACGTCCGAGCCGCCCGAGCCCCTGCGCGACCTCGAGAGAGTCGAGCGTCGTTCGAACCCGGACACGCTCGAGGAGCGCCCGCAGCCGGAAGAGCTTGTGTTCACCGACGATCGGATACGCGATCAGGATGTCGTCGACGCCCGCGTCGGCCATGACCTCGGCCTCGCCGAGCTTCGCGACCGTCACGCCTGCGGCGCCCGCATCCAGCTGCATCCGCGCGATGCGAGGCGACTTGTGCGTCTTCGTGTGCGGTCGGAGGCGAACGCCGGCGGCGCGAGAGATCTCGGCCATCTCCGCGAGGTTGCGTCCGAGGATGTCGAGCTCGATCAGCAGCGACGGGGTGTCGAGATCCCCTCCGGACTCGATCACCGTCGGGACGGGAACATGACGGCAGCGATCTCGACCAGGTCGTGCGCGGCTCGGGGCCGGTCGCCTCGAGGTTGCGGAGCGTGATCTCGGACTGTTCGTCCCCGGTCGAGCCATCGACCTCGAGGGTAACGAGCGGGTCCCTGGCCCGAAGACGAAGTCCCGGTTCCTATCGCTTGCGGATCCGCGCCGGTGCCGACCGTCGCTCGATCCGTTCTGATCTGGCGTACGTGTTCCACCCGCGGATTCTAGTCCGGGCGCCGTGGGCACTTCTGGCGCGTGTGGTCGTGATCCGGTCATGAACGTGGCGAGCACATGCGCCGCGGAATACCATCTGTCGACCAGGCCCTACCCACCCCCACGGGAGGAGACGCACTTGGCCGCCGATGGCCCGAGGATCGTGATCAGCGGCGCCGGTGGGTGGGTCTTTCCGCTCGAGCTCTCGAGGGACATCCTGTCGTTTTCGGGACTCGCGGGCTCGACGCTCACCCTCTACGACATCGATCGGACGGCGGCCGAACGCACACGCGGATCGGTCCAACGCATGATCGACGACGCTGGGCTCCCTGCGACCGTGGATGTCGCGGCAGACCTCCGCTCGGCATGCCGCGGGGCCGACGTCGTCATCACGGTGTTCCAAGTCGGCGGGGTCGTGGCGTACGCGCACGACGTCTTGATCCCGCGCGAGTACGGGATCGACCAGACCGTCGGCGACACGCTCGGGCCCGGAGGGATCTTCCGCGGGCTGCGCACCGTCGAGGCGCTGCGCGAGGTCGCCGAGACGATGCTCGACGTCTGCCCCGACGCATGGCTCCTGAACTACGCGAACCCGATGTCGATCAACTGCTGGGCGACCGATCTGCTCGGTGTGCGGATCGTCGGCCTGTGCCACAGCGTGCAGGGGACGTCCGAACTCCTCGCGCGCGAGCTCGGGGTGCCGCACGAGGAGGTCACGTTCGAGTGCGCCGGCGTCAACCACACCGCGTGGTTCACCACCTTCCGCCGCGGCGACGACGATCTGATCCCGCGTATCCGCGAGCTCATGATGGCGCGTCATGTGGAGAAGTCGATCCCGGATCTGCCTCGATCGGATGACCCGTACGACAGCAGCGAGCGCGTGCGGACGGAGCTCATGATGCTGACCGGGTTCTTCCACACCGAATCAAGCCATCACGCGAGCGAGTACTGGGCGTGGTTCCGCAAGTCGCCGGAGTTGACGGCGCGGTACCTCGACCGCCGATGGGACTACCTCGAGATCTGCCGACGCGCCGACGCGACGAACACGAACGAGGACGTGGTCGAGGAGGCTCGACGCGAGGGCCCGGGTCACGGCGGCGAGTTCGCGGCACCGATCGTCGACAGCCTCGTGACCGGAACGCCGCGCGTCGTTTACGGCAACGTCCGCAACGGCGCCTCGATCGAGAACCTGCCGCAGGACGCCTGCGTCGAGGTGGCGTGCGTCGCCGACGCGAACGGCGTCCGTCCGATACGGTACGGCCGGCTCCCGTCCGCGTGCGCCGCGCTGAACGAGGTCCAGATCACGGTGCAGCGGCTCGCCGTCGAGGCTGCGAGGACCGGCGACCGCGACCTGGTCCACGCCTCGGTCGCGCTGGACCCGCTCACGAGCGCCGTCCTCACACTGCCGCAGATCCACGAGATGACGGACCGGATGCTGGAGGCGGAGGCGCGTTGGCTGCCCCTCTTCGCCGGCTCGTCGCAGACCGTGTCGTGACCTCGGACCCGGGCGACCTGAGGCTCCGCGAATGGCGCCCCGAGCCGAAGGTCGTCCTGCCGTCACACACGGTCGAGCGCGCGAGGTTCCCGGCCGTCGATGCGCACAACCACCTGGGCCGGCGGCTGTCGAAGTGGATCGGCGACGCTCCCGACGCGTGGACCGTGACCGACGTTGGCGCCTTGCTCGACCTGATGGACCGCTGCAACCTCCGGGCCATCATCAATCTCGACGGTGGGTGGGGCGGCGACCTCGCGGAGAACCTAGATCGGTACGACCGCCCGCATCCAGGCCGCTTCGCGACGTTCTGCCACGTGGACTGGACGGCAGCCGTGGCCTCGGGCGACCTCGGCAGGGCTGCCGCCAGGTCGCTGCGCGACAGCATCGAGGCCGGCGCCAAGGGCATCAAGGTGTGGAAGGACCTGGGGCTGCACGTCCGGGACGAGCGCGGTCACCTGATCCTGCCGGACGACCAGCGACTGGCCCCGTTGTGGGAGGTGGCAGCGGACGAACGGGTCCCAGTGTTCATCCACACCGCCGATCCGGTCGCGTTCTTCGAGCCGATAGATGAGCGGAACGAGCGGTACGAGGAGCTGCACGCCCACCCCGAATGGTCGTTCGCCGACCCGTCGTTCCCGCGGTTCGACCGGTTGATCGATTCGCTCGAGGGGACGGTCGCCGCGAACCCGGCGACGACCTTCGTCGGGGTCCACGTCGGCGGGTACGCCGAGAACCTCGGGCGCGTCGGGGCGATGCTCGACGCGTACGCGAACTTCCACGTCGACATCGCGGCTCGCGTCGCCGAGCTCGGCCGGCAGCCGCGGGCGACGCGCGAGTTCATCCTGATGCACTCCGACCGGGTGCTGTTCGGCATCGACGAGTTCCCCCCCGACGGCGAGACCTACGCGATCTACTTCCGATTCCTCGAAACGGCCGACGAGCACTTCCCGCACTCGACGGAGGAGGTGCCCCTCTCGGGCCGGTGGGCGATCAGCGGGATCGACCTACCCGACGACGTCCTGCGGAAGGTGTACGGGGATAGCGCCTTGCGCCTGGTGCCCGGGCTCGTGCCGTAGGCAGGCGCTTCAGGCGATGGCGCGACCGTCCTTCGGATCGAAGACGTGCAGCCGCGATGTGTCGACGACCAGCGGGATCGTTTGGCCCAACCGGGCGTCGGCGCGGGCATCGATCTTCGCAACGAAGGTCGACCCGCTCTCATCGATCACCTCGGTGACGTCCTCCACGTCCTCGCGGTCCTTCACGAGCTCGACGGTATCCTCGGTGAGCACCGGCGGCGCGTCCATCCTGAAATGCACGAGCGCCTCGGCCCCGAGGGATTCGCGCAGATCGACGGTCGCCTCGAGGCGGCGTCCGGCGGGGTCGAAGCCGGTGAACCGTTCGTGCTCGATCGTCTCGGGGCGGATCCCGAGGACGACCGGCTGGCCGTAACACGCGGTGATCTCCGGGTGCTGGTCCACGAAGCGCTCGTCTACGACGAGCTCGGTCGAGCCGAACCGAGCGACCAGGCGGTCATCCACCCGGACGAGGGTCGCGTCGACGAAGTTCATCGCCGGGGATCCGATGAAGCCACCGACGAAGAGATTCTCTGGCCGGTCGTACAGGGCTTCAGGCGTATCGACCTGCTGGAGGAGTCCCTTCTTCATCACGGCGACCCGATCGCCCATCGTCATCGCCTCCGTCTGGTCGTGGGTGACGAAGATCGTCGTGACGCCCAGCTCGGTCTGGATCCGGCGGATCTCGGCGCGCATCTGGACCCTCAGCTTCGCGTCGAGGTTCGAGAGCGGCTCGTCCATCAGGAAGGCGCGCGGCTCCCGCACGATCGCCCGTCCCATCGCGACCCGCTGGCGCTGGCCGCCCGACAGAGCCTTGGGACGGCGGTCGAGAAGCTCCCCGATCCCGAGGATCTCGGCCGTCTGCCGGACGCGTTCTCCGATCGACTCCTTCGGCATCTTGCGGATCTTGAGCGCGAACCCCAGGTTCTCGGACACCGTCATGTGCGGGTAGAGCGCGTAGTCCTGGAAGACCATCGCGACGTCGCGGTCCTTCGGGGGCAGGTCGTTCACGACGTGGTCGCCGATCGCAACGGTCCCGCTCGAGACGCCCTCGAGCCCGGCGACCATCTTGAGCGCGGTGCTCTTGCCGCACCCGGACGGCCCGACCAGGACCATGAACTCACCGTCGCCGATCGCGAGATCGAGGTCGCTCACGGCCTCCGTCCCGTCCGGATAGACCTTCGTCACGCGCTCGAACGTGATCGTCGCCATGCCCTCCTACCTCCCACCCGTGAGCGTGAGGCCCCGCACGATCCACTTCTGCGCAAGGGCGAAGACGATCAGCACCGGGATCACCATCAGCACAGATGCGGCCATGATGAGGTTGTTCTGGGCCGAATGGTGACCCGAGTACCACGTCAGGATGATCGGCAGCGTCCGCTTGTTCTGCTCGGTCAGCACGATCAGGGGCCAGAGGTACGCGTTCCAGCTGAACATGAACGTCAGCATCCCGAGCGTCGCGAGCGGCGCACGGAGCTGCGGCAGCACGATCGACCGGTAGATGCGCCACTCGGACGCGCCGTCCACGCGCGCGGACCAGATCTCGTCGTTCGGG
>DASUQI010000058.1:0-75726 GCA_036280655.1 Actinomycetota bacterium
CGCCTCGAGACCGACCTGAGGGCCGTCCGCTCCGAGCTCTCCTCGTTGAAGGACCGGAACGAAGAGCTGTCCCGTCGATCGATGGAGGCGCGGGCCGAGGCCGCGCAGGCGCTGGAGGCCACCGCGCGCGTCCAGGCCGCGCCGGTCGTCGACAGCGCCTTCCCCTCCGCGACGGTCCCCGAGGCGTTCGCCGATCCGGGGCCGGCCGCGTCGCCGATCCCCGCCGACGCGGAGGAGCTCGATCGGCTGCGTCGATCGCTGCGCCACGCCGAACACGACGCGGCCTCCGAACGCGAGTCGCGCATGGCGCTCGACGCGCGCGTGTCCGAGCTCCAGGGGGTCCGAGAGATGCTCGAGGCGGCGCTCGAGAAGACCGGCTCGGACGCCGAGGCCGCGCGCGCCGAGCTCGAATCGACTGCCCAGACCTACCGCGAGGAGGCCGAGGCCGCCCGGCGGGAGGTCCGGAGGTCGGCCGAGGCGAGTCTCGCCGACGCCGAGGCGGCCCGGAGCCAGCTCGAACAGAACATCCGGCAGCTCGCCGCGACGGACGAGGCGCTCGAGGTCGCCCGACGCGAGACCGAGGAGGCGCGCACGCAGATCGCGGCGGCCGAGTCCGCCGCGGCGGCGTCGACCTCCGAGATCGCCGCCCGGATCGAGGAGCTCGAGGCCGAGCTCGCCGCGGCACGAGCCGAGCACGAGGCACTCACCAAGCACCTGGAGAACGAGGGGCAGCGTGCCACCCGCGCGGAGCGAGAGGTCGTCACCTGGGCCCAGCGCGTCAAGGACCTCGAGGCCCGCCCTGACCTGACCGAGGAGCTGGGGTCGGCCAACGCTCGCGTGCGCACCACGTCCACGGAGCTCGAGACGGCGCGGGAGGAGCTCGAGGCCCTGCGCGCCGAGCACGAGGCCGCCCGCGTCGACGGGCAGGCCAGCGTCCTGCAGGTCGAGAACCTGAAGGACGAGCTCGCCGCGGCACGCGCGGGGTTCGCGGCGGCGAGCGAACGCGCCGAGGAACTCGAGGCCGAGCTCGCGGAGAGGCGAACACGGTCCGAACGTGCCGACGAGCTCGCGTCGGATCTCGAGGCTTCGAACGGCGCGGCCGACGAGCTCCGAACCCAGCTCGCCGACGCGAGGGATGAACTGGAGCGCTCGAAGGCCGAAGCGCAGCCCGTGCGCTCGGACCTCGAGAGGGCTCGGGCGGAGATCGAGCGGCTGCGCGAGGAACTCGAGGCCGCGCGGGAGGAGGGCGACACGGCCTCCGAGCAGCGCGACGGTCTCCGGGCGGACGCCCTCATCCGAACCGCGGAGATCGAGGCGCTCCGGTCGGAGGCGAACGCACGGACCGCCGAGCTCGATGCGCTCCGGGCGGAGTCGGAGGGTCGCACCGAGGAGTTCGAACAACTCAAGAACAAGGCGAAGGCGCGCAAGAACGAGCTCGAGGCGCTTCGCGCGGAGGCCGAAGGCCACGAGGCCGAGATGGAGGCCCTTCGGGCGGAGGTCGCCGAGCGCAACGCCGAGCTCGATGCGCTCCGCGCCCAGGGCGACGGCGTTCGATCCGAAGCCGAGGCCGCGCGCGCGGAGGGGGAGGCGGTGAGGGCAGATCTCGAGGCGATCCGCGCCGAGTTCGACGCGGCGAGGACGGAGCTCGAGATGGCCCACGCCGAGGCCCACGCGGCGAGGACGGAGCTCGAGGCCGTCAGGGACATGAGCGATGCGCGGGACGAGGAGATCGAGTCGCTCCGGGCCGAGGCCGACGCCATGCGCGCGGAGCTCGAGGCCGCCAGGACCGAGGGCGAGGCCACACTGGCCGAGCTCGAGGAGGGACTACGGGAGTTCGAGGAGCGGACCCGTGTCCCGGAGCAGGCGATAGCCGAGCAGCGCGACCGGTTCGAGGAGGAGCTTCAGCAGGAACGCGAGCGCTTCGAGCGCGAACTGACCGAGGAGCACGAACGGAGGGCCCAGACGCTGGCGGACGGCGAACGGGCCGGCGGAGAGATCATGGAAGATCGCCGGCGTCCGGTCATCTGAGCCGCGTCTTCAGCTCGAGACGCTGAGCACGCTGCCCCTCGGCGACTTCTCGATCTCGATCCTCGCGGGGAGCCGGGCCGCAAGCTCCCGGATGTGGGTGATGACGCCCACCATCCTGCCGTCGCCGCCGAGCTGCTCGATCGCCTCGACCACGACCTCGAGCGCCTCCGGGTCGAGCGTCCCGAACCCCTCGTCGAGGAACAACGAGTCGAGCCGAGCCCGCTCGGTGACCGCGAGCGAGCGGACCTGCTCGGACAGCGCGAGCGCCAGCGCGAGGGAGGCGAGGAAGGTCTCGCCGCCCGAGAGCGTCCGCGCGCTGCGGCGCTCCTCGCCGTTCCACGTGTCGACCACCGCGAACTCGTCGTCCTCGTACTCGAGGCGGTAGCGCCCGAGCGAGAGCGTGGCCAGGCGTTCCGAGCCGGCCGCGGCGAGCAGCTGGAGCGCCTCGACCTGGAGGAAGGCCACGAGCCGATCGGCCCGGAGCTCCCCGGCGAGCGCCCCGAAGACGTCGGCTCGCGTCCGGTGCTCGGCCACCCGTTCCTCGAGCGCCTCGGCCTTCGCCAGGTCCTCCCGCGCGCGGACGGCCCTATCGTCCGCGGTCGCGGCGTCCTTCGTCGCCCTCGTCCGGCCGCTCGCGACGGCCCCGATCACGTCGGCGACGGTCGATGCCTCGGGGTCGATCGCGATCTCCTCGAACCCCTCGAGGTGCCTCGCCGCCTCGCGGACGACCTCCCGCTCCCCCTCGCCGAGCCGCTCCCCCACCTCCGCGAGCGACTCCGCGCTGGACGCGAACAGTCCCGCGAGGCCCGACGCCTTCGTGGCGAGCGCGGCCGCGGGCTCCTTCCCGGTGAGCGGCGCGGGCGGCCGCGGCACCCGGTCGTCCAACGCGCGCGCGCGGTCGAGGAGTCCCACCGTGGCGATCGACGCGAGTCGGCCGCGGGACTCCGCGAGCTCGGCGCCCAGCGCGTCCCGGTCGCGTTCGGCCTCGGCGACCGACGCACGCGCCTCGCCGACCGAGGTCTGCGCCTCGTCGGCGGACGCCTCGAGCTCCTCGAGCGCGTCCATGCGCTCGTCGATCGCGGCGACCGGGTCCGCCGGGACCCCGCCGCCGAGCGCCTTCGCGAGCTCGGCCTCGAGTCGGTCGGCATCCTTGCGCGCCTTCGCGAGCCCCGAATCGGATCGCGCGATCTGCGCCTTCGCGGCGCCGAGCGCAGCGGCGGCGGCGCTCTTGGCACGCTCGGCCTCCGCGAGCGAGCCCTGCGCCGTCTGCGCGTCCTTCCTCGCGCGGTCGAGCGCGACGCGCGCGGCCTCGAGCTTCTTCGGCCTCGCGGCCCGTGGGAGCTTCTCGATCTTCGCGCCGCACACGGGGCAGTCGTCGCCGGCGCGAACGCCGGCGCGAACGGCCGCGACGTGATCTTGGTGGCGGGCGTCCTCGAGCGCGGCCTCCGCCGCCTCGACCACCTCGATCGCCGAGGCCGCCGCGCCGACCGCCGACGCGACCGCTCGGTCGGCCTCTTCGTCGGCCGCCTCGAGATCGGCGACGGCGTCGTTGGCTCCCTCGAGCTCGGCCTCGGCGGCCTCGACCGTCGTCCGCGCGTCGAGCAGCGACTCGGCCTTCGTCCGAACCACGGCGAGCTCGACCGTCCGTCCCCAGGACGCCTCGGCCTTCTCGAACGCCGCAACGGCCTTCGCCGCCGCGCGTTCGGCCGCCGTCACCGCCTTCGTCCGGTCCTTCAGCTCGCCCTCGATCTCGGCGGCGCGAGCGGAGACGTCGTCGAGCGCGCCGGCGACGTCCTCCGCAGAGTCCGCCGCCTCGCGCAGGTCGCGTTCGCAGGTCCGGAGCTCCTCGATCGTCCGCGAGCTCCCGGCCCACCGCTCCGCCACCGCGCGCACCTTCGCCTCAGCGTCGGCGACCGCGTGCTCGCGTTCGGCCGCCGCCTTCGCGAGCGTCTCCGCCTCGGCCACCGCGTCGGGGGTGATGCCCGCGTACTGGGTCTCGATCAGCGTCGTCACGGCGTTCGCGTCGGCGGCCGACTGCCGCTTGATCTCGCCCGCTCGCTTCCCCAGGCGCTCGAAGAGCTCGAGGCCGAGCAGCTCGGTGAGGATCGACCGGCGCTCCCTCGCGTCGCCGACGAGGAACTCCGCGAACCGCCCCTGCGGGAGCAGCACCGTACGGGTGAACGCCTCGTAGTCCAGGCCGATCGCCTCGCGGATCATCGCGTCGGCCTCCTTCACGCGATCCGAGCCCGGCGGCTGATGCCAGTCCGTTCCGGTCCACTCCTCCAGTTGGATCTTGGTCGCACCCTTGACCGGCGTGCGTCGCGTGATCCGATACCGGCGGTCCCCCGACTCGAACTCGAGCAGGACGGACATGACGGGCTGCCCCTGGCTGATCAGCTGCGAGCACTGCCTGCCCACGCGGTCCACGTAGCCGAACAGCGCGTAGGTCATCGCGTCGAGCATCGAGGACTTGCCCGAGCCAGTGGGGCCGGCGATCGCGAACAGATCGAGCCCCTCGAAGTCGACCCGCTGCTCGTCGCGGAACGACGTGAACCCCTTGATCTGGAGCGAGACCGGCCTCACGGCGCGGACTCCGTCTCGAGCTCGAGGACCTCATCGAACGCCGCGAGCAGCTCGTCCGCCGGCGCGGCGCCGTGGTGCGCCTGGTGGTACGCGACGAACTGGTCGCGCGGGTGCAACGACGACAGCGGCGGGCCGGCGTCGCCCGAGCCTTCGGCGCGCTCGTACTCGAGGTGCACGTCGAGCGCGTTCGGCAGCTCGTCGCGGATCCGGTCCGCGATCCCGGGCACCGGCCCGTAGGTCGCGACGAAGACCCGGAGCCAGGCGTCGCCCGCCGCCGACCCCTGCTCGATCACCTCGTCGAGCGTGCCGCGCACGTCCCGCAGCGCTCGACCGCTCGAGAGCGGCACCTCCGTCACCTTGGACGGCTTCCCCGGCGCCGCCTCCACGATCGCGACGCTCTTGCGCTGCCCCGCCTCGCCGAAATCGAGCTGCAGCAGCGACCCGGCGTACCGCGCCTGCGCCGGCGACCCCTTCACCACCTGCGGCAGGTGCACATGACCGAGCGCGACGTACGCGGCCTCGGCCGGCAGGCGCGACGGCGGGACCGCGTACGCGATGCCGATCGTGAGCTCGCGCTCGCCGCCGCCCGGCGTGACGAGCGCGCCGTCGGTGAACAGGTGCCCGAGCACGATCGGGATGCGGCCGGACGTGAACCCCGTCGCCATCGTCGCGAGCAGCTCGCCCATCCCCTGCGCGTAGGACTGGAACCACGTCTCGCCGGCGTCGAACAGCGCGGCCGCGTCGCCGAAGCGCCGCTCGGGGACGAACGGGACGCACGCGATCTCGGCCTCCTCGGAGCCGTCGCGGCTCGGGACGACGACGATCCCGCCCTGCCCCGGTGGCGCGACGCGCGGGACGACGTGGACGCCGATCGGCTCGAGCAGCCTGCCGAACGCCTCCATCCGCATCGCCGAGTCGTGGTTGCCCGGGATCGTGACGACCCGGATCCCGGCGTCGTGCAGCCGCAGGAACGCGTCGAACACGAGGGCGTCGGCCTCGGGGGCCGGCGCGCGATGCTCGTAGACGTCGCCCGCGAGCAGGACGCCGTCGACGCCCTCGTCGACGGCGATCCCCACCACCTCGTCGAGCGCGGCCGCGAACTCCTCGGCGCGCGACCGGCCTCGGATCGCTCGCCCGACGTGCCAGTCGCCCGTGTGCAGGAACCGCAGCGCCTAGTCCCCCTCGAACCGCTCGAACACCGACGCCGCGCTCGCGGTGTCGGCCTCGTCGGCGCGCGTCGCCCACGCCGGGAACGGGAAGCGGATCTGCAGCGGCACCGGGATGTGCGGCTGCTGCAGGATCATCGAGCCCGGCTTGAGGATCGACGCCCGCGCCCTGGTGACCGCCGGCAGGAACCCGTACTCGCTCCGCGCGGCCTCCGCCGTGTCGAGCCGCCCGACGACGCGGAACGCGCTGTTCGAGATCACGCGGCGCTCGACCTCGGACGCGGTCTGCTCCGCGCCGACGAGGATCATGCCGAGCGAACGACCGCGTTCGGCGACGTCGAGGAGCACCTCCTTGATCGGGCTCCAGCCGTCGCGCGGCGCGTAGCGGTTCAGCTCATCCAGGACGAGGAAGGCGAGCGGCTCGCGCCGGCCCATCCGCTCCTTGTGCTCGAACAGCCGCTTGATCACCACGCCGGTCACGAACCGCTTCGCGCGGTCGTGCAGGTTGTGGATGTCCACGACCGTGACCTGGTAGGACCCCCAGTCGATCCGGTGGCGTTCGGGGTGCTCGGCGTCGCGCCCGCGGATCAGGTGGCCCATCCGGAACCGCGCGGCGTCGAGCCGGCGGATGAACGCGCTCACGGTGGCGTCCGAAACCCGCCCGCGCCACGACGAGCCGTCGGTGTCGACCTCCTCGGCCACGATCTCGCACAGGCGCGAGAAGTCCTCGACCGGGTAGCCGCCGAACGTCACGGTCGCGTCGTTCTCGGGATCGTCCTCGCACTCGCGGTCGAGCGCCGCCTCGATGCGGGCGACGAGGTCCGCGATCTGCGAGCGCTCGTCCTCGGCCTCGGCGAACATGAACCGCAGGAAGCGCTCGCGCACGAACTCGCGCACGGTCCAGAAGTACGCGGTGACGCCCTCGGAGCGACCCTCGACTTGCGGGATCGCCTGCCCGCCCGAGTCCGGACGGATCGGCGCCCACAGGCCCACGCTCTCGAACGCGCCGGCCGGCAGCCCGAGTCGGTCGTAGTCCTCGCGGTCGCGCTCGGTGAGCCGGGCGTTGGGGGTGTCGAGCCACATCAGGTCCTCGCCCTTGACGTTGAACACGAGCGCCTTCGTGTTGGTGGCGTACCTGCCAAGGGCGTCGGTGTGGAACAGCGCATACAACAGGAACAGGGCGTACGTCGTCTTCGTCGCGACGCCAGAGACGCCGCTGATGTTCACGTGCGCGCCGCGCGTCCCGTCGAGGAAGTCGAGGTCGAGGAACACGGGCTCGCCGTCCCGCGTGAGGCCCGCGGCGACGCGGCGGTCCATCTGGTCGAAGTACATCGCCTCGTCTCGGTCCTTGCCCCGCGCGCGGAGCGCCGGGAGGCCCGGCATCGGCGGGACGAACACCTCGGGCTCGAACCGCGTGGCGACCACCTGGGCGGCCACCGCGGTGTCGACGGGGAGCACGCCGCGCTCCACGAGGAACACATCGGTGTCGAACTGCGCGCCCTCGTGCCGCGCGCGCACGTCCTGCACGATCCCGGCGATCCGGAGGGCGCCCCGACCGGGCACCTCGGTGTCGACGACGACCGCGTCGTCGAGCTGCAGGTACGCGTCGGGCGCCACGCCGACCCAGAACGTGAGCGGCGTCGCGTCCTCGGTCCCGAGCACCATCCCGACGGGCTCGGACGTCTCCTCGACGCTCATGCCGCCTCCCGCATCAGCCACTCCGTGATCGCGCGCCGGATCAGGCCGCGATGTCCCATCCGGTGCTGCAGCCAGGTCTCGAGCCCGCCGACCGGCGCGAGGTTCTGCGGATAGCGGGGATCGGTTGCCCGCCCGGCGAACCGCGGCAGCGTCGCGCTCACCCGGTCGGCGAGCGACCGCGCCGCGTCGATGCCTACGCCCGCCCGGACCTCGCAGCGGACGAGCCCCGCGTGGTCGTGCCACGCCGGGCGGGAGGGCACGAGGCGCGTGTACCAGGCGAAGCGCTCGAACGCCTGCCCCTCGTACGCGAGCCCGAACAGCGGCGTGCGCTCCCCCGGCGACAGCCGCCCGAGCAGCGCGTCGTGCTCGGGCCCCAGGTACGCGCGGACGAATCGCTTCACGACGCCGACGATCGGCGAGGTCGTCTCGTCCCGCAGCGTCTTCAGCGGGCCGTCGGCGAGGACGAGGCAGCCGCTCGAGGCGGCGATCCGCGTGGCGATCGCCGCCTCGGCGCCGCGCATCGCCTCCTGCAGGCCGTGCAGCGGCGTGTCGGGGTCGGGCCCCGTCTCCGTCCGCGGCTCGAACACCAGCCGGTGCGATCCCGCCTCGAGCTCGACCCGGGTCGCCGAACGGCCGCCGCCCAGCACGAGGTTGCGTCCCACGTCGTGCTCGGCGAACGTCGCGCGGCCGTCGCTGCGGACGGCCCCGACCGCCCACGAGCCGAACAGGCCGTGGACCCGTGCCCCGTGCTCCTCGGCGAGCACCCGCAGCTCGACCCGCCGAACCCCGTCGACGAACCAGGTGACGCAGGGTTCCGGCTGCGCCGGCGTGAGGGGGCGCGACCAGTCGGCGCTCTCGACGTCGGGATCTGCCGTCGCGGGGACCTCGCCCAGCCGGGCCTCGAAGCCCATCCCGTAGTCCGGCGTCCACGGGTCGGCGCGCAGCGTGAGCACGAGCCGAAGCGTAACGGAGGCCCACGACAGCCGGGCCCTTCCCCGACCGGCCATGTGGGACCAGGTCCCGGGGTCCAATCCCCTGGCCGGGGGACTCCGCCCTGCCTCGGGGCCTGCCGATAGGTGCCGAGGACGAGACGAAAGCTGATGGACGAAGGGAGGACCTTGCTCGGCTCCCTGGCCTCACGCCGGATGCGACCGATCTGGGGCTGGCTCGCCTTCGCCCTGGTCATCGCGCTGTCGACGTCGCTCCTGCTCGCGGTTGAGGCACGGGAGGACGCCCTCCGGCGGAACGCGGCCGCCGCCGAGCGCGTGGCGCAGACCGAGCTCGCCCGCCTGCTCCAACCCTCCGATCTCGCCGCGCCGGTCCATGGCGACCGGGCCGACGAGCTCGGACGCGACATCGACGAACGCATCATCTCCACAACCCCGATCGATCGCGTCCGCATCTACTCGGCGCTCGGGAGGATCCTGTACGCGGAGGACACCGGCATCGTGGGGACGCACGCCACCTACCTCCGGAACCTGACGTTCGAGATCGCGAACGGCGAGACCGCGGTCAGCCAGATCCACAGCGGTTCGCTGCAGACGCTCGTGCCGATGTGGCTGTCCCCGGACGGCCCCGTCGGCGTGGCCGAGCTCTCGCAGCCGTTCGGGCCGATCGCGTCGAAGGCGACCGCCCGCTGGCACCTCGTCGCCTTGGCGTGCGGAGCGCTGCTGCTCGGGGCGGTCGGGATGGTCATCGCGACGAGCCTCGCGAGGCCGAGGGTCGCGCTCCCCCGCACCCGCGTCGGCGCGAGAAGGCCGGGACACCCCTCGCCGTCGCCGAACGTCTGGCCCGCGGCGCAGCCCCGCGCCACCGCGTCGCCCGTCGGCGCCCCCTCGCCGCAGCAGCGCAAGGAGCTGGACGACGCGCTCGCCCGGATCGACGAGCTCGAGCGCCGGATGGGCGCGGCCGGCGAGCGCGACGCCGAGCTTCGGGCCCTGCGCACGAAGCTCCGCGAGACGACCGAGCAGCTCGACCGGGCCGAGATCGACGCCGACACACTGCGCGACCGGCTGGCGCTCACCCAGCGGGCGCTCGAAGAGGAGATCCAACACGGCGGCGCGGACGAGGTGAGCATCCGGCGGCCTGGTGGACGGACGGGGTCGCCGACGGCGAGGAGTACGAATGGCTGACACGCTCGAGGCGAGCGGGATCGGTGGGAGGGACGAGGCGGAGGACGACGACGCCGGGACCGAGCGCGATGCGCTCGCGAGCCACGTCTCGGCCGCAACATTCGGCGCCCCGAACGACGGGACGGCCGGGCTCCGCGAGCTCGGCGGGCCCGACGACCTGCCCGGCGAGGTGACGATCTAGCGACGCCGGTTCGGAGCGCGATGCCCGCGACGCTCCGGTCCGGCGGCGCTCACTCCAGCGAGCGGAGCAGCTCGCGCGCGATCACGATGCGCTGGATCTGGTTCGTGCCCTCGTAGATCTGCGTGATCTTCGCGTCGCGCATGAGCCGTTCGACCGGGTACTCCCTCACGTAGCCGTAGCCGCCGAACACCTGCACGGCATCGGTCGTGATCCGCATCGCGGCGTCGGACGCGAAGCACTTCGCGACGCTCGAGAAGTACGACATGCGGGGATCCTCGGCGTCGCAGAGCGCCAGCGCCTTGTACACGAGCATCCTCGCGGCCTCGAGCTGCATCGCCATGTCGGCGAGCATGAACGAGACCCCCTGGAACTCGGACACGGGCTTGCCGAACTGCCGTCGCTCGGTCGCGTACCGCGCCGCCGCGTCGAGCGCGCCGGCCGCGATCCCGACCGCCTGCGCCCCGATCACCGGCCTCGAGTAGTCGAGCGTTCTGAGCGCGTACGCGAAGCCCTCGCCCTCCTCGCCGATCAGCCGGTCCGCCGGGATGCGCGCGTCGGTCATGATCACCTCGCGCGTGGGCGAGCCCCGGATCCCCATCTTGTCTTCCTTGCGTCCGAACTCGACACCGGGGTCGTCCTTCATGAGGAGGAACGCCGAGACGCCCTTGCCGCGGAGCGCCGCGTCCCTCGTCGCGAAGACCGCGTACGCGTGGGAGACGCCGGCGCCCGTGATGAACCGCTTCGTCCCGTTCAGGACCCACGCGTCGCCATCGCGCTCGTACCGCGTGGTCATCGCGGCCGGGTCGGATCCGGCGCCGGCCTCGGTGAGCGCGTAGGACATCAGCAGCTCGCCGCGCGCGATCCCCTCGGTCATGCGGCGGGCCTTCTCGTCGTCGCCCGCGATCCGGAGCGGGATCACGCCGAGCTTGGACACGAGCGGCGTGAGCGAGACCCCGGCCGAGACGCGCGACAACTCCTCGATGAACACGCCGAACGCGAGCGAGCCGCCCCCCGATCCGCCGTGCTCCTCGGGGTAGCCAACCCCCATCAGGTCGTTGTCGACGAGGACCTTGTACACGTCCTCGGGCCACTCGTCGGTCTCGTCGATCTCGGCGGCCCGGGGCGCGATGCGGTCCTCCGCGATCTGCCGCACGAGCGCGCGGAACTCCTCGAGCTCCTCGGGCAGCTCGAACCGCTCGACGTCCGCCATCGCTCAGAGGCGCCGGATCACCAGCGCGTCGCCCTGGCCGCCGCCGCCGCAGATCGCCGCGGCGCCGAGGTCGACCCCACGACGCCGCAGCTCCTGGGCGAGCGTGAGCACGAGCCGCGCGCCGCTCGCGCCGATCGGATGGCCGAGCGCGACGGCACCACCGTTCACGTTCACGAGGGCCCCGTCGAACCCGAGGATCCGCGTCACGTTGAGCGCGACGGCGGCGAACGCCTCGTTGACCTCGAGCAGGCCGAGATCGTGGACGTCGAGATCCGCCTTCTTGAGCGCGTTCTGGAGCGCGATCGCGGGGACGGTGTGGAGGTAGGGGAACCGCTCGGCGGACATGCCGTGCGCTACGATCTCGGCCATCGGCTCCACGCCGAGCTGCTCCGCCTTCTCCGGGCTCGTGACGACGACGGCCGCGGCGCCGTCGCTGATCTGCGATGCGTTGCCGGCGGTGATCGTCCCGTCCTTCCCGAACGCGGGCTTCAGCCGCGCGAGCGACTCGGCGGTCGAGTCGGGGCGGATGCCTTCGTCGCGTTCGACGACGACCGGGTCGCCCGAACGCTGGGGAACCTCGACCGCCGCGACCTCCTCAGCGAGCGCGCCGGAGTCCCATCCCGCGGCCGCGCGCTGGTGCGACCGCGCCGACCAGGCGTCCTGCTCCTCCCGGCCGATGCCGAGCTCCGCGTTCACCACGTCCGAGGACTCACCCATCGTCTGCCCGGTGAACGACGACCACAGGCCGTCGTGGATCATCGTGTCGACGAGATCCGCGTCGCCGAGCCGAGAGCCGGCGCGCGCCTTCGGCACGACATACGGCGCCTGCGTCATCGACTCCATCCCGCCGGCCACGACGACGTCGACCTCGCCCGCGCGGATCATCTGGTCGGCGAGCGCGATCGCGGTCGTGCCCGACAGGCAGACCTTGTCCACGTTCAGCGACGGGACCTCCCTGGGGATGCCGGCGGCCACCGAGGCCTGCCGGGCGGTGACCTGCCCGGTGCCGGCGCGGATCACCTGCCCCATCACCACGTAGTCCACCTGGTCGGGGGCGACGTCCGACCGGGCGAGCGCCGCGCGGATCGCGACCGCTCCGAGGTCGACCGCGGAGAGGTCTCGGAACGCACCGTGGAACTTGCCGATCGGCGTTCGAGCACCGGCCACGATGACGCTGCGAGGCATCGTCTTCCCTTCGTCGGTACGGTGGTTCCCCAGTCTACGCCGGAGCCATGCATCGACCGATGCGCCGGCGGCAGGAGGGCGCGTGGCGAGGTTCGGCGTGTCGATCGTCCCGTCGGCATCCGGGCGCTCGGACCCGGTCGCCGAGGCCGTTCGGGCGGAAGAGCTCGGGTTCGACATCGTCTCGATCTGGGACCACCCGCACGGGGACCGGCCGTCGTTCGAGACCTGGACCCTGCTGACGTGGATCGCCGCTCGCACGAGCCGGGTCCATGTCGCCACCGACGTCCTCGGCCTCCCCTTCCGCCTCCCCGCGCTCACCGCGAAGATGGCCGAGTCGCTCGACCGATTGTCGGACGGCCGCTTGATCCTCGGGCTCGGCGCGGGCGGCGCGGACGCCGAGTTCGCGGGACTCGGCGCGCCCGTCCGGACGCCGGCCGAGAAGGTCGAAGCGCTCGAGGAGGCACTCGCCGTGATCCGAGGCGTCTGGACCCGCTCACCGTTCACGTTCGAGGGGCGCCACTACCGCACCGACGAGGCCCTCGTCGAGCCCAAGCCGGACCGGCCGATCCCGATCTGGCTCGGCACGTACGGCCCGCGAGCACTGCGGCTGACCGGCCGACGCGCCGACGGTTGGATCCCGTCGATGGGGCCCGCCACGCCCGACGAGGCGCGTTCGAAGATGGCGCTCGTGCGCGCCGCGGCCGAGCAGGCCGGCCGGGACCCCGTCGAGCTCGACTACGCGTACAACGTCGGCGTTCGGCTCGCCGGGCCGCCCCCTCCCGACCCCGAACGGAGCGTCGCGGGCGAACCGGACGAGGTGATCGAGCGCCTGCTCGAGTTCCTCGAGGCCGGTTTCACGGTCCTGAACTTCTGGATCGGCGGGCGCCGGGAGGAGCAGGCCGAGCGCCTGGCGACGGAGGTCCTCCCGACCCTTCGCCGGCTCGGATGAGTCACGTATCCCAACGCCTCGCGCGATCGCCGCTCTCCCGCAGAGCCTGATCCCCGATGTCACGGCACGAGGCGTCATCCGCGAGGGTGTAGCGTCGGCGGCGTGACACGTCTCGTCGTCGACCGCGAGACGCGGCTTCGGATCGCTCCAAGCGAGGTGGAGATCGCCGCCGAACACCCGGGCGTCTTTCTACGCCCAGTGGCTACGTCCCCATGAGGGAGGATCGAGATGCGGAGGTCTCAGAGTTCTGGCGCTCGTTCGTCGACGCGACCGGCATCGAAGGCACCTACGTGACGGGATCGTTCGGGAGCGACGCCGAGACGGCCGATGAGCTCGGACTTCTCGTTCGTGATGGGCAGAAGCGTGCTACCACGAGCCTTCTCTCATCCTACGAGGAGGACGACGAGCCGCTACCAGCGGTCGGCAACCTCAGCATCGTGCTGGACGGGCAAGGCACCCCCCTCTGCGTCATCCGCACGACCAGTGTTGAAGTGCGCCCATTCGGCCTCGTTGACGAGGCGTTCGCCTGGGTGGAGGGGGAAGGGGACCGGAGTCTCGCGTCCTGGCGCGATGCGCATGTCCGTTTCTTCGCGAGTCTGGGGCAGCCGGTCAGCGAGGACACGTTGGTCGTCCTGGACACGTTCGAGTTGCTCTGGGCGCCCAGATGATCGTGACCATGAGCGTGGCCGGCGGGTGAACGCCGCTGACCCGGCCTGATCGACGCGCACGATAGAGGAGTGCGCCGACGATCGGGGTGGACGAGCGTCGGTGTGGCGTACCATCAGGACCCGTCGTGAGCCTGCCTACCGGATCGCGACGAGCGCCACCGTTCGAAGACCTCGAGCCCGTCCGGACAGAACCGCTCGCGTTCGGTCATCGGTCCGACCTCGTCGAGCGGCACGAACACGCCCCACACGACCTCGGTCGGCTGCCACACGATCGGTCCGTCCCACACGACGTCGAAGGCGGCGCCCCAGACCCGCCCGCTGGGGCCGTCGTAGCGGTGGAGGAACCGGAACGTGGGTTCGGCGGCGACGCCCAGCTCCTCCTCGAGCTCGCGCCGCGCGCAGACCTCGTAGGGCTCGCCCGCGGCGTTCACGCCGCCGGCGCACACATCGTAGTAGCCGGGGTAGACGTCCTTGGTCTCGGTCCGCCGATGGACGTACAGCTCGCCCGCGGGGTTCAGGACGAACACGTACGTGCAGCGATGGAGCAGGTTCTCGGTGCGGAGCGTCCGCCGCGGCACGACCCCGACGACGTCGTTCCGCTCGTCGACGATGTCGACGAGCTCGTCGGCCGGATTCACCGGACTACGTACGTCCGCGAACCCAGAAGTCCCAGCCGTCCAGCTCCGGGACCTCCTCGCCGAGCGCGCCGAGCGTCGAGCAGATCTGCGTCCGGTGGTCGTTGCCGTGATGGATCGCCTGGATCAGCAGCATCGCCTCGGCCGGGTCCGTGTCCGGATAGTCCTGACGCCTGCGGACCGCCGAATGAAGTGAGCCCGCCTCAAGGTCGGAGAGCGCCTCGTCCCACCGACGCCGGTGCTCGGGCATCTCGGACCGGAGCTGCGCGAGGGGCACCCCGACCCGGTCGTCGGCGAGCGGCGGTGTCGGGTCGCGAAGCCGCAAGAGGTATCGCGAGTCTCCGTCGATCATGTGGGTGAGCGTGTCGATCATCGACCCGTACGTCCCCGGGATCGAGCGGTCGAGCCTGCTCGCCGGCAGCCGCCCGAGGTGGTCGATCAGGGCCTCGGTCGCCCACAGGTGATGGTCGTACATCGCTCGAAGGACGTCGGATGGATCCGTCATCGCGGGTCGAACGATAGCGCGCCGGCGGGCGCGTGCCGCAGCCTCAGCTCCGAGAGCCGATCGCGATCTCGATCTGCTGGATGATCTCGTCGCCGACGAGCTCGTCCCGGGCGATCAGCGCGTCGCGGAGCGCGACCACGACGTCCCGGTTCTCCTCGAGCAGCCTCGTGACCCGGCCCTTCTGCTCGGTCAGGATCTGCTCGACCCGGGCCTTGCCCTCGGCGTCGCTCAGCACCTTGCCGACGAGGTTCTTCGAGCCGACCGGTCCCTCGGCGATCGCGTCGTAGGACACGAGTGAACCCGCCATCCCGAACGACCCCACCATCTGCGCCGTCAACGTGGTCGCGTGCTGCAGGTCGGACGCCGGGCCCGTGCCGCTCTCCCCGAAGAACACCTCCTCGGCCACGAGGCCACCGAGCGAGATCGCCACGTTCGCCTCGATCTCCGACCGCGTCCGCGTGAAGCGCTCCTCCTCGTCCCCGTGGGCGAGCAGGCCGAGCGACTGCCGACGCTTGATGATCGACAGCACCTCGAGACGCCGCCCCTTCCCGAGGAAGAAGGCGGCCGTGGCGTGGCCGGCCTCGTGGGTCGCGACCGAGACCCGGTCGGACTCCGTGTAGGTGACCGCCTGCTTGAACCCGAGCTCCTCGGTCAGCTTCGCCTCGTGGATATCCTGGGCGGTCATCGCGGTCCGTCCGTTTCGGAGCGCCACGAGCAGCGCCTCGTCGAACAGGTGCTCGATCATCACCGGGCTGTAGCCGAACGTGTCGTGTGCGAGGCGCTCGCGCTCGTGGTCGTCGTCGAGGAGCTCGTGGTGGGTCTTGCGGTCGAGGAAGAAATCGATCTGCTCGCGCCGGCCCGACTTCGTCGGCAGGTCGAAGTACAGCCGCCGGTCGAACCGTCCCGGACGCAGCAGCGCGGGGTCGAGCTGGTCGGCCCGGTTCGTCGCGGCGATCAGCAAGATGTTGCTGTAGATCGGCTTAGCGGCGGGGATCCGACGCTCCGGCGGCAGGAAGCCGTTCACCCACTCGATCATCCGAGCCTTCGTCCGAGCGCCGAACGGCGGCTGGTCGAACGACTGCATCTGGATCAACAGCTCGTTCACCATCCCCGAGCCCGCGGGGCCGACGAGGCTCGAGGCGACCCGGCCGAGGCCCGTCGCGTCGGGGCTCGCGTTCATCCCGCCGCGTTCGCCGCCGATCGCGTCGATCTCCTCGATGAACCCGATCGCGCCCCCCTCCTTGCGGGCGAGCTTGCGCAGGCGCCGGAAGAACGACCGGATCTTCGAGTTCGTCATGCCGAACCACATCGACTGGAACGCCGGCGCGGCGGTGAAGAGGAACGGCACGCCGGCCTGCTTGGCCATCGCCTTGGCGAGGAACGTCTTCCCGGTGCCCGGCGGTCCTTCGAACAGGATCCCGCGCCGCGGGTTGCCGCCCAGCTGATCGCGGAAGGTCGCGTAGCCGAGGAACACGTCGAGGGTCCGGCCGACCTCGTCCACCTGGTCGTCGAGACCCGGCACCTGGTCGAGCCCGATCTCGATCTCCTCTGGCCGCACGACCTGGTGCGGGGACCGGCCGCTGAACAGCGGCATCAACATCATCAGCGCGACCGCGCCGAACAGCAAGAAGATGGGCAGGAAGATGACCGCCTCGGGTCCGAGGGTCGGCAGCCGGAAGGGGTTGTCGGTGAGGTAGCGATACCAGAGGTAGAAGTCGATCAGGCCGAGGATCAGGACCAGTCGCCAGATCCGGCGCCGCCGGGTCCGCTCACGGACCTTGAAGACGTCGGCGCGACCATCCGACGCGACATCCGAGCCGAGGAGCACGGACGCGGTGGACCTGCTCGACTGCCTCAAGGACACCCCTCACGGTTCGTGCGACGGCTCGACCATCCTAGTCACTGCGGCCGATGCGCCGCATCGGCCCTTCGCCCTAGGCGAAGGGGCCGTCGATGCCCACCGGCGCGGAGCAGCCGCTAAGGTGCGCTCATGGCGAGGAAGAAGCTCCCGCCCGTGCCCAGGGAGGACGCGCGGACGATCGGAGCGCTCCTGCGCGCGCTCCGCAAGGCGGCCGGATACCGAGCCGTGCAGGACGCGGCGGCGGCCGGCGGGTTCCCGGCGGCGCGCCAGACGATCTACGCGTACGAGCGCGGCGGGCTCACCCCGTCCCTCCAGCAGTTCCTCGAGCTCGTCGAGTACTACGGGACGCACCCGGGGCGCGCTGATGGCGCCAAGCCGGAGGAGGACCTTCGCGCGCAGGCCGTGGCCGCGGTGAGCCGCGCGCTCGCGCTGCGCGCGTACCACGTGCCGCAGGCGTACGAGCTGATCGAGCGACTCCAGCCGCCGCTCGCCGAGACCCGACGCCGCAGGAGCTCGTGAGACCCACGCAGATCGATCACGTCGGCATCGCGGTCGCCGATCTCGAGGCCGCGGTCGAGCGGTACCGGACGACCCTCGGGCTCGAGCCCGCCCACCGGGAGCGGATGGACGACCAGGGCGTCGAGGAGGTGCTGTTCGAGGTGGGATCGTCGTTCGTCCAGCTCCTCGGCGCGCTCGGTCCGAACACGCCGGTCGGCCGGTTCCTCGAGAAACACGGCGAGGGCATCCACCACGTCGGGTACCGGGTCGAGAGCGTGGTCGAGGCGCTCGAGAAGCTCCGGGCGGCCGGCGTCCGGCTGATCGACGAGACGCCGCGCCGAGGATCGCGCGGGACGACGATCGCGTTCGTCCACCCCAGGGACATGGGCGGCGTCCTCGTCGAGCTCGTGCAGCAGGGCTAGGGCAGGGTCGACAGGCCGGCGTTCGGCGCGCTGATCAGCACGGCGACGTTGCCCTCGGGGAGCTCGCCGACGCCCATCAGCTGGTGCGCGAGGCCGGACTCCTCGTACGCGAAGGTCCGCCCGTGGGTCGTGTGCACCTTCCCTCCGCGGACGAGGTCGTTGAACGCCGCAGCCTGCTCGTCGTTGAACAGGTGCGAGCCCTGGTACCGCTTCTGCGGGTACCAGAGGTAGCGCACGTCCACCATGGTGTCGTAGCCGCTCGTCCCGGCACAGATCACGACCATGCCGCCACGCTCGCATACGAAGATCGATGTCGGGACCGTGTCCTGCCCGGGGTGCTCGAACACGATGTTCGGGTTGCGACGTTCGCCGAGGACCTCCCAGATCGCCTTGCCGAACGCCTTCGCGCCCTCGAACCACGCCTTCCAGTCCGGGGAGTCCCACGCGGGCGGCACTCCCCAGTGGTCGAACGCCGTCCGGTCGACGTAGCCCGCCGCGCCGAGCTCTTTCGCGTACTCCCCTTTCACGGCGCTGCTCACGACCGCGACCGGCGTGGCCCCCGCGAGCGCGACGAGCTGGATCGCGAGCGAGCCGAGTCCCCCCGAGCCGCCCCACACGAGCACGACGTCGTCCTCCTTCACCGTGTTCGGCGGCCACCCGTGGAGCATCCGGTACGCGGTGGCGCCGGTGAGGGTCGGCGCCGCGGCCTCCTCCCACGTGAGGCGCTCGGCCTTCGGGAGGCACTGGTGCGCCTGCACCTTCGTGAACTGCGCGAACGAGCCCCAGCACGTGTCGTACCCCCACACGCGGAACGACGGGGCGACCCCGGGGTCGTTGCCCGCGGCGACCCACGGGTCGTCGTGGTCCCACTGGCCGGCGTGCACGACGACCTCGTCGCCGACCGAGACGTTCGAGACCCCGGAGCCAACGGCGTAGACCACGCCCGAGGCGTCCGAGCCCACGATGTGGAACTCGGTGGGCTCGCCCCACCTCGCCTGGGTCTTCGTGACGTCGATCGGGACGCCGCGCGCCGCCCACACGTTGTTGAAGTTCACGCCGGCGGCCATCACGAGCACGAGGGCCTCGTACGGCCCGATCTCCGGGACGTCGATCACCTCGTCCCGGATCGAGTCCCTCGGTTCGCCGTACCGCTCGGGCCGGACGAGCTGCGCGTGCATCCGCGACGGCACCTCGCCGAGCGGGGGGATCTCGCCGATCTCGAAGACGTCCTTGGTCACCGGGTGCTCCGTTCGTCGATGGACGGGACGATAGGCGAACGGCGAACGCGTCACCAACGGCGCGTCCTCAGGCGTTCGTGCTCAGACCAGGGCCGTGCTCGACGGGCAGGTCCGCCCCCTCGGGCACCAGGTGCAGAACGGACCCGGCCGGAGCTCGAGCGGCCGGCCGGCGTCGGACGCGGCGGCGGCACGCACCGCGTCGATCACTCTGTCGGCCGCCCTGCCGAGCACCTTCTCGTCGACGTCTTCGGCCTGCCACTCCCCCGAGTCGAGGTACAGCGTCGCGACACGGTAGGGCGGGACGCCGAACCGCAGCGCGAGCAGCAGCCCATAGAAGCGCATGTCCTCGGCGTGCTCGGGCCAGGCGCGCCCGGTCTTCAGGTCGATCGCGAGGCGATCGGCGCCTCCGCGGCCGGCGGCCTGCGCGCCGAGGACGAGGTCGAGCTGGCCCGACAGGACGAGCGACCCGCCGAGCAGCTCGACGCGGACGTGCCACTCGGTGGACGGCGCGAGCTCGCGCCGCATCAGCCGGAGCGGCGGCATCGTCGAGCGGAACAGCTCGAGCGTCTTGGCCCCGTCCATGAGCGTCTCGTCCCGCCGGAGCCCGTCCAGGCCGTGCCAGAACGCGCCGAACGCGCGGTCCTCGCCGAGCCGTTCGGCCGCCTGCTCGACCAGCTCGTGGGGGTCGCGCTCCTCGCGCCCGGCCACCTCGAGCTCGATCGCCTTGTGCGCCAGCTTGCCGGCGGCCGAGCGCGCGGAGAACTCGAACGGCCCGCGCTCGCCGGAGCGGACCGCGTCGAACAGCCCCGGGCACCGGCCGAGGTCGTTGAGGTTGGACTTCCCGAGCCACAGCGGGTCGGGGAGCTCGAACGCCCGCGCCGCCTCCTCGATCCGGTCGCGGAGGCGTTGGACGGCGTCCGAGGGGACGGGGGCCCGGCGAGCCTCGCCGATCAGCCCGTCCATCGTTCGGCGCTGGGCGGGCGAGAGCTCGAGGGTCGTCTGCACGGGGCGGATGGTAGGAGTACCCACCGACATGGCCGAGACGCCCGACGACATCCTCCGCTCGCTCGCCGACCCCGAGCGCCTGGCGATCGCGGGCCGGCTCGCCCGCGGGGACGCGTCGGCGCGGGACCTGTCGGAGACGCTCGACCTCCCGATCGCGCGGGTCCGAAAGCACCTCAACCGGCTCGGGGCCGCCGGCGTCGTCCGGCTCGGCGACGACCGCCGCACGTACCGGCTGGATCCCGGGACCCTCCGGTGGGCGGCCGAGCAGGTGGGACCGCCCCGGGGAGCCGGCATGGCGCTCGGCGCGGCCGACGAGGACGAGGAGGCGGTGCTCCGCGCCTTCTTCCGCAACGGCCGGCTCACCGAGATCCCGGCGAAGGAGTCGAAGCGGCGCATCGTGCTCGAGCGGATCGCGGTGGAGTTCGAGCCGGGGGTCCACTACGACGAGCAGACGGTGAACGCGATCGTGGGGAGGTTCCACACGGACCACGCCGCGATCCGCCGGTACCTGGTCGACGAGGGCTTCCTCGACCGGGTCAAGAGCGAGTACTGGCGCAGCGGCGGCCGCGTGACGACCGATCCCTGAGCGATCCGACGGACCCAAGGACGACGAGCGGGCCGTCGAGCGACGATGCTAGGGTCGAACGAAGTGCGTCGCGTCGCCTCGATCCTGCTCGTCGCGCTGGCGCTTCCCCTCCTCGCCCCCGCGTCGGCCCGTGCCGACCACCTGCCCGGTCCCTGCGACCGGCATCGAGAGGAGGGCGAGACCGTGCGATCCCAGATGAAGCGGATCATCCGCTGCGCCGTCGAGCGATGGGAGGTCCCCGACGGCGCGCGGCGAGCGATCTGCATCGCCGATCGCGAGAGCAACCTCGACCCGAAGGCCGAGTCGGCGCACGGCAAGTACCTGGGCCTGTACCAGCACAGCGCGGAGGCGTGGCCCGACCGCTACGCGGAGTGGTCCCATCCCTCCTGGCAGCTCCCCGACAACGCGCTGCACGGTCGCTCGAACGCCGTCGTCACGGTCCGTATGGTGAACGCGAACGGCTGGGGCCCGTGGGAGAGCCTCGGCTGCGACGGCGGGGATCGCCGGGCGCAGGCGCTCCGCTAGACTCCAGGCACATGGCGACGACCGAGGATCGCCCCCAGCCCGCGGTCCGCACGGTCGAGGACCGCATCGAGGAGCTGCGCAAGCGCCGGACCTCCCTGCAGGATGGGACGCGGAGGGAGGCCGTCCGCAAGCAGCACGAGAAGGGCAAGCTCACGGCGCGCGAGCGCGTCGAGCTGCTCGTGGACCGTTCGTCCTTCCAGGAGACCGACCCGTTCGCGGCCCACCGCTCCCACGACTTCGGGATCGAACGCAACCGGCCGGCGGGCGACGGCGTCGTCACCGGTTACGGGACGGTCGACGGACGCCGCGTGTTCGTGGCGTCGCAGGACTTCACGGTGTTCGGCGGATCGCTCGGCGAGGTGCACGCGCAGAAGATCTGCAAGGTCCAGGACCTCGCGATGTCGACCGGCGCGCCGTTCATCCAGATCAACGACTCGGGCGGCGCGCGGATCCAGGAGGGCGCCGCGAGCCTCGCCGGCTACGGCTACGTGTTCGAACGCAACGTGCGCGCCTCGGGGGTGATCCCGCAGATCAGCGTGATCATGGGGCCGTGCGCCGGCGGCGCCGTCTACTCCCCCGCGATCACCGACTTCACCTTCATGGTGCGCGAGACTTCCCACATGTTCATCACCGGCCCCGACGTGATCAAGGCGGTCACGGGCGAGGAGGTCACGTTCGAGGAGCTCGGCGGCGCGATGACCCACGCGAGCAAGTCGGGCGTCGCGTCGTTCGTGAGTCAAGACGAGGAGGAGTGTCTCGCGATGGTCCGGCACCTCCTCTCGTACCTCCCGTCGAACAACCTCGAGGACCCGCCGTCCTACGCGGCCGTCGACGATCCCGAACGCCGCGACGACGGCCTCACGCACCTCATCCCCGACTCGGCGAAGGAGCCGTACGACATGCACGAGGTGATCCGCCGGGTCGTCGACGACGGGGAGTTCTTCGAGGTGTTCCCGTTCTGGGCGATGAACGTCGTGATCGGATTCGCGCGGCTCGACGGGAGGACGGTCGGGGTCGTCGCGAACCAGCCGAAGGTCCTCGCCGGCACGCTCGACATCGAGTCCGCGGAGAAGGCCTCGAGGTTCGTCAGGACGTGCGACGCGTTCAACGTCCCGCTCGTCACGTTCGTGGACGTCCCCGGGTTCCTGCCTGGGACCGACCAGGAGTACCACGGGATCATCCGACACGGCGCGAAGCTCCTGTACGCGTTCACCGAGGCGACGGTCCCGCGGCTGACGGTCATCACGCGCAAGGCCTACGGCGGCGCGTACCTGGTGATGAACTCGAAGCACCTGCGCGCCGACGTGTCGTTCGCCTGGCCGACGGCGGAGATCGCCGTGATGGGTCCTGAGGGCGCGGTGAACGTCGTGTTCCGCAAGCAGATCGAGAAGGCGGAGGACCCGGCCGTCGCGCGCGCCGAGCTGATCGAACAGTACCAGCAGAAGTTCGCCACGCCGTACATCGCGGCCGAACGCGGGTTCATCGACGACGTGATCGAGCCCGCCGAGACGCGACCCCGCCTGATCGGGGCGCTGCGGATGCTCTCGACCAAGCGCGAGACCGTGCCGGCGCGCAAGCACGGGAACATCCCGCTGTGAGCGACGACCGGCGGTTCGAGCTGCCCGACGACCTCGGCCCCGAACAGGAGCGGGCGATCATCCTCGCGCTCGAGCGGTACTTCGCGAAGGAGAGCCCGCACCCCGATCCATGGGTGCTCGCGTGGCGGGTCGACGCCACCGGCCTCGGCGCCCTGCAGGCCCGACACCTCACCGACGCTCCCTGGAAAGTCGGCGGTCAGGGGCGGTTCTTGCGACGCGGCGTCCCCCCCTCGGCGGGCCGAGGCGACACCGGCTAGATGGCCGCCACGTGGACGGCGGCCTCCGTGACGGGTCGGGACGACGCCGCCCGCGCGTTCGCCGCCGAGGGCTGCTCGGCACCTCGGGCCTGGGGCAACGGGCCTGGCGACACGTACGGCCGGCACGCGCACGAGTACCACAAGGTGTTGTTCTGCCTCGAGGGCTCGATCACGTTCCACCTGACCGACGGCGACGTCGACCTCCGCCTCGGCGACCGGCTGGACCTCGAGCCGGGGACCGAGCACGCGGCCACGGTCGGCCCCGACGGCTGTTCGTGCATCGAGGCCTCTCGATGACGAAGGTCTCCCTGATCACCACCGTGCTCGACGCGTCCGACAGCGTGGGAGCCTTCCTCGAGTCGGTCTCCTGGCAGACGAGACCGCCCGACGAGGTCGTGGTCGTCGACGGCGGCTCGACGGACGAGACGCTCGAGCAGATCCGGTCGGCCGATACCGTCACGCTGATCGAACAGCGCGGCGCCAACATCGCCCGGGGGCGCAACGTCGCGATCTCGGCGGCCACTCACGACGTCATCGCGGTGACCGACGCGGACTGCGTCCTCGAACGGGATTGGCTCGAACGGCTGGTCGATCCGCTCGAGACCGGGGCCGACGTGGCGATGGGGTTCTACCGGCCGCTCGCCGACTCGTTCCTGCAGCAGGCGATCGCGTGCGTGAGCCTCCCCGAGCCCGAGGAGCTCGACGAGGCGACGTTCACGCCGAGCGGGCGCTCGGTGGCGTTCACGCGACGGGCGATCGACCGCGCCGGCGGCTACCCGGAATGGCTCGATTCGGGTGAGGACCTGTACGTGCACCATCGGTTCCGCGAGCTCGGCCTCGACATGCGGCTCGCGCGGGACGCGATCGTGAACTGGCCCATCCGCCGGACCCTCGCCGAGACCTGGCGGCAGTACTTCGGCTACGCGCGCGGCGACGCGATCGCCGGCATCGACCCGGAGCGCCACACCCTTCGCTTCGCCGCGTACTCGGCGGGGCTCTACGCGTGGTCGACGAAGGGCCGGGTGGGCAAGCTCGCGGCGCTCGCCGCCGCAGACGCGACCGCGGCAGCGCCGATCCGGCGGGCGCTGAACCGCTTCGAGGATCCCTCCGAACGCGCACGCGCGGTCGTCGCCGTCCCGGCCCTGATCGCGTTCATCGACGCGGCGAAGATCTCCGGGTACCTCGCCGGCGTGCGCCACCGGGCCGGCCCGCACGGCGCCTCGCGCGTCGAACCGGCCTAGGCGCGGACGCGGAACCCACACGTCGGGCACCGCTCGGCGCCGCGCTCGAGCCGGGCACCGCAGTAGGCGCACGTCGTCGGGACGGCGGGCTCCTCGTCGTCGGCCGGACGCCGCCGGAGCCGGTTGCGGATCGCGGGCACCGCGAGGACCAACGCCACGATCGCCGCGGGGATCAGCAGCTCCTCACCCTGGTGCGCGAGCATCCCCGTCACCCCGACAGGATCAGCAATCCGGACGCGGTGAAGACGACCATCACCGCGAGGAGCGCGTACTGCGTTCGGAGCGCGACCCCGGGCGCGTAGAGGGCGATGGCGCGGTCGTGGGCCAGGATCACCCCGCCGATGTGACCGGCGACGATCGCGAACACCTGCACGTACCAGATCGTGGTCGGCGACACCAGCGTGAGGTTCACGAGCCAGTCCCGCGTCCCGAACAGGTTCCAGTCCCGGCCGAACGGATCCGACAGGCGCGACAGGCCGATCTGCCCCTCGATCACCAGGAACGAGAAGTAGTGCGCCACGACGTACGCGAACGCGATCGGGACGAGCGAGTGCGCGAACCGGACGGCCATCACGTGCCACGGCTCGCCGGTCACCCGCCCCGCGGCCGCCATCGCGAGCGCGTAGAACCCGCCCACGGCGAGAATCGTCGCGACCAGGCCCGCCGTGCCGACCGCGATCTGCGCGAACCCCGTCGCCGAACCCGTCAGGTCCGTCCAGAAGGTCGTCCGGGACAGGCCGTCGAACGTCGTCGACCCGAGCGCGACGAGGATCAGGGCGAGGCGGCCCGGACGCGGCTCGAGCCCGGCGAGGCCCGCCAGCGGCTGGCGCCACACGACGCGGCCCTCGGGATCGCGGGTGAGCGGCGCCATCCGCGCGAACAGGCCGAGGTAGGCGGCGAACGCCTCGCCGTCGCGCCCCCACGTTCGGCGACCGTAGACCGCCATCCCGCCGAGCGCGACCGCCGAGTACCCGACGATCGCGAAGCCGAGCCATCCCTCGCGCGATCCGAACGGGTCGACGAGCTCGAGCCAGACGAACACGAACAGCAGGATCGCGGCCGGCCACACCCCCCACGCGTTCGGGTACTCGCGCTGCGGCGGTCGCTCCTGCTCGTCGAACGCGAGGAGCCGGCCGAGCGTGTCCCAGGGCGAGAGCGTCGCCCACCAGTTCCCGAACAGCCCCTGCACGAACGCGAGCCCGACCCAGAACCAGATGAACACGACGACCGGCCCGATCGTCTCGGTGGTCCCGACGGGCAGGAACGCCGCGATCGTCACGACGACGGCGAACACGAGCGCCACGATCCGGATCGCCCACTCGAGCGTCGGGTTCGTGAGGATCGACTGCACCGCCCCCGGTTTCGCCCGTCGCTCGACTCGGTGCTCGAACCGCGGCTCCTTCCAAAGTCCGGCGAGCGCCACGAACGACAGCAGCAACGCCGCAGCGGCCCCGAACACGAACAGCCACCGCGGCACCGGCAGGTCGACGCGGCCGCCGAGGCCGTGGGCGAGGATCCCGAGGATCATCGAGCCTCCCCGCTACGGCGTCACGGTGAGTTCGAGGAGCAGGAGTCCCGCGCCCTCGAGCTCCACCTCGAACACGCCCGGCGCGTTCGCGCGGAACACGATGACGGCGGGCTCGGCCGGCGAGACCTCGGCCAGCAGGTCGTAGCCGTGCACGTGGACCTCGTCCGAGACGTCGGCCTCTACGACCAGCCGGACGCGTTCGCCCTGCCGGACCTCGACGTCGCCCGGCCCCTCGACGTTGCCGTCCTCGACCTCGACCTCGATCTCGACGACGTCGGGGGTCGGGCTCGCGCTCGTGGTCTCGGTGGGCGACTCCGTCTCGGTCGGCGACCCGGTCTCGGTCGCCGTCGGCGTCCCGGTGGCCGTCGCGGTCGGGCCCGTCGAAGCCTCCTCGTCCTCGCCCGGCCGGAGCACGACGAACAGGACGATCACCGCGGCGAGGCCCGCGGCGATCGCGAGCCAACGCACCCATGGCTTCATGTGTTCCTCCTCCGTTCGTCTCCGGGCGCCTGCGGCGCCCGGGGTGTTCGATCAGACGGACGAAGGAGCGGGCGGGGCTCGCCGGAGCCCGATCGCGATCGGGTCGGGCGTCTTCGGCTCGGCGAGGCGCGGGAGCATGATGGTCCGCCGCCCGCGAGCGGGTCGCGGCGGGGGCGTCGCGAAGAGCCGGCCGACCGCCACCGCCCCGCGGGCGAGCGCGGCGATGACGACCGCGAGCACCACCTGCAGGAGCAGGCCGAGGACCACGGCCGGGTCACGCGCGAATGCCGACGCGTCGAACCCGCGCTCGGCGAGCTCGAGGAGCGCGAACGCGGGGACCTGATGGCACAGGAGCGCCCACGCGCCCGGCGACGCCGGCGCGCGGCGGATCGACCGGATGCCGAGCGACAGGATCGCGGCGCCCGAGGCGAGGAGCCCGGCGAGCAGCAGGACCGAGAAGCCGTCGTGGCCGGTCTGCTCGAGGTGCGCGTCGCGTACCACGCGGATCGGGTACGCGAGCGCGTAGGCGAGCGCGTGTCCCGCGACGATCCCGCCGAGCGCGAGCGGCAGGCTCGCGAGCGGTCGGCGGCCGTTCCCCTGCATCGGGTCAGCCTATCGCGGGCGGCCGGATCAGCAGACCTGCACGAGCAGCGGGAACGGGTTGATCGCCCCGCCGATCACGGAGTAGCCGTACGGGCTCGGGGGCCAGTCGCTCGGGATCACGTTCGGGTGCCACTCGAAGTGCAGGTGCGGCGTCGCGGTGTCCCCGGTCTCGCCGGCGTAGCCGATGATCTGCCCAGCCACGACCGGCCCGCTGTAGCCGATCTGCATCAGGTGCGCGTTGTAGGTATACCCGAGGTCGCCGTACACGTTCACCGCGTACCCGCCGAGACCGTTGTAGCCGGCCTGCGCGTACCCGTCGAACGTCGCGCGGATCGGCGTCCCCTGCGGCGCGATGATGTCGTTGCCGGCATGCGGGTGGTACCCGCCGCCGTACCGAGGCGCGCCGAACCCGTCGTAGAGCGCCCGCGGCTCGTCGATCGGGCAGTACTTGAAGACCCCGTTGAACGCCTTGCCGATGCCGAGCAGCGCCGCGAGCTCCCGCTTCAGCTTCTTGTCGAGCCGCTTCACGAGCTGCCGCGCCCGCTCCTTCGCCGCGTTCAGGTCCTCGAGGATCGCCTGCTGCTCGTCGAGCTTCCCGTCGAGCACGGCGAGCTGCGTCTCGACGTCCTCCAGCGCCCGCTCGCGCTTGGCCTGGAGCGCCTCCTGGTCGGCCTTCTCCGCGGCGAGCATGTTGCGCAGGTTCTGCACCTCGGTGGCGAGGTCCGCGTCCTCCTCGTTCAGCGCGTTCACGTACTCCATCCGCGCCGACAGGTCCGCGATCGTGCTCGCGCCCAGGAGGAACTCGAGCTCGCTGCCCGGCCCGACGATGTAGGCCTCGCGGGCGCGCTCCTCGAGGGTGCCCTGGAGCGCCTGGTACTCCTCCTGCGCGTCCCTGAGCTGCCGACGTGTGTTCGCGAGCTCCTCGGTGATCTGTTCGTACCGGGCGTTCGCGACCTCCCAGCGCCCGTAGGCGACGGCGATCTCCTCGGAGAGCCGGCCGAGGACGGCCTTCTGGTCGACGATCCGGTCCTCGAGCCGCTCGAGCTCGTGCTCGGCTGCCTCGAGCTTCTCCCGGGTGCCGGGCTCGGCCGAGGCCACCTGCCCCAACGCCGACACGAGCGCCAACGCGGCGAGCAGGGCGGGGGCGCGGCGAAGCACCGGGCGGGCGCTGCCGAGGCTATGGGCCATGGGGAAGGGCCCTTCCTATCGGACGGCCGGACGCCGTGTCAACCGGCCGCACGAGGGTGCCCGCTCGCGCATCCCGTTGCAATCACCCTCGGCGGGCCGTGATGGGCCTTGAGCGTGCCTAGAGCTCGGTCCCGGGGAGCCCGTGCGAGCGCGCGATCAGGATGCGCTGGATCTCGCTCGTGCCCTCCCCGATCTCGAGCACCTTCGCGTCGCGGTAATACCGGGCCACGGGGAACTCCTCCACGTAGCCGTAGCCGCCGTGGATCTGGACCGCCTCGCGGGCGGCCGAGACGGCGACCTCGCTCGCGTAGAGCTTGGCGATCGAGGCCTCGGTCGCGAACGGCCGTCCGCGATCCCGGAGCCACGCGGCACGTTGGTAGGCGAGCCGGGCGGTCTCGACGCCGACGGTCATGTCGGCGATCTTGAACTGCAACGCCTCGAACGCCCCGATCGGGCGGCCGAACGCCTCGCGCTCGCCCGCGTAGCGGACGCTCTCCTCCAGACAGCCGCGCGACAGGCCGACGGAGAGCGCGGCGATCGCGATCCGCCCGTCCGCGAGCGTCTCGAGGAACTCGGCGTAGCCGCGGCCGCGTTCGCCGAGGAGATTCGCGGCCGGGACGCGACAGCCGTCGAACGACAGCGCGTGCGTGTCGCTCGCGCGCCACCCGACCTTCCGGTAGCCCGGGCCGACCGTGAGCCCCGGCGTGTCCGCCGGCACCACGATCGTCGAGACGGCCCCCTCGCCGGCACCCTCGTCGAGCGCGGCGACGAGGATCGCCGAGGTGATCGGCGTCCCCGAGTTCGTGATGAACGCCTTCGAGCCGTCGATCACCCACTCGTCGCCGCCGAGCCTCGCGGTGGTGCGGATCGCCTTCGCGTCCGAGCCTCCTCCCGGTTCCGTGAGCGCGAACGCGCCGATCGCCTCGCCCTGCGCCATCGGCACGAGCCAGCGTTCCTTCTGTTCAGCCGTCCCGTAGCGGTCGAGCGGGTTCGCCGCGAGCCCGACGGCGGCCTCGAGCGTGATCGCGACCGACGAGTCGTACCGCGCGAGCTCCTCGAGACACAGACAGAACGACAGGAGATCGCCCCCCTGCCCGCCGACCTCTTCGGCGAACGGGATGCCGAACAGCCCGAGCTCGGCCATGCGCTTCACGACCTCGAGCGGGAACTCCTCACGTTCGTCGTAGCCGGCCGCCGCGGGCGCGACGACCTCCTCGGCGAACGCCCGGACGGCCGCCTGGAGCTCCCGTTGCTCGGCGGTGAGCTCGAAGTCCACGGGACGCAAGCCTACCGTCGGCGGGAGGTGGTCCCGCACGACGCTACGTCTCGGCGGGCGCGGGCTCCTCCGGCGAGGGCGACGGCACGAGCGTCGGCTCGCGCAGCGCCTGCTCCGAGTGCGTCCGTTCGAGCAGGTCGCGGGCGCGCTCGACCGTCTCGGCCCCGCCGGCCGCGTCGGGCCCGAAGATCTCGGAGATCCACCAGACCCTTGCCGCGATGTCCTTCTCGGTCCCGTCCTTGCGCTCGTACGCGAGGATCTCCAGCGCCTTCTCGAGCGCCTCGTCGCGCTCGCCCTCGGCGAGCAGGACCTCGACGCCCGCGTAGTCGAGCCACTCCTCGGGAGCGGGGCCACCGGCGTTCGTGACCTGCGCGGCCTCCGCGAGCACCCGCCGGGCCCCCAGGATGTCGCCGCGGTCGAGAAGCGCCTTCGCGAGCGCCGCCGCGGTCCACGTGATGATGCTCCGCTCCTTCAGCTCGATGACGAGCTTGAACGCCTCGCGGAGGTCCTTCACGGCTCCGTCGGTCTTGCCGGCGAGGCGCAGCGTGATCCCTCGCGACGTGAGCGCGCTCGCGAGCTCCCACCGCGCCCCGAGCTCGCGGAACCCGTCGACGGCGTCGTCGAGGTGCCGTTCGGCTTCCTCGAGCCGCATCATCCGCCGGAGCGTGCCGCCCACCGCCTCGCGCGCGACGCAGATCGAGAACCGGTCTCGGGCGGCCTCGGCGATCGCGAGCGCCTCCGACGCCACGGCGAACGACTCGAGTCCGTCGCCGCGCTCCTCGACCAGCATCGCGAGTCCGACGAGCGCCCTCGCCTCGGCCCACGGGTCCCGCTTCGGGTTCGCCCGGGCGGTCTCGAGCGCCTCCTCGAACATCTCCCTCGCGTCGTCGGTGTCGCCCCGCCAGTAGGGACCCCAGGCGGCGACGAGCAGCGTGCGCGCGACGGTCCACGGGTCACCCACCTCGCGCGCCGCCTTCAGCGCGTCCTCGAGCAGGTCCTGCGCCCTCTCCTCGTTCCCGCGGATCGACAGCTCGATGTCGCCGAGGAACCTCGCTCCCTGAGCGCGCACCGCGGCGTCGTTCGCCCCCAGCGCGAGGGCACGCTCGAGCGCCGGCACCGCCCGGTCGAACTCGCCGAGCCAGTACCGGCTCTCGCCGAGGCACGCGAGGATCCGCGCCTCGCGGATCCCCCACGATTTGTGGGGACCGGCGAGATCGAGCGCCCGTTGGTACACGTCCTCGGCCGCCCGGATGTCCGGCCCCTCGAGCGCGGCGTCGCCCGCCCGGGCCAGCGCCTCGACGGCACGGTCGGCCAGCGTCCGGTCGGTCGGGTCGAGGTCGAGCGCGGCCCGCGCGGCCCGCTCGAGGTGGTACGCGATCGAGCGCGGCTGGCGCGCCGCCGCCTCGGGGTCCTTCGAGAGCCCGTCGGCGACCAGCGTGTGCAACCGCTGCCGCTCGCGCTTCGGCAGGCTCTCGTACGCGACGTCGCGGACCATCCCGTGCCGGAAGCGCCAGACGTCGGGCCGCTCGTCGTCGTGCTCGAACAGCTCCTCCTCCTCGAGCTCCGCGAGGGCCTCGTTCGTCGGCTCGGCGACCACGTCGAGCTCTTGGAGGCTGAACGACGACCTCGGGAAGACGGCGGCGCGGCGAGCGAGCGTGCGGGCCGCGGGTTCGAGATGGTCGATCCGCTCGGTGATCACGGCCTGCACGGTCGGCGGCAGGAGCGCCGACGACGGAAGCCCCGGCTCCTCGGCGGCCCGGTGCCGGAGCATCCCGGTCGTCTCGATGATGAAGAACGGGTTGCCCCCGGCGTGCCGCGCGATCCGGTCGGTCGTCGCCTCGTCGAGGCCTTCGCCGGCCTCGCGGGCGAGCTCGAGCGCCTGGTCGAGCGACATCGCCTCCAGGTACAAGTTCAGCGAGTCGCCTCGGCCACCGCCCCAGTCCGGGTGTTCGTCGAGCAGCGAGTAGCGGGCCGCGCACAGGACCAGCACCGGGATCCCCTTCGCGTCGCGCACCAGCCCCTGCACGAGTTCGAGCATCAGCGGCTGGGCCTGATGCAGGTCTTCGAACAGCATCACGACCGGGCCCCTTCGAGTGAACCCCTCGAGGAGCCGGAGCAGACCGGAGCGGATCTCGGCGACGCCGTAGCGCCGGGTCTCGTCGTGCGCCTCCTCCCCGATCCCGAGCGCGAGGCAGAGACGGGCCACGACCTGCTTGGTCTCGTCTTCGGGGCAGCACTCGGCGACGATCTCCTCGAGCCGGAGGCGGAGCTCGTCCTGGGGGGCGTTCGCCGGTTCGCCCATCTCGTGCAGGAGCATCTGCGCGAGCGGGCCGAACGTGATGTCCTCGTCGAACGGGCTCGCGCGACCGACGAGCACCTTGGCGTCGTCGGGCAGACCGGCGAGGAACTCCTCCGCGACGCGGCTCTTGCCGATCCCCGGCTCGCCGTACAGCGTGACGAGGTGCCCGCGGTTGGCCTCGCGCGCGCCGTCGAACGCGTCGAACAGCAGCCGCAGCTCGCGCTTGCGGTTCACGAGCGGGATCGTGCGCCGCGACATGCCGGGCTGGAGCCCGGAGACCGGATAGGCCCGCGCGGCGTCGTCGAAGCCCTTCGCCTGCACCTCCATGACCGGCCCGTACTCGATCTGCGACTGCGAGAGCCAGTAGCTCGTCTCGGAGACGAGCACGCTCCCGGGCTCGGCGGCCTGCTGCAGCCGCGCGGCGAGGTTCACGGTGGCCCCGTAGAGCAGCCCCTGCTCGGAGGCTTCGCTGCCGATCGCGACCGGCCCCGTGTGGATCCCGACCCGGATGCGCAGGGGGACCGGGAGCCGGTTCTCCTGCCCGAGCTTGCCGACGCGGTCGACGAGCGTGAGCCCGGCGCGGACGGCCCGGAGCGCGTCGTCGTCGTGGGTGTGCGGGATCCCGAAGACCCCCACCACAGCGTCGCCGGCGAAGTTGTACGCGCGGCCGCGGAGCGATTCGAGCTCGTCGGCCACGATCCGGTAGTAGCGGGTGAGGACGTCGCGGTACCGCTCGGGGTCGATGCGGGCCGAGAGCTGGGTCGAGCCGACGAGATCGACGAAGATGACCGTGACGACCTTGCGCTCCTCGGGCGCGCTCGAACCGACGGGGTACCCGCAGTTCGGGCAGAAGCGGGCTTCCTCCGGGAGCAGGAGCCCGCACCGTTCACACGTCGCCATCGCCACGGAAGAGAGTCTACGGACGTGGGGTGCCGGCCCGGACTCCGGTCGTCAGGATCCGGCGCGGCGGAAGCCTTCGATGTCGAGGATCGAGCCGGTGCGGTCCGCCTCCGGTTTCAGGGCGATCTCGACGCGTTCGCCGATCTCGAGCGGCTCGTCGGTGAGGTCGAGCACCCGGTGGATCAGCACGGCATCGGCCCCGACGAGCCGGATCGCGCCGATCACCTGCGGCAGGTCGAGCGGCTCGCCCTCGATCCCCTCGAACAGGATCGTGAACGAGACGAGCTCGCCGCCGGGGCCGACCTCGGTGTCGGCCGAGAGCTCCGAGAAGCATCGCTCGCAGAACAGGCGCGCCGGCACGTACGTGTAGTCGCAGTTCGTGCACCGCGAGCCGAGCAGCACGCCCCGGTCTCGTAGCGCCGTGAAGAAGGCCTCGCCGGCGACGCCCGGTGTGTACCGATGCCGGACCGGCAGGTCTCCGCCCCACCGCCGGATCTCGTCGGGGTTCGCGATCTTCTCGAGCACTACGCCTCCCTCCTCGGCCGGAAGTGCGCGATGTCGAGGATCGAGCCGGTCCGCTCGCCGACCGGCTTCCAGACGGCCTCGACCGCCATCCCGATCGACACGTCGTCGGGCGCGACCTCGCCGAGCACGTGGAGGAACCCACCGTCCGAGCCGTCGATCGCGATCACCGCCGGCAGCGACGGCACATCGAGCGGCTGCATGTCCCACGACACGTGACAGATCGAGAACGTCTGCACGACGCCGGTGTCCTCGACCTGCACCCACGCGTCGGTTCCGCGGAAGCACCGCTCGCAGAACATGCGTGGCGGCACCAGCACGCGCTCGCAGTTGCGGCATTCGCGGCCGAGGAGCATCCCGCCGCGCAGCCCGTCGAGGAACCGCGCGATCGCGACGCCCGCGTCCCACTCGAAGCGCGCGCCGACCTCGTCGTCCACGGCGCCGGTCGCCGAACGGAACTCGGCGTCCGAGAGCGAGCGACCCGGCGTCGCCGTCGGCGGCGACTCGAGCTGGGTCGCGGTCGTCGGCGGCCCTCCGTCGCGGCCCATCACGACGACCGTGCCGACCTGCATCAGGTCGCCCCACGCCTGCGCGACGCCGCGCTCGGGCGTGCCCGGGACCTGCCGCGCGCCGGCCTCGCCGCGGAGCTGCCAGAAGAGCTCGGCGATCTTCATCAACCCGGCCGCGGCGATCGGGTTGCCGACGCCGAGCAGTCCGCCGCTCGGCGACGACGGGAGGTCGCCCTTGCGGTCGAGCACGCCGTCCCGCGCCGCCTCCGGCGCCTTGCCCTTGTCGAACAGCAACAGCCCCTCGAGGTGGTGCAGCTCCTTGTAGTCGAACGGGTCGTAGGGCTCGGCCACGTGGATCTGCTTGCGCGGCTCGGTCACGCCGGCCATGTCGTACGCCATGCGTGCCGCGTTCGCGACGTACTCGGGGAACACGAGGTCGCGGTTCGTCCAGTACGCCGTGTCGAGGTTCCACCCGACGCCCTGGATCCAGACCGGGTCCGAGGTGATCTTCTTCGCGGCGTCCTCGCTCGCGACCACGAGCGCGACCGCACCGTCGCTGATCGGCGAGACGTCGAGCCGCTGCACCGGCCACGCCAACGTCTCGGACGCGAGCACGTCCTCGACCGTGATGTCGGCCTGGCCGAGCAGCGCCGCGGGGTGGTCGGCGGCGTTCTGCTTGTTCTTCACGGCGACGGCCGCGATGTCGCGCTTGTCGATGCCGTGCACCGTCATGTAGCGGTTCATCTCCAGCGCGAAGATCCAGAGCAGGTTCGGGCCGAGCGGTCGTTCGAGCACGTTGTCGAAGATCGTGAGGAACGCGCCCTGCGGGTGCGGCTGCGTGGAGGACATCTTCTCCTCGGCGACGGCGAGCACGACGTCCGCCATCCCGCTCGCGACCGTGTAGTACGCCTGGATCGCCGTGAACACGCCGCTGCCGCCGCCGACGTACGTCCGCATGAACGGCTTGCCGAACGCACCCGCGCCGTCCGACAGGTACTCCCCCTTCATGTGCACGCCGTCGAACGCGTCGGGCGCACTCGTGAGACAGACCGCGTCGACATCGTCCAGCGTCAGCTCGCAGCTCGCGAGCGCCTCGCGCGAGGCGTGCCACGAGAGCTCCTTGCCGGTCTCCTGCGCCCGGCGGACGAACTTCGTCATGCCGGCCCCGACGACGGCGACGCGTCTCGCCATCAGGAGGGCTCCCCCGACGGCGCGTACTCGATCAGCTGCATCGAGTTCCCGTCCGGGTCGTCGAACGACGCGTACCGAGCGATCCCCGGTACCTCGCCGAGGTGCTCGTCGAATGCGACCCCCCGCTCCTCGAGCGAGGCCTTCGCGAGGTCGAGATCGTCGACCCGGAACACCGCGGTCCCGCCGTGCGGCGTCGTCCGGCCGTCCCGCGCGCCGTGCAGCCCGATGCGGATCGAGCCGGCGTCGAGCTCCGCCCACTCGTCGCCGTGACGACTCGAAACGGACAGCCCGAGCCCGTCGCGGTAGAACGCGACCGCGCGATCCATGTCGGTGACCCAGAACCAGACGTGGTCGACAGCCTCGAGCCTCATCCCCCGGCCCCCTCGTCGTTGGCGAGGACCGCGACCGCCGACGAAGTGGACGGCGCCGCGCGCGAGGACTGAGCGACCGCGACGTAGACCTCGTCCACCTGCCGCTCCCCCGCCTCGCCGCGGAGCTGCTCGACGCACTCGAGCACGCGGACGAGCCCGTTCGCCTCGAACAGGTTGCCCTGACCGAGCGAGCCGCCCGAGACGTTCACCGGGAGGTCGCCGTCGGGCTCGAGCTCGCCGTCGCCCAGGAGCCGCCCGAGCTCGCGCGCGTTCCCGAGCCCGAGCGCCTCGAGGTGCTGGAGCTCGCGGTACGCGAACGTGTCGTCCACCTCGGCGAGGTCGATCTCCTCCTGCGGATCCGAGATCTCGGCGCGGCGGTACGCGAGCTCGGCGGCACGCGTCACGGACTCGGCCTCGCCCCAGGTGCGGCTCTCGAGCGTCGGGGTGCCGGACGACCAGCCGATGCCGAGGAGCCACACGGGTCCCTCGGTGAGGTCGCGGGCCCGCTCCTCGGAGGCGAGCACGATCACGACGCAGCCGTCGGCGCGGGACGCGACCTCGAGCTCGCGGAGCGGCCACGCGACCGGCGAGGAGTCGTCGACGTCCTCCACCGCGACGCCGGCCGGGTAGGCGGCGCGCGGGTTGTCGAGCGCGTTCGCGCGGTTCTTCGCTGCCACCATCGCGCAGTGCTCCTCGGACAGGCGGGTGCGCTCGAGGAACGCGTTCATGTCGAGCCCCGCGACCGCGAGCGCGGGGAACCGGAGCGGCCGGTTGAGCACCGGGTCGAGCGCGAACGCCTCGATCGCGCCCAGCGTCCGCACGTCCGAGACCTTGCTGTGCGCCTCGACGGCCACGACCGAGGCGATCCCGGACGAGATCAGCATCGCCCCGGTCGCCAGGCCGAACAGTCCGTCCGCCGTGACCGTCTGCACGGGGCGCTGCATCGCGCCGAGCTGGTCCGGCACGTACTCGTCGAAGATCGACGTGCCCTCGAGGAAGTCCTCGGAGCAGCAGACGAACGAGTCGATCTCGGTCCGCGGGTCCACGCCGGCGTCGTGGTACGCACGCTGCGCCGCCTCGAACATCAGCTCCTTGTAGGAGAGGCCGGCGGTCACGGGCGCGAACCCCGCGTGGCCGATCCCGACGACCGCGATCCTCGGCTCCACGTTCGGATTGTCCCACCGGTGCGCCGCGCCCCGCGAGCCCGCGACGTCGGCTACGCTCGCGGCAGCGTGGCCGACATCCCCCAGCACTCGCTGTGGCGCCGCATCCGATGGCCGGCGCTCGGACTCGTGCTGGCCCTCACGTACGGCGTGACGGGCTACATGCTCCTCGGGGGATGGCGGTTCCTCGATGCCCTCTACATGTCCGTCATCACGCTGACGACGGTCGGGTTCCGCGAGGTCCGACCCCTGGACGACACCGGCATCGTGTTTACGATCAGCCTGATCACGATCGGGGTCAGCCTCGTGCTCGTGACGGTCACGGTCATAGCGCAGTGGGTCCTCGAGGGACACTTCGGTGAATCGACGAGGAGGAAGCGGATGCAGCGGCGCATCGACAGACTAGAGAACCACTTCATCGTCTGCGGGTACGGGCGCGTCGGGCGCGCCGTCGCTCGCGAGCTCGAATCGGAGCACGCACCCTTCTCCGTGGTCGAGCGCGAGGAGGACCTCGTCGAACAGATGGAGGCCGACGGCGTGCCGCACGTCTTCGACGACGCGACGCGCGAGCCCGCGCTGCGTCGAGCGGGCGTGGAGCGCGCGCGCGGCCTGGTCTGCGCGGTGGACTCGGACGCGACGAACGTGTACATCGCGCTCGTCGCGCGAGGACTCAATCCCGAGCTGTTCATCGTCGCCCGCGCCTCGGAGCCGGGATCGGACCAGCGGCTGCTGGCGGCGGGCGCCGACCGGGTCGTCTCACCGTTCGTGTCGAGTGGCCGGCACATGGCCCTCGTCGCGATGCGCCCGCGGGTCAGCGACGTCGTGGAGTTCCAGACGCCGGACACCTCCACGATCAAGCTGGAGCAGATCAGGATCGAGTCGGGCTCCCCGTTCGCCGACCAGGAGGTGCACGACGCCTTCGGCGGGGTGCCTGTCCTCGCCGTCCGTCACGCCGGCGGCCAGATCACCGTCAACCCACCCCCCGATGCGAGGCTCCTCGTGGGGGACATCGTGCTGGTGCTCGGGGAGGCGGACCTCACCTCGGTCGTCCGGGCGCCGCCTCCCGGGGGTTGAGCCGGCCGGACGGGTCAGCCGTCCCCCGCCGCATGGGCACGAGCGGTGGCGATGCGGCGGTCGACCACGCGAGCCAAGACCGGCCCCGCGACCGCGAGCAGGAGCACATACACGGCGGCGAGCGGACCGAGATCGGGTTCGGCGCCGCTCGCGACCGCGATGCCCGCGATCACGATCGAGAACTCGCCGCGAGCGATCAGGCCGACGGCCGCACGGGTTCGACCGCGAGGACCGATACCCGCCCGCCGCCCGGCGAGCCAACCCGTGAAGGCCTTGGTGACGCCTCCGACCAACGCGAGGGCCGCGGCCGCGGGCAGCGCCTGTGGGATCGTCCCCGGGTCGACCTGGAACCCGAAGAACAGGAAGAAGGTGCCGGCGAAGACGGATCGCAGCGGGACCAGCAGAGACCGGGCGCGGTCGGCCGCAGGGCCCGAGAAGGCGATCCCGGCCAGGAAGGCGCCCACGGCCGCCGAGACGTTCAGCGCCTGGGTCGCGCCCGCGGTGAGCAGCAGGACCGCCAGGATCCCGAACAGCAGCGCCTCGTCCGAGTGGCTGAACACGGCCCGACTGATCGCCGGCCCGTAACGGGCGGCGACCGCGAGGACGACGACGACGAGCAGGGCCGCCACACCCACCGAGAAGACCACCTTCACGGTGCCTCCGCCCACCTGCAAGAGCGTCACGAGCGGTAGGAACCCCGCCATCACGAGGTCCTCCAGCACCAGGATCGCCAGGACGATCGGCGTCTCCCTGTTGCCCATCCATCCGAGGTCGTCGAGGGTCCGGGCGATGACGCCCGAAGAAGAGATGTACGTGATCCCCCCGAGGAACACGGCGGGGAGGATCCCCCACCCGAGCAGCACCCCGGCCGCGAACCCCGGGGCGAAGTTCACGAGCAGATCGATGCCGCCCATGAACCGGTTCGATCGCAGGGCGTCCACGAGCTCCCGGGCCGAGTACTCGAGCCCGAGGGTGAACAACAACAGGATCAGACCGATCTCCGCCCCCGCCGCGATGAACTCGTCCGCGGTGACCAGGGGCACGACCCCGCCCTGCCCGAACGCGAGCCCCGCGAGCAGGTAGAGAGGGATCGGCGAGAACCCGAACCGCACCGCGATCCTCGAAAGGACCGCGAGCAACAGGACGACGCCGCCGAGCTCGATCAGGAACAGCGAGTCGTGCACCGCTCAGCCCGAGCGGAGCAGGACCGCGAGCTCCTCGATCCCCCTCGGCGTCCCGACGACGACGAGGACGTCCCCTGCCCGGAGCTCGGCCTCCGGGCCGGGGGCGGGGAGGGCGGAGCCGTCCCGCAGGACCGCGACGATCGAGACCCCGGTCCGCGTCCGCGCTCCGGTATCGCCGATCATGCGACCCACGAACGGCGAGCCGCCGGCGAGCGGCAGCCGGTCCACGGCGAGGCCCTCGACGTCCTGTTCGAGCTCGGCGAGCTCCTTGGACACCTGCGACACGCCGAGGAGCTCCGCGAGCGTGCGGCCGTCCTCCGGACCGAGGCGAAGGAGGTCGTGCGACGTGTCGGGGTCCTCGCGTTCGAACAGCACGAGCTCGCGGACGCCCGACCGGTGGTGCACGACGCCGACCCGGTTGCCCTCCTGCGTGACGAACTCGTACCGGACGCCGATCCCGGGAAGCGCGACCTCCTTCACGACCGCCATGACCCCTCTCCTCCTAGAGATCGTCCAGCTGCCTGCGGAACGCCTCCTCCGCGTCGGCCCCGTCGTCCTTCGTTCCCGCGAACATCGCGAGGCAACCCCCCATCACGAGCGTTAGGCCGAGCGTGATGTTGAACAACCCGCCGATCTCCAGGATCCCGAGGGTCATCAGGGCGAACCCGATCGCGATCGCGGCGAACCCGAGCACGTCCAGGAGCGAGGCGCGCGACGTTCGCGACGCGGGCCGATCCATCGTGTCGCGGAGCCCCATCGCGGTCACGCCGGCAGGCGGTCGAGCAGCTCGTCCAGCAGCTCGATCGCCCGCATCGCGTCGGACTGGTCGGTCTCGCTGTCCAGCCACGCCACCAGCTGCTGGCGGGCCTTGACGACGGAGACGCGCCGGTCCCCGCTGAAGGCCCGCAGGTCGCGGAGCGCTTCGTCTCGATCGGTCGTCTCGCGCGCGAGCGTCAGTGCACGTTCGCGAACGGCATCGGCCGTGGTCATGATCCGAACCCCCTTCCGGACGTGGAGACGGGCTCGCACGTCTCGGGATCGACGTCTTCCCGGAGCGCTCGGAGCGTGCGCTCCGGGCGCGCGCGGTTGGCAACCGCGCTCAGTCGCCGGCGAGCGGGGGTGGACCTCGGCGGGCAAGATGCAGCGCGATCGGTTCGGCCCAGCCGATCGAGCCCGAGCTCCACGCGGACCCAGCGAACGAGGACGCGGGGTCCTCGGCGGGGGCGGCGGCCGGCACGATCGACACGAGCCGGAACCCGTCGCTCCGCTTCGCCGAGGGCGACACGGTGGGTCGATCGGCCGTGACGAGTTCGAGCGTGGGGACCGACTCGATCGCGGCGTCGGTGTCGACCGTCGAGCGGTGACGGTTCGAGCCGTCGCCGAGGTGTGGGGCCGCGACCCACGGCAGCACGACCATCGCGAGCACCAGCGCGGACCGTGCGGATCGAGCCGTCAACCGCCCAGGATCCTCTTCTTCTGCGTCTGGAACTCCGACTCGGTGAGGACGCCGCGGTCCCGGAGGTCCGCGAGTCGTTCGAGCTCGCCGGTCGTCGAGGCGGACGCGGGCGACGAGGCGGACGCGGGCGACGAGGCAGCCTCCGCGGAGTGCGGACGTGCCGAGCGGCCCTGGAACATCCGCTCCTTGTTGAGCTCGCCCTGGTGGTAGATCGTCTTCTGGACGTCCTCGGGCTTGCGGATGTCGCTGAACACCTGCCGCCCGAACTCGCTCGCCGAGCTGATGATGAGGTCGCCGGCGCCGATCATGCGCTCGAGCACGCCCTGGTGGAACCGGACGTCGTTGATCGCCTCGAGCGGGATCTCCATCGAGCGCTTGGCGATCCACCCCTCGCGATGGATCACGCGGTCCGACGTGACGACGAACCACGACGTCGCCCAGGCGATGAACTTGCGCACCGGGTACCAGATCAGCAGGAAGACCGCGACCGCGCTGGCTCCCCAGAACAGGACGTCGCGTCCGGTCCCGGTACTGGGCCCGAGGCTGATGCCGACGCCCCAACCCGCGATCACCAACACGGCGACGATCCCCGGGAACACCAGCGCGATCCAATGCGGCCGCATCTCGAGGACCAGCTCCTCGTTCTCGATGAGGAGCCCGCGAGGGAAGGGCATGGGCGAATCCTACTCCAGGTGCTCCACCTCGCCGAACCGGACGACCCGCTCCCCCGACGCCGTGCGCACGACGAGCCCGCCGCGTTCGTCGAGCGAGACCGCCTCGCCCTCGACCACCGCCCCGCCCCCGATCGCGGCGCGGACGGACGTCCCGAGCGTCGCGCTCACCGCCGCGTGCGCCGCCGTCACCGCGTTCGCGAAGTCGGCATCCCGCGGTCGGTACGCGCGGACGAACGCCGACAGGAACCCACCGAGCAGCTCGGCCGCGTCCGCCCGCACTGCACCCGCCGACGGAACGTCGGGCGGCGGCTCCCCAAGGTTCGCGCCGATGCCGAGCACCACGTGCTCGAACCGCCCGTCGGCGACGCTCGACTCGGCCAGGATGCCGGCGGCCTTCCGCCCGTCGACGAGGACGTCGTTGGGCCACTTGCAGGCGGCGGCCGTCTCACCGAGGTCGCGACACGCCTCCACCATCGCCGTGCCGGCGAGCAGCGTGAGCAGACCCCCGGCCCGCAGGTCGAGCTCGGGACGCAGGACCACGGAGAACATCAGCGCCCGCCCCGGCTCGTCCGACCAGGTCCGGCCGAGCCTGCCGCGGCCGCCGGTCTGGTGACCCGCCGCCACGAGCGTCCACTCGGGCGTGCCCGCCAACGCGAGCTCGAGGGCCGTGGCCTGCGTGGAGCCGGTAACCTCCTCATACCGCGCGGGGGCCTGCAGGCCCACGCGTTCGAGCGCTCGACGCAGCGAACCTTCGGAGAGCATCGGACGTTTGACTCCCGTTCGGGCGTCCTCGATTATCGGCTGCCGGAGAGCCTGTGGCGAAACCTCGGATCCTGATCGCGAACCGCGGTGAGATCGCCGTTCGCATCATCCGAACGATCCGCGAGCTCGGGTACACGTCGATCGCGGTCTACAGCGACGCGGACCGCGACGCGCTGCACGTCGAGATGGCCGATCAGGCGCACCGGATCGGAGCCGCGCTCCCCGCCGACTCGTACCTCTCGCTCGGCGCGATCCTCGAGGCCGCGTCGAAGGCCAGGGCGACGATGGTCCACCCGGGCTACGGGTTCCTGTCCGAACGCGCGCACTTCGCGCGCGCGGTGACCGAGTCCGGGTTCACGTTCATCGGCCCGGCCGCCGACGCGATCGAGATGATGGGCGACAAGGCCGCAGCGCGCCAGGCGGCCGACCGCGTCGGCGTCCCGATCGTCCCCGGCACGGCCGAGCCGATCTCCGCAGGAGACGCGGCGGCGGCGGCCGAGCGCATCGGCTATCCGGTGCTCGTGAAGGCCGCGTTCGGCGGCGGCGGCCGGGGGATGCACGTCGTGCGAAAGCCGGAGGAGCTCGAGTACGCCCTCACCCGGGCCGCCCGCGAGGCGCAGGCGTACTTCGGCCGGCCCGAGGTACTCCTCGAGCGGTACATCGACCAGGGACACCACGTCGAGGCGCAGGTGATCGCCGACGCGCGCGGGAACGTGTTCTTCCTCGGCGAGCGCGACTGCTCGGTGCAGCGCCGTCACCAGAAGCTGATCGAGGAGTCCCCGTCGCCCGTCGTCGACGCGGAGCTGCGATCACGGATCGGCGAGGCGGCGATGGCGCTCGCGAAGGAGGCGGGCTACCTCAACGCCGGCACGGTCGAATGCATCGTCGACGAGGACGGGAACTTCTACTTCCTCGAGATGAACACGCGGCTGCAGGTCGAGCACACGGTGACCGAGATGGTCACCGGACTCGACCTCGTCGCGATGCAGATCCGGGTAGCGCTCGGCGAGAAGCTCGACCTGTCGGACGTGCGTCCCGTGGGCCACGCGATCCAGTGCCGGATCAACGCCGAGGATCCCGCGCGCAACTTCCTGCCCGGCCCGGGTCGGATCACCGCGTACCGCGAGCCGTCGGGGCCGTTCGTCCGGGTGGACGCCGCGGTGCGACAGGGCAAGGAGATCCCTCCCGACTACGACTCGATGTTCGCCAAGCTGATCGTCTCGGCCGAGAACCGCGGCCGCGCGATCTCGCGGATGGACCGCGCGCTCGGCGAGTACCACGTCGAAGGCGTCCCGACGACGATCCCGCTCCACCGCTGGATCCTCGGCACGAGGGCGTTCCGCAAGGCGACGCACTCGACGACGTGGCTCGAGAAGGCGCTCCGCGACGCCGAGCTCCCCGATGGCGGGACCCCGACGCCGCTCGAGGCAGACGCGAAGGCGCCCGTGCCGGCCGAGCTCCTGCTCGAGGTCGACGGGCGGAGGGTCCCCGTGCGGATCTTCGACCACCGGCGCGAGACGGCGCCGCGGGTGCCCTCGCGCCAGACCGCGCACGGCGGCGAGCACGTGCACAGCGTGATCGCCGCGCCGATGCAGGGCACGATCCTCCGCGTCCTCGTCGAACCCGGTCAGGAGATCCAGGCGGGCGACGTCGTCTGCATCCTCGAGGCGATGAAGATGGAGAACGCGATCCCCGCCCCCCGCGAGGGCGTCGTGAGCGAGATCCCGGTGACGGCGGGGCAGAACGTGCAGGCGGGCGACACGCTCGTCGAGCTCGACTGAGCGCCTAGCTCGGGAGCCCCCAGGAATCGCGTCCGGTGATCCGGATGCCCGCGTCGCGGATCTTGTACGAGCGGTTGACCGAGATCAACAGGGCCGTGAGCGGTTCGACGATGCGGGCCTGCGTGAGATCACCCGCGTCGACCCACCGCAGGTTGGGGATCGCCTCGATCAGCCCGCCGACCACCGCCTTCGCCTCCGCGTCGCTCCCGCAGACCAGGACGTCGCTCTCCATCTCGCGGTCGAGGTCCTGGAGCGCCTCGCCCGAGATCGTGTGGAAGGCCCCTACGAGCCGGACCGGATGCATCTGCTCGAGGATCGCCTTGGCCTGCTCGGCGGCCGAGCCGTGCCAGGGCCTGACGACCTGCCACGCGCGGCCCCCGACCGCCGTCGCGAGCGGGCTCGTGCAGTCGACGACGATCGCGTCCGCCCGCACGTGGTCCTTGATCGTGCGGTAGATGTCGGCCTGGCCGGCGAACGGGACCGTCACGATCACGACGTCGCCGGCCGCGGCGTCCTCGTTGGCCGCGCCGTCGACGTTCGCATCCGCGCCGAGCGTCTCGCGGGCCGTTCCGGCGACCGCCGATCCCTTCTCGGCGATCCGCGAGCCGATCGTCACGTGGTGGCCCGCTCTCGCGAGCCGGAGCGTGAGGCCGAACCCCTCGTCGCCGGTCCCGCCGATGATCGAGACGTCCATCGCGGGCAGACGATAGCCGAAGGGCGCGGCCCGCCCGGCGACCGTCCGAGCGGGCCGCGCCCCGTGCGGCTACCTGATCCCGACGTCGAGGTCGACGACCGCGAACGCGAAGCCCGCCGTCGGACTGCCCCAGGCGTACACCTGGTACGCGTGACCCGCCCTGAGCTTGAGGACCCCCGGACCGATCACGGGCTGGAAGTCTCCTGGGAGCGACACCCATGCCGCGTAGATCCCCTTCGGCACGCGCGACGTCGCCGTCTCTCCGTTCGCGAGACCGGTGACGAGCGGGGCGCCGTTCGCCCAGACGTTCACCTCGGGCGCCTCCGCCGCGTGGCGCACCTGGAGCCGAGCGGTCGCCTTGGGAAGCGCCCGCACGTTGTTCGTGAACAGGCCGAGCGTCGGGGCGCCTTCCGCACTCAGGTACGCGATCGCCGTGACGCTCTTCCCCGATGCGAGCTCGAGATCGGCCGCCTGCAGGATCGCGGCGTCATCGCAGTCGTCCCCCGTTCCCACGATCTTCACGTCGTAGCTGCCGGCCGGCAGCGAGACGCCGGTGACCACCTCACCCGGGTTGAATCCCGAGATCGCCTCCGCGCCGTTCACGCACACGTCGACGTCCACGCCCGGGATCCCGTGGACGACGTTGAGGGTCGCGTCCGCCGCGCTCGCCGGCGTCGCGGATAGCAGGGTCGCGACGAGTGCCGCGAGCACCATCCCCACCGAGCGCTTGCTCATGTGCACCTCCGTCTCCGAGCGGGCCGGTCCCGCTCTCGAGAAGAGGTTCGCAGTCCTATGCATCGAAGACCGCTTCAACGCGGGATTTGCATAGGTTCGTGCACGAGGACATCGGGCGTCGGCTACCGGCGGCGTCGTTCGGCGAGATCGCCCACGAGTCGGTCGGCGCCGGCGACCACGTCGCCGCCCAGGAAGACGCCGGGGATCCGCCGTCGGACCGCGGGATTCGCGAAGCCGTTCCCCGCGTAGAACGCCGCCACACCCGGGATCGCGGCGACCGCCTCGACCGATGCGATCGCGGCCGCTCTCGTCACGCTCCGTTGCGCCGTCACCACCGCCGCTCGAGCGCGGACCGCGCGGACGGCGGCGACGAGCGACTCGGTCGGCGTCATCGCCCCCAGGACCCTCGTCGGCCACGCACGGTTCGCGAGGACGAGTGCGAACGCCTCGAGGCCGATCGTGTGGAGATCGCTCGGACCGCACGCGAGCACGACCGGGGGGCGGCGCGTCGACACCGCGTACGACGCGGTCCGCCGGGCGAGCCAGCCCCGAACCACGTCGGTAGCGAAGTGTTCCTGGCCGATGTCGCAGCTGCCGGCCTTCCATCGAGCGCCGATCTCGCGCATCGCGGGAAGGAGGACCGATCGGACGGCTTGGTCCGGCCCCATCTCGCCCGCGGCCCGATCGAGGGACGACTCGACGGCCTCCCGATCGAAGACGAGCACGGCATGCAGGACGTCATCTGCGAGGTCGTCACCGGCTCGGGCCGCGCCGCCCGAGCGGAGGAGCCGCACGGCCTCGGCGGGCGGGAAGCCCCGCGTCACGAGATCGCGAAGGTCCCGCAGCTGTTCGATCTCGCGTTCGTCGTACCTGCGGTGGCGGCCGGGGGTCCTGGCGGGTGTCGGGAACCCGTACCGGCGCTCCCAGGACCTGATCGTCGGGACCGGGATCCCGAGACGCTCCGCCACCCCCGCGATGGAGGTTTTCGCCCTCCCGACGACCCGACCTTCCGAAGCCATGCGGCGATGGTACCGACGAGATCGCGAAGCCATGCAGCGCGGGAGCGCGTTGCATGGGTTCGGGCGCCGCACCTGCGGCACCCCTACCCTCCCCCTGTGGACGGAACGCTCACCTACGCGATCGAGCTCGCCGTCGGCCTCGGATGCGTCGCGGCCGCCGTCCCCTTGCTCCGAACGCGCCGGCTGCGGTGGCTCGCGATCGTGCTCCTCGTCGCCGGCGGCGCGGCGATCGCGCACGCGGCGTTCCGGCTGCTGTCGTGAGCCCTACAGGATCCCGCGGTCCTCGAACGCGTTCTCGACCTTGATCGCGGCCCCGTGCCCCTCGAGGCCCTCCGCGGCGGCGACGGTCGCGACCGCCGCCTCCTCGAACGACGGGTCGCGCCCGAAGTCGAACTGCGCCTGCAGGATGATGCGGTCGGCCGTCTCGCGGCCGAGGGTCTGGTGGATGTCGAACAGGGCCCGCGACCAGACCTGGCCGTCGTGGTGGATCCGTCCGTCCATGTCGTCCACGGTCAGGTCGAGGTCGACACGGCGCAGGCAGTGGATCGGGTCGCCCACGGTGTAGGAGACCGAGTCCCAGTCGGCGATGCACCCGGGCTCGAACCCGCCCGACGTCGGCACGCTCATCGTGTACGCCCAGTAGTCGCCGAAGCCCTCGCCGATCGAGTTCGCGTCGTGGGTGACGCCGAACCCGGGCACCTGATCGTCCTGGATCGCGTGGCCGTACTCGTGCCAGATGACCTCGATGTCCTCGCCGTCGTCCACGCCGCCCTTGCCGACCGTGATCGTGTCCTTCTTCGGGTCGTAGAAGCTGTTGTCCCCGCCGAATTGGTCGGCGCGGAACGTCTGCGGCTCGTTGTTGACGTCCGTGAACCCGAGGCTCTGGATGTAGAGCTGGGCCTGCGTGAGCGCGTAGTACCCCATGACCTGCTCGAACCACGTGTGATCGCGGCCGAACAGGAACGTGCCGTCGTCGCTCTCCGCGCAACTCTTGTTCCCGCAGACGTCCGCGTAGTCACCGCGAAGGTTCCCGCTGTCGTCGAGGTTCGTGAGCGTGACGAGCCGGTACGCGGGCTGGAGCGCCGCGTAGTCCGCGTCCTTCTGGTCGGTGAGCGTCTCGTCCTGCAGCGCGGCGACCGGGTTCGGATCGAACAGGCGGCCCTCGGCGGTTCCGGTGAACGCCTGTGCGGGCGCCGCGAGGATCAGGACCGCGAACGCGAGGGCGCCGACGGCCAGCGCATGACGGAGACGATGCATCCGGACCTCCTCGGGGTGAGTGCGACCACCCTAGCAACGGGCGTCGGAAGTCAGGCGCGGGGCTGGTGCTCGCCGAAGACCGTCCGCAGGACGTCCGACACCTCGCCGAGCGTCGCGCGGGCTCGGAGCGCCTCCCTCATCGGCGGGAGCAGGTTGCCCTCTCCCCGCGCGGCCGTCTCCACGTCCGCGAGCGTCCGGTCGACGGTGTCCCGATCCCTCGACGCCCGAAGCGCTCGAACGCGTTCGACTTGCCTCGCGACCTCCTCGGCGCCGATCCGCTGGATCTCGACCGGCCGCTCGTCGGCATCCTCGAACCGGTTCACACCGACGACGACGCGCTCGCCCGACTCGACGCCCTGTTGGATGCGGAACGCGGCGTCGGCGATCTCGTCCTGGTAGAAGCCGGCCTCGATCGCCTCGACGGCCCCGCCCATCCGGTCGATCCGATCGATATAGGCCCAGGCCCGCTCCTCGACCTCGTTCGTCAGCGCCTCGACGTAGTAGGAGCCGCCTATCGGGTCGACGGTGTGCGTGACGCCGGTCTCGTGCCCGATCACCTGCTGGGTCCGGAGCGCGATCTTGGCCGCCTGCTCCGTCGGAAGCGCGAGCGCCTCGTCGAACGAGTTCGTGTGCAGCGACTGCGTCCCGCCGAGCACCGCGGCGAGCGCCTCGAGCGCCGTCCGCACGATGTTGTTCTGCGGCTGCTGCGCCGTGAGGGTCGCGCCGCCCGTCTGCGTGTGGAACCGGAGCGCCAGGCTCTTCGGATCCCTCGCGCCGAACCGCTCGCTCATGATCCTCGACCACATCCGACGGGCGGCCCGGAACTTCGCGACCTCCTCGAAGAAGTTCATGTGGCACGCGAAGAAGAACGACACGCGCGGCGCGAACCTGTCCACCTCGAGCCCGGCGTCGATCGCCGCCTGCACGTACGCGATCCCGTCGGCGAGCGTGAACGCCACCTCCTGCACGGCCGTCGCGCCCGCCTCCCGCATGTGGTAGCCGCTCACCGAGATCGTGTTCCACTTCGGGATCCGCTCGCCGCAGTACGCGAACAGGTCGGTGATGATCCGCATCGAGGGCCTGGGCGGGTAGATGTAGGTGCCCCGCGCCGCGTACTCCTTCAGCAGGTCGTTCTGGACCGTGCCGGAGAGGCTCGCGGCCGGGATCCCCCGCTCCTCGGCGACGAGCTCGTAGAGCAGGAGCAGGATCGGCGCGGTGGCGTTGATCGTCATCGACGTGGAGACCCCGTCGAGCGGGATGCGGTCGAGGAGTCGCGCCATGTCGTCGATCGAGTCGATCGCGACCCCGGTCTTGCCGACCTCTCCCTCGGCCCGGGGGTGGTCGGAGTCCAGGCCCATCTGCGTCGGGAGGTCGAACGCGACCGAGAGCCCGGTCTGCCCGTGCTCCAGCAGGTATCGGAAGCGGGCGTTCGTCTCCTCCGCCGTCGCCATGCCGGCGTACTGGCGCATCGTCCAGAGCCGTCCGAGGTACATGCTCGGATGCACGCCTCTCGTGTACGGCGGGGCACCGGGCGCGCCGAGATCGCGTTCGGGGTCGAAGCCCGCGAGGTCGCCCGGATCGTAGAGGGCCTTCAAGTCGATCTCGGAGTCGGTCGCTCGCGCGTCGGCGTCCATCCGAGGCCAAGGGTAGTAGGTTCGGCTGCAACGGAGGAGGCGCGCCGCGATGGAGACGAAGCCGAACGAGCGGTTCGACGGATCGCACCGACACGAGGACGTGCTCGACGACCGCGACGAGGCGCCGTGGGAGCACGTCCACGAACGCCCGATCGCCCCCGAGCAGTGGGAGCGGTACCAGGAGTGGATCGCCGAGATCTTCTCGGCGTTCGGGATGCACCTGGACACGCCGGGGACGCGGCGCACCCCCGAGCGCTTCCTGCAGGCGCTCCTCGACGCCACGGTCGGGTACGAGGGCGACCCGAAGCTCGTGACCGCCTTCCCCACCGAATGCCGCGGAGGCCCCGACTGCCGGATCAGCCAGGTGATCGAGGGACCGATCCCGTTCTACGCGCTCTGCGAGCACCACGCGTTCCCGTTCTTCGGCGTCGCGCACGTGGGCTACGTCGCGCACGAGCACATCATCGGGATCTCGAAGCTCACCCGCCTCGTGCGCGTCTACGCGCGCCGATTCACGGTGCAGGAGCGCCTCGGGCAGGAGATCGCCGACCACCTCGAGCACCTCCTCCAGCCGCACGCCGTCGCCGTGCATCTCTCGGCCGCGCACCTCTGCACCCAGATGCGCGGCGTGCGCGAGGAACGATCGCGCACGTGGACGACGTTCTGGCGCGGCACCTACGAGACCGAGCCCGAGATGCGCCGCGAGTTCCTCGAGGTCGCATCGCGGACCGATGCCTGACCTCGATCCGCCGATCGAGCTGCTGTTCGGCTCGCCTGAGGGGGAGGACCTGCCGGACCGGCTCGCCGAGGCCTACGGCTCCGGACTGGGGCTGCCCGACCGGGTCGTCTACGCGAACTTCGTGGGCTCGATCGACGGGATCGTGGCGATCGGCGAGCTCGGGCCGTCCTCGTCGGTGATCAGCGGCCGAGACCCGGGCGACCGGTTCGTCATGGCCCTGCTCCGCGCGGCCGCCGACGTCGTGCTCGTCGGCGCCGGCACGTTCCGGGACCACCGAGGGCCGTGGACGGCGGCGGCGAGCTTCCCCGACGCGGGCGAGGCGTTCGCCGAGCTGCGCCGGCGCGAGGGACGGGCGCCGGAGCCGCCGCTCGCGGTGGTGACGGCGAGCGGGGACCTCGGAGCCGAGGAGGGCGGCTCGCTCGAGGGGACGCTCGTGCTCACGACCGAGGAAGGCGCGGTCGCGCTCGAGGGGACCGGTGCCGACGTCGTCGTGCTGGGCGTCGACGGCGAGCTCGACGGCGGCCGCATCGTCGAGCGCCTGCGTGACCGCGGGTTCCGCCGGATCCTCACCGAGGGCGGGCCGCGGCTCATGGCGCAGCTCGTCGAGGCCCGCGTCGTGCAGGAGCTGTTCCTCACGGTCTCCCCGGTGATCTCCGGCGAGGGCGACCGGCCCGGCGAACGCTCCACGCTCACGCCCGGGCTCGAGCTCCTGCCCCACGACCGCCGCGACGCCGTCCTTCGCAGCGTCCGGCGCCGCGGCTCGTACCTGTTCGTCCGGTACGGGCTCGAGGACGGCGGGTAGGCTTCGGCCCCGTGGATATCGTCGACCCGCGAGTCGAGGACTACATGCGGTCGCTCCTCGTCCGGTACGACGAGCCCGTGCTCCTCGAGATGGAGGCCGAGGGCACGGAGCGGCATTTCCCGATCATCGGCCGGCTCGTCGGGGTCACGGTGGAACTGCTCGCGCGTTCGGTCGGCGCGAGCCGCGTCTTCGAGCTCGGGTCGGGGTTCGGCTACTCGGCCTACTGGTTCGCGCGCGCCGTCGGTCCCGGCGGCGAGGTCCACTGCACCGACGGCGACCCCGACAACCGGCCGAAGGCGCTCGGCTACCTCTCGCGGGCCGGCCTCGCCGAGCCGATCCGCTGGCACGTCGGCGATGCCGTGACGAACCTCGCGGCGGTCGAGGGCGAGTTCGACGTCGTGTACTGCGACATCGACAAGGAGGGGTACCCGGACGCGTGGCGGGCCGCCTCGGACCGGATCCGGGTGGGCGGCCTCTATGTGTGCGACAACGTCCTGTGGTCGGGGCAGGTGGCCGAGCCCGGGGCCGACCACGGCCGGGACGAGAAGACGACCGACGCGATCCTGGAGCACAACCGGCTCGTGGCCGAGGACGAGCGGTACGTCTCCGCGATCGTGCCGACCCGCGACGGCGTGTTCGCGGCGTTGCGCGTGGCGTAGACTCCGCGCGGCCCGCGGGCGTTCGCGGGGGCCGCCGCTAGGCTGGAGCTCGAGGACGGATGGCGAAGCGGAAGTCCGACGTCGGGACCCTGTACAAGGGCAGTCCGGGACAGTGGTCCTGGCTGCTGCACCGCATCACCGGCGTCGCCATCATCCTGTTCCTGTTCGCTCACGTGGTCGACACGGCCGTGGTCGGCTGGGGGCCCGAGGCGTACAACCGGGTCATCAGCGTGTACCACAACTGGGTCGTCAAGCTGCTGGAGCTCGGACTGGTCGCGGCGGTCCTCTACCACTCGATCAACGGCGTGAAGATCATGGTGTTCGACTTCTGGCCGGCGAGCTCGAGGCACATGAAGCCGATCGCCCTCGCGTCGACCGCGTTGTTCGTCCTCAGCATGATCCCGATCACGTGGATCATGGGGCAGAGCATCCTCGAGGACGCGGGGATCCTCTGATGGCGATCGAGGCCCCCGCGCGCGCGACGCCACCCGAGCCGCCGCGGGGCTCGCTCGGGTACAAGGGCCGCGACCGGCCGGCCGGCGGGTTCGAGCTCTGGTCGTGGCTGTTCATGCGGATCAGCGGCATCGTGCTGCTGGTGCTCGCCGTCGGGCACGTCCTGATCATGCACGTGCTCGACGACGGCGTGGACCGCGTCGACTTCGGCTTCGTGGCCGCGAGGTGGGGAAGCCCGTTCTGGCGGTCGTGGGACTGGGCGCTGCTCGTGCTCGCGCTGATCCACGGGATCAACGGGCTCCGCGTCATCGTGCAGGACTACGTCCGCTGGCCGAGCGTCCGGCTCGCCGTGAACATGCTCTTCTACGCGATCGGGTTCGGGCTGTTCGTCCTCGGGACCGTGGTGGTGTTCACGTTCGACCCGAACGAGTGGCCGGGGACCTCGTAGGCGCATGACGACCTTCCACACGTACGACACGTTGATCGTCGGCGCCGGCGGCGCCGGGCTCCGCGCGGCGATCGAGGCCTCCGACCGCGTGAGGACCGCCGTGATCTCCAAGCTCTACCCCACGCGCTCGCACACGGGGACCGCGCAGGGAGGGATGTGCGCCGCGCTCGCCAACGTCGAGGAGGACTCTCCCGAGTGGCACGCGTTCGACACGGTCAAGGGCGGCGACTACCTCGTCGACCAGCCGGCGGCCAAGCTGATGTGCGAGGAGGCCGTGCACGCGGTCTACGAGCTCGAGCACTGGGGCCTGCCCTTCAACCGCACACCCGAGGGCAAGATCGACCAGCGGCGGTTCGGCGGGCACACCCGCAACCACGGCGAGGCGCCGGTCAAGCGCGCGTGCTTCGCGGCCGACCGCACCGGCCACATGATCCTGCAGACGCTCTACCAGCAGTGCGTGAAGCGGAACGTGCGCTTCTTCAACGAGTTCTACGTGCTCGACCAGCTGATGGTGGACGGCGCGTGCGCCGGCGTCGTCGCATACGAGCTCGCGACCGGCGAGCTGCACGTGTTCCGGGCGAAGTCGGTCGTCTACGCGACCGGCGGCTACGGTCGGATGTTCAAGGTCTCCTCGAACGCCCACACGCTCACCGGCGACGGGCCCGCGGTGCTGTTCCGCCGCGGGATCCCGCTCGAGGACATGGAGTTCTTCCAGTTCCACCCGACCGGCGTCTACAAGATGGGGATCCTGCTTTCCGAGGCGGTCCGCGGCGAGGGCGGCGTGCTGCTGAACAGCGAGGACGAGCGCTTCATGGAGCGCTACGCGCCCACGGTGAAGGACCTCGCGCCGCGCGACATGGTGAGCCGGGCGATCTTCCAGGAGATCAAGGAGGGCCGCGGCGCCGGGCCGAACCGCGACGCGGTCTGGCTCGACGTCCGCCACCTGCCCCGGGACGTGATCGAGGAGAAACTCCCCGACGTGACCGAGTTCGCGCGCGTCTACCTCGGCGTCGAGCCGACGCGGGAGCTCGTGCCGATCCAGCCGACGGCCCACTACGCGATGGGCGGGATCCCGACGAACGTCGACGGACAGGTCGTGCTCGGACAGGACGAGACGCCGGTCCCCGGCCTCTACGCGGCCGGCGAGTGCGCGTGCGTCTCGGTGCACGGCGCGAACCGGCTCGGCACGAACTCGCTCCTCGACATCGTGGTGTTCGGCAAGCGGGGCGGGAAGCACGCCGCGGCGTTCGCGGCCGACGCCGAGCTCCCCGAGCTGCCGGAACGCCCCGAGGGCTCCGTGCGCGACACGGTGGACGGCCTGCTCAACCGTCCCGAGGGCGCCAACGCCGCGGACATCAGGAACGAGCTCCAGGACTCGATGCAGGACCTCGCGTTCGTCGTCCGGACCGAGGAGAGCCTGCGGAAGATGCAGGAGATCCTCGTCGGCCTCGGCGAACGGTTCGAGCGGGTGTACGTCCAAGACTCCGGGGCCGTGTTCAATACGGAGCTGATGGAGGTCATGGAGCTCGGGTTCCTGCTCGACTGCGCCGATGCGCTCGTGGCCGCGGCGCTCGCCCGCGACGAGAGCCGCGGGGGCCACTACCGGGAGGACCACCCGCTCCGCGACGACGCGAACTGGCTGCAGCACTCGCTCGCGTACCGGCAGGACGACGGGTCGATCCGCCTCGAGCACAAGCCCGTCAAGCTCGGGCCGTACGTCCCGATGGAGCGCAAGTACTGATGGATACCACCGAACGTGGACTCGGCGAGGTCCTCGAGGGATCCGACCGGCGCGCTGCCGGCGCGACGCATCGGGTAACGCTGACGCTCAAGATCCGGCGGTTCAACCCCGAGCTCCGGGGCCAGGAGTCCTGGTGGGACGAGTTCGAGATCCAGGCCGACCCCGACGACCGGCTGCTCGACGCCCTGCACCAGGTGAAGTGGTACCACGACGGAACGCTCGCGCTCCGCCGGTCCTGCGCACACGGCATCTGCGGCTCGGACGCGATGATGATCGACGGGAAGAACCGGCTCGCGTGCAAAGTGATCGTCCGCGACGTGGTCCCCAAGGTCACGGTCGAGCCGATCCGCGGCCTCCCGGTGCTCAAGGACCTGATCGTCGACATGGAGCCGTTCTTCGCCGGCTACCGCTCGGTGCTCCCCTACCTGATCAACGACTCGGGGGAGCCCGACGCCGAACGCCTCCAGTCGCCCGAGGACCGGCACCGGTTCGACGACACCACGAAGTGCATCCTGTGTGCCGCTTGCACCACCTCGTGCCCGATCTTCTGGGGCGACCAGGAGTACGTCGGCCCGGCGGCGATCGTGAACGCCCACCGCTTCATCTACGACTCGCGCGACGAAGGCGCCGAGGAGCGGATGAAGATCCTGGCCGACAAGACCGGCGTCTTCCGCTGCCGGACGACGTTCAACTGCACCGACGCGTGCCCACGCGGCATCGAGGTCACGAAGGCGATCCAGGACGTGAAGCGCTCGATCCTGTTCGAACGCTTCTGACTTTCTCGATATCGTCCCCAGGGTGAGCCGGCCACCCTACGAGGCCGATCTGATCGCGCTGCATTTTCGACGAGTACGGCGAGGCCGAGTGGAACCGCCACGAGGCGACGCCGGCCGCTCGTGTAGCCTTCCACATCCATCGGCACTACCTCGAGCGATTCATCCACTCCAACGATCACGTCCTCGACATCGGTGCCGCCTCGGGGCGCTTCACCGTGGAACTCGCTCGCCTCGGAGCACGGATCACCGTGGCGGATATCTCTCAGGGGCAACTCGACCTGAACGCGAGCCATCTTCAGGAGTCGGGGTTCGAGCATCGTGTGCAGGCGCGCGTGATCGCCGACGTGGTCGACCTCTCCAGGTTCGACGACGCCTCGTTCGACGCTGTCGTCTGCTATGGGGGCCCCTTGAGCTGGGTCCTCGACGAAGCCGATCGTGCCCTCGACGAGCTCCTGCGAGTCACCAAGCGCGGTGGACACGTGCTGCTCGGTGTGATGTCTCTGCACGGATCGCTCCACGCCTTTCTTCCGGGCGTCGCCGAAGAGGTCGATGAATACGGCGCCGAGGCCATGCAGGTGATCGTCGACAGCGGATTCCTGCCACCGCCGCATAGCACGCACGGCCCGTTACACCTGTACACGTGGAGCGATCTCGAGGCACTGCTGTCGCGCCACCGTTGCGAGATCGTCGCTGCTTCGGCGGCGAACTTCCTGTCGATCGGCAACGATCAGACGTGCGAGAAGTGGCTCGCGGACCCTCCCATGTGGGCGCGCTTCCTCCAGTGGGAAACGCATGCCTGCGCGCAACCCGGGGCGCTCGACGGTGGCACCCATATCATCGCCGTCGTTCGCGCCACGTAGGGTTCGGCCGTGGCGCACCAGGTGACGCTGATCCCCGGCGACGGCATCGGCCCCGAGGTGTCCGAAGCCGCCCGGCGGGTGCTCGACGCGACCGGCGTCGTGATCGCGTGGACGGTCGAGGAGGCGGGCGCCGCCGTGCTCGAACGCGAGGGCACGCCCCTGCCCGGTCGCGTCCTCGACCGGATCCGCGAGTCGCGCGTCGCCCTCAAGGGCCCGATCACCACGCCGGTCGGCACGGGGTTCGCGAGCGTGAATGTCGAGCTGCGGCAGGCGCTCGACCTATTCGCGGCGGTCCGGCCGTCGCGGACGCTCCCGGGGGTCGAGACCCGCCACCCGAAGGTCGACCTCGTCGTGATCCGGGAGAACACCGAGGACGTCTATCGGGGCATCGAGTACCCGCTCGGCGCGCCCGAGACCGCCGACCTGCGCTCCGAGCTTCGCCGGCTCGGCGTCGAGGAGGTCCGTGACGACTCCGCGTTCTCGGTGAAGCCGATCTCAGTCACAGGCGCGCAGCGCATCGTCCGGTACGCGTTCGAGTACGTTCGCGCGAACGGCCGGCGCCGGGTCACGCTCGGCCACAAGGCGAACATCATGCGGTTCTCGGACGGCCTGTTCCTGTCGATCGGCCGGATCGAGGCCGAGCGCGATCCCGACGTCTGGTTCGAGGACATGGAGATCGACCAGCTCTCGATGCGTCTGGTCCGCGACCCGGAGCGGTTCGACGTCCTCCTGCTGCCGAACCTGTACGGCGACATCCTCTCCGACCTGTGTGCGGGTCTCGTCGGCGGCCTCGGGCTCGCCGCCGGCGCCAACCTCGGCTGGAAGTACGCGGTGTACGAGCCGGTCCACGGGAGCGCGCCGGACATCGCGGGGAAGGGGGTGGCGAACCCGATCGCGACGATCCGCTCGGGCGCGATGCTGCTCCGCCACCTCGGCGAGCACGACGCGGCCGCGGCCGTCGAGGTGGCCGTCGACCGGGTCCTCGAGGAGGCGACCGTCCGCACGCCGGATCTCGGTGGCGCCTCGTCGACCGACGACGTCGCCGACGCCGTGATCGCGCAGCTGCAACCGTGACGGCCGAACGGCGGCGGCTCGACGCGATCGTCGCCCTCGCCGGGCTCGGCGTCGTCGCGACCTGCGGCTTCGTCGTGCGCGACGGCACGGTCGGACCGGCCGAGCTCGCCGTGTTCCGCGCCGTCAACGAGCTCCCGGAGGCCCTGTCGGCTCCGATGCAGGGGGCACAGCTGCTCGGCGTGCTCGTCGTCGGCCCGGTGGCGGCGGCCGTGGCCGCGGTGCTCCGACGGTGGCGTCTCACGTTGGCATGCTTGCTCGTCACCGCCGAGAAGCTCGTCGCCGAACGGATCGTGTGGGAGCTCGTGTCGCGATCGCGTCCCGGCACGACGATCCCGGACGCGATCGTCCGCGGCAGCACGCCGAGCGCCGGCGCCTCGTTCGTCTCCGGCCACGTCGTGCTCGTGACCGGCCTGGCCTGGGTGATCACGCCGTACCTCCGCGGGCGGTGGCGGGTGGCCCCGTGGGTCGTCGTCGCCCTCGTCGCCTTCGCGCGCCTGTACCTCGGGGCGCACGCGCCGCTCGACGTCCTCGGAGGGCTCGCGCTCGGGCTGGTCGTCGGTGGCGTCGCCAACCTCGTCGCCGGGATCGAGCGGCGGGGCTTGCCGACGGACGAGGCCCCGCGGTAGGACGGAGGTCAGCAGTTCGATCGGAGGCAGCGATGACGGCCAAGCGAGGCGACCGGATCGAGGTCGAGTCGGAGACCGTCGGTACCCCGACGCGCGAGGGCGAGATCCTCGAGGTCCTGCAGGGCGAGATCTCCGTCCGGTACCGGATCCGCTGGCAGGACGGTCACGAGTCGGTGTTCACGCCGAGCGGGGGCACCGCGAGGATCGTCTCGACCGCGTCGAAGAAGAAGCGGTAGTCAGTCCGGGTGCGGCTGCGGATTCGACCCGGAGCCCGGACCGGGCTCCCGCGGGAGCTGTCAGCAGCCGGGTTCGCCGAGGTGCCCGCAGCACTGCGCGCGCGAGAACGTCGCATGGAGGCGGTTGCGGGACGCGAGACGGACCTTGGTGGGCAGCGGGGCGTCGTACTCCCGCCAGTTGGTGAAGAACTGCCCGACGTAGCGACGGAGCTCCCGGAGGAACCGACGCACTACCCGCCGCCGTTCTCGACCGCCCACTGGTCGGTCGGGAACCGCAGGGACTCGGGCAACAGCTCGTTCTTGCGCCACGGCGTGATCGTCTCCGCGTAGAAGTCGCGGCCGCGGCAGTCGTTCACCACCCAGACCGGGAAGTCGTCGAGCTCCATCCGCCGGATCGCCTCGGTCTGGAACTCCTCGAACGCGATGACCTCCTGCGACCGGACCGTGAGCGCGGAGAGCGCTCCGCCCCCGCCGAGCGCCGCCATGTAGACGGCGGTGTGCTTCTCGAGCTCGGCCCGGATCGCCGGCCCGCGCCCGCCCTTGCCCATGATCCCCTTGAGGCCGAGCTCCAGGAGCCGAGGCGTCCACTTGTCCATCCTGCTCGCGGTGGTCGGGCCCGCCGAGCCCGTCACGTTGCCCGGGCGCTCGGGCGTGGGCCCGACGTAGTAGACGACCTGGCCGCGGATGTCGAACGGCAGGTCCTCGCCTCGATCGAGCATCTCGACCATGCGCTTGTGCGCCGCATCGCGCGCCGCGTACACCGTGCCCTTCACGAGCACGACATCCCCGATCTCGAGCGACCGCACGTCGTCGTCGGAGAGCGGCGCCGAGATCCGCTTGCGGCCGTCGTCGAGGACCTCGACCGACACTCAGATCACCCGCGATCCCGTCCGGTGCGCGTGGCACTCGATGTTGACCGCGACCGGCAACGACGCGATGTGCGTCGGCATCGTCTCGACGTGCACGGCGAGCACCGTCTGCGTCCCGCCGAGCGCCTCGGGCCCGAGGCCGAGCGCGTTGCACTTCTCGTACAGCTCGGCCTCCAGCTCCGCGATCTGCGGGTCGGCGTTCGGCTGTCCGACCTTGCGCATCAGCGCGCGCTTGGCGATCACGCCGGACATCTCGAAGTTCCCGCCGATCCCGACGCCGATGATGCCCGGCGGGCAGGCGTTCGGCCCGGACTCGGCCACCGCCTGGAGCACGAACTCCTTCGCGCCCTCGAGGCCGTCGGCGGGCTTCAGCATCGCGTGCTTGCCCATGTTCTCCGATCCCGCCCCCTTGGCGTCGACCTGGATCCGGATCTGGTCGCCCGGCACGATCCGCGTGTGCACGAACGCCGGCGTGTTGTCGCCGGTGTTCCGCCGGTCGAAGAGCGGGTCCCGGACGATCGACCCCCGCAGGTACCCGTCCCCGTACCCCTGCCGGACGCCCTCGTCCACCGCATCGTAGAGGTCGGCCCCGACGACGTGCACGTCTTGACCGACGTCGAGGAAGATCACGGTGTACCCCGTGTCCTGGCAGTACGGGTACTCGCCCTCGGCCGCGAGCGCCTGGTTGCGGATCAGCAGGTCGAGCACCTGGCGCCCCAGCGGCGACTCCTCGAGGTCGCGGGCGCGCTTGACGAGCTCGACCATCTCTTCGGGGACCTTGTAGTTGATCTCGATGCAGAGCTCCCGGACCACCCGGGTGATCTCCGCCGCATCGATCTCGCGCACGTTCGCCATCGCAACCCATGCTAGCGCCGGGCGGCGGCCGTGAGAGGATGCGGCCGATGTCCCGCGAGCTCCTCTCGTCCGCGCGCCCCACACGCTCCCGTTTGCTCGGCTTCCTCGTGCTCGTCGGCGGCTCGGTGCTCGCCGGCGTCGGCGCGACGCGCCTGTGGGCGACGATCGGGTTCGTCGCCGACACCGAGGGCGCCGCCGACGTCGCCGTCTACGGGACCGACGTCTGGGAAGGCAGGGTCGTGTTGCTGATCGCCGGCCTCGCGCTCGTGGCGATGATCGTGATGCGCGTGACGACGTCCGGCGCGCTCCGCCGAACGCTCGGCGTCGCGCTCGTCCTGCTCGGCCTCGTCTGCGTGGCGCTCCCGCTCGTTGCGGCGATCCGCGCCGACGACCGCTTCGGCGACGCGGAGGGGCTCGACCGCATGGCCCAGATCCTCTCCGCCCGGCTCGAGCTCCCCGAGGACGTGATCCGCGAACAGCTCGCCGAGCAGTTCGAGCGTGACCTCCGGGTCGAGGTCGGAGCCGGCCTGTGGCTCTCGGTCGGCGGTGGCGTCCTGATCGCGGCGGGCGGTGCGCTCGGCTTCGCGTGGGCCCGAACGCGCGAGCCCATGGTCCCGGACGCCTAGAGGGCCGAGAGGTCCGCGCACTTCGCGCGGATCCCCTCGGCGGCCGCGCGGAGCGCCGCGAGCTCGTCCTCGTTCAGGTCGAGCTCCACGATCTCGGTCACGCCGGCGGGGCCGAGCCGCACCGGGACGCCGACATACACGTCCTCGATCCCATACTTGCCGGTGCACCATGCGCAAACGGGGAGCGGCTCGTCGGTCCGTCCCGCGATCGCCTCGATCATCTTCGCGACCGAGGCCGACGGCGCGTAGTACGCGCTCCCCTTCTTCAAGAGGCCGACGATCTCCGCACCGGCGTCGCGCGTGCGCGCGTAGAGGCGTTCGAGCGTCGCCTCGTCGACCAACTCGGCGAGCGGCTTGCCGTCCACGGTCGCGTGGCGAGGGAGCGGCACCATCGACTCGCCGTGCGAGCCGAGCGTCATCGCCTCGACGCCGAGCGGAGACGTGCCCAGCTCCTCCGCGATGAAGGTTCGGAGCCGGGCGGAGTCGAGCACGCCCGCCATCCCCATCACGCGCTCCTTCGGGAACCCCGAGACGTCGGCCGCGAGGAAGGTCATCTCGTCGAGCGGGTTCGTCACGACGATGACGATCGCGTTCGGCGAGCCGGGGACGATGCGCTCGACGACGTCACGCACGATGCCGGCGTTGTTGCCGAGCAGGTCCATCCGGCTCATCCCAGGCTGCCGCGGGAATCCGGCGGTGATCACGACGACGTCGGAGCCCGCGGTGTCCGCGTAGTCGTTCGTGCCGACGATCTGCGGCTCGAACCCGACGACCGGCGACGACTGCCGCAGGTCGAGCGCGAGCCCCTGCGGCAGGCCCTCCACGATGTCGATCAGGACGACCTCGGCGAGGCCGCGTTCGACGACGCGCATCGCGGTGGTCTGTCCGACGAACCCGCTTCCGACGACGGTGACGCGCATGGACGGACGACTCCTCGGGTCGGGAGCAACCATCCTAGCGAGCGCCGGCCGGCTACTCGCGGCGGCTCGTGAGGTACGCCCCGGCGAGCACGAGCGCCGTCCCGAGCAGCGAGATCGCCGCGACGGTCTCGTCCTCGAAGATCACCCCGAGCACGATCGCGACCACGGGAATGAAGTAGATCGCCACGGACCCGCGCGTGGCCCCGACCCGGCCGACGAGCGTGGTCATCGCGACGAACGCCCACCCCGTGCCGAAGAACCCGAGCGCGACCACCGCGAGCGTGCTCGACCAGGCGAACTCGGAATCGGGGAGCCCGATCAGCGCCGCCGGCGCGAGGAGGATCAGGGCGGCGGCCTGCGCGCGGACGAGCACCGGGAGCGCCCCGTACCGCTGCTGCAGCGGCACGGCGAGGTTCACCGCGAGGCCGTAGAAGACCACGGCGAGGAGGATCAGTCCGGCGCCGAGCGCCGTCGCGTCGGCGTTGCGGGCGGCGGGCCAGAGGACCATCACGACGCCGAGGAACCCGATCGCCACGCCGGCGAACTGTCGGGTGGCCGGCGGCTTCCGGAGCAGGATCGCCGCGGTTACGGTCGCGAAGATCGGGACGGCGCCGTTGATCATCCCGGCGAGCGACGAGTCGATCCACTGCTGCCCGATCGGGAACAGGAGCAGCGGCGCCCCCATCCACACCACCCCGAGGAGCGCGACCCGCGGCAGGTCCGCCCGGTCCACGTGCCCACGTGACCCGGGCAGGAACGCGAGCGTGAGCGCGCCGAACCCGACCCGCAGGAACGCGATCAGGCCCGGCTCGAAGTGCTCGAGCCCGATCTCGATGAACACGAACGACGAGCCCCAGATCAGCGCGATCGCGACGAGCAGCGCCCACTCCTGCGCCCCGAACGCCTCCCGGCGCGTGCCGTGGGCCGTCTCGATCAGCGGCCGCCTCGCGGCGCGCTCCGTCCTCATCGGGTCTGCCGTCACCGCCTCACGTCGCTCTTCACCCATCAACGTTCGCCAACCCCCGAACGTGAGAGGAGCTTCCCGACGACAGCATCCCGAACATCGGTCGTGCCCGCCGCGGCGGGATCGTCGTCCGTCGGCCTGAGGTCGTACGTGACCGTCCGGCCTTCGGCGATCACGTCGGCGACGGCCGCCTCGAGACGGTCGCCGGCTTCACGTTCGCCCAGGCGCCGCAGCAGCATCGCGCCCGAGAGCATGAGCGCCATCGGGTTCGCGCGGTTCAGGCCGCGATACGTGGCGGCCGTCCCGTGGGTCGCCTCGAACACCGCACACCCGTCCCCGTGGTTCGCGCCGGGGGCGAGGCCGAGCCCACCCGCCAGCCCGGCGCACAGGTCCGAGACGAGGTCGCCGTACAGGTTCGGGAGCAGGAGGACATCGAACGCCTCGGGGCGCTGGACGAGCTGCATCGCGAGGGCGTCGACGATCCGGTCCTCGAACGCGATCCCGGGATGCTCCGCCGCGACCCGCCCCGCCACCTCGAGGAACAGCCCGTCCGTGCGCTTCAGGATGTTCGCCTTGTGGCCGACGGTCACCTTCCGCCGGCCGCCGGCCTCCGCCTGCTCGAACGCGAACCGGGCGACACGCTCGCTCGCGCCCGCGCTGATCGCCTTGATCGACAGGCCGGAGTCCTCGCGGATCGGCCGGCCCGTGCCCCGGTCGATGAACGCGATGAGCTCGGCGGTCGCGGGCGCGCCCTGCTCGAACTCGATCCCCGTGTACGCGCCCTCGGTCAGCTCGCGGATCACAACCAGGTCGACGCCCTCGTACGCGGACCGGACCCCCGGATACGAGCGGCACGGGCGGACCGCGGCGAACAGGCCGAGGGCGAGCCGCAGGCTCACGTTCACGCTCCGAGCGCCCGGCGGGGTGCCGAGGGGGCCCTTCAGCGCCGCCCCGCGTTCCCGGATCGAGGCGATCACCCGCTCGGGCAGCGGATGCCCGTCCGTCTCGAGCGCGGCGAGGCCCGCCGTCTGCACGTCCCACCGCACGTCCACGCCGGTCGCCTCGATCGCGGCGCGAGCGGCGTCCACGAGCTCCGGCCCGACCCCGTCCCCGGGGATCAACGTGACATCGTGCGTCCCCACGCCGGTCAGCCTAGATGGGATGATGGGAGGCACGGCCGACCGAGACAGGAGCGTGCACGTGCCGGACAAGGGTCTTCGCGAGATCGTGGCCGCGCAGACACGCCTGTCCGACATCGACGGGCAGGAGGGCCGCCTGTGGTACGTCGGCTACGACATCGCCGACCTGGCCGGCAGGACCTCGTTCGAGGAGGTCGTGCACCTGCTCCACGAGCTCCGGCTGCCGACGCAGCCCGAGCTCGACGAGCTCTCAGACTTCCTCGTCGAGGCCAGAGAGCCCTCCAAGTTCCTCCAGGACCTGATGCCCGAGCTCGCGCAGCAGACCTCGCCGATGTCGATGCTCCGCACGAGCGTTTCGGCCGCCTCGACGTACGACCCCGACGGCTGGGACACCTCCCCGGAGGCCGACCGCCGCAAGGCGCTCCGCCTGATCGCGATGACGCCGACCCTGCTGTCGATGTATCACCGCCTTCGCACGGGGCAGGAGTACGTCCCCCCGAACCCGAAGCTGCCGCACGCCGCGAACTTCCTCCACATGCTGCTCGGGATGGAGCCCTCGAAGGAGGACGCGGAGGTGATCGACACCACCTTCGTTCTCTACGCGGACCACACGATGAACGCCTCGACGTTCACCGCGCGGATCGTCGCCTCGACGCTCGCCGACATGTTCTCGGCGATCACGGCCGCGATCGCGGCCCTCAAGGGGCCGCTGCACGGCGGCGCCAACGAGGAGTCGATGAAGATGCTCGAGGAGATCGGCTCGCCGGACCGGGCCGACGCCTACGTCGCGGATCGGCTCGCCCGCCACGAGAAGGTGATGGGGTTCGGGCACGCCGTGTACAAGACGATGGATCCCCGCGCGAGGATCCTGAAGCGCCTATCGAAGGAGACCGGCGAGCGCCACGGCGACGCGAGCTGGTTCGAGATCTCCGAGGCGATCGAGCGCGCCGTCGCCGAGCAGAAGGGCCTGTACCCGAACGTCGACTTCTACGCGGCGAGCGTGTACCACGCGCTCGGGATCCCCACGGACCTGATGACGCCGATCTTCGCGCTCGCGCGCATGTCGGGCTGGACGGCCCACGTCCGCGAGCAGTACGCGGACAACCGCGTGATCCGGCCGGGCTCCGAGTACGTCGGCCCGACCGACCGGAGCTGGGTCCCGATCGAGGAGCGGACCGCGAGCTAACTCCGTGGTGGTGGCGGCTGGTTCGGAGGCCCGGCCGGCGGGGGCGGAGGGGCCTGTAGCCCGGTCGAACCCGCCGCGGCGGAGTCCCAGACCCGGTTCAGGTGCTCCTGCACGTACGCGGCCATCCCGATCATGATCAGGATGCCGAGGATCACGACGAGCGCCGGCGAGATCTGCGACGCGAGCCCGCGCTGCTCCTGCATCCGCACGATGTGGTTCGCGGTGTTGTAGTAGGCGATGAACGGCGGAACGATCAGCAGGAGGCCGGGGAACACCGCGAGGACCGACCGGCTCGGGCTGATCGTCTGGTCGCCGGTGTATCGCTGGATCTCCTCGTTGACCTTGTAGAACCAGTAGAGCCCGTAGATCCCGAGCGTGATGAGCACGAGGCCGAGCACGACGAGCGGGCTCCGCTTCGGGTAGGTCTGTCCCTGGATCGTGACGGTTTCCATCGCCAACCCCCTCGGTCCGAACCGTCGGAGTCTAGTCGCGTCCGCCGACCGGGCGGGGGAACAGCCCGGCGCCCTCGATCACGTGCCGAACGACCCGCTCGCGGCCGAGCCCCATCACGTGGACGCCCGAGATCCCCGGGATCTCGCGGAGGCCGGTGACGATCTCGACGCACTGCGCGGTGCCGACGACCTCCGACTCGGAGCCGGCCGCCTCGAGCGCCTCGATCATCGCGTCCGGGACCGAGACGCCCGGCAGATGCTCGTTCATGTACCGGGCCTGCTTCGACCCGCGGAGCGGCGCGACACCAACGAGGACGGCCGCCCGCTCGAAGACCCCGCGAGCCCGCACGACCTCGGCCCACCGGACGATCGCGTCCAGGTCGTAGGTGATCTGCGTGATCACGAAGTCGGCCCCGGCGTCGAGCTTGGCCTCGAGTCGTCTCGCGTCGTACACCTCGACGAGCGGGGTGTCCGACACGCCGACGAAGTACGAGGGGGCCGGGTCGACCTCCTGACCTGACGGCAGTCGGTGCTCGTCGCGGAGCGTCCGGGCGAGCGAGATCAGCTCGAGCACCGTGAGGTCGTGCACCGCGCCCGCGGACGGCTCGTCGCCCACCGAGACGGGATCGCCGGTGAGCGCGAAGAGGTTCCGCGCGCCGAGCGCCCAGGCGCCGAGCAGATCGCCGGCCAGCGCGAGCCGGTTCCGGTCGCGGACCGTGAGCTGCACCGTGGGCTCGAGGCCGGCACGGGCGACGGCCGCCACGCCCGCGAGCGGCGACATGTGGGCGCTCGCGACCGGGTTGTCGGTGACGTTGACGGCGTCCGCGTAGCCCACGAGCTCACGGGCCTGCTGGTCGAGTGGGGTCGGGTCCGCGGACCTCGGCGGGACGACCTCGGAGGTGACGCAGAACTTCCCGGCGCGGACGAGCGCCTCGAGGCCGCTCGCGGCCGGGCTCACCGTTGGTCCGAGAGCTGTTCGGCCGCCGTGACCGTGTTGAGCAGGAGCATCGCGGTGGTCATCGGGCCGACGCCCCCGGGGACCGGGGTGATCATGCCCGCGACCTCCTTCACGTCCTCGAAGTTCACGTCGCCGACGAGCCCGTGCTCGGTGCGGTGCACGCCGACGTCGACGACGACCGCGCCCGGCTTCACCATGTCGGCCGTGATGAGCTGCGCCCGGCCCGTGGCCGCGACGAGGATGTCGGCGCGGCGAGTGTGCGAGGCGAGGTCTCGGGTCTTGATGTGACAGACGGTGACCGTCGCGTTGCCGCGGATCCAGTCCTGCGCGAGGAGGATCGAGAGCGGCGCGCCGACGAGGTCGCCGTAGCCGGCCACGACGATCTCGGCGCCCTCGAGCTCGACGCCCGAGCGCAGCAGCAGCTCGACGATCCCGTACGGCGTGGCCGGCGGGAACGACGGCTCGCCGCGGACCATCAGCCCCACGTTCAGCGGGTGCAGCCCGTCCACGTCCTTGCCCGGATCCATCGTCGTCTGAACCGCGAGCTCGCTGATGTGTTTCGGGAGCGGGAGTTGGACGATGATCCCGTGGATCTCCGGGTCTCGGTTGAGGCGTCGGATCGTGGCCAGGAGCTCGCCCTCGGTCACGAACGCCGGCAGGTCCACCTGCTCCGAGCGCATCCCGACCTCCGAGCACGCCTTGTGCTTGGCGCCCAGGTAGATCCGGGAGGCCTCGTCGTCGCCGACGAGCACGGCGGCGAGCCCCGGCTGCGCCCCACGGTCAACGAGCGCCATCGCGCGCTCGGCCACCTGGGCCTTGACCTGGGCGGCGATCGCGCGGCCGTCGATGATCGTGGCGGTCACGAGCGGGAATCCTATCGGCGGAACGTCGCACAGTGGCGAAAGCGGCGACGCCCGTCACGCCGTCGCGATCACCCAGAGCGCCCATTCGCTCTCATCGAAGACCTCCTCGGCCTGCTCGATGTCGAACCCTGCGTCGCGCACGAGCCTCCGGCTGGTCGCAGCGTCGAAGTGGCTCCAGGACATCGGGGCGCCGAAGAAGTCCTCCTCGAGGTCCTCGGGGCTGTCGCTCGTGCCGAGTGTCCCGGCGAACAGACCCCCGGGGCGAAGCCACACATGCACGTTCGACAGGACCGACGCGTGTCGGTCCCTCTGCACGTGGATCAGCGTCCAGAAGGCCACCACCGCGTCGAACGAACCCGGCTCGAACGCGACGTCCGCCATGTCGGCCCGGACGAGCAGGGCCTGTGGGGCGTTCGCCCGCGCGAGGGAGAGCTGGACCGCCGATCGGTCGAGCGCGACGACGCGCGCCCTTCGGCCGAGCTCCGCGGAGACCAGGCCCGCGCCGCACCCGAGGTCGAGAACCCGTCCGCCATCCGGGACGCGCGCGACGATGCCGTCGAGGAACGAGCGGAAGTAGGTCTCCGGACCGCGGTTCGCCCGGACGACCTCGGCGTACCGCTCCGCGATCGCGTCGTATCCGCGTTCCACACGGCGATGCAGGTCGTCCACGCCGGTCAGTGGCGGAAGTGGCGCCGGCCGGTGACCACGACGCTCATCCCGCGAGCCTCGGCGACCGCGAGCACCTCGTCGTCGCGGATCGACCCGCCCGGATGGATCACGGCCGTCACGCCCGCGTCGGCCGCGACCTCGACCGCGTCGGGGAACGGGAAGAAGGCGTCGCTCGCCATCACCGAACCCTTCGCCCGGTCGCCCGCCTTGCGGGCCGCGATGAAGGCGGCGTCCACGCGCGACATCTGGCCCGCCCCCACGCCCACGGTCGCCAGGTCCTCCGCGAACACGATCGCGTTCGACTTGACCCGCATCGACACGATCCACGCGAACCGGAGGTCCCGCCATTCGTCCACGGAAGGTGCTCGCGACGACACGACCTCCGACGCGCCCGCCGCCTCCGGCGCCGCGTCGCGATCCTGCACGAGCGCCCCGCCCGGGAGCACGCGGACGTCGAGGCCCCCGACGACCGGGAGCGCGGCCTCGACGACCCGAAGCCCCTTCCGCGCGCCGAACGCCTCGAGTGCCGCATCGCTGAACGCGGGCGCCACCACGACCTCGGTGAACACCTCGGCCATCGCGGCCGCGGTCGCCTCGTCCACCTCGCGGCCGAACGCCACGATGCCCCCGAACGCACTCACCGTGTCCGACTCGAACGCGGCGGCGTACGCCTCCGCGGGCGTGCCAGCGACCGCGGCACCGCACGGGTTGTTGTGCTTCACGATCACGGCCGCGGTCCCGAGCGGGGCGAGATCGCCGGCGAGCGTGAGCGCCGCGTCCACGTCGAGCCAGTTGTTGAACGACATCTCCTTGCCCTCGACGAGGATCCTCGCTCCCGCGAGCACGCCGGGCCCCGACGCGTCCGCGTAGAGCGCGCCGCGCTGATGCGGGTTCTCGCCGTACCGCAGGTCCGCGGACTTCTCGAGCGCCGAACCAACGAATGATGGGAGGGCGCCCTCGGTCGAGCCGAACCAGCTCGCCACGGCGGCGTCGTACGCGGCCGTGTGCGCGAATGCCTCGGACGCGAGCTCGCGCCGCAGCTCGAGCGACACCCCGCCTTCCGAGCGCAGCGCCGAGACCACCGCGTCGTAGCGTTCCGGACGAACGACGACCGCGACCGACGCGAAGTTCTTCGCGGCGGCTCGAACCATCGCCGGCCCCCCGATGTCGATCTTCTCGATCACGTCGTCTTCGTCCGCGCCGCTCGCCACGGTCTCGCGGAACGGGTAGAGGTTCACGACGACGAGGTCGAACGGCTCGATCCCCTGGTCGGCGAGCTCGGCCTCGTGCGCGGGCTTGCGGCGGTCGGCCAGGATCCCCGCGTGGATCTTCGGATGCAGGGTCTTCACGCGTCCGTCGAGCATCTCAGGGAACCCCGTGACGTCCTCGACGGAGACCACCGGGACGCCGGCCTCGCGGAGCGCCGCCGCGGTCCCGCCCGACGACACGAGCTCGACGCCGAGCTCGTGCAGCCCGCGGGCGAGGTCGACGACGCCGTCCTTGTCGAAGACGGCGAGCAGCGCCCGGCGGACCGGCCTGACGTCGCTCACGTAGGCTCACTCTCGAGCACGCGGACGCGCCGGCCGTCCACCACCAGCCGGCCCTCGGCGATCGCGCGGACGGCAGCGGGGAGCAGGCGGTGCTCCGCCTCGTGGACCCTCGCCTCGAGCGCGTCCCAATCGTCGTCCGGCTCGACCCGCACGGGCTCCTGGAACACGATCGGGCCGTGGTCGACCTCCTCGTCGACCAGGTGCACCGTCACACCGGTCACCTTCGACCCCCACGCGAGCGCATCGGCGACGGCGCTCGTGCCGGGGAACGCCGGCAGGAGCGCCGGATGGACGTTCACGAGCCGGCCGTCGAACGCCCCCACGATCTCGGGCCCGACGACCCGCATGAACCCGGCGAGGGCGACGATCTCGATCTCCTGCGCGCGCAGGAGATCGAGGACCGCAAGGTCGAACGACGCACGGTCGTCGAACGCGACGGGGTCGACGTGCACGGCCCCAACGCCGCGCGCCCGAGCGCGTGCGAGCGCCCCGGCGTCCGCGCGATCGCTGAGGACCATCACGATCCACGGGCCGACGACCGGGTCGTCGAGGAGCGCCTGGACGTTCGTCCCTTCACCGGAGGCGAGCACCGCGACCCGGGGGTCCGTCACGCTGCGCACGCTACGGACGGCCCGGCAACGGTGTCAAACGTGGTCCGCCCCAACGGTACGCTGTCCGTCGTGCCGGGCGACGACCGACCTGTTAAGGGACTCGAACGGTGCTCGCGTCACCCGGCCGCTCCCGGCGTCGCGCGGTGCGACGGATGCGGACGCCCGATGTGCCTGGCATGCGCGACGCCGGTCCGCGGACAGGTGTTCGGCGCCGAGTGCCTGGGCGACGTGCTCGGATCCGACGCCCCTTCCGAGCTCGAGGACGGCGCACGGGCCCCCGACGCGCGCATCAGGACGATCGGGCGGATCGGGTTCGCGGCCGCGGTCCTCGCGACCGCGCTCCCGTGGAGCCGCTTCGGCCCCGGCTCCGAGGCGTTCGGGGCGTGGGGCCAGACGGCGTGGTGGTCGATGGTCGCCGGGGTCGCGGCGATCGCGGGGCTCACGCTCACGCTCGCCCAGCTGCGGCCGAGTCTCCGGGCGCCCCGATGGGACGCGGTGGCGGCTGCGCTCGGCGCGGTCGTGGCGCTCGCCGCCCTCGTCGCGGTCCTGTTCCCGCCGGCCTTCTCCCGGCCCTGGCTCGGCCCCTGGGTGGCCGTGGCCGCCGGCGTGGTCGCGTGTGGCGCGTCGGTCGTCGCGGGACGGACGGTCGGGCAGCCCGCCGACATCGGGATCTGACCCGCTCGTGCAGGGAACCCAACGGATCCGCCAAGCAGTTGACTCTCCCTTCCGCCCGGTGTTCGATAGGCGCCGACCCGGGCGTCCACGAGCACACGAGCACGCGTGACGCCCGTCATCGTGGCTCGGGGAAGCCCGGAAAGGAGCGTGGATGTCCCAGGCCAAAGGGTTCGACATGTCGAAGGTGTCGACGGCGAGCAAGATCCTGCTGATCGCCGGCGTGCTCTACATCATCGACCTCTTCCTTCCCTGGCAACGGGTGTGCATCGACCTCGGACTCGATCTCCCAGGAACGTGCGCGTCGGCGAGCGGCGCCTCAGGCATCGGCGTGCTGAACCTGCTGCTCGCGATCGCCCTGGTCGCGTGGGAGGGGATGGCCGTCGGCGGGGTCGAGGTCAACGCGCCGAAGGCCCTGATCAGCGCGGCCTTGGCCGGCCTGATCGTCGCGTTCACGATCCTCAAGATCATCGTCGACAGCGAGTCGCTGTACCTGTTCGCGTGGATCGGCATCATCCTCGCGCTCGTGATCGGCTACGGCGGCTGGATGCGCTGGCAGGAGCATCAGGCGGCCGGCGGCGGAGGCTTCGGCGGGGGCACTGCACCTCCCCCACCGCCGAGCGACACCGGCCCCACCGTCTAGACCGACCCGAACGTCCACGAGGCCCGGCTCCGGCCGGGCCTCGTGCGTTCTCCCACGCGGCGACGCGGCGTAGCATGCTCGGGCATGAAGACGTGCCCGTACTGCGCCGAGGAGATCCAAGACGAGGCGATCAAGTGCCGCTTCTGCGGGAGCATGCTCGCGGGCGCCGAGCTCCCCGGGCCGCCGGGCGGAACCGACGAGGCCCTGCAGTTCACTCACTCCGGCCGCCGTTTCCTGCTCGGCTACGGCCAGGACTTCTTCGGTATCTGGGATCGGCAGGGCGGGCAGGGCCCGGTATCCAGATTCCCCAGGACCGACCAGGGCTGGCGGGAGGCCTGGCTCGCCTTCTCCTCCGAGGAGCCCGAGAGCGCGGAGGTCGGGATGCTCGGGACGCCGGCGACGGTGGGCGCGCCCGCCCCCGCGGCGCCCGGCTCCGCACGAGCCCCGCTCACGGCCGGGTTCCCGCGGCGCCGCGTGAGCGGAGCCTGGTGGCTCCTCCCGATCTTCATGGGATGGCTCGGCGGGCTGATCGCTTGGCTGGTGAACAAGGACGTCGACCCGCGGATGGCTCGCGCGATGCTCATCACGGGGATCGTCGTCAGCGTGCTCCTCGTGGTGTTCCTGCTCCCGGCGTACCGGGACGCGGGCGTCTGAGGGACGCGCCGACCGTCGCGGCGCCGATCGCACCGCCGGCGACCCCCCACATCGTCGCGAGGACCGCTCCCCAGAGGGGCTCGGGCCCGAACCACAGGCTCCCGCCCGATCCCTCGATCAGCGTCGACCCGTAGGACACCGTGACGATCGAGAGGGCCGATGCCACGGCGACGAGCCCACCGAAGACGAGGCCGCTCGCGGCGCCGATCGGCATCGCCGCTCTGCGGGCGACGCCGTGGCGCCTCGCCGCCGCGCGGCCGCCGAGCACCGTCGCGACCGCCGGCACCAACAGGAACAGGAAGTAGCCGGGAGGCGCCCGCCCGTAGACCACGCCCGGCTGCTGCGGGGGCGCGGGGACCCCGGCGACGAGGGGCTCCAGCATCCGCTCGAGCCCATGGGGGAATCGGCCGTAGCAGAGCAGGTCTCCCTCGGGTCCGCCGCGGACCACGTCGCACCGGCCCAGCGCGGGGACGAGCGTCCACATCGCCTGGTTCGGCGCGACCGCGAGGTGGTGGCCGAGGGCCACCGCGCCCGCCCCGGGCCGCTCGAACACGGTCCGGTAGTACCTCGCGGTCGAGGGCGTGAACACCGCGACCACGTCGTCCGGCTGGACGACGCCCGCGACGAACAGCCCGGCGAGCGAGAGCACGACCGCGATCGCGAACATCCGCAACCCGCCGGCCGCCGCCGCCCCGACCGCGCTCGCGCGCCGGTCGGAGGCCCGATGCCGGCACCACGACCACAGGCCGCCGGCCGCCCCGGCGACCGCCGAGATGCCGAACGGGAGCAGCAGCGCCTGCCACGGCGCCAGCCGGACGCCGACCGTGCCCGAGACGAACGCCCCGAGACGCACCGGCGCCTCGATCTCGACGACGAGCGCTACGAGGAACACCGGGACCGCGTAGCTCAGCGCGACGAGCGTGCCCGCGAGCACGCGATCGCCGAGTCCGCCGCCCGCGCGGTCGGCCACCGCGCGCCCCCCACCGAACACGAGCCAGATCGCGAGCGCGGTGACCGACAGCAGCGCGATCCCGATCTCGACGGTCGTCACGCCGCTCGGTGGGAGGTTCGGCAGCGGGACCGCCCGGAGGTCGATCTCGCCCTCGATCACGACCGGGACGTGGTGGAACGGACCGACGTACAGGAGGCCGAGGCGGAGGGCGTCGACGAGCCCGATGCGGAGGCCGGCGAGCGACCCCGCGAGCGCGGCGGCGATCCCCACCGCCGCGACGGCGAGGAACGCGAGCGCGCCCCGGGCGAGGGCGAACGACCAGACGGCGGGGGCGGCGGGCCGGTCCCGGCCCGGGGTCACGACCTCGCGGCCTGGACGAGCTCGGCGACCTCGGTCGGGGTCCGGCCGACCTTCACGCCGGCGGTCTCGAGCGCCTCGGCCTTGCCCTGCGCCGTCCCGCTCGAGCCGGTGATGATCGCGCCCGCGTGGCCCATCCGTTTGCCGGGCGGCGCCGTGAACCCCGCGATGTAGGCGACGACCGGCTTCGACATCCGGTCGCGGACGTACTCGGCGGCCCGCTCCTCGTCGTCGCCGCCGATCTCGCCGATCATCACGACCAGGTCGGTGTCGGGATCGGCCTCGAAGCGCTCGAGCGACCCGATGAAGCCGATCCCGTGGACCGGATCGCCGCCCATCCCCACGCACGTCGACTGCCCTATCCCCCGCTGGGTGAGCTCGTGGACGATCTGGTACGTGAGCGTCCCGCTGCGGCTCACGAGGCCGACGCGTCCGGGCGTGCAGATCTCGCCGGGGATGATGCCGACGTTCGAACGCCCGGGCGAGATCACCCCGGGGCAGTTCGGCCCGACGAGCGCGGCGCCCGTCCCCCGGAGCGAGACCACGACCTGCGCCATGTCGCGGACCGGGATGCCCTCGGTGATGCACACGATCAGCCCGACGCTCGCGTCCGCGGCCTCGTAGATCGCCTCCGAGGCGAACCGGGCCGGCACGAAGACCAGCGAGGTGTTCGCGCCGGTTGCCTCGACGGCGTCGGCCACGGTGTCGAACACCGGGATGCCCTCGACGTTCTGCCCGCCCTTGCCGGGGGTCACGCCGGCGACCACCTGCGTGCCGTACGAGCGGTTCCGCAGCGCGTGGAACGTGCCCTCCGAGCCGGTGATACCCGCAACGACGACCTTCGTGTCCTCGTCGACGAGGATCGCCATCATGCCACGCCCTTGGCGAGCCGGGCGGCGCGCTCGGCCGCCTCGAGCATCGTCTTGGCCGGGACGATCCGCGGATGGTTCGCCTCGGCGAGGATCCGCCGGCCCTCCTCGGCGTTCGTGCCGTCGAGTCGGACGACGATCGGGACCTCGGGCGAGACGCGCTCGAGCGCCCCGAGGATCCCCTTCGCGACGAGGTCGCAGCGCGTGATGCCGCCGAAGATGTTCACGAGCACGCTCTTCACGTCGGGGTCGGACAGGATCACCTCGAGCGAGGTGGCCATCACCTCGGAACTCGCGCCCCCGCCCACGTCGAGGAAGTTCGCGGCTTCGGCCCGGGCCCCCGCCTGCTTGACGACGTCGAGGGTGGACATCACGAGCCCAGCGCCGTTGCCGATGATCCCCACCTCGCCGTCGAGCTTGAGGTACTGCAGGCCCGCGGCCTTCGCGCGCTTCTCGACCGGATCGATCGGGAACGAGTCTGCGAGCGCTGCGATGTCGGGCTGGCGGAACAGCGCGTTGTCGTCGATCGTGACCTTGGCGTCGAGCGCCATCACCGCGCCGCCCTCGAGCAGCACGAAGGGGTTCAACTCGACGAGCGTCGCGTCGAACGCCACGAGGACTCCCCAGGCCTGCGTCAGCAGGCGGGCGGCACCCTCCCGCGCTTCGGGCGGCAGGTGGCCCGTGAGTCGGCGCGCATGGTACGACCGCAGACCGCGCACCGCGTCGACGTGCACGCGGCGGATCGCCTCCGGCTTCGACCGGGCGACCTCCTCGATGTCGACGCCGCCCTCGTTCGAGACCATCGCGAGGTACGTGCCCGCCGAACGGTCCAACGAGATCGCGGCGTAGAACTGCGCCGCGATGTCGACGAGCTTCTCGACGAGCACGCGGGTGACCGCCGTGCCCTTGAACCCCTCCTCGAACATCCGGGCGGCCTCGATCGCGGCGCCTTCCGGCGAGTGCACGAGAGCGACGCCGCCGCCCTTGCCGCGGCCGCCCGCCTGCACCTGGACCTTGACCGCGACGTGGCCGCCGAGCCGCTCGGTCGCACTCGCGGCGTCCTCGGGGGTGGTGATCACCGCGCGTTCGGGAAGCGCGATGCCGTGGCGTTCGAACAGGTCCTTGCCGTGGTGCTCGTAGAGATCCACAGGTCAGCTGGCCCGTTGCTCCGCGAGACGGCCGTTCAGCCAGTCGACGATGTCTCCGGTCGAGGCGCCCGGCGTAAAGATCTTCTCGATCCCCGCCTGCTCGAGCTTGGGGATGTCGTCCTTCGGGATGATCCCGCCGCCGAAGACCACGACGTCGCTCGCGCCCTTGTCGCGGAGCAAAGTGACGACCTTCGGGAACAGGGTCATGTGCGCACCCGAATGGCAGGACAGGCCGACCGCGTCCGCGTCCTCCTGGATCGTCGTCTCCGCGATCTGCTCCGGCGTCTGGTGCAGGCCCGTGTAGATGACCTCGAACCCAGCGTCCCGCAGGACGCGCGCGATCACCTTGACCCCGCGATCGTGACCGTCGAGCCCGGGTTTCGCGACGATGATGCGGTGCTTACCTGCCATCGGCCGGGTCAGTCTAGCGAAGCGGTCGTGTGTGACCGGGACGGCTTCACGGGCGCTGATGCGAGCGGGCCTCCCTGAAACCGGGCGGGATCGCCCGCCTCATCGCTTAGTCGGTCGTGGGCGGGGCGATCGATCTCGTCTACCACCAGCGCTACGCGTCATGCCCTGTTCGCTGTCGGAGAGCCGGTGCCGCTCGCGGTTCCGGAGAGAGGGACTCGCGGGATCCGCTGGGGTCGTCGTGATGGATCGTCACGCGTCCTGCTGACGCTTCGCCCTCGCGGAAGGGGTGGATCGAGGTGATCCTAGCCGCTCTCAGCCGAAGGAACCATCCGTTCGCCGCCCCCGATGGAACGTCTACCGGTTGGTAGGGACCAGTTTCTTCTCAGGGCAACGCCAGGCCACACCGGGACGCCCTGCACCGGGAGGGGGGACCGAAATTACCGGATGGCGGGTGAGACATCACCCGGGATGCGCTATACAAGGGCCGTTCCCGGGAGACGGAGACACGCAGACATGGCGAAGATCGCGTCGCCGCGCTCGGCGCTCGTCGCAGACCGCCGGCCGCTCGAGCGTGGCCTCGCCCGCTTCCTCCTCGAGGAGCGCGGGCTGTTCGTCGTCGGTGAGGCGGCCACGATGGCGGACGTGTTGCTCCAAGTCCAACAGCTCAAGCCGGACCTCCTGGTCCTGCACGAGAAACTCGCGCTCGACCACGACCTCACGGTGATCGGCCAGATCCGACGGGTCTCTCCGAAGACGAAGATCTTCCTTCTGGCCCCCGATCGCGATGTACTCCCCGCCGGCATGATCCTCCTGGTCGATGCCGTCGTAGAGGATGGTCCAGGACTGACGGAACTCGGGACGGCGGTCGCCGGCCCCAACACCGAATCGGATGTGCCGTCGAACATGACCGTGACGGACATGACCCCGATCCAGTCGTCGCAACACCGACGATCGGCGAGCCGCTGGACCGACCGGATGCAGGGCTTGGCGGTGGCGTCGGTCATCGCCCTCGCGTTCCTCCTCCTTCGAGATGGCTCCCTCGAGCCTGCCGGGCCCGATACACCTGCGAGCGTGCATCTCGCAGCGGCGAAGGACTCTCTCGAGGAACTCACCGCGGCCCTGCCTGCTGCATCTTCGGACGAGATCGCCGTGATCGCATCCGAGTTGTTGGCCGAACGCGAGATCGCGCTGGAGTCGGGCATCGACGTCTCCTCGTTGGATGTGGCGCTCATGCGAGCGCTCGAGGCGGTCTGGGATTCTCTGTCACCGGAGATGCAGGAGATCCTTCTCGGCATCTTCGGTGATGTGTTCTCGGAGAACGACGTTCCTCCTCCTCCGGCACCTACGACGGCACCGACCGAGACCCCGAGCCCGACCGAGACCCCGAGCCCGACCGAGACCCCGAGCCCGACCGAGACCCCGAGCCCGACCGAGACCCCGAGCCCGACCGAGACCCCGAGCCCGACCGAGACC
>DASUQI010000059.1:0-98340 GCA_036280655.1 Actinomycetota bacterium
GATCAGCTCGCGGACCGGCGGGATCTCGACGCGGACGACCGGCGAGGTCGACAGCTGCGACGACGGCGTGAACTCGCGGATCGACTCGATCTCGTCGCCCCAGTACTCGAGCCGTACTGGCCGCCTCGCCGTCCCGGGGAAGGCGTCGAGGACGCCGCCGCGGACCGCGAACTCGCCGCGGTGCTCGACCACATCGGTGCGGACGTAGCCGAGGTCCACGAGCCGTTCGGCGAGCGCGTCCGGCGGAAGGTCGATGCCCTTGACGAGCTCCACCGGCGCGACCCCGCCGAGCGTCGGCACGAGGCCCTGCATCGCCGCGAGCGCCGGCGTCACCAGGACGAACGGACCCTTGGCCGCGCGCAACCGCCGGACGGCGTCCGCCCGGCGGGCCGAGATCTCCGGCGACGGGCTGATCCCCTCGTACGGCAGCGCCTCCCACGCCGGCAGGAGCGCGGCGCGTTCGGCTCCGAGCCACGCCTCCGCGCCCTCGGCGAGCTGCTCGGCCTCCCGCGGGCCGGGGGCCACGACGAGCACCGGCGACTCGAGCGCCCTCGCGAGCGCGGAAACGAAGAAGTCCTCGCCCGCGTCGCTCCGCGCGACCACCGGGCGGGCGCGCTCGAGCAGGAGGCGTTCGAACGCCTCCGAGCCGATCAGCGTGTCGAGCAGCCGCTCCACCAGACCTCCTCCGCACAGCACGAAGAGGCCTCGTCGCGGCGCGACGGGGCCTTCGTGCCTCCAAGTCTAGCCTGAGGCGGCCGCTACTCCTTCGGCGCGCCGCGGTTGAAGCGGTCCTGGGTCGCCTGCAGCCCATCCCGTACCAGGGACAGGGTGGCGTCCGCCCCATCGGCGACGAGGATCCCGACCTCGGGCTCCTCGCGCTTGGCGAAGTTCTCGAGGACCCAGTCGCCGGGCTCCTTGCGTCCGGTCGGCCGTCCGACGCCGAGCCGCACCCGGAAGAAGTCCGGCGTGTGGAGGGCGCGTTCGACCGAACGCAGCCCGTTGTGGCCGGCGGTCGAGCCGCCGAACTTCACGCGAAGCGCGCCGAACACGAGGTCGATCTCGTCGTGGACGGCGACCACCTGCTCGGGTTCGACGCGGTGCTTGCGCGCGAGCGAGGCGAACGCGGGCCCGGTCACGTTCATGAAGTCCCGAGCCTTGGCGAGCAGGATGCGCTCGCTCCCCTCGCTGAGCTCGGCGACGTCGGCGGGCACGAAGCGCGCCTTGCGGAAACGCTCGCCCGAGCGCTCGGCGAGTTCGTCGACGACGCGGTAGCCGAGGTTGTGGCGGGTCTTCTCGTAGCGGGGGCCCGGGTTGCCGAGGCCCGCGACGAGCCAGGTCATGGGCGAGGGCGTTAGCCCTCGGACGACTCGTCGGAGGACCCGGCCTCGCCGCCGCCCTCGGCGGGAGCCTCGCCCTCGGCGCCCTCCTCGCCCTCGGCGGCCTCCTCGCCTTCCTCGCCCTCGGCCGCCTCTTCCTCCTCGAGCTCGACGGCCATCTGCGGCTGCTGGACCGCGACGACCGAGTCCTCGGGGTTCGCGAGGATCGTCGACCCCTGCGGCGCGACGAGGTCGCTCACGCGAAGGCCCATGCCGATCTCGAGCTCGGTGATATCGACCTCGATCGCCTCGGGGACGTCGGTGGGCAGACACTCGACCTCGACCTCCCAGAGGTGGTGCTCGACGACGCCGCCGGCCTTGACGCCGACGGACTCGCCGACGACCCGGACCGGGACCTGGATGTGGATCTTCTCGTCGCGGCGGACCGCGAGGAAGTCCAGGTGGATGAAGCGGCCGTGGATGTGGTCGCGCTGGACGTCACGGGGGATCGCCAGGTGCTCGTGACCGTCGACGACGAGGTCGACGAGCACGTTCGAGCCCGCGCCGGTGTGAAGCAGGTGGAACAGCTCCTTCGAGTCCACGGAGAGCGGGGTCGACTCCACGCCGGCGCCGTAGAGGACGGCGGGCACGCGTCCCGCGGCGCGGAGCTTGCGGGCGACGCCCTTGCCCGAGTCCGTTCGGGGCTCGGCGACGAGCTTGATCTCGGCCATGACTGGGTCCTTCTGAGGTGGCGGTTCGGTGGGGCATGGTACCAACACGCTGCCGCTATGAGACCTGGGGCTCACGCGTCTGGAGGGTGATGAGCCAGGACACCGGTATCGTCCGCACCGTCGTGGCGGAGCGGATCGACCTCGAGGACCTCTACGTGCGACACATGCCGGGAGCCGTCCGGGTCGCCTCCCTGATCACGGGCGATACCGACCTGGCCCAGGACATCGCCCACGACGCCTTCCTGCGCTCGGTGGGCCGTTTCCGACACCTTCGCGAGCCCGAAGCCTTCGAGGCGTACCTGCGCCGCGCCGTGGTGAACGCCTGCACGTCGCTCTTCCGCCGCCGCAAGGTCGAGGCCGCGTACCTGCGCGGCCAGTCTCGGAGCTCGGCCTCCGTGGATGAACCCGACCACGGCAGGCGGGACGAGCTTCGAGCGGCCCTGTCGGCGCTGCCGGCGCGGCAGCGAGCCGCGGTGGTCCTGCGGTACTACGCGGACCTGTCCGAGCAACAGGCGGGCCAGGCGCTCGGATGCTCCGCGGCTGCCGTCCGGTCGATGGTCGCCCGCGCGATGGAGACCCTCCGCGAACGGATCCCGAGGAGTGAGGACACGTGAACGATCTCGAACGCGACCTGCGAGAGCTGTTCAACCAGGACGCCCGGCGCGTCCCCACGCCCGCGACGGCGCCCAAGGGGCTCCGCCGTTCGGCCCGGCGCCGCCAGGCGGTGTTCGGCGGAGGGGTCGCGCTTGCGGGGCTCGCGGTCGTCGCCGGGATCGTCGCCGGCGCGACGACCCTGTTGTCGCAGCAGACCAGCCCGGAGCCCGCCGCCCTCGGGCCGACGACGACCGGCACCATGAACGGGATCACGATCTCGTACCCGCAGGCGTGGGCGTTGATTGATCCGGACACGGCGGGGCTGAACGGACCGGGCGTGATGTCGGGGTCGCCGCTTCCCCGGATCGTGATGGCGTTGGCGCCCTCGCAGGCCCAGGAGACCTTCGTCTGCCCCGGCCAGCTGGGGGGCGACGAAGCCGATCCGTTGCTCATGACGATCCAGGAGGGGCCGCTCGCGCTCGATGGCCCGGCGAGCCGGGCGTGGCCGGTCGAACTCGAGCCGCTGAACGACGACACGACCGGACCGACCTGCTACCCGGGATGGGAGTTCCTTCGCGCCGGATGGACGGAGTCCGGTCGCACGTTCGAGGCACGGGTCGGGTTCGCACCGGAGGCGAGCGACGAGGAACGCGACGCGCTGTTCGCGGCATTCGCGTCGATGACGTTCGAGCCGTCGGAAGGCGGCGTCACGTCCGTCGTCCTGGCCCATGGAACCGCCGGCGGCGAGGAGTGGCAACTGATCGCCGCGCGCGAGCAGGGTGAACTCAGCCTCGACGTCACCGGGGAGAGCGGGGGGGCCGGCTTCAGCGGTTTCGACGCGTCGTCGAACGACATCCAATCGTCGAGGTTCGCCTTCGGCTCCGGCTCGGACGCCGAGCGCGTCGTCTTCGGCGTCGTCCCCGAAGGCGTCGTCCGGATGGAGGCCACCACCGCGAACGGTTCGACCGTCTCGGCCGACGTCCTCGACGTCCCGGACGAGATCGATCCCGACCTGACCGCATTCGCACTGGTCGTCGGTCCGGCGGGACCGGTTCAGCTCGACGGGTTCGACGCCTCGGGGCAGGTCGTCGCGACCAACAACGCCGGCGCCATGGACGCACCCTCGCCCGTGCTGGAGGACGGGCGACACTTCGGCTACGTGCGCTCGGTCGACCCGGACGCCGCGACGATCGAGTTCGACCTCGCGTACTTCCTGTCCGGCGAGGAAGCGAACGACGCCTACCACGCGGCCGGGGGCACCGGTCCCGTACCGAACGATCACTTCGTCGTCAACGACAACCCGATGCTCCGAACGCTGGCGCTCGCGCCCGACATGCGGCTGCGACTGCTCGACTGGAACCGGTGCTGCGAGACGTTCTTCGACGGCGACCTCTCGCTGTTCGCGCAGGCGATCGAGCAGCAGGGGGACGTCACGGATGGCGATCTGATCTACCGGGGGCTGAGCCAATGGTGGATCACCGTGAGGGACGGCGTGGTGACGCAGATCGAGGAGCAGTACTCGCCGTAGCTGCTGAGCGCTCGTCGGCGCCGGTTCGGGACTCGTGCTCCGATACCCGCACCCGGCCTCGTGCGTCTTCCCTAGTGTGGAGTCCCGAGTGATGGACGGCGCACGCCCCCTCTCGGCCTCAAGCGGGCCGCTCGCGGAGCTCTACGAGCGTCATGCCCCGGCTGCCGGGAGGCTCGCCTACCTGCTGACCGGCGACCGCGCGCTCGCGGAGGACCTCGTCCAGGATGCGTTCGTTCGGGTCGTCGGGAGGTTCCGCCACCTGCGCGTCCCGGACGCCTTCTGGGTGTACCTGCGCAGGACGATCGTGAACCTCCACACGTCCCAGCTCCGCCGTCGGCGGGTCGAGCGGGCGCACCTCGAGCGCGAACGATCGGCCCCCGAACTCCATGTCGGCATGCCGGACGTCGGCGCGCGCGCGGACCTGTGGCACGCGGTCCTTGCCCTCCCGCCACGGCAGCGCGCCGCGGTCGTACTCCGCTTCTACGAGGACCTCTCCGAGCGGGAGACCGCGGACGTCCTCGGGTGCTCGACGGCCGCCGCGAAGTCCCTGGTCGCCCGGGCGATGCGATCGCTCCGGGCCGAGATCGAAAGCGAGTCCCGATGAACGACCTCGAACGAGACCTCCACGAGCTCCTGGAGACGAAGGCCCGCGACGCATCGCCCCCCGCCCCACCCGATCCTCGGGTCCTCAAGAGGGCGCGGCGTCGTCAGGTGGGCACCGTCGTCACGGCCCTGGCCGTCGTCGCGACGCTCGTCGTCGGCACGGTGGCAGCCTTCCAGTTGCTCCGGGGGATCGACCAGACGGCGCCGGAGCCGGCGACCGCGCCAGTCCTTCCCGAGGCGCCGCCGGGGTTCGAGAGCGCGGCGCTTCCCTACGCATCGATCGCCTACCCGGAAGACTGGATCCTGCTCGACACGTCGCCGCTCGTCCCTCTCGGGGTCGGGCAGCCGGAGGTTCTTTCGGGGCCCGTGCTCCAGCTCGCGAACTTCGATCCCGATCTCCCGCACTCGCCTCGATGCATGGTCGACCCCGACGCGCTGCCGCCCGAGGGCGTCCTGCTCACGGTCGGGATCATGACGCCGGACGAAGCAGAGATCGTCGGCGATCCCAGCGGTCCATGGCCGGTCGACCTCGCGCCGCTCCCGAACAACGCCGATCCCGTCTGCACGGACGGGCCCCGCCCACGCGTCGCGACCTGGACGGCACCATCGGGCGCGATCTACTGGGCGAACGCCGCACAGGGCGCGGACGCCAGCGCGGCCGACGTCCGATCGATGGAGCGGGCGTTCGAGAGCCTCGCCTTCCCCGTGACCGCAGAACCGCAGATGTCCCGGATGGCCGCCTTCCAGGGCCAGGGGACGCCGCGCGTCGTCCTCGGAACCGAGCGGATCGGAGACGGTCTCGCCACGATCGTGGCGTTCGTCGAGCTCAACAAGAGCCTGCTGGTCGGCATCTCGGGGAGCGAGGGCGGGAGCTGCTGTACGGGGAGCGCGTTCGCACCCCATTCGGGGAGCACGGAGCAACCCGTGAGCTCCACCATCACGCTCACGAACGAAGGGACCCTCGTCTCCGGGGTGATCTCGCCCGAGGTGGCCGAGGCCCGACTCGTGACGGGGAGCGGCGAGTCGCTGCCCGTGAAGATCGTGTCGCTCCCTCCGAGCATGGGCTACGACGACCGCGTCGTCTGGGCCGTCGCACCGGGCGCCGACGACCGAGCCATGATCGTGGGCTTCGATCGGGAGGGGTTCCCCATCGGCGATCCGATCCTCCCGGCCGGTCCTCGGATCACGATCGCGACCGGGGATGACCCGGTCGGCGGACCGTGGGAGCTCTACCTCGAGCCGACGAGCGATGGCATCGGGCTCTGGTTCGGGTTCACGAACCAGGGCGGCGGGGGTGGCTGCTGCCTGCGGCCACTGAGGAAGGACTTCCAGCTCGACGGATGGGGATCGGGAAGCGGTCAGCCGAGCAACATCACCGCGCTCGCCTCCGACCTCGTCGCGCGGGTGGTCTTCGAGGGGGTCGACGGATCCACGATCGAAGGTGCGCTGTATCCGGTGCCCGACGACTCGATCGGGATCCCGCAGGTCGGGCTCGTCATCGTCCCGGAAGACGTGCCGCTCGAGGGCGAGCTCGTCGCCTACGATTCGGACGGCAACGAGATCGGCCGCGAGTTCGTCGGGGAGACACCGGAGCCCGCGGGCCCGACACCCGAGATCGATGCGGTCTGGAACCTCCTTCGCCGGGCTCGCGACGCGGTCTCCCGATGGACCGGGACGAACGCCGATTCCCTCGAAGGATTCTCGGTCGAGGAGGCGCGTTCGGCGATGCCCGATTTCCCGTGGAACGCGGCCGGGGCCGGGGAGCCGGTGCCGAACGAGGTGAGCATCCGCGGGGTTGCGCCGGCCGGCGGCTCCGAGCTCACCGGATGGTCGGGATGGAACGTCGTACTGGTCTCGGTCACGCCGGATCTCGAACACGTCTATTGCGTCGCCGTCAACATGGACGAGGGCGGGGGCGGGAACTTCCGGTACGGCGCCCTGGACGCCTCGACCTACGAGGAGTGCCGGGGGGGCTGGCCGGAGCTGGAGACCTGACTACTGGTTCTCGCCATGGAAGATCTCCGAGACGCTGCTCTCTTCGAACACCGCCCGGAGCGCGTCGGCGATCAGCGGCGCGATCGAGAGCACCCGGAGCTTGCCGAAACGCTTCTCCTCGGGGATCGGCATTGTGTTCGTGACGACGACCTCCGAGATCGGCGACTCCTCGAGGTTCTGCACCGCCTTGCCCGAGAGCACGGGGTGTGTGGCGGCGGCGTAGATCGGGCCCGCCCCCTGCTGGGCGAGCGCGGTCGCGCCCTTGGCCACGGTGCTCGCGGTGTCGATCATGTCGTCGACCAAGATGCAGGGCCGGCCCCCGACCTCACCCACGACGGCCATCTCGTCGATCTTGTGGGCCTCGGTCCGTGAGCGCCTCTTATAGAGGAATGCGAGATCCGCGTGCAGGTACTCGCGCAGGCGCTCGGCGGTCTTGATCCGGCCGGCGTCGGGCGCGACGACGACCAGGTCGTCGCCGTGCAGCCCGAGCTCGTTCTGCAGGTACCCGGTCAGCACGGGCAGCGCCGTCAGATGGTCGAACGGGAAGTCGAAGTAGCCCTGGATCTGCCCCGCGTGCAGGTCCACCGAGACCACCCGGTCCGATCCCGCCGCCGACAGCAGGTCGGCGATGAGCTTGGCGCTGATCGGCTCGCGCGCGAGCACCTTCTTGTCCTGCCGCGCGTAGCCGTAGTACGGGACGACCGCCGTGATCCGCTTCGCCGACGCCCGCTTCATCGCGTCGATCAGGATCAGCTGTTCCATGATCGACTCGTTCACCGGGTCGGCGTGCGTCTGGATCACGAATACGTCCGCCCCGCGCACCGAGTCCTCCGGCCGGACGTAGATCTCGCCCGAGCCGAACCGCCGGATCACGCAGGGTGCGATCGGGATCCCGAGGTTCTCGGCGATCTCCTCGGACAGCTCGGGGTGCGTCGTCCCCGAGAACAGCATCATCCGCTTCTTGGTGACGATCTCCACGCTCAGCGCGCCCCCTTGCCCTTCCCCGAGCTCGTCGGCCGCTTCCGCTTCGCCTTCTCGGCGTCCTTCCGCTTGCGGTAGCCCTTGACGGTGCGCTGCTCCGAGCGCTCCACGGCGAGCGCACCCGCCGGAACGTTCTCCGTGATGACCGATCCCGCGCCCGTCACCGCGCCTTTCCCAACCGTCACCGGCGCCACTAACATCGTATCCGAACCCACCCGCGCGTCGTCCCCGATCGAGGTCAGATGCTTCTCGTACCCGTCGTAGTTCACCGTCACGGAGCCGGCGCCGACGTTCGCCCGCCTCCCGACCTTCGCGTCGCCCACGTAGGCGAGATGCGGCACCTTCGCGCCCTCACCGAGCTCGGCGGCCTTGACCTCGACGTACGCACCAACCTTCGCGCGGGGCCCGAGCACGGTCCCGGGTCGGACGTGCGCGAAGGGCCCGACCTGGGCGCCGGCCCCGATCCGCGCCTCGCGGACGACCGAGAACTGCACGACCGCGCCCCTGGCGACCCGGCTGTCGACGATCCGGGCGGAGGGCCCGATCTCACACCCGTCGGCGATCGTGGTTTCCCCGGAGACGAACGTCATCGGATGGATCACCGTATCCCGGCCGATCTTCGCGTCGACGTCGATGTACGTCGTCTCCGGGTCCACGAGCGTCACGCCGTTCGCGAGGTGACGAGCGTTGATCCGGTCGCGGAGCACCCGCGTCGTCCCGGCGAGTCCGGACCGCGAGTTGATGCCCATCGCGCCGCCCGTGTCCACCTTCAGGACCGAGGCGCGTTCGCCCCTGTCCATCAGGATCGCGTACACGTCGTTCAGGTAGTGCTCGCCCTGGCTGTTGTCGCGGCCGACGAGCGGGAGCGCCTTGAACAGGTCCTCCCGCCGGAACGCGACCCAGTTCGTCCCGATCTCCTTGACCTCCCGGAGCTCGGGCGGCGCGTCGGTCCCCTCCGCGATCGAGATCAGGCGGTCCCCCTCGCGGACGACCCTCGCGTAGCCGCCGGGCGTCTCGGCCTCGGTGACGATCACCGTCGCCGCGGACCGGGTCCGGCGATGGAGGCGGAGCAGCGCCCGGACGTCGTCCTCGGTGACCGGATCGAAGTCGCCGTTCGCGACGAGGACCTCGCTCGAGCGGCCGACGGCCCGCTCGGCGGCGAGCACCGCATGGCCGGTCCCGAGCGCCTCGCCCTGCTCCACGAAGACGGGCTTCGGCGAGAGGTTCCATGCTGCGACCGCCGCCCTGACCTCCTCGGCGCCGTGGTGCACGACGACGACGATCTTGTCGGGACGCGCCCCCCTCGCGGTCTGCAGGACCCACCAGAGCGCGGGGCGGCCGCAGAGCGGATGCAGCACCTTCGGGGTGTCGGACTTCAGGCGCTTGCCCTTGCCCGCCGCGAGCAGCACCACGGCGAGCGACGGCTTCGGCGAGGGGGTCCTCTCGGGCACGGCCTCCCTTTGTACCGGCGGGAGGCGCTCCCGGCAAGGCGCGACCCGCCGTCCTCCGCTGGTTCCGGGGGGAGGAGTCGAACCTCCATCGAGGGCTCCAAAGGCCCGCGTCTTGCCGTTAGACGACCCCGGACCGCTCCGGGCGTCAATCCTATGCGGGCGGAGGGCCCGCCACCGCGACGGCGTCGTCGATACCGACGGCGATCTCCTCGGCGTGCCCGCGATCCCGCGCGAGCCCGACGACCGACGCCCCGCTCCCGCTCATGACCGCGCCGACCGCGCCGAGGTCCAGGAGTCGCTTCTTCGCGCGGCCGACCGCCGGGTGCCGCGTCACGACCGACGCCTCGAGGTCGTTGAACAGCAGCGGCCCGAGCGCCTCGGGATCGCCGGCCGCCGCCGCCGAGAGCAACGGGCGCGGATCGGGGCCCGTCCGGCCGCCGTCCTCGTCCCACCAACGGTAGGCGTCGGGCGACCGCACGCCGAACCCGAATCGGACGAGGACCCAGTGGAGCTGTGGGACCTCCGCCGCCTCGAGCCTCTCTCCTCGTCCCGAGATCAGGACCGGGGTGCCGGCGCGCATCGCGGGGACGTCCGAGCCCAGGCGCTCGCAGAGGGCGTCCACCGTCGCGGCGTCGGCGCCGCATCCCCAGAGCTCGTTCAGCGCGTCGATCGTGGCGGCGGCATCCGCGCTCCCCCCTCCGAGCCCCGCCGCGACAGGGATCCGCTTGTCGATCTCGATCAGGGCACCGCCGGCGTCGTGGCACTCGTCGGCGAGGGCGAGCGCGGCCACGAGGGCGAGGTTCAGCCCACCGACGGGCACGTCCCCCGTGAGCGAATCTTCGCCCTTCACCGCGACGCGCAGCTTCGCCGAAGTCCGGACGGTCACCCGGTCGGCGAGCGAGATCGGGAGGACGAGGCTCTCGATCTCGTGGTAGCCGTCCTCGCGCTCCCCGTGGACCCGAAGGAAGGCGTTGATCTTGGCCCGTGCCTCGCGCCGGATGCCGCTGGCGTTCCGGGCGGGGGCGCTCAGGGCCGCCACCCCGCCTCGATCAGGTACCGGGCGATCCCCGCGAACTCGGGAAGCCCGAGACGCTCGGCCCTCTCCGAGGGGTCGAGCCCGCTCGCGCGCATCGCATCCGACGCGGCGTCGGCGTCCAGGCCGAGCCGCCGCAGGGCGTTCGCCATCGTCTTGCGCCGCTCGGCGAATCCCTCGTCGACGATGCTGAACAGCGCCGCCCGGTCGACGTCGACCGGGGGTTCGCGCCGGGTGAGCGTCACGAGCACCGAGTCCACCCGCGGCCGGGGCCAGAACACGTCCGCGGGCACGCGGCGGAGCAGCCGCGCGTCGGCGTGGTACGCGACGCGGACGCTCACCGCCCCGTAGGACGGATCACCGGGCGGCGCGACGAGTCGCTCGCCGACCTCGAGCTGCACCATCACGAGGAAGCGGTCGATCGCCTGGATGTCCTCGAGCAGGTCCAGCACCAGCGGGACCGAGACGTTGTACGGCAGGTTCGACACCATGGCCCACGGCCCCGGTTCGAGCAGCGCGGCCCAGTCGGAGCGCATCGCGTCGGCCTCGACGACCCGGACCTGCGGGAACGGGCCGACGACCTCCTCGAGCGCCCGGGCGACCCCGCGGTCGGTCTCGACCGCCAGGACCCGCGCCCCGGCGGCGGCGAGCGCGACCGTGAGCGAACCCAGGCCCGCGCCGATCTCGAGGACGCGGTCGCCGGGCGCGATACCGGCGTCGGCGACGATCGCGCGGGCGAGATTCGGGTCGGCGAGGAAATGTTGGCCGAGTCGCTTCGTGGGCCGGAGTCCGTGGCGGGCGGCGAGGTCCTTCAGGTCCGAGCGGCCGAGGCCGCCGGACTCACCAGGTGAGTTGGACCTGACAGACCCCTTGGAAAAGGGGGGCGATCCGGGCGAAGGCCTCGTCGGAGAGGTCGATGACCCGCCCGCCGAATGGTCCACGATCGTTGATCACCACCTGAACGGACCTGCCGTTCTCGAGATTCTCGACGGTGACCACCGTACCGAACGGCAGCCACGGGTGGGCCGCCGTGAGGCCGTCCCCGGGCGCGAACCCGTACCAGCTCGCCTCGCCGACCTGCATCCCGTTCGAGCCCCCATCCGAGGTCTCGGCCCGACCGACCTGCCGCAGCGCCGAGACGGCCTCGGTGACGACGGTCCGCGAGAGCACCACGCGACGGACCGCCTCGCCGTTGCGGAACGTCACCCTGGTGCGCTCGATCATCACGCCGTCGACGCCGGCGCGGATCAGGCGTTCCTCGCCGGGGTCGAGACGGTCGGTGTACTCGGCGGACGTCGTGTACGGGATCGGGACGCGGACGGCCTGCGTTCGGAACGCGATCGCATCCCACCGGATGCGCATCTCGTTCGTGATGGGGGTCCTGGGTGACGGAAGGATGCGGTCGTCGCCGTCGGGCTCGATCCCCATGGCCGAGAGGAGCTCGCGGACGGTGGCCGCGTTGGTTATGACGTCGTGGTCCTTCCCCTTCACCACGACGGTCGCGGCCACCACCGACGACGGCCCGCCCGGCGCTCCCGCGGTGAACCATCCTTCGGTGCTGCGCGCCGCGAGCATCAGATGCGGCGCGCTCACTCCTTCCATCACCCAGACCCCCACATCCCCGGCGACGGGCGTCTCGGTCGTCGAGGGCCGCAGGTCGACGAGGACGGTCATCCCGTCCGCGAGCGGCGTCACCGCCGCCGGCGTCACGAGATCTCCGGCTCCCAGCACGATGCCTTCGGTCTCCAGGAGATCGCCGACGCTGGTACTCATCGTTCGAACGGCCTCGGGGTACCCCTCGTCGACGATCAGCGTCACGGTCTTCTGGATGGCCACGTACGCGAGCCCCCCGGCGAGCACGGCGCTCGCGAGGATCGCGTTCCCCATCGCCTTGCGGGCCCGAAGCCGCCGGACCCGGTTCGGACGAACCGGCATCTGTTCCCTTCGTCGAAGAAGGCTCCGGGGGGAAGCGGCCTACGCCGGCACCGAAGCCTTCTCTAGCTTAGGAGACCGACGCTATCAAACCCTCAACCCTCGAGGCAAACTTGAAACCGGGCCCCTCCGAGGCCGCTATCTGAGCCTGGGGAAGGCCCTCCGAGCGTTCTCCGCGGTCGCGGTACGAACGTTTTCCACAGGCTCGCCGCGCGCCGCGGCGATCTCCTCGATCGCGTCGACGACGTTCGCGGGAACGTTGTCGCGCCCGCGCAGCCGCTGCGGGGCGAGGAACGGGCTGTCGGTCTCGACGAGGATCCGGTCGAGTGGGGCGGCTCCCGCGGCGTCGCGCAGGTGGGCGTTCTTCGGGTACGTGACGTTCCCCGCGAACGACAGGTACCAGCCGCGATCGGTGCACGCCCGAGCGATGTCGGCGTCGCCGCTGAAGCAGTGGAGCACCACCTGCTCCGCCGAACCCTCATCGAGCACTCGAAGGATGTCGGGCCACGCGTCGCGAACGTGGACGACGAGCGGCAGCCCGGACTCGCGCGCGAGCCCGACATGGGTCCGAAGGACCCGCTCCTGATCCTCGCGCGGCGACCGCATCCGGAAGAAGTCGAGACCGCACTCGCCGACCCCCACGACGAGCGGGTTGCCGAGCAGCTCCTCGATCTCGGCGCCCGCCCGCGCGTCGAACTCGCTCGCCTCGTGGGGATGCATGCCGGCCGTGGCGAACACGCCGCGGAACGACTCGGCGAGCTCGAGCGACCGGCGGCTCGACCCGGGGTCGATGCCGACGCAGACGAGCGTCTCGACGCCGGCCGCCCTCGATACCTCGACAGCGAAGGCCGGGTCGCCCTCGAGCAGGAACAGGTGACAGTGGGTGTCGACGATCCCGGCCGGACCGGGGGTCTGCCTCGGCGGTTCAGGGTTCGACGCGCTCACGCGTCGGACACCCTACCCGGCGCGCCTCCTTCCTCGACCTCGGGTCGAAGAGACCCGGTCCGCGCGACCCGTCTCAACGGTCCGGTATCGACTCTCGGTCGAGGAGCCGGGTCCCACGTGAAACCGAGCGAGAACCCTCATTCAGGAGTCGAGGCGGGGGAACAGCGGGTCGCCCTTCGCGGTCTTCGTCCCGGCCGAGAGGCCGCCCCATGCCGCGTCCTCCGGCAGGCGCTGGTCCTCGAGCGGCCGCTCGATCCCGAGCTGCTCCCACAGGCGCCCCGCCGCACCCGGCATGATCGGCCTGATCAGGATCGCGAGGATTCGGAGCGTCTCGGCCGCCGCGTACAGGATCCCGGCGAGCTCGTCGCGCCGCGCCTCGTCGCCCGCGACCTTCCACGGCTCCCGTTCGACGAGGTACCCGTTCGCCCGGCCGACTACGTCCCAGACCGCGCCGAGCGCCTGCGACAGGGCGAGGACCGACATGTGCTCGTCGTACCGGCGAACGGCGTCCTCGATCACCGATGGCAGGTCGTCCGCCGCGCCGGTCGCGGGCTCCGGTACGACGCCGTCGAAGTACGACCCGAGCATCGCGAGCACCCGGCTCACGAGGTTGCCGAGCCCGTTCGCGAGATCGGCGTTGTGGCGGTCGACCATCGCCTCCCACGAGAAGTTGCCGTCCTGGCCGAACTGGATCTCGCGCACGAAGTAGTAGCGGTACGAGTCCACGCCGAAGTGTTCGATCAGCTCGAACGGGTGGATCCCCGTGAGGCGGGTCTTGGACATCTTCTTCCCCCCGACCGTGAGATAGCCGTGGGCCCAGACCTGTGTCGGGGGCTCGATGCCCGCGGCCATCAGCATGGCCGGCCAGTAGATCGCGTGCTGGCGGAGGATGTCCTTGGCGAGCATGTGGATGTTCGCGGGCCAGACCGCGCCGAACCGCTCCTCGTCGCTCCCGTACCCCGCGGCTGTGATGTAGTTCGTCAGCGCGTCGAACCACACGTAACAGACGTGCTCGGGATCCCACGGGAGCGGGATGCCCCAGTCGAAGTTCGTTCGGCTGATCGAGAAGTCGAGCAGCCCGCCCTTGATGAGGCTGAGGACCTCGTTGCGCCGGGTCTCGGGCTCGACCCTGGACGGCTCCCGCTCGTAGTGCTCGAGCAGGCGGTCGGCGTACGCCGACAGGCGGAAGAAGTAGTTCTCCTGCGAGACGGGCTCCACCGGGCGCTCGTGGATCGGGCACATGTCGGCCACGAGCTCGTCCTCCGTGTAGTACAGCTCGCACGAGACGCAGTACAGCCCCTCGTACATCCCGAGGTAGATGTCGTCCCGCCCGTTGTCGTGGACGGCCGAGAGCAGGCGCTGCACGGCCTGCTGGTGCCGGGGCTCGGTCGTGCGGATGTAGTCGTCGTTGGCGATGTCCAGGCGGGCCCAGACCTCCCGCCACCGGGGCTCCATCTCGTCGACCCACCGCTGGGGCTCCATGCCGGCCTCCTCGGCCGCCCGCTGGATCTTGAGGCCATGGTCGTCCGTCCCGGTCAGGTGGAACACCGCTTCGCCGCGCAGGCGGTGGTAGCGCGCGACGAAGTCCGCGGCGACGGACGTGTACGCGTGGCCGATGTGTGCGACGTCGTTCGGGTAGTAGATCGGCGTCGTGATGTAGAAGACGTCTCGGCCCATGGGAGAGGAATCCTAGCCGGGACCGACCAGCTCCTCGTAGATCGCGTTCGCCGAGCCGCCCCGTCGTCGGGCCACCTCGGTCGCCGCGTCGCGCTTGCGCATCCCCTCGTCGACGAGCGCCCGCGCCTCGGCGACGAGCTCCTCGAGCGGCGCGGCCGCCGGCTCGGCCCCCTCGAGGACCACGACGACCTCCCCCTTCGGCTCCGTGTCGCCGAGCGCATCGAGCACCTCCGAGACCCGACCGCGGAGGACCTCCTCGTGGAGCTTCGTCAGCTCGCGGGCGACCGCGACCTCCCGGTCGCCGAGCTCCTCGAGCACCTCGCGAAGGGTCGCGACGAGACGCCGCGGCGACTCGAACAGGACCACGGTGCGCGGCTCGGCCGCCAGCTCGCGGAGCCGCGCCCGCCGCTCCCCCACCCGTCTCGGCAGGAAGCCCTCGAAGACCCACCGGTCGGTCGGCAGACCCGAGACCGCGAGCGCCGCGGTGACGGCCGACGGCCCCGGGACGACCGTGACGTCGATCCCCTCGGCGGCGCAGGCCCGGACGAGCCGGAACCCCGGGTCCGAGACGCTCGGCATCCCCGCGTCGGAGACGAGGGCGACCCGGGCACCGCCGCGCAGGTCCTCCAAGAGTCGCTCGGTGCGCTCGCGCTCGTTGCCTTCGAACAGCGAGACCATCCGCGCCTCGATGCCGAGATGCGCGAGGAGCTTGCCGGTCCTCCGCGTGTCCTCGGCGGCCACGAGGTCGGCGTCGGCGAGCGTCTCACGCGCGCGCTCGGTGAGGTCGCCGAGGTTGCCGATCGGCGTGCCGACGAGGAACAGTCGCCCGCTCACGGATCGCATCGTCCCACGACGCCCTACGATCGAGCCGTGCCGGCCGACGGAGACCGCGACTACTCGACGACGCCGCTCGCGACGAAGCTCGGCGTCCGCGAGGGGTCGCGCGTGCTGGTGGTGGCTCCCCCCGACGGCTTCTCGCTCGGGCCGCTGCCCGCCGGCGTGGAGACGGCGCGGTCCGCGCGCGGTCGCCTCGACGTCGTCGTGCTGTTCACCCGCCGGGCGAGCGAGCTTCGGCGCCGGTTCTCGACCCTGGCGAAGGCCCTCGAGCCCGACGGCCGGCTGTGGGTCGCCTGGCCGAAGAAGGCATCGAGTCTGCCGACCGACCTGTCGTTCGAGACCGTCCAGCGGACCGGTCTGGGCGCCGGGCTCGTCGACAACAAGTCGGCCTCGATCGACGAGCGATACCAGGGTGTCCAGTTCGTCTATCGGCTGAAGGACCGCCCCCGCCGATAGCCCTCCGCCGGAGCCTTCCGAGCTCCCGCCCGAGCGGCATCCCTGCCGTACCATCGGTCGGCATGTCCGCGATCACCCAGACCGAGCGTCCGCCGGCGTTCCGCCGCGAGCGACCCGCGGCCGCGAAGGCGAACGCGGTCCTCCGCAGGCTGAATCGGCCGGTCGTTGCGATCCTCGCGGTGGGGCTGATCGCCGGCTACCTGCGGTTCATGCACCTCGGGTACCCGGACCGGACCGTCTTCGACGAGTACTACTACCCGAAGTCCGCCTGCATCCTCCTCGGCTACGACGACGAGACCTGCAGGATCCGGAGCGCCGACGAGCGTTTCTGGCGCGAGAACGAGTGGGACACCGGCGCTTTCGTCCACCCGCCGCTCGGCAAGTACATGATCGGGCTCGGCGAGCTCGCGTTCGGCGTCGACCCGTTCGGGTGGCGCGTCGGCGCCGCGGTGACCGGAACGCTGACCGTGATGCTCCTCGCCGGCATCGCCCAACTCCTGTGGGCGAGCCCGATCTGGACGTTCGCCGCCGGCCTGCTCCTCGCCACGGAGAGCCTGAACTTCGTGCAGTCGAGGACGGGGATCCTCGACATCTTCGTCGCGTTCTGGATCGTCCTCGGGTTCCTGTTACTCCTGCTCGACAAGCGATCGATCGAACGGCGTACGGGCGAGGCGTCCGCCGCGGCGCAGGTCGACGGTGACGGCGGGACGCCGCAGCGGCGCCGGCTGCCCGCTCCCCTGTGGCGGCCCTGGCGGTTCGCCGCGGGGGCGGCGTTCGGGGCCGGCGTCGCCACGAAGTGGTCGGGACTGATGGGGATCCTCGCGGCGGTCGCCCTCTCCTTCGGATGGGAAGTGGTGCGCCGCAAGCGGTTCGGCATCAAGAGCCCGCTGCTGAGCACCCTGACCGCGGAGGGATTCGGGCTCGTGCTCGCCTACTTCCTGCTCCCGTTCGCCGTGTACGTCGCCTCATACACGGGGTGGTTCTTCCACTTCGGCTTCGACCTCGGGCGGTGGGCGGAGCTCCAGGGGTCGATGGCGAAGTTCCACGCGGACCTGCCACTCGTGAACGAGGAGGGCCAGCCGAGTCACGGCTACCTCTCGACGCCGTTGCAGTGGATCCTCCTTCGACGCCCGGTCTTCTACTACGGCGTGTACGGGGACGGCTTCCGGCAGGTGATCTATTCGCACGGGAACCCGGCGATCTTCTGGGGCAGCATCCTCGCGATCCCGTATTGCGCGTATGCGTGGTGGCGCAGCCGCGACTGGCGGGCGGGGTACATCCTCGTGGCGATCGCCGGGCTGTATCTCCCGTGGTTCCTCGTGTCGCGGCCGCAGTTCCTGTTCTACGCGACGCCGATCACGCCGTTCTTCGTCCTCGCGTGCGTGTACGCGATCCGGGACCTGTCGGAGATGCGCATCGCCGGCTCGAGATCGCGACCGTTCCTCCCCGTCGCGGTGGGGTTCGTCGCGCTTTCGGTGATCGTGTTCGTCTGGTTCTGGCCGGTGATGACGGGCGCCCCGATCACCGACGCGGCGTTCAAGCTCCGCTACTGGTTCACGACCTGGGTCTAGCGCCCTCACGCGCCGAGCTCGCGAACGCCCATCCGGAGCGCCACCGAACAGCGCACGCCGCGCCTTGGGCCTTCGACCGCGTGGTACGGGCGCCCGTCCCGCGATCCCGCGAGTCCCGGCCCGCGCATCAGCGTGAGGCCGCCCGCGCGGGCGTCCCAGCGCTCGAGCGCTTCCCCCTCGCGTGACGGAAGGATCTCGAACGGCGCCGAGCCGACGATCGTGAAGACCGCGACGAGTCGCCGGTACGAGCGCCCGTCCAGGTGCGACGTCACCCCCACCCACCCGGGGCGGTAGACGCCGATCCCGGCCTCGTTCGGCCGCCAGGTCGCGAGTCCGCGGATCTCGGATCCCTGGGCGCGCACCCGCTCGGCGAACGCGTCGCGGAGCTCGCGGAGGTGCGGGAACCCCTCGAACGGATCGGCCACGTCGAAGCCGTCGATCTTCATCCGGACGCCCGCGGCGCCGAACGTTCCCTCCATCCGCCGGAGCGGGCCGGATCGGATCTCCTCCCAGAGCCGGCGCCGGAAGCCTTCGTCGAGGACGTCGTCGAGCCGCGCGAAACCGCGTTCGGCCGTCGCCCGCAGCGCGGGGGCGAGCGAGCGGCGCGAGAGCGCCGGGCTCACGAGAAGCCCGGGAGATGCTCGCGGAACAGCAGGTAGCCGATCCCCGCCGCGACGTCGAGGAGGAAGTGCGCGATCACGATCGGCCAGGCTCGCCGGGTCCGCACGAAGACGAACCCGAACAGGACGCCCATCGCGACGTTGCCGAGGAAGCCGCCCCATCCCTGATACAGGTGGTAGCTGCCGCGCAGGATCGCGCTCGCCGCGATCGCCCCGACCTCCGAGATGCCGAGCTGGCGCAACCGGGTCACGAGGTACGCGACCACGACGACCTCCTCGAGGAGCGCCGCCTCGGCCGCGTTCAGCAGCAGCACCGGCACCGTCCACCAGTGGCCGATCGGGGGGACCGGGATGACGAACCGGTTCACGCCGAGCGCGACCGCGGCGAGGTACAGCCCGATCCCCCCCAGGCCGACCACGACGAACAGCAGCGCGCCCCGGCTCACGTCCTCACGCGGCCGGTCCCACGACAGCCCGATCCCGCCGAGCCCCTCCCCGCTCCGGCGGACGAGGTAGGTCACGAGCCACACCGGCGCGAGCGAGAACAGCGACCCGAAGACCTGCCGGGCGAGGTGCGTGGTCTGCGAGACCGACGCCACGGTCACGCCGCGGAGCGGCGCCTCGAGCAGGCTGAGGATCGCGAACACCGCGCTCGCGAGCAGCGACAGCGAGAGGACGACGAGTGTCTCCTCCGCGAGGGTTCGCCGCGGGAGCGGCGGGGCGTACGCGGGGCGCCTGTCAACCGACATGCCGGCAAGGGTACGGCCCCGCGTACGATGCGCGGCGATGGGGTTCAGCTTCGAAGCGGTGCACGCGCTCGACTACGAGGACCTGCGCCCGGGCTACGCCCTCGAGGCCGTGCGGTGGATCGTCGAACGCGCGGGCGGCGATCGAGACGCCGTGGTGGTCGATCTCGCGGCCGGAACCGGGCACCTCTCGCGGAGGTTCGTCGAGCTCGGCATGCCGGTCGTCGCGGTCGAGCCCGCCGGCAACCTGCGGCGGGTCCTGAAGGAACGGTTGCCCGCCGTCCGGACCATCGCCGGCGTCGCGGAGCGGATGCCCTTCGGCGATGGTGCGGTGGCCCTCGTTGTCGTGGGCAACGCGTTCCACCACTTCGACGAGGTGCCGGCGTTCGCCGAGCTCCGGCGGATCCTGACGCCGAGCGGCGCGGCCGCGCTCTTCTGGGCTCGGTCGAACGACGACCGCGACCCCGCGCTCGCGGCCATCCAGCGAATGGTACGGGAGACGGTCGACCGCGCCGGCCGGGCGCCGACGTTCGTCGAGGCGTACGACGCGTGGCACCATCCCCCCGAGCGCGTGGGCGGGTTCGGGATCATCGAGCGTCGCTCGTTCCCCCACCGGTACAACGTGCCGTCGGCGCGACTCGCCGACCTCTACGCGACGTCCAGCGACGTGGCATCGCTCCCCGAATCCGATCGCGGGGCGCTCCTCGCGCGGATCCGCGAACTCACTCGGCACCTCCCCGCGACCCTCGAGATCGCCGGCTCGAGCGACGTCGACCTGCTCGTCCGCGACGGGACCCCATCGCCGTGAGCGCGGACGTCGCGGACCTCGTGATCGTGGGCGCCGGCGCGATCGGCGGCTGGGCGTCGTGGTTCGCCCGCGAGAACGGAGCCGAGCGCGTCGTCGTGCTCGAACGGGACCGGGCCGGCGGCGGGGCGTCGAGCCGCGCGGCAGGGATCGTGCGCGCGCAGGGCGGGATCCGCCAGACCGTCGATCTCGGCCGGTGGTCGATCGGCTTCTACCGAAGCCAGCACGAGGTCATCGGCGTCGACTCCGGCTTCACCGAGCTCGGCTACCTGATCCTCGCCGTCTCCGCCTCGGACGAGCGCGAGGGCCTCGCGCGCGTCGAGATGCAGCGGGCTGCCGGGCTCCAGGCCCGGTGGGTGGACGCGGCAGAGGCCGCGACCCTCAACCCGACGCTGTCGAACGAGGGCCACCGCGGCGGCTCGTACGTCGAGACCGACGGCTTCATCGACCCACCGAGGAATGTCTCGGCATACCTCGCCGCGATGCGGATCGCGGGCGTCGACCTTCGCGAACGTACGGCATTCGCAGCCCTCGACATCTCGAACGGCCGCGTGGTCGGCGTGCGGACCCCCAACGGCACGATCGCCACCGAGCGCGTCGTCCTCACCGGCGGCCCGACGCTCCGAGCGGTCGGCACACTGGCGGGGATGCGCGTCCCCGCCGGCGGGACCCGCCACCAGGTGGCCGTCACCGAGCCGCACGAGGCGTTCGGGGTCGAGCGGCTCCCGATGGTGTTCGACCTGCACGCGGGCCTGTACTGGCGGCTCGAGGACGGCGGCCTGCTGTTCGGCATGAGCAACCCCGACGAGGCGCCCGGCCCGGCGCGGACGATCGACTGGCCGTACCTGCGGAAGATGCTGCGGCGGCTGAACCGGTTCATCCCGGCGACGCGCGGGCTCGGCCTCCGGAAGGTCTGGGCGGCGACGATCGACTACACGCCGGACCACCTCCCGATCGTCGGGCCCGCGATCAACACCGGCGGCGACGCGATCGGCGGGGCGACCGTCGCGAGCGCCGGCGGCCACGGCATGATGTGGGGACCGGCAGTGGCGAAGATCGCCGCCGACCTCGCGATCGTCGGGAAGACCGACGTCACCGACGTCTCGGGCCTAGGGCTCGACCGCTTCGACGCGGAGGGTCGTTCGAGCTCGCTCGACCCGATGGCGCTGCCGTTCCCCGCGGAGCTCCCCGACGACGAGTGAGCCTCAGCCGAGGACGACGTCGACGATGATCAGCTCGGACGTCTCGGAGGCCGCGATCTCGACCGAGGACTCGTCCTCGATCTGCGCGGCCGAGCCCGTCCGCATCGGCTCCCCGTTCACGGTCACGTCGCCCTCGATCACGTACAGGTAGACGCCGCGCCCCGCGCCGAGCGGATGCTCCACCGCCACGCCGGAAGAGAGCCTCGAGACGAATACGCGGGCGTCCTGATGGACGAGGACGGCCTCCCCGCCGTCGCCGCTGATCACCTCGAGCAGGCGGTCGGTCCGGTCCTGCTCCGTGAAGATCTTCTGCTCGACGCCGGGCGGCAGGCCCTGCTCCGCCGGGATGATCCACAGCTGGATGAACCGCATCGGCTCGGTCTCAGAAGCGTTCTGCTCCGAGTGGTTCGCGCCGCTCCCGAGCGTCATCCGCTGCACCGACCCCGCGGGGAGCGGGCCGGGCGAACCCCCGACGTCGTCCTCGTGACGGAACGTCCCCTCGACCACGTAGGTGAGGCCCTCGATGTCCCGATGCGGATGCATCGGCCAGATCGCGCCGGGGATCAGCCGGTCGTCGTTGAAGACCCGGAGCGTCCCGAAGTTCATGTACTCGGGGTCGTAGTAGCGGTCGAACGAGTAGTGCCAGCGGGCGCGGAACCACCCGCCCTCGATGTCGGTGATGTCCTGGTCGTGCCGGACCTTGATCGGCATCCGGGGCCTCCGCTCGGTCGTTGCTCCGAACGAGGCTACCCGGTGACCCTGCCTATCCCCAGCCGCCCTGGCATTGCGAGGGCATCGTCGCGTTCGCGCGCCCGAACGTGACCACGTCCTGGTCGATCGCGGCGCAGAGGTAGCGCCCGGCGCCATCGAGCCCGTCCGCGATCGTGACGAGGACGACGGTCGTCGGCGTGACCGTCATCGAGACCATGTTCGCGATCGGCCCGCCCTTCGAGTAGACGATCGAGGGGTCGTAGCCGACCGCGACGTCGGGGCCGTATCCCTGGAAGCTCCCGTTCTCCGCGTGATAGACCTGCGCCACGCGCACCGCGTCGTTCAGCGTGCTCTGCGCCTGGAGGTCGTACGCCTGCTCCGCGGGCTGCAGGACGCCGCCCGGACCGGTCGCGACCGGGCCGGTCGGAACGGCACCCGTGGCGCCGGCGCCCGTCGCCGCGGGCCCGGTGACCGGCGGCGCGGCCACGTCGGGCAGGGTCACCTCCGAGGCCGTGACGCCGATCGGTGCCGTCGCGGCCGCCGGCTCGGGTTCGGAGCCTCGGTCGCCGAGCAGCATGAACGGGAGCACCCACACGAGGGCGGCCACGAGCGCGAGCACGACCAGCAACCGCATCTCGACGTAGCCGCGTTCGGACCGCATGCGTGCCCTTCCGAAAGCTCCTTCGGCGTGGATATCGGCCGCATGGCGGACGGCCTGTAGGGGCGGGCCCCGAGCGGGCTCCGCTCAGATCGCGAGCACGGGGCAGGTGAGCGTGCGCGTGACGCCCTCGACCGACTGGATCGGCATCACGATCGTCTTCGCGAGCTCGTCCAGGTCGGCGGCCTCGCCCCGGGCGATGACGTCGTAGGGGCCGGTCACCGGGTCCACCGAGGTGATGCCCTTCACGCCCGAGATCTCGCGGGTGACGTTGCTGGCCCTGCCCACCTCGGTCTGGATCAGGATGAACGCGCTGACCACGGTCGACCTCCTTCGGTCCGCACACGCCTCCGTCGCTCTCGGCATCGTACGCCAAGGCCCGGACCGCACGCGAACCACGGCTGCGTGCGGCGCCGTCACGATCTCGGGGATACTCGGCCGATGGAGCCCACCACCCCCTGGTGGCGCGACGGCGTGATCTACCAGATCTACGTCCGGTCGTTCTCGGACTCGAACGACGACGGGGTGGGCGACCTGCGGGGCGTCATCGACCGCCTCGACCACCTCGAGTGGCTAGGGGTCGATGCGGTCTGGCTGAGCCCGATCACGCCGTCGCCCAACGCCGACTGGGGCTACGACGTCGCCGACTTCACCGACGTGGACCCGGAGCTCGGCGATCTCGAGACGCTCGACCGGCTGATCGCCGATGCGGCCGGACGCGGGATCCTCGTCCTCTTGGACCTGGTCCCGAACCACACGAGCGACCGGCATCCGTGGTTCGTCGACGCGCGCTCGGGACGCGATGCCGCGCACCGCGACTGGTACGTCTGGGCCGACCCCGGACCGGACGGCGGTCCGCCGAACAACTGGCGTTCGACGTTCGGCGGCCCGGCGTGGACGTGGGACGACGGCACCGAGCAGTACTACCTGCACAACTTCCTCGCCGAGCAACCCGACCTGAACTGGTGGAACGGTGAGGTGCACGGGGCACTCGACGACGTGCTGCGCTTCTGGTTCGACCGGGGGATCGCGGGGTTCCGCATCGACGTCGCGAACGGGCTCATCAAGGACCGCGAGCTCCGGGACAACCCCGCGGTGACCGAGGACGACCCCCCAGGCGTCCGCGCGATCGGCGTGCGCCCGGTCTACAACGCGAACCGCCCCGAGGTGCACGACGTGTACCGGCGGTGGCGCGGGATCGCCGACGCGTACGAGCCGGCTCGCGTGCTGATCGGCGAGACGTGGCTGTTCGATCTCGCCGAGCTCATGCGCTACTACGGCACCGGCGACGAGCTCGACCTCGCGATGAACTTCCCGTTCGTGTTCGCGGAGTTCGGTCCGGCGCTCCGCGAGATCGTGGTGGCGAGCGTCGCCGCGATGCCCGAGGGCGCCTGGCCAGTCTGGGTCGGGTCGAACCACGACGCGGGGCGGCTCGCGACGCGGTGGGCCGGCGGCGACGACCGGAAGACGAGGCTCGCGCTCATGCTGCTGCTCACGCTCCGCGGCACGCCGATCCTGTACTACGGCGACGAGATCGGGATGCCCGAGGAGCGGCTCGCGCGCGAGGATCTCCTCGACCCAGTGGGGCTCCGCGGTTGGCCGGAGGAGCCGGGCCGCGACCCGTGTCGCACGCCGATGCAGTGGACGAGCGACCCCGCCGCCGGCTTCACGGGCGAGGGGGTCCGGCCCTGGCTCCCGATCGGGGACGCGACGGCGACGAACGTGGCCGACCAGCGTTCGGACCCCGCGTCGGTCCTGCACCTCGTGCGCGACCTGATCGCGCTCCGCCGCGACACGCCCGACCTGCGATCGGGCGCGGCCGTCGACGTCGGGGCACCCGAGGGCGTCTGGGCGTGGCAGCGGGGTGCGGACACCCTCGTTGCGCTGAACCTCTCGGACGAGGTGACCGAGACGACGGTACCGGCGGGCACGATCCTGATCGGCACCGACCGCCTTCGCGACGGTGAGACGGTCGGCGATTCGCTGCGGCTCGGGGCGTGGGAGGGCGCCGTCCTCGCGCAAGCGGACCGAGCTCAGCCGGAGGCGGCGCGGCCCTCGCGACGGATCTGAACGAGGTGGTCGGCGACGCCGAGGCTCGTGAACGGCAGGACGGGCGCGAGCAGCAGGGCGACGTCGCTCACGCTCCGGACGGTGAGGAACGCCCAGGCCGAGACGATCGCGATCGCGAGCGCTCGAGGACGCCAGGCCCGATCGATGTCCGAGCGCATCGCCACGATCCCGCCGGCGCCGACCCCCGCGACGAACCCCGTGACGGCGTCGGCGGCGATCGCGGAGACCGGGATGCCGACGACGAGGCACAGGAGCATCGCGCGCACGGTCGCCCCGGGCGCCCGCGGATGACCGGACGTGAAGGCAAGCGCCATGAACACGAACGGGATCAGGCACAGGCCGAACGCGATCCACAGGCCGGCCGCCGGCACGCGCACCGGGTCGTCGGAGGCGATCGAGACGAGGCCCACGAGCAGACCCCAGTAGGCCGGCACGAGCAGGAGCGTCGCGATCAGGATCGCTCGCCAGACGCGCCGTGGTGACAGGGGCTCGGCCCCGGCGCCGGGGGATCGCCGCCGCGTCACGCGGTGGTCAACCCTTGACGGCACCGGCCGTCAGCCCTCGCACGAAGTACTTCTGTAGCGCGAAGAACACGATCAGCGGCAGCGCCATCGAGATGAACGCCGCGGAGGTGAGCAGGTGCCAGTTCTCACCACGGGAACCGACGAGCTCGCGGAGCGCGACGGTGAGCACCCGGTTCTGTCCGGCCCCACCGAGGAACACGTACGCGACGAGCAGGTCGTTCCAGACCCACAGGAACTGGAAGATCGCGAACGCGGCCAGCGCCGGCACCGAGAGCGGGACGATCAGCCGCCAGAAGATCGTGAAGTGGTCGGCCCCGTCCATCCGGGCGGACTCGATGATCGACGAGGGCAGCGACCCGATGTAGTTCCGTAACAGGTAGACCGCGAGCGGCAGCCCGAACCCGGCGTGCGCGAGCCACACCCCGAGGAATGTCCCCTGCAGGCTGAGATTCGGGAACACCTGGAGCCCGAACAGCACGCCTCCCTGCGTGTACAGCCGCAGGATCGGGATCAGGGCCATCTGGAGCGGCACCACAAGCAGTCCGACGACGACCACGAACAGGACGTACCGGCCGCGGAACTCCATCCAGGAGAACGCGTACGCGGCGAAGGCCGCGATCGTGATCGGGATCACCGTGGACGGGATCGTGACGGCGAGGCTGTTCAGGAACGCGTTGCCGAACCCTCCCTGATCTAGCGCAACCCGGTAGTTCTCGAAGGTCCACTCGGCCGCCCGGAACGGGTGCGCGAACACCGTCCACCACCCGGAGGTGTTCACGGCGTCCTCCGGCCGCAGGGACGTGATGAGCACCCCGAGCGTCGGGATCGTCCACAGGATGACGATCACGATGATCGTGATCCTGACGAACCATCCGCCGCGGCCCGCGTCCTCGAGCTCCCGTCCCCTCGGAGCCTCGGGAGGCGCGGCCTTCGGCGGCGCTTCCGTGGCGACGGAGCTCACCGGATCGCCTCCTCCTCGCGGAAGCGTTTGATGTTCCAGGCCATCACGGGGATCACGGCGACGAACAGCACCACCGCGATCGCGGCCGCCCGCCCGTTGTGGTTGAGCTGGAAGAACCAGCGGATCATGCGTTCGGCGACCACCACGGTGCCGTTCGTCTCCGCGCTGGCCGGCTGCACGAACACGATGTCGAAGACCTTCATCGCGTTGATCACCATGTACGTGGTGACGACGACGATCGTCGGCAGGATGCTCGGGACCATGATCCGCCGGAAGACCTGGAACTCGGACGCGCCGTCGATCCGAGCCGCCTCGATGATCTCGTCCGGGATCGACTTGATCGCGGCCGACAGCACCACCATCGCGAACCCGGTCTGCATCCAGACCATGATCACCATCAGGAACAGGTTGTTCCAAGGCTGCAGCTCCAGCCACTTCGCCGGTTCCTGACCCAGACCGAGCATGATCCCGTTCAGCAGGCCGATGTTCGAGCCGAAGCCCTCCGGGCGGTAGCTGTAGATCAGCTGCCAGGTGATCGATGCTCCGGCGAAGGAGATCGCCAACGGCAGGAAGATCATCGACTTCGCGACGGCCTCGCCGCGCCGGAGGCGATCCGCGAGCGTCGCGTACACGAGACCGATGCTCACGCCGAACAACGGCACGAGGATGATCCACCCCGCGGTGTTCCGGATCGCCGTCAGCATGTCCGGATCCGTGAACACGAACTTGAAGTTCTCCAGGCCGACCCATTCCAGGCTGTTGATGTCCTTGAACGAGATCAGCACCGTGTTGATCACCGGATAGACCAGGAACACCGCGAGGATCACGAGGCACGGCCCCACGAAGACGTACGGGCGAACGCCTTCGCGGATCCGAGCGGGGAACAGGTCGACCGCCTTGTTCATCCCCCAGTACAGGAGGAAGACGCCGCCGACCCCCACCGCGATCGCGACCCCGACCACGATGAACCGATTCGCGCGTTCGTCCCGCAGGTAATCGAACGTCCACCACAGGACGTAGAACATCCCGATCGGGACGGCGATCGCGGCGAGGAGCCTGAGTGCCCAGGTCAGCACCGCGTTGAAGCCACGGGCACCCGGCGTCTCGGTCGCCTGCGGCTCGGTCTGCGGCTCCGTCGAGACCTTCACGGGCTCATCCTCCCGCCTGCGTCGTGGTCACCGCAAACGCAGGGAGCGGCCGCCTCGGCGGCCGCCCCCCTCGTTCCATCGAGCGTCGATCGCTCGTGTTGCTCGTCGCCTACTCCGCGGGCCAGCTCGACTCGATCTCGTCCAGCACCGTGGACAGGGACTCCGGGCCGTCCTGCATGTACTGCACCATCCCGGTCCAGAAGCTGCCGGCGCCGACCTCGCCCGGCATCAGGTCCGAGGCGTCGAACCGGCCGGTGTCGTTCGCGATCGCGTCGGTGAGGATCACCGCCGAGTCGGCGAGGATCTGGTTCGCGTAGCAATCCGGGCCGACGTTGATGTTGGCCGAGATCCTCGAGGATGCAGGGTCTTGTCCCTGCGCGCACTGGATCGCCTCGCCGGCGAACTGCTGGACGAAGTCGATCACCTCTTCACGGTTTCCGGCGGTCCCGACGACCGCGAACTCGCCGGCGTACAGCGTCCCCTCCTGGTCGATCGGCGGGAGCGGGAACCAGTCGTAGTCCTCGCCGGCCACCGCGTCCTCGGGGAACGGCGCGGCCCCGATGATGAAGGTCGCCTGGCGGTGGAGCCAGCAGCCGGGCGGGTCCTCGAACATCGGCAACGGCGCCGACCCGAACGAGATCGACGGGGTGTCCGCCGCACCGCCCAGGACGTAGCCCTCCGTGAACATGATGTTCCCGAACTCCTCGGCCGCGGCCGCGACCGCCGGATCGTTGAACGGGATCTCGTGGGCGACCCACTGGTCGTAGGTCTCCACGCCGGCGGTCCGGAGCATGATGTCTTCCATCCAGTCGGTGGCCGGCCACCCGGTCGCACCGCCCGACTCGAAGCCCACGCACCACGGCGTGCCGCCGTCGGCCACGATCTGGTCGCTCAGCGCGAGCATCTCGTCCCAGGTGGTGGGCTCGGTGTACCCGGCGGCGTCGAAGTCGTCTTTCGGGTACCACACCATGCTCTTCAGGTTCACGTTCGTCGGGATGCCGTAGTGCTCACCATCCAGCTCGACGAGCGAGAAGAGATAGTCCCCGTAGGACTCCTCGAGCGCCGCGACGTCGATCCCCATGTCCTCCAGAGACAGGATCGTTCCGGCCTGGGCCTGCTGGATGACGGTCCCCGGCTGCGGCACGAGCGCGATGTCGAGGGTGCCTCCCTCGGAGCGGATCGCGAACTGCTCCTCGAAGTCCGCCGAGGCCTCGATCTCGACCGCGTAGTCGGCGTTCTCGAGGTTCTCGTCCACCGCGGCCTGTACCGCCTCGCCTTCGTTCGGCTCCATCGCGTTCAGGACGTTCACCGTCCCGGTGTTCGGTTCGGTCGCCGCGGTTTCGCCGTCGCCGCCGCCACCACCGTCTCCGTCATCATCGCCCGCGCACGCGGCGGCGATCAGCATCAGCGCCACCACGGGGACGAGCAACTTGAGTCGCCTCATACAGGCTCCCCCTTTCTCACGGGATGTCTCATTCTCCCCCAATCGTGTCGCTTCCGCTCAACCCGGCCGGAGGGCCCGGCGTGGTCGAGCCGAGCAGGACTCAGGGCGGTCGTCCTCCTTTCGTCTCGCCCACGCTGGAACGGCGGATCACCAGTTCGGTCGGCAGGATCACCCGGTGAGGTCCGCCTCCCCGATGCCGCAACAGGTGGAAGAGCGCCCGTGCGGCCTCGGCCCCTTGCTCCTGCACGCCTTGCCTGATCGTCGTGAGCGGCGGGTCGAGCCTCGCCGCGAACCCCACGTCGTCGAAGCCCACGAGCGCGACGTCACCCGGGACCGAGAGGTTGCGCGCGCGGATGCTTTCGAGCGCGCCCTCGGCGGTCGCGTCGTTGCCGCAGAAGATCGCGTCGACGCCCCGGTCGAGTAGCTCCCGGGCCCCCTCGCGGCCCGACGCTGCCGTGAAGGCTCCGTCGACGATCAGGTCGTCGGCCGGGATCCCGGACCGGGCCATCGCCTGCAGGTAGCCCGCGATCCGGTCCTCCCCCGCAACGGTTCCGCGGCGGCCCGTGATGTGGCCGATCCGGCGCCGGCCGATGTCCAGGAGGTGCGTCGTGATCACGTCCGCGGCCGCGACGTTGTCGACGTCGACGTAGCTCGCGTCTCGATCTGCGCGACGGTGACCGATCAGGACCGTCGGGAGGTCCGAGGCGAGGAGCCCGTCGACGAGTGGGTCGTCGAGGGTGTCTGCCGTGACGATGACGCCGTCGAGCAGCCGCATCCACAGGATCTGGTCGAGCGTCTCCTCCTTGGACCGGTTGCCGAGCCACAGCATCATCCCGGCGGCCTGATGCGCGAGCGCGTCGGTGAGCCCCTGGAGCAGGCTCGTGAAGTACGGGTCCTGGAACAGCAGGTGCGGCGAGAGGTGCATCACCACGCCGACGATGCCGGAGCGACCCGAGGCGAGCGTTCGCGCCGCCGCGTTCGGCCGGAACTTCGTGCGCTCGAGGACCTCGGTGACACGCGCCCTCGTCTCCTCCGAGACCGATCCCCCGTTGATCACCCGGGAGACGGTGGCGCGGGAGACGCCGCTCAGCGCTGCCAGCTCGTCCAGGGTCCGAACCAAGAACGCCATCCTCCGATTCGTACGGGATGGAAGCGCTCTCAAGCCTAGGCGGTCCCTCTCCCGCACGTCAAGTCGAAAGCGTGGGAGCGCTCCCATCACCCGAGACACGCTTGATGTGGTCCGCGAACCACCGGGCGCTCGCCTTCGGCGTCCGGACCTGGGTGTCGAAGTCCACGCGCACGATCCCGAACCGCTTGTCGTAGCCCTGCGCCCACTCGAAGTTGTCGAGCAGCGACCAGGCGAGGTAGCCGGCGAGCGGAACGCCCGCCTCGATCGCTTCCCCCACGGCGGCCACGTGCGAGCGCAGGTAGTCGACCCGGTCTCCGTCGTCCACGCGCCCGCCCGGTCCGACCAGGTCGTCGAACGCCGCGCCGTTCTCGGTCACGAACATCCGCGCGGGGCGATAGTCGCGATGGAGCCCGAGCAGGAGCTCCGTCATCCCGGACGGCACGATCGGCCACCCCATCGCGGTGACGGGCGTTCCCGGCGGGATCACGGCCCACGCGCCGAGCGAGCCGGGGGCCTCCACGGGTTCGGTGCCGCGCCCGGGCTCGGCGGCGATCAGCTGCGGGCGGTAGTAGTTGACGCCGAGGAACTCGAGCGATCCCCCGATCGTCTCGAGGTCGCCCTCGCGCACGAGCCCCCGGTCGAAGATCTCGCCGTAGTGCTCGACGAGCTCGGGCGGGTAGCCGCGTCCGAACAGCGGGTCGAGGAACAGCGCGTTCATGTGGAGGTCGGCGAGCCTCGCAACACGGACGTCCTCCGGATCGTCGGTGACGGGATGGTGTGGCTCGAGGTTGAGCGTGATGCCGACGCCGCCGCCCATCGCGTCTCGCGCGAGGCCGTGGGCGAGCAGCTGGTGGTGGGTGGCGGCGAGCGCGAGCGCGTCGTCGGTCTTGCCCGGCGCGTGGATCCCGGTGCCGTAGCCAAGCCACGCCGCCACCCAGGGCTCGTTGAGCGTGATCCACAGCCGGACCTCGCCCGCGAGCGCCGAGTGCACGATCGTCGCGTACTCGGCGAACCGTTCCGCGGTGTCGCGGTTGGGCCAGCCGCCCGCGTCTTCGAGCGCCTGGGGCAGGTCCCAGTGGAACAGCGTGAGGACCGGTTCGACGCCGCTCCGGTTCAGCTCGTCGACGAGGCGCCGGTAGTGATCGAGCCCCTTCGGGTTCGGCGGGCCGGAACCCTCTGGCTGGATCCGCGGCCACGCGACCGAGAACCGGTACGCCCCCAGCCCGAGCTCCACCATGAGGGCGACGTCCTCCCGGTACCGGTGGTACTGGTCGCAGGCGACGTCACCCGTGTCGCCGTTCCGAACGCGACCCGGGGTCCTGCAGAACGTGTCCCAGATCGAGGGCCCACGCCCGTCCTCGGACGTCGCGCCCTCGACCTGGTACGCGGAGGTCGCCGAGCCCCACAGGAAGTCGTCCGGGAACGGCGAGGCGCCCGGCAGGGCTCAGGCCCCGTCCTCGTAGATCCCGAGCCCGGTCTCGGGATCGAAGAAGTGCAACCGCGCCGTGTCGACCCCGAGGTCGAGCGACTGCCGCTGAGCGGCTCGCGTCCGCGGGTCCAGCCGGGCGACGAAGGTCGACGTCCCGATCTCCGCAGCGCGTTCCAGCTCCTGCACCACGACGCTCACCTGGGCCATCGAGCCGGTCTGCTCGCCGACGAGCTCGCGCGTGTCCTCCGTCAGCACCGGCGGCGCGTCGATCGCGAAGTGCACGAGCACCTCGGACCCGAGCGCCTCCCGCAGCAGGATCTCGACCTTCATCCGCCGGTCCTCGGGGATGTCCGGCAGGACCGCCACGTCCTCCATGTTCTCGGGACGGATCCCGACGATCACCCGTTTGCCCTCGTACGCGCGGAGGCCGGGCCGCTCGGAGAGGACCTCGTCGTCGACCGCCAGCTTCGTGCTGCCGAACGACACCGAAAGCTTCCCGTCATCGCGGTTGAGATCGGCCTCCACCATGTTCATGGCGGGCGACCCGATGAACCCGGCGACGAACAGGTTCGCCGGGTGGTCGTAGAGGAACTGCGGATCGTCGATCTGCTGGAGCTCGCCCTTCTTGATGACCGCGACGCGGTTCCCCATCGTCATCGCCTCGGTCTGGTCGTGCGTGACGTAGATCGTCGTGACGCCGAGCTCGCTCTGGAGCTTCGACACCTCGGCGCGCATCTGGACGCGGAGCTTCGCGTCGAGGTTCGAGAGCGGCTCGTCCATCAGGAACGCCTGCGGCTCCCGGACGATCGCGCGTCCCATCGCGACGCGCTGCCGCTGCCCGCCGGAGAGCGCCTTCGGCTTGCGCTGGAGGTACTCGGTGAGGCCGAGGATGTCCGCCGCCTGGCGGACCCTGCGGTTGATCTCCTCCTTCGAGAGCTTGCGGAGCTTGAGGCCGAACGCCATGTTGTCGTACACGGACATGTGCGGATAGAGCGCGTAGTTCTGGAACACCATCGCGATGTCCCGCTCCTTCGGCGGGACGGCGTTCACGACCCTGTCGCCGATCGTGATCGTCCCCTGGGTGATGCTCTCGAGGCCGGCGACCATCCGCAGCGCGGTGGTCTTGCCACAGCCGGAGGGGCCGACGAGGACGATGAACTCGCCGTCCTTGATGTCGACGTCCAGGTCCTTCACGGCGGTCGTCCCGTCGGGAAAGGTCTTCGAGACGCCGTCGAGCACGATCTCGGCCATGCCGCTCCTCCTCGCGGACCGTCGAAACCCATTCAACCGCATGAGCCCGGCCCCGGTCGAGCCGGCCGCGGGCTCAGGCGGGGCCGGCTCACGCCGGGACGGCGCGCAGGACCTCGCGCTCAAGCGTGCGCGAGATGGCCGCCCCGAGCTCGGACTCCCGGCGGTCGCGCGCGGTCCGGTACGCGACGATCGCATCCTCGATCGACCCCGGGACGTCGGTGACGCCGAGGGGCTGGAGCAGGTGCTCGCTCATCAGCCCGAGCTGCTCGGTCACGAGCTCGGTCTCGCCGCGCTGCCGTTTCGAGGCCATCCACAGGATCCAGTCCCAGAAGTGCCGGTCGATGCCCTCGAGCGTGTAGGCGGTGGCCTCCCATGGCGGCTCGAGCTCGTGGGGAACGTGGACGATCAGGTCGACCTTCGCCGGGCCGGGAAGCATCAGCATGTAGCACGAGTACTCGGGCGGGCCTAGCCGGTCCCACTGCGCCGCCAGCGGCTCGAGCTCCGCGACGAGCGCGGGGAGGTCCCGGGCGACCGCGTCCAGGTCGTCCGCGCGGACCACGAAGTCCCAGTCCGACAGCGGGACGGGGGTGCCGGTCGCGCGCGAACCGACGAGCTCAACGCGGAGGACGTGCGGGTGGCGTTCGAGCGCGGCGCGGACGAGCGGGGCGAGGTCGCGCTCGCGCGGTGCTGCGTCGTCGTCGGTCGCCACGCGACCAAGGCTACGATGCCGGCATGTCGCCCGAGACCTACGTCGTCGAGAACAACATCCGGCTCGTCGAGGGCAACATCACTCAGCAGGAGGTCGACGCGATCGTGAACGCGGCGAACCCCTCGCTCATGGGCGGCGGCGGCGTGGACGGCGCGATCCACCGTGCCGGCGGCCCGGCGATCCTCGAGGAGTGCACGGAGATCCGGCGGTCGCGCTACCCCGACGGGCTTCCGACGGGGCAGGCGGTGGCGACCACGGCCGGGAACCTGCCGGCCCGCTGGGTGATCCACACGGTCGGCCCGGTCTACGGCGACGTCGACGACCCGGCCGGCCTCCTCGCCTCATGCCACACCGAGTCGCTGCGGGTCGCCGACGAGCTCGGCGCGTCGACCGTGGCGTTCCCGGCGATCTCGACCGGGGTCTACGGGTATCCGCTCGGCGAGGCCGCCGAGGTCGCGATCGGTGCCGTTCGGCGCGCACACGACCTGGGGGAGACCTCGGTCGAGGAGATGTGGTTCGTCCTGTTCGGCGGGAGGGCGTTCGAGGCCTTCAAGCGGGCGCTGCGCGCCTGAGGAGGCGCTGCGTCTTCCGTCGTTCCCCACCCCGTTGGTAGGATTTCGACGTTCCCATGAGCGACCTCACGACCGACCTCACGACCTCCGAGGGCCTCGCCGAGCACCTGGAGGAGGTCCAGGTCGTCGACTGCCGCGAGCCCTACGAGTGGCAGGCGGGCAGGATCGAGGGCTCGATCCACATCCCGCTGAACTCGATCCTCGCGGGCGCGACCGGGCAGCTCGACGACAGCCGGACGACCGTGGTCGTGTGCCGTTCGGGCAGCCGGAGCGAGCTCGCGACGCTGATGCTTCGGGCCAAGGGGTTCGAGGCCTACAACCTCGAACGCGGCCTCGAGGAGTGGGCCGGCGAGGGGCACGAGCTCCTCACGCCCGAAGGCCAGCCCGGCAGGGTGGCTTGAGCGGCAGTCCAGACTTCAGTCAGAACGCCAGCGCCGATACACGGGTTCGCGGTCTTCGCTGTCGTACGTGGTGACGGCAACCTCCTCGACCGACAGCGCGTAGAAGGCGAGCGGTTCCGGCGACCCGTCGGCGATCGGCCGGGCCGCGGGATGACGGTCCGACATCTGTTCCATCCACCCGGATACGAGGAACTCTCCGCCCTCGCCCTCGGGATCGGTCATCGGCGTGTGCAGGGCGTACCGGCCGTTGGCCGCGACCTCGGCCACCTTCGGGCTCCGCGCCCGGAACCGCACGCACAGGAGACCGGCGGCGATCCACGGCTCGACGGGGTGGACCCGCGGCCAGCCGTTGTCGCGGACCGTCGCCTGGAAGCACACGTGTCCCTCGAGGCGGGCGCGACCGAACGCCGCGAGGTCGGCATCCGCGCGCTCGAACTCGGACCACGTCGCCATCGGCGAACGTAGCCTACGGTCGTGACGACCGACGTCGAGGCCGCGCGCCGGGCGCTCGAGGAGGCGCTCGGAGCGGACGAGGTCCTGTCCGACCCGTTGTCGCTCCGCCTCTACGCGCGCGATGCATCGATGGTCGAGGGGGGGTGTGCGCTCGTCGTGTTCCCTCGGTCGACCGAGGACGTCGCGGCGTGCGTCCGGATCGCGGCCGAGCACGGGCTGCCGGTGGTCCCACGGGGCTCGGGTACGGGGCTCGCCGGCGGGTCGACGCCGCTCGGCGACGCGCTCGTCGTCACGACCACGAAGATGACCCGGATCCTCGAGATCAGGCCCGAGGACCGGCTCGCGTGGGTCGAGCCCGGCGTCCCGAACCTCGACCTCGCGAACGCGCTCCGTCCGCACGGCTTCACGTTCGCGCCCGACCCGTCGTCGCAGCAGACGTCGTCGATCGGCGGCAACGTGAGCACGAACGCGGGCGGCCCCCACTGCCTCGCGTACGGCGTCACGTCGAACCACGTCCTCGCACTCGACGTCGTGCTTGCGGACGCGAGCGTCGAGCGACTCGGGTCCGAGGCGCCGGAGGCCTCCGGGTACGACCTCCGGTCCGTCGTCGTCGGGAGCGAAGGGACGCTCGGCATCGTGGCGGGGGTGTGCGTCCGGCTCACGCCGCTCCCGGCGGCGGTCCGGACGTCGCTGTTCGACTTCGAGACCGTCGAGGACTGCGCGGCGACCGTGACCGACATCATCGCGAGCGGCGTCGTCCCGGCAGCCGTCGAGATGATGGACCAGGGCATCGTCGTTGCGGCGGAGCGGTTCGCACACGCCGGGTACCCGACCGACGCCGCCGCGATCCTCATCGTCGAGGTCGACGGCACGGGCGCGTCGGTCGAGGCACAGTCCCGCGTCGTCGAGGCGGCGGCCCGCGCGAACCGCGTCCGTCACGTGCGCGTCGCCGCCGACGAGGCCGAGCGCGCGCTGATCTGGAAGGGGCGCAAGTCCGCATTCGGCGCCGTGGCGCAGATCGCGCCGCACTACCACCTGCACGACTGCGTCGTGCCGCGCACGAAGCTCGTCGAGGTGCTCTCGGGCGTCTACGAGATCGCCGCCCGCCACGAGCTCGTCGTCACGAACGTGTTCCACGCCGGCGACGGGAACCTGCACCCGCTGCTGTCGTTCGACCGGCGCGAGCCGGGGACGCTCGAGCGCGTGCTCGCCGCGAGCGAGGAGATCGTCCGCCTCTGCGTCGACGCCGGCGGTGCTCTGTCGGGCGAGCACGGGATCGGGCTCGAGAAGCGCGACTTCATGCCGCTCGTGTTCTCGGCCGAGGATCTGTCGGCGCAGGCGTGCGTCCGGGCCGCGTTCGACCCCGAGGGGCGGATGAACCCGAGCAAGGTCCTGCCCGACGGTGCGCGATGCGGCGACTTCGTCGCCGCGCGGGGCGACGATGCGGCCCGCGTCGCCGCCGAGCTGCCGGAGGGCGCGTGGATCTGATCCACCCCACCTCGTCGATCGAGCTCGTGGAGGCGGTCCGCGATTCGAACGACCGGCTGATCCGGCTCCTCATCGTGGGGGGCCGCCGGCACCTCGACAAGGGCAACGCGAGCGACGCCGACGCCGAGCTGTGGACGACGCAGCTCGACCGCCTCGTCGCGTACCACCCGTCGGAGATGATCGCGGTCGTCGAGGCCGGGATGCGGATCGGCGAGCTGAGCCGGCTGGTCGCCGATGGCGGCCAGGAGTGGCCTTCCGACGCGCCGGAGGACGCGACCGTCGGCGGCGTGATCGCGAGCGGCGCCTCGAGCGCTCGGCGGCTGCGGATGGGTCCGCTCCGCGACACGGTCCTCGAGGCCGAGGTCGTCACCGGCGACGGCCGGCTCGTCCGCAGCGGCGCCAGAACCGTGAAGAACGTGACCGGCTACGACCTCCACAAGCTCGTGGCCGGGTCGCTCGGGACGCTCGGCGTGATCGCCAGGGTCGCGATCAAGGTCCGGCCGCTGCCGAGGGCTCGCAGGACGCTGCGGTTCGACGACGATCTCGGTCTGGCACGCGAGCTCCTCGGCGCGGTGCCGAGCGCCGCGGCCGTGCTCGCGATGCCCGGCGAGGTGCAGCTACGGCTCGAGGGATGGCCCGAGGAGGTCGAGGAGGAGACGGCGCAGGCATCCTCGGTCTCGGATCCGACCGAGATCGCGAACGACGAGCCGTTCCCCTCCTCGACCCCCTGGGACGCGAAGCCCATCGTCGCCGAGGTCGCCGTCCCGCCGTCGAAGCTCGACGCGGCCGTCACCGGCGAGGCGTGGGGCGCGCTTGCCGGCGTGGGGATCGCATGGGTCGGACTCGACGACGCGGGCGGTCTCGATGCGTTGCGCGAACGCGTCCGCGCCGCGGGGGGCATCGCGCCCGTGATCCGCGGCGCGGGCGGGCTCGGCCACGAGCCCGTCGCGGCGACGGCCGTGCAGCGCAACCTGAAGGAGGCGTTCGACCCGAACGAGATCCTCGCCCCCGGGAGGGGCTGGGCGGCTTAGGTGAACGCCTTGCGGAGGCGCTCCCCGGCCTCCTCGAGCGTCTCGAGCTTCTTGCAGAACGCGAACCGCACGAGGTGGCTGCCGAGCTCGGGACGCGAGAAGAACGACGACCCCGGCACGACGGCGACGCCCACCTCTTTCGTGAGGTGGTGGGCGACCTCGACGTCGTCCCCCAGACCGAGGTGCGACACGTCCGCCATCACGTAGTAAGCGCCGCGAACCGGGTCCGCCTCGAACCCCGTCTCCTCGAGGATCCGGAGCAGCGTGTCACGTCGTTCGAGGTACTCGAGCGCCAGCCGCTCGTAGAACGACTCGGGCATCGCGAGCGCGACCGCCCCGGCCTCCTGCAGCGGCGCCGGCGCGGCGACCGTGAGGAAGTCGTGCACCGAACGGATGCCGCCGGTGAGCGCGTCGGGGGCAACGATCCAGCCGACGCGCCATCCCGTGACCGCATACGTCTTCGACAGCGCGCTGATCGTCACGGTCCGGTCCTCGAGGCCGGGGACGCTGCCCGGCGGCACGTGCCGATGTCCGTCGTACGTGATGTGCTCGTAGATCTCGTCGGTGAACACCACGGCGCCCCACGTCTGGCAGAGCCGAGCGATCACGTCGAGCTCCTCGCGCGAGAAGACCTTCCCGGTCGGGTTGTTCGGCGTGTTGATCACGATGCCGCGGGTGCGGTCGGTGAACGCGGCCTCGAGCTCGCGCTCGTCGAACGTCCAGTCCGGCGGCGCGAGCGTCACCGTCTTCGGCACCGCGCCGCACAGGATCGTGTCGGGCCCGTAATTCTCGTAGAACGGCTCGAAGACGACGACCTCGTCGTCGGGGTCGAGGACGCCGAGCATCCCGGCGATCATCGCCTCGGTCGAACCACAGGTGACGGTGACGTGTCTCGCCGCCTCGACCCAAGTCATCCCGTACCGCGAGCGGTAGTCCTCGGCGATCGCCTGGCGAAAGCGCTCGGCGCCCCAGGTGATCGGGTACTGGTTGATGTCCTCGGCGATCGCCGCCCGAGCCGCCTCCTTGAGCTCCTCCGGGGCGGCGAAGTCGGGGAATCCCTGCGAGAGGTTGATCGCGCCGTGCTCGTTCGACAGGCGCGTCATCTCGCGGATCACGGACTCCGTGAAGGAGGAAGCCCGCTTCGACGCTCTGATCATGGCCGGATGCTAGACGGTTAGGCCGAAGGAGCCGCCGAGACCCGATGAGTTCGAGACGCGACCCGGGTCTGTCCTTGCGTGGCGAACATGAGCGAGCGAGCCTTCCCGATCGTCGCCGTCGAAAGCGTCTCGGCCACTCGGGGCTTCTACGAGGCCCTCGGGTTCTTCGAGACGTACAGGTTCCCGGCGGACGGCGAACCCGGATACGTCACGATGAGCAGAGGTGAGTCGAGCATCGGCATCAGTGCAGTGCGAGCGGCGGACGAGGATCGCTTCGGCATCTGGGTGTATGTCGACGACGTGGACGCCACCCTGGAACGACTGCGCACGTCCGGGGCCCAGGTCATCAGCGAGCCCGAGGACCAACCGTGGGGCGAGCGCGTGGCACGGATCCGAGACCCGGGCGGCAACCTCGTGTACCTGGGTGCAACGAACTGAGGTCGTCGTCAGGAGCCACTGCTGTCTTAGATTCACGCAAGTGGACGCCTCGAACGTTCTGATCCGGCTCGCCCGGCCCGACGACTGGGAGCGCGTGCGCGACATCCGGCTCCGGTCCCTCGCCGACACCCCGAACGCCTACGGCTCCACGATCGAGCTGGAAGCCGCCTACGGCCAGCCCGAGTGGGTCGCGTGGATCGAAGGCTGGGAGGGCGCAACGAACGTCATGTACTTGGCCGACGCCGACGGTACGTCGGTCGGGATGGCCGTCGGCTCGCGCGAAGGCGACGAGCAAGATGCGCATCTCTACGCGATGTGGGTCGACCCGGCGTGGCGAACCCGCGGCGTCGGCTCCCGGCTCGTGCACGAGGTGCTCGCGTGGGGTCGGTCGTGGGGGTCGAGATGGGTGATCCTGGGGGTCACCGAGAGCAACGACGGGGCGGCCCGGTTCTACGAGCGATTGGGGTTCGCCGACACGGGCCAGCGACACCGCCTCCGGGAGGGCAGCCAGCTCCAGGTGCGGATCCTCCGCCGCGAGCCCTAACCACGGTCCCGATTCGGTCGGAACCGTCCACATGGTTTGCCGCCGGCTTACGAGCCGAAATGACGCATCCGCGCCACGAGCACGCCGGGGACCTCCGTGTAGACGAAACTGGGCGAATCCGCCTTGACGTTCGCCGGGTCACGGAGCGGCTCCTCGAAACCGTCGAGCACGAACCCGTGAGCGAAGAAGGGTCGGAACAGCTCGACGATCGGTCGGTCGAAGTATCACTGCGACACGGGCTGCCCTGGGATGCCGACGCCCTCGCTCGTCGAGAGCCGCCCGCAGGAGGAGACCCTCACCGAGTACGTCGTCTTCAGCTCACCGTCCACGAAGGCCCGCTCGATCGTTGGACCACCTCCGCGGAGTTGAACGCCGGATGGCTGACCGAGAAGACGAGTCGCCCTCCGACGCGCAAGAGCCGGGCCGATGCCGACGCGAACGGCTCGACCGAGGCCATGTCCATCAGCGCCATGTTGCACACGACCGCGTCGAACGAGTCGACGTCGCCGAGCGCAAGTAATTCGGACTCGTCGGTGGCATCGGCGAGCCGGTAGGCGATCTCCCCACCGTTCGCCCTAACCCGCTCGAGCATCCTCGCGCTAGAATCAGTCGCGAGCACGGACGCGCCAAGCTCCGCCATGCGCCTCGCGAACTCTCCGTTCCCGCACGCGATCTCGAGCACTTGCTCGCCGGTCCGGATCTCGAGGAGACGTTCGAGAGCGGGCTGGATCAGATGGCGTTGCCAGGTAGTGCCCGCCTCCATCTGGTCGTCCCAGAACCCTGCGAGCGCGTCCCAGGACGCGCGGAGCTGGTCGTTCGTCGGCGTCGGGTCGCTCACGGCGAGCCGACCGTACACCCGGTCCACCCGCGGAAAGCCGCGACGATCGTGGGAGGATCGATCCATGGTCGTCGAACCCGAAGGTATGCACATCCCGATCGGCACCGAGATGCCCGCCGGCGCCCGGTTCATCGGGCCTGTGGACGGTCTCGAGCCGCGGTGGCGGTTCCCGCTCGACGCGCCGTCCGACGCGGATCTCGCCGCGTGCGTCGCGTGTGGGCTCTGCCTCCCCCACTGTCCGACGTACCGGGTGACGGGCGAGGAGTCCGCCTCGCCGCGCGGTCGGATCGCCGCGATGCGCTCGGTCGCCGAGGGCCTGTCCGAACCCGACGAGACCTTCGCCGGGTTCATGGACCTCTGCCTCGTCTGCCGGGCGTGCGAGGACGTGTGCCCGTCGCACGTGCCGTTCGGCCGGATGGCCGAGCGCGCCCGCGTACAGGTCGAGCCCCTCCGGACCCGACGGGAACGATTCCTCCGGTGGCTCGGACTCGACGTCGTGCTCCCGAGCAAGCGGCTGCTCTGGCTCGCCGCCGCGCTCCAGCCGCTCGGCCGAGCCGTCCTTCCCCGGCGCGTTCGATCGCTGGTCCCGCACCGCTCCGAGCTCTTCCACCGCCTCCCGCGCGTGACCGAGCCGAGTGGCGACCTTCGCGGGACCGTCGCGCTCCTCTCGGGATGCGTGCAAGACCGCTGGTTCCACGACGTGAACCGCGCAACGATCCGCGTGCTCGCCCGGAACGGCTGGCGGGTCGTCGTTCCGAGGACACAGCGATGCTGCGGCGCCCTCGCCGCGCACCACGGCAGGTTCGACACGGCCCGCGCGCTCGCCGAACGCAACCTGCGCGCGTTCGCCGACGCCGACGTCCTGGTGGTGAACGCCGCGGGATGCGGGTCCCATCTGAAGGAGGTCGGCGAGCTGCTCGGAACCGACGAGGCCAAGCGGTTCTCGGCGAAGGTCCGCGACCTGATGGAGTTCCTCCACGACGAGGGACTCTCCGAGACGCCCACCAACACCGACGGTGCCCAGCGTGTCGCCTACCACGACGCATGCCACGCGCTCCGCGCGCAGAAGATCAAGGACCAGCCACGCGCCCTCCTCCGGCGGATCCCCGGCCTCCAGATCCACGAGATCCCGGGCGGCGACGTCTGCTGCGGCGCCGCGGGTCTCTACAACGTGCTCGAACCCGAGATGTCCTCGGAGCTCCGGCTGCGCAAGGCCGAGGCGATCGCTTCGACGGGTGCGAGCGTCGTCGCGAGCGCGAACCCGGGCTGCACGATGCAGATCGTGGCCGGGCTGCGCGAATTCGGCTCGCCGAAGGAGGTCGTCCACCCGGTGCAGCTGCTCGACCGCGCGTACCCGGAGGCGGCCCCGGCCGCCTCCGGCGATCCGAACTACAGCCCGAGCGCCTGACGCGCCTTCGCGTTGTCGCTCGTGACCATCACGCCGCGGTTCTTGGTCGCGAGGTACACGACCTGGATGTTCACCCCGGCGTTCGCCACGGCGCGGGCCATCTCGCCCATCGCGCCGGGCCGGTCCACCTGGTCGGCGGGGAACTCCGAGACCAACGGCTCGGACTCGCCCTCGACCTTGCCGCCGGCGCCCTCGAGCGCCGTGCGCGCCGCCGCCGCGTCCTCGACGAGGACGTGCGCGATCGCCCGTCCCTCGAAGCTCACGACGGTCAGCCCCTCGATGTTGACGCCGGCCCCGCCGAGCGCTTCACCGAGTTCGGCGAGCGTGCCCGGCCGGTCCTCGAGGGAGACGGTGAGGTCCTTCATCGGCACCTCCTTGAGGGATCCGTCGGCCTCGGTGTACGCCCCCGCGGGACGCGCGTCAAACGCGGCGTTTCGTTCGAACGGAACCGGCGGCTACGCGCCGAGTGCCGAACGCAACGCGGCCGCGTCGTCGGACGAGAACACGAGCCGGTTGTCGCTCGCCACGTAGCACGCCGCGAGGTTCACGCCCGCGTCGGCCGCCTTCGCGGCGAGCTCGCCGAGCGTGCCCGCGGTGTTCTGCGCGGCCACGACGACGGCCTCGCGCTCGCCCTCGATCGTGACGCCGGCGCCCTCGAGCGCTGACTTCGCGGCACCCGCGTCCTCGACGAGCAGGTGGATGTGTCCCGTCCCGCCGCCGCCGAGTCCGGCGAGCCCGTCGATGTTCACGCCGGCCGCCCCGAGCGCCTTCGCGGCGTTCGCGAGCGCCCCCGCCTGGTCGGGCAGCGAGATCGAGAGATCGGTGGCCATTCGGCACCCTCCTTCCGGGTCGAAGGGGGTTCGTATCCCGCGCGGGCTCGGCGCGTCAAGCGGCTACGCTCCCGCCGTGCGGGTGGCCGAGCGCTGGTTCGAGCACGAGACGGTGGGCGACGGGATCGTGCGGATCATCGAGCCGAACGTCGACCCGTTCCTCCAGGCGAACCTGTACCTCGTCCGCGGCCGCGACCGGGACGTCCTGATCGACGCGGGGCTCGGGCTCGCGTCGCTCACGGACGAGCTCCCCGAGCTGTTCCAACGCCGGGTGCTGGCGGTCGCCACGCACCGGCATTTCGACCACGTCGGCGGGCTCCGCGAGTTCGGGGCGGTCGCGGTGCATCGCGCGGACGCCGAGGCCGTCGCGTCCGGCGAGATCTTCGCCTCGCTCGTGATCGAGGACTACCCGCCCGAGGAGCTCTCCGGGTACGAGCCTCCGCAGACGCTGCTCACCGCGCTCCCCTATGAGGGCTTCGAACCCGCCGCGTACCGCGTCGAACCCGTGATGCCGACGGTCCTGCTCGACGAGGGCGACGTGCTCGACCTCGGCGAGCGCAAGCTCGAGGTGCTCCACCTCCCCGGCCACACGCCGGGCGAGATCGGGCTGTGGGAGGACGAGACCGGGACGTTGTTCTCCGGCGACTGCGTGTACGAGAGCGGCGTGCTGCTCGACGAGCTGCCCGAGTCGAACATCGACGACTACGTTGCGAGCATGGAGCGCCTCCGCGACCTGTCGGTCTCGATCGTCCAAGGCGGCCACGACGGTCCCTTCGGCCGTCGCCGCCTGCTTGAGCTGATCGACGAGTACGTGCGGCGGCGCGCGCGATGAAGCCGAGGTTCTTCGCGAAACCGGAGGACCTCCGCGCCTGGTTCGAGCGGCACCACGAGACGGCCGACGAGCTGTGGGTCGGCCTGTACAGGAAGTCCTCCGGCAAGCCGAGCGTCACCTGGCCGGAGGTCGTGGACGAGGCGCTGTGCTTCGGCTGGATCGACGGGATCCGCAAGAGCATCGACGCTGAGCGGTACATGAACCGGATCACGCCGCGGAAGCCGACGAGCAACTGGAGCGCGGTCAACGTGAAGCGCTTCGGGCAGCTGAAGCGGCAGGGCCGGGTTCGGCCGGCGGGTCAGCGGGCGTTCGACCTGCGGACGAAGGCTCGGACCGGCGTCTACTCCTACGAGCAGCGCCACGAGGTGAAGCTCGACCCCGTCTTCGAGAAGCGGTTCCGGGCGAAGAAGAAGGCGTGGTCCTGGTTCCAGGCGCAGCCGCCCTCCTATCGCACGATGGCCGTCTACTGGGTGATGACCGCGAAGAGGCCCGAGACGCGGGAACGGAGGCTCGAGCAGCTGATCGCGGACTCCGCGAAGGGGCGACGGGTCCCGCCGTTCGTCCCGCGGCGTGGTGGTTCGACCTAGAGGTTGCTCCGCAGCCCCCAGAGCTCCGGGAAGAACCGCTTGTCGAGCGTCGTCTTGAGGTAGCCCACGCCGGCCGAACCTCCGGTTCCGGGCTTGGCGCCGATCTCGCGTTCGACCATCAGGACGTGGTGGAGCCGCCACTGCGCGAGCGCCTCGTCGTGGTCGAGCAGGGCCTCCGACACGGCGAAGAGCCCCGCGTACTTGCGGTCTTTCGCCATCCGCACGAGCGAGTCCATCCGCACTGACTCGTCGTCCGCGGGCATGTCGAGCCCGTTCGCCTCGAGCAGCGCGCAGAAGCCGTCCCACACCGTTGGTTCCTCGAGCCGCCGCGCGAGCCGCTCGAGCTCTTCGGGCGTGCCGGCGAGCTGCTTCAGGTAGCGCGGCTCCTTCAGGCCGCTCAGGAACTCGACCTCGCGGAACTGCGCCGACTGGAACCCCGACGCCGGCGTGAGCAGCGAACGGAACTCGAGGAAGTCCTGCGGCGTCATCGTCTCGAGCACCTCCAGGTGCTCGATCAGCACGCGTTCGATCGCGTGCACCCGCGTGAGGTAGTGGCGGGCGCGCTCGGCCTCGCCCTCGAACAGCAGGTCGCGCACCGACTCGAGCTCGAAGATCAGCTGCTTGAACCAGAGCTCGTACGCCTGGTGGACCGTGATGAACAGGAGCTCGTCGTGCACCTGGGGGTCCGAGAGCAGCCGCTGGACCGACAGGAGCTCGGGCAGCGCGAGGTACTCGCCGTACGTGAGGAGCTCCTCGGCGGCCGGCTCGGTGAGCCGGCCCATCCGCCGGACCTGCGCGCCTTCCTCTTCGGGCTCGGTCACGCTTCGAATCCTATTCGGCCAGCGCTCGCGAGAGTTCCTCGAGGCTCTCGAGGTTGTGGCCGGGCAGGAACTCGTCGATCGAGGGCAGTGCGGCCGCCATCCCGCGCGCGAGCGGCTCGTAGTGCGGGCTCCCCTTCAGTGGGTTCACCCAGACGATCTTGTGGACGAGGCGCCGGAGCCGCGCCATCTGCTCGCGGAGCAGGTCCGGCTCGCCGCGCTCGAGCCCGTCCGAGCAGATCACCGCGACCGAGCCGCGGAGCGCGGTCCGCTGGCTCCAGCCGTCGAGCAGCTCCTTCAGCGACGCGCCGATCCGGGTCCCGCCCTCCCAGTCCTCGACGAGCCGGCCGAGCTCGTGCAGCGCGCGGTCGGGGTCCTTCGTGCGGAGCGAGCGGGTGATCCGCGTGAGCCGCGTCCCGAAGCAGAACACCTCGACGCGGCGCCCGGCCGCCATCGCGGCGAACGCGAACTGCGCGAGCGCCCGCGAGTACGGCGCCATCGAGCCCGAGATGTCGAGGATCAGCACGAGCGGCCGAGCTCGGCTGCGGCGCGCCCGCCACGCGCGGTGGAACGGCTCACCCTGCGTCCGGAGCGACTTCCGGAGCGTGCGCCGCACGTCGAACCGCGCGCCGGACGCCGCCGGTCGGTAGCGGCGGGTGTGCCGGACCGGCATCGTGATCGCCAGCCGACGGATCAGCAGCGCGACCCGGTGCCGCTCCTCCTCGGACAGGTCCGCGAACGACTTCTCGCGCAGGACCTCCATCGCGCTCGCGACGATCCGGATCGCGGCCTCGCCCTCGGTCTCGGCCGCCTCGTCGAGCTCGTGCCACTCGCTCGCGACGACTTGGTCCTCGACCACCTCGAGGTCGTCGAGCTCGGCGAGGGCGTCGGCGTCCAGCTCCTCGGGAGGCCCTTCGGATCCGATGCTCAGCTCGAGACGGATCCCCTCCCGGAACCACATGTCGAACGCCGCATCGAACGCCTCCGCGTCCTCGGGCCTCGAGATCAGCGACGACCTGGCCGCCCAGTACAGGTCCGTCCTGTCGAGCGCGCCGAGCGCCGCCGCCGCGCGGCCGAACGTCACGATCCGCCCCGTCCCGACGGCGAGCCCGCGCCGTCGGAGCTCGCGGCCGAACCCGATCAGCCGTTCGAGCGCGGCGGCCTCGGGCGCGGCCACCGAGACGTCAGGACCCCGCGTCGGCGACGACCTCGCCGATCCGCTCGGCGGCGAGTTGCTGGTCCTCGTGGTCCTTCAGCACGGCGCCGAGCGTCGCGGCCGCGGTCTCCTCGTCCAGCTGCTCGACGCCGAGGAAGTTGACGGCGTTCGCCCAGTCGATCGTCTCGGCGACGCCGGGGCGCTTCGCGATGTCGAACCCGCGCAGCCGCATCACCGCCGTCGCGACGTCGCGCGCGAGGGCCTCGGGCACCTCGGGCGCCCGGGCGCGGATGATCTGGATCTCGCGGTCGAGCGCCGGATGGTCGATCCAGTGGTACAGGCACCGGCGCTTCAGCGCGTCGTGGAGCTCGCGCGTGCGGTTCGAGGTGACGACGACGGCGGGCGGCTCCTCGGCGGCGATCGGCCCGATTTCGGGGATCGTGACGGCGAACTCGGAGAGCACCTCCAGTAGGAACGCCTCGAACTCGTCGTCGGCACGGTCGAGCTCGTCGACGAGGAGCACCGCCTTCGAGCCCGCGCGGATCGCGGCGAGCAGGGGCCGCTCGACGAGGTATTCCGGCCCGAACAGGTCCTCGACGTGCGCCTCGGCGGTCACGTCCTGCAGCGCCCGCACCGCGATCAGCTGCTTCGAGTAGTTCCACTCGTAGAGCGCCTGGCTCGCGTCGATCCCTTCGTAGCACTGGAGGCGGATCAGGTCGCGCCCGAGCAGCGACGCGAGCACCTTCGCGACCTCGGTCTTGCCGACGCCGGCCTCGCCCTCGAGCAGCAGCGGCTTGTCGAGCGAGACCGCGAGGTAGATCGCCGTCGCGAGCCCGCGGTCCGCGAGGTAGTGCTCCCGCGAGAGGCCTTCCTGGAGTTCCTCGACGGAATCGAACGGCCTCGCGCTCATGGCCGGTTCAGGTTACCGGGGACACACGCGAGCCGTGCGCGCTCTGGCTGCCGTGTGGGGAGGGTCTGACGGGGTCAGGTTGCGGCCGGCGGCGGAGCCGGGGCTGTCGCCGGCACCACCGGCGCCCGGATCCCCCGTTCGGCGAGGCGCTGGGTGATGCGCGCGCGCATGAGACGTTCGACGTCGACCTTCCTCGACGGCCGGGTCTCGGCGACCGCCCGGATCACGACGCCGGTGTCGCTCGTGGTCTCGACGCCGAGGACGGACGGGCCGTCCATCACCGACTCCATGAAATGCTCGTCACTCCGCAGCTCCTCGAACAGCTCGTCGAGCAGCCCGCGCACCTGCTCGGGGTCCTGTCCGTAGGCGATCCGCGTGTCGACGATCGCCCGGGCCCACCCACGCGACTTGTTGCTCACGACCTGGATGTTGCCGTTCGGCACGATGTGGAGCGTCCCGTCGTAGGCGCGGAGCGCGGTCGCCCGGAGCGTGAACCACTCGATCCGTCCGATCACGGGGTTGGCGGTGGTCTGCATCTCGACGATGTCGCCGACCCCGAACTGGTTCTCGAGCAGGATGAAGAACCCCGAGAGCGTGTCCTTCACGATGCTCTGCGCGCCGAACCCGAGGGCCACGCCCACGATCCCGGCGCTCGCGATGAACGGGCCGAGCGGGACGTCGAGGTAGTTCAGGATCAGCAGGAAGGCGATCACCCACACGACGACGACGAACGTCGCCGAGAGCGCGTGCGCGAGCGTCGCCGCGCGCTGCAGGTTGCCCGCCTCCGTCATGCTCGGCGCGTCCTCGAGGCGGCGCCGGAACCGCCCCACGACCACGCGGAGTCCAATCGTCGCAGCGATGGCCGCCAGGATCGTGAGCAGGATCGGGACACCCGAGTCGCGAAGCCAGGTTCCCTCCTCGAGGATCGCCAGCATGCCCCTCATCTAGTCAGACGGTGGGGGTGTCGTCAAAGAGCGCACGGCGAAGCCCCGAGATACGCAGAACGGGCCCGAAGGCCCGTCCCGCGTGCCGCGCGGAGCGTCTCCCCGACGCATCCCGCGATCCCGCTCGTTACGACCGCGACGCCGCCTCCTCGATCGCACGACGCACGAGCACCTTCACGAGCTCCTGCCGGTACCCGGCGCTGCCGAACGCGTCGGTGGGCGGGCTCGTCCCCTCGGCGCCTCGCTCGCCGGCGGCCGCCGGGTCGGCCCCGCCCGCCAGCGCCTCCTCGACGCCGGCGGCCCGGATCGGACGGTCCGCCATGTTCGTGAGCGCGACGGCGGGCGGGCCGCCGTTCGCCGAAAGCGCCGCCACGCCGACGAGCGCCCAGTCCTGCGAACGACGGTGGAACTTCACGTAGCTCCACCCGCGCCCCGAGGTCTTCGGCACGCGGATCTCGGTCAGGATCTCGTTGTGCGCGAGGTCGGGCTCGAACAGCCCCTTGAAGAAGTCGGTGGCCCCGACCGTGCGTGACGCCCCGTCCGGGCCGCGGACGATCATCTCGGCGTCGAGCGCCACGAGCACCGCCGGCATGTCCGACGCAGGGTCCGCGTGCGCGACCGATCCGCCGATCGTCCCGACGTGACGGACCTGGGGGTCGCCGATGCCCTCCGCCGTGTGCGCGACGATCGGACAGAACTCCCGTAGCGCCTCGCTGTTCGCGACGTCGTGGTGGCGCGTGAGCGCGCCGATCGCGACGTGGTCATCCTCCTCCCGCACGTACTTCAGGTCCTCGATGCGCGTGATGTCCACGAGCTTCGAGGGCCTCGACAGGCGGACCCGCATCAGCGGCAGCAGCGAGTGGCCTCCCGCCAGGATCTTCGCCTCCGGGTCGTCGGACAGGACCTGGATCGCCTGATCGACGGATCCGACGCGCTGGTACTCGAACGGGGCGGGGATCATGCGCCACCGCCTTGCGCGTCGCGGATCGCTCGCCAGACTCGTTCGGGCGTCGCCGGCTTCCCCACGTCGGTCACCCCGAGGTGGGACAGGGCGTCGACGACGGCGTTCACCACGGCCGGCGGGGCCGCGATCGTCCCGGCCTCGCCGATGCCCTTCGCGCCGAGCGGGTTCGTCGGCGACGGCATCTCGGTCCGGTCGAGCTCGAACGACGGCATCTCGGCCGCCGAGGGCACGAGGTACTGCGTGAGCGTCCCCGTGACGAGGTTGCCGTGCTCGTCGTACAGGATCTCCTCGTACAGCGCCTCGGCGATCCCGAACGCCACGCCGCCGTGCACCTGCCCGTCGACGATCATCGGGTTGATCACGACGCCGCAGTCGTCGACCGCGACGTAGCGCAGCAGCTCCGTATGGCCGGTCTCGGTGTCGACCTCGGCGACGCAGACGTGGGTCCCGTACGGCCAGGTGAAGTTCTTCGGGTCCCAGGTGGCGCTCGCCGTGAGGTCGGGCTCGAACCCGTCCGGCAGGTTGTGGGCGGTCCACGCGGACGCCGCGAGCTCGGTGATCGTCCGGACCTTGTCCGGCGCCCCCTTGACCTTGAACGAGCCGCCCTCGAACTCGAGGTCGTCCTCGGCCACCTCGAGCTCGTGGGCCGCGAGCGTCCGGGCCCGCGCCTTCACCTTCTCGAGCGCGAAGTGCAGCGCCGCCCCGCCGATCGCGATCGAACGCGACCCGTACGTGTCCATCCCGAGCGGCGACGTCGAGGTGTCGCCGTGCAGGACCTCGACGTCGTCGATCCCGACGCCGAGCTCGTCGGCCGCGATCTGCGCCCAGACGGTCTCGTGCCCCTGGCCGTGCGGCGACGTCCCGATGTAGATCGTGACCTGGCCGCTCGGCTGGCACCGCACCTGCGCCGCCTCCCAGCCGCCGGCCGCGTAGCGGAGCGCCCCGAGGATGTTCGACGGCGCGAGCCCGCACATCTCGATGTAGCTCGAGAGCCCGATCCCGATGTGCTTCGTGTCGCCGTTCTCTCGGCGCGCCGCCTGCTCCTTGCGGTACTGCTCGTAGTCGGCGAGCTCGAGCGCGCGCTCGAACGCCGGCAGGTAGTCGCCCGAGTCCACGTTCAGGCCCATGAGCGACAGGCGGTCCTCGGTGAACCTCGGCACGAAGTTGATCCGCCGGACCTCGGCCGGGTCCATGTCCAGATGTCGCGCGAGCGCGTCGACCGCCCGTTCGACCACGTACGTGGCCTCGGGGCGACCGGCGCCGCGGACGGCGTCGGTGGGCGTCATGTTCGTCATGACGCCGGTGAACTCGTACCAGTACGCCTGCGTGTCGTAGGGGCCCATGTAGACCCAGCCGCCGAGCTCGGGGATGCCGGGCGTGAGCAGCTGGAAGTACGCGCCCATGTCGCAGAGCTCGGTCACGCGGAACCCGAGGATCTTGCCCTCCTCGGTCGCCGCGACTTCGACGTCGTGGATCACGCCGCGTCCGTGGATCGTGACCGAGAGGTTCTCCGACCGGCTCTCGATCCACTTCACGGGACGTCCGGTCAGGCGGGCGAGCACGAGGCAGAGCGCCTCCTCCGCGTAGACGTCCAGCTTGCCGCCGAACGACCCTCCGACGTCCGGCGCGACGATCCTCAGCTTGTGCTCTGGGATGCCGGTCGTGCCGGCGAGCGTCACGCGCGCGATGTGCGGGATCTGGCTGGACGTCCACAGCGTGAACTCGCCGAGCGAGGGCACGGGCGACGCGAGCGCGCCGCGGGGCTCGATCGCGCTCGGCGTGAGGCGGGGCGCCTCGTACCGGAGCTGGAGCTTGACCGGCGCGCCGTCGAACAGGCTGAGGTCGCCGCCACCGCCGTGGCTCCAGTGGACGACCGCGTTCGTGCCGAGCTCCTCGTGTACGAGCGGCGCGCCGTCCTCGACGGCCTCCTCGATGTCGAGGACGGCGTCGAGCGGTTCGTACTCGACCTCGACCGCCTCGGCGGCGTCGCCCGCGATGCCCCGGGACTCGGCCGCCACGACGGCGACGCCGTCGCCCTGGAACCGGGCCTTGTCCTTCGTGAGCGGCCAGTGGTCGGAGGTCTTGATGTCCTCGGTGATCGGCCAGACCATCGGCAGCGGCCCGGCCCACGCGTCGGCGAGGTCGGCGCCGGTCCACGCCCCCACCACGCCTGGGATCTCGAGCGCCTTCGAGACGTCGACCTTGACGATGCGCGCGTGTGCGTAGGGACTGCGGACGACGGCCATGTGCAACATGGCCGGGACGACCATGTTGTCGACGAAGCTGCCCTCGCCCTTCAGCAGCGCGGGGTCTTCCTTGCGGAGCACGGGTTGTCCGACGAACTTCTCGGTAACGGCCATCTCGACCTCCTACGCCTTCGCCCCGGCGGGCTCGCCGGCGGCGTCGAGGATCGACTTCACGATGTTGTGGTAGCCGGTGCAGCGGCACAGATTGCCTTCGAGCGAGTGGCGGACCTCCTCCTCGGTGGGGCTCGGGTTCTCGATCAGGTAGCTCGCCGCGGCCATCACCATCCCGGGCGTGCAGAAGCCGCACTGGAGCCCGTGGTTGCGGCGGAAGGCCTCCTGGATCGGGTGCAGCTCCCCGTCGGTCGCCATCCCCTCGATCGTGGTGATCGCCTTCCCGTCGACCTGCGCGGCGAGGAGCGTGCACGATTTCACCGACTCCCCGTCGAGCAGGATCGTGCACGACCCGCACGACGAGGTGTCACATCCGACGTTGGTCCCGGTGAGCCCGAGGGTCTCCCGGAGGAAGTACACGAGGAGCGTGCGCGGCTCGACGTCCGCCTCGCGCGCGACCCCGTTGACGGTGACCGACACGTTGGTCACGGGTCCCCCTTTCCAACGGGTAGAACCTCGAATCGTAGACCCGGTCCTCGCGATCGCGCGAGTCCGCAGTCGGCAACCGGCTAGGGCTCGGGCCACCCCCCCGCGTCGGAGACGCTCGCCTCCTCCGCCGAACAGTCGGTCCCGGTGCCGAGGACGGTCGCCGCGGACCCGCCGGCACCCTCGAGGCGGATCCAGAAGCACTCGCCGGTGTCGGCCCTCGCGCTCCCGGTCCACGACCCGTCCGAAGCAAGCACGCTCACGACCTCGGAGTCGTTCGAGCTCTGGTCCGGGTCGATCAGCAGGAGGTCGTCGAGCTCGGCGTCGAGCCCGAGGCGCTGTCTCGTGGCGTCCTCGAGCGTGCCCCCCTCCGCCTGGACGCGCTCGACGGCGGCGGCCACCTTGCGCAGGTTCGACTGCGCGTACGCGACGGCGCCGGTCCGGGCCACCGGGCGGAACGCGATCACGAGCACGACCAGCATGATCCCGCCCACGGCGAGGCCCACGAAGACCTTCCAGAAGCCGCGGTTGCCGGGCACGCGTCCGACGATACCGAGCGGGTGTTCAGTCTGACTTGACCGTTTCGGGGCTCGGAGAGATAGTCGTCGTTCGTTCCGGTTCGACCGAACACCGCCGAGCCCGCCGGCTGCGATCGAGGAGGTCGATGCATGCTGCCCTCGAAGTTCGACTACCACCGGCCGGAGTCACTGGACGAAGCATTGCGATTGTTGGCGGAGCTCGACGACGCCAAGGTCCTCGCGGGCGGGCAGAGCCTGATCCCGGTGATGAAGCTGCGGCTCGCGGCCCCCGAGCACCTCGTGGACATCAACCGCGTGCCGGGACTCGACGGGATCGAGGAGACCGACGGCGGGATCCGGTTCGGGGCGCTCGCCCGGCACCACCAGGTCGCGACCTCCGACCTGGTCGCGAAGTACCCGCTGATCGCCGCCGCCGCGCCGCAGATCGCCGACCCGATCGTCCGCAACCTCGGGACGATGGGCGGATCGCTCGCCCACGCGGACCCCGCGGGCGACTACGGCGCCGTGATGCTCGCCGCGGGCGCGAGCGTCGTCGCCAGGAGCGCGCGCGGCGAACGCGAGATCCCGATGACCGAATTCCTCGTCGACGTGTTCACGACGAGCCTCGAGCCCGATGAGCTCCTCACCGAGATCCGCGTGCCGGCGCCCGCCTCGCGCGCGGGCGGCACGTACCTCAAGCTCGAACGCAAGGTGGGCGACTTCGCGACCGTGGGCGCGGCCGTCCAGCTCGAGCTCTCGAACGGGACGATCGGTCGCGCGGGCATCGCCCTCACCGGCGTCGGGAGCACGAACGTGCACGCCACCGACGCGGAGGCCTCGCTCGCCGGCGCCGAGCCCACCGAGGAGGCGTTCGCGGAGGCGGGACGGCTCGCGGCAGCGTCGACGAACCCCGTCTCCGACGTGCGCGGCTCGGGGGAGTACAAGCGCCACGTCGTCGAGGTCTTCGTCCGGCGGGGCCTCGCCACCGCCGCCGACATGGCCCGGGCCTAGGGCGCCCACGAGCGAGTCACGAGGAGGACGGCAGATGAACGTCACGATCACGGTCAACGGCGCCGAGCATGCGGCGGACGTGGAGCCACGGCTGCTCCTCGTCCATTTCCTGCGCGAGGTGCTGAGCCTCACCGGCACGCACGTGGGCTGCGACACGACGAGCTGCGGGGCGTGCACGGTCCTGCTGGACGGCACGCCGGTGAAGTCGTGCACGATGTTCGCGGTGCAGGGCGACGGCCGCGAGGTCACGACCGTCGAAGGCCTCAAGCAGGACGGCCAGCTCCATCCGATCCAGGCGGCGTTCAAGGAGGAGCACGGCCTGCAGTGCGGGTTCTGCACCCCGGGGATGATGCTGACCGGCGCCGCGCTCCTGAAGGAGAACGCGTCGCCCTCCGACGAGGAGGTGCGCTGGGCGATCTCGGGCAACATCTGCCGCTGCACGGGCTACATGAACATCGTCAAGGCGATCCAGACCGCGGGCCAGGAGATGGCCGCATCGACCACCGAGTAAGGGGAGCGAGATGGCGACGGAAGCCGAGGAGATCCGCGGCATCGGACATAGCGTCAAGCGCAAGGAGGACGACCGGTTCATCCAGGGCAGGGGCACGTACATCGACGACGTGAAGCTGCCGGGCATGCTCCACATGGCGATCCTCCGCAGCCCCTACGCGCACGCGACGATCAACGGCATCGACACCTCGAAGGCGGCGGAGCTGCCCGGCGTGATCGCGGTGGTGACCGGCGAGCTCATGGCGCAGCACAACCTCGCGTGGATGCCCACCCTCTCGTACGACACCCAGGCGGTGCTCGCCACCGACAAGGTGCGGTTCCAGGGCCAGGAGGTCGCCGCGGTGGTCGCCACGGATCCGTACGTGGCCAAGGACGCCCTCGAGCTGATCGAGGTCGACTACGACCCGCTCCCTGCGGTCGTGTCCCCGCAACAGGCGGCCGGGTCCGACGCGCCGGTGATCCGGACGGACAAGGAGGACCAGAAGGACAACCACATCTACTCCTGGGAGAGCGGGGACAAGGACGCGACGGACCAGGCGTTCACCGAGGCGGACGTCGTCGTGTCGCTCGACACCTTCTACCCGCGCTCGCATCCCGCGCCGGTCGAGACCTGTGGGTGCGTCGCCGACGTCGACCCTGCGACGGGGCAGACGACGATCTACATGACCACCCAGGCGCCGCACCTGATCCGAACGGTGTTCGCGCTCGTCGCCGGTCTGCCCGAGGAGAACATCCGGATCATTTCGCCGGACCTCGGCGGAGGGTTCGGCAACAAGGTGCCGGTCTATCCGGGCTACGTCGTCGCGACCGCCGCGTCGCTGTTGCTCGGCAAGCCCGTCAAGTGGATCGAGGAGCGGTACGAGAACCTCATCTCGACCGGCTTCGCCCGCGACTTCCACATGCACGGCGAGATGGCGCTGTCCAAGGACGGGGCGATGAAGGGCCTGCGCGTGTCGCTCCTCGCGGACGAGGGAGCGTTCCACTCGGACGCACAGCCGAGCAAGTTCAAGGTCGGCCTGTTCCACATCGTGACGGGCTCCTACGACCTGCCCGCCGCGCACCTGTCGGCCGACGGGTACTACACGAACAAGGCGCCGGGCGGGGTCGCGTACCGCTGCTCCTTCCGGGTCACCGAGGCCTCGTACATGATCGAGCGCCTCGTCCAGAACGCCGCCTACGAGCTCGGCGTGGATCCCGCCGAGCTGCGGAGGAAGAACTTCATCCCGAAGGAGTCCTTCCCCTACCGCTCGGTCACGGGGTTCGAATACGACTCCGGGGACTACCACGCGGCCATGGACCTGGCCCTGGAGAAGGTCGGGTACGACGACCTCCGCAAGGAGCAGGCCGAGGCCCGCAAGGAGGGACGCCTGCTCGGGATCGGCCTCGCGAGCTTCACGGAGGTGGTCGGGGCCGGGCCGCACCACGACTACGACATCCTCGGGATCAAGATGAACGACGGCGCCGAGCTCCGCGTCCATCCGACCGGCAAGGCGATCCTGAAGATCAGCTCGAAGACCCAGGGACAGGGACACGAGACGACGTTCGCGCAGATCGTGGCCGAGGAGCTCGGGATCCAGCCCGAGGACGTCAAGGTCCAGCACGGGGACACGGACAACACGCCGTACGGACTCGGGACCTACGCGTCGCGATCGACCCCCACGGTCGGCGCGGCGACCGTGATGGTGTCGCGGAAGCTCCGGGAGAAGGGGCGCAAGCTCGCCGCCCACCTGCTCGAGGTGTCCGAGGAGGACATCGAGTTCGAGAAGGGGAAGTTCTTCGTGAAGGGCGCGCCGGACAAGGCGAAGACGATCCAGGAGGTCGCGTTCGCCGCGTACACCGACTTCCCGGACGGGATGGAACCCGGCCTCGAGGACCGCGCCTACTACGACCCGCCGAACCTGACGTTCCCGTTCGGCACCTACGCGGTGGTGGTCGAGGTCGACGAGGACACGGGCAGCTGGAAGGTCGATCGCATGGTCGCCGTCGACGACTGCGGCGTGCGGATCAACCCGATGATCGTCGAGGGACAGATCCACGGCGGTCTCGCCGAGGGGTATGCGATGGCAGCCATGGAGCAGATCACGTTCGACGAGGAAGGCAACTGCATCGGCGCGAACTTCACCGACTACCTGATCCCGACCGCGTGGGAGACGCCGAAGTTCGAGCTCGGCGAGACCGTGACGCCGTCGCCGCACCACCCGATCGGCGCGAAGGGCGTCGGCGAGTCCGCGACCGTCGGCTCCCCCGCCGCGTACGTGAACGCGGTGATCGACGCGCTCTGGCACCTCGGCGTCCGGAACATCGACATGCCGCTCACGAGCGCGAAGGTGTGGGAGGCGATCCAGGAAGCGAAGACGAGCGCGTAGCCTGGAGCCATGCGACCCGAGGTCCTGGAGCTCGCGAACGATCTGACGCGCCGCGGCGAGCCGTTCGTGCTCGCGACGGTCGTGTGGCGGCGCGCGCCGTCCTCGGGCAAGGAGGGCTCGACCGCGCTCGTCACGCCGGATCGGCGCGTTCGCGGGTGGCTCGGCGGGGCGTGCGCCGAACCCACGGTGATCCGTGAGGCCCTGAAGGCGCTCGAGGAGGGCACGCCCCGGTTGCTGTTCCTCGGCCCGCCCGAAGAGCTCGCGGCGCGCGGGCGCGAGGGCGTCGTCACCGTTCCGATCGCCTGTCAGAGTGAGGGAGCGCTGGAGGTGTACGTGGAACCCGTCCTGCCGCAGCCGCATCTCGTCGTGATCGGGCGATCGCCCGCCGTCGGTACGCTCGCCTCGATGGCCGGCGTGCTCGGGTGGCGGACGGTCGTCGTCGACGACGGCGGGTTCGCCCAGGACTACCCGGGGGCCGGCGCCGTCGTCACGACGCTCGACCTCGAGCAGGCGGACGTGAACGACCGCTCGATCGTCGTCGTGGCGACGCAGGGCCACTACGACGAGGCGGCGCTCGAGGCAGCGCTCGCGACGCCGGCCCCCTACGTCGGCCTCGTCGCGTCGCGCAAGCGCGCGGAGTCGGTGCTCGGGTACCTGCGGGACCGCGGGGTGTCCGACGAGCAGCTCGCGCGCGTGCACGCGCCCGCGGGACTCGACCTCGGGAAGGTGGCGCACGAGGAGATCGCAGTCGCGATCCTCGCCGAGCTCGTCCGGGAGCGGGCCGCGGGCGCGCTCGCCGCGGCGGCGCCCGCCGAGATCCCGCGGCACGAGGCGCTCGACCCCGTCTGCGGCATGACCGTGGACGTCGCCGACGCGAAGTACAGCTCGGCGTTCGAGGGGACGACGTACTACTTCTGCTCGGCCGGATGCCTGCATCGGTTCGAGGAGGACCCCGCGCGGTTCGCGGCCGCGCCCGCCTGAACCCCATGTCGCGCGTACGATTCCACCCATGAGCGAGCTCACCGACGTCCTGTCGGCGATCGAGTCGCTCTCGGCGCGCGGCGAGAAGCTCGCGCTCGCGACGATCGTCGCGGTGCGCGGCTCGACGTACCGCCGTCCGGGCGCCCGGCTGCTCGTCCCCGAGGAGGGCGAGATGGTGGGCAACATCTCCGGCGGCTGCCTCGAGAACGACGTCGCCGACGTCGCGAAGATCGTGATGCGCGAGGGCATGGCGCGCATCGTCTCGTTCGACCTCACGGCCGACGACGACGAGGTATGGGGCTGGGGCCTCGGTTGCAACGGTGCGTTCGAACTGTTCGTCGAGCCGGCGGCCAAGGCCGCCGAGGTAGCCGGGGCGCTCCGGATCGCACTCGAGGAGGAGCGCCCGATCGCGATGACCACGGTGCTCGACTCGACCGTGCCGGGTGTCGAGCAGGGCGACCGGCTCCTCGTCCGCCCCGACGGCTCGACCGAGGGAGCGCTCGGCGACGAGCAGCTCTCGGCTGGCGCGAGGAACGCCGCGCTCGAGCTCCTCGCGGACGAGCGCAGCGACATCCGGACGCTCGCCGGCGCGAAGGGCGAGGCCCGCGCGTTCGTCGAGGTGCTCGAGCCGCCGCTGCGGCTCGTGATCTGCGGGGCCGGTCACGACGCAGCGCCGCTCACCGACGCGGCCGCGGCGCTCGGCTGGAGTCCGGTGGTCGTCGACGACCGCCCGGAGTTCCTGAACCGCGAGCGGTTCCCGAACGCGGCCGACTTCGTGCTCGTCGAGCGCCCCGACAAGGTCGCGGAGGTCGCGCCGATCGACGCGAGGACCTACGTCGTCGTGATGAGCCACAACTTCCTCCGCGACAAGGACTACGTGCGCTCGCTCGTGAGCTCGCCGGTGCGGTTCATCGCGATGCTCGGGCCCTCGGTCCGGACGAACCGGCTCCTCACCGAGCTCCGCGACGAGGGCGTGGTGCTCCCGGACGAGGCGCTCGGCAGGATCCGCGGACCGGCGGGCCTCGACCTCGGCGCCGAGGGCCCCGAGGAGATCGCGGCGGCGATCGTCGCGGAGATCGTCGCGCTCAAGCGCGGCCGTGGCGCGGGGTTCCTGAAGGACCGGCCGGGACCGATCCACGAGCGGCTCACACCGGCCCGCGCTACCGACGGACCGGCGGGGTAGGCTCCGCCGCAACCGAGCGAGGAGCGAGGATGGAGATCGAAAACGAGTTCAGCGTGCCGGCGTCCGCGGACCACGTGTGGGCGTTCCTGCTCGACGTCGAGCGCGTCGCGCCGTGCATGCCCGGGGCCGAGCTCACCGAGGTCGTCGACGAATCCACCTGGAAGGGCAAGGTCAACATGAAGGTCGGCCCGGTCTCCCTCGCGTTCTCCGGGACGGTGACGATGCAGGAGCGAGACGAGGAGGCCCGGCGCGTCGTCCTGGCAGCCAAGGGCATGGAGGCGAAGGGCAAGGGTGCCGCGAACGCGAGCGTCACGAGCTGGCTCGAGCCCGGGGAGGATGGCGCCACCACCGTGAAGATGAAGGCAGACATCCACCTGACCGGCACCGTGGCCCAGCTCAGCCGCGGGCTCCTGCCCGAGGTGAGCCGCAAGCTCACCGCACAGTTCGCCGACTGCCTGCGTCAGAGCATCTCGGCGCAGGAGGTCGAGCTCACGGCCTCGGCCGACATCGCGGCCGAGACGCCGGCGCCGGCGCCCACCAAGGCGATCGGCGGGTTCCGGCTCGGCCTGTCCGCGATGTGGGCGGGCATCAAGCGTTTCTTCGCGCGGCTGTTCGGGAAGCGCGAAGGGTGATCTCCGCGGTGGTCCTCGCCGCGGGCGAGGGCAGGCGGTTCGGCGCCACGAAGCAGCTCGAACGGCTCCGCGGGAAGCCGCTCGTCCAGCACGCGGTCGACGCGGCCGCGGCGGCGGGCGTCCAGGAGATCGTGGTGGTCGTGGGCCACGACGCCGAACGCGTCCGCGACGTGGTCGAGCTCCCGGTCGGCGCTCGCATCGCTGTGAACGACCGCTACGCGGAAGGGCAGTCGACGTCGCTCGCGGAAGGCCTGCACGCGCTCGACGCCTCCAGCGACGCCGCGCTCGTACTGCTCGCGGACCAGCCGGGCATCGAGCCGCGCCACGTCCGGGCCCTGATCACCGCGTTCGACGAGGCGGCGCGCGAGCCCGAGATCCTGCGGATCGGGTTCCGCGACGGACCGGGGCCGGCGCTGCTCGCGCGGTCGGTGTGGGAGGAGGCGACGTCGCTCACCGGCGACACGGGTGCCCGGGCGCTGTTCGACCTAGATCCCGAACGCGTGCGATGGGTGGACCTCGACGAGGACGCGCCGCTCGACGTCGACCGCCCCGAGGACCTCGAGCGCGGCCAGGGGTGAACGTATGGGCGCCCCGGCCTTCGCCGGGGCGCCCGTCTCTACAGCTAGGTCGGGAGGGGCTAGCCGTAGAAGATGACCGTCACCCAGAACCTGCCGCCGGACTCGAAGACGCCGATCGCTGTGCGCTCGAAGCCCGCCCGGAGGATGTTCCTGCGATGCGGCCGCGAGCCCATGAACGCGTCCTCGAGGGCCTCGAGCGAGGGCCCCATGCCCACGTTCTCGGCGCCGATCGACCACCCGGTTCCCTGCAGCTTGTCCGCGAGGTCGGGCGTGTGGAACAGCTCTCCCCGCTCCGCCATCTGGCGCGAGTGCCTTCGGGCGTAGCGGGAGAGTCGGTCGTTCAGCCGGAGCTCGTCGCGGTCCCGGTCCGCTCGATCGTCGTTCGTGAGCTGCAGCATCTCCGCCCGGTTCTGGACGGTGTCGCCGGCTCGGGCCGGATCGATCGCGAGTCCCTGCACGAGGAACGCCGCGACGAGAAGGAACGCAAGCGCCATCCGGCGCCCCATCCGGCCGATCGTTCTCGTCACGCCGCCACCTTCGTCAGGGTCCCGTGGTCCGGACTCCGGGTGGAGGTCCGGTCCTTCGGCAGCTCGGCCGCCCTCGCTCCTTGTGAGCGGTGGGGCCCGGAACTTTGCGTCCCGCCGTTCCCGGCGGTTTGCCCTTCTCGGGACCAACCCTTCACGGGAGTTATCGGCGTGACGCAGATGGAGATATAGGCACGGACGAGCGATATGACCGGAGGAAGTAGGCCCAACGGTCTAGCGCGAGAGGACCGGAGGACCTACCGGCTCAACAGGAGGGGAACAGCCTGCGGTGACGAAGCGCCGGCAGCATCTCGCGAACCCGGCCCACCTCCGTGAGATCCAGCTCGGCGAGCGTCACGCCGACGCCATCGGGCGCCTCGGCGATCACCCGTCCCCACGGGTCGGCGACCAGGCTGTGGCCGAAGTTCCGCCGCTCCCGACCCTGCGGGCCCCAACTTCCCCACTGCGCCGCCGCGATCACGAACGCCTGGTCCTCGATCGCCCGGGCGCGCAGCAGCGGTTCCCAGTGATCCACGCCCGTCTCGAACCGGAACGCGGCTGGGACGAACAGGATCGTCGCACCCTGGACCGCGAGCGAGCGGTAGAGCTCGGGGAAGCGCAGGTCATAGCAGATCGACAGGCCGACGCGTCCGAACTCCGTCGCGGCGGTCACGACCTGATCGCCGGCCGAGAACACGGCCGACTCGCGGCTCGGGACGGCGCCCGGCGGATCCGCGTCGAACAGGTGGATCTTGCGGTAGCTGGCGATCAGCTCTCCCTCGCGATCGAAGAGCACGCTCGTGTTGAAGACGCGCTCGTCGTCGAGCTCGAGCACGCTGCCGCCGTGGACCCACATGCCGTGCCGGCTCGCGACCTCGGAGAGGCGTTCGGTCCGTGAACCGGGGATCGGTTCCGCCGCCGCACGGACCTGCGCGGACGAGCCCTGGCACGGCCACACCTCCGGGAGCGCGGCCAGGTCGGCGCCGCCCGAGGCGGCTCCCTCGAGGAGCGCGAACACCTCCTGCTCGTTAGCCGAGACGTCCTCGCCGCTATTCGTCTGGCAGAGCGCCACCCGCATGCGGGTCATCCTAGGCAGCCCGGCGCGGCGCGCGGCTACGGCTGGAGGTTCAGCTCAGCCTCGATCTCGATCTGGACCTTGCGGCCGACGAGCCATCCGCCGGTCTCGACCGCCATGTTCCAGGTCATGTCCCACGACTCGCGATCGATCTCCGTCGTGGCCGAGAACGCCGCGAGCATGCCGCTCCCGTCCATCGTGGGGCCGAACCCGTCGAACTCCGCCTTCAGGACGACCTCGCGGGTGATGTCCTTGATCGTCAGCTGGCCGACGAGGTCGAAGGTCGATTCGCCGGTCGGACGCAGCTCCGTGCTCGTGAACGTGAGCTGCGGATAGGCCTCCACCTCGAGGAAGTCGTCGCTCCGAAGGTGATCGTCCCGGCGATCGGTGTCCGTCAGGAGACTGGCGGCCTCGATCGCGATCTCGACGCGGGAGTCCTCGGGGCGTTCGGCGATCACGACGGTCCCGTCGTACTTCGTGAAACGGCCCCGAACCTTGGTCAGCATGTGACGAGCGACGAAGCCGATCGTCGTGTGATCCCTATCGAACGTCCACGTTCCCTCGGGCGGGTACGCCGCCCGGTCCTTCACCGTCGTGTCGCCGTCTGACCGGGTCGTGTCTGATGCCATCGGTTACCCCCTCGTCCGGGCGTCGCGGGACGCCGCTCGGTGTGCATGTTTGCCCTACCAACGATATGGCGTCGTGGCGTTATTCCCGGCGTTCACGCCGGGGGCGGCCGCTCCATCACCCGGTCACTCGGCGGGCCGAACCCGAACCTCTCGTACAGGCCGTGCGCGTCCTTCGTGTGCAGGAGCCACCGGAGGCCCCGGTGCGGACCCTCGTCCACGGCGGCGCGCACGAGCTCGACCCCGAGCGCGTGCCCGCGGTGCTCGGGCAGCACGTAGACGTCGGCGAGGTACGCGAGCCTCCCGTCGCTGTGCACCCGGGCGAACCCGATCTGCCGCCCGCCGAGATAGAGCCCGACCACGCGCGCCGCCTCGTGGATCTGCCGGGCGACGTCCTCCTTGGACCGCTCGCGACCCCAGTACGCCTCGGTCGACAGGAAGTCCCACACGGCGTCGAGGTCGACGCGCTCCGGGTCGTCGTCGAGCTCGTACCCGCCCTCGAGCTCGCGCCTCACGGTCGCTCGGGCAGCGACACGCCGGCCTCGTCCTCGAGCAGCGTGACGAGCGCCGCATAGTCGAGCTCGCCGCGGCCGGCCGGAAGCATCGCCTCGAGACGGTCGGCCACGGCGCGGAAGCCGGGGATCGGCGCGCCGAGCCGGTCGGCGGCCTCCACGACGATCCGGCCGTCCTTTGCCATGAGCGCCGAGCGGAAGCCCGGCTCGAACGCGCCGTCCAGCATCCGCTGGCCGTGAAGCTCGAGCACCTTGGAGCCGGCGAACCCGCCGAGCAGAGCCTCGCGCACCTTCGCGGGATCGACGCCGGCCCGAACCGCGAGCACGAACGCCTCCCCCACCGCCTCGACCGCCGAGGCGATCACGAGCTGGTTGCACGCCTTCGTGACCTGGCCGGCTCCCGCTCCGCCGACGTGCACGATCGTCGAGCCCATCGCCTCGAACAGCGGCCGAGCGCGTTCGAACGCGTCCTCGGGCCCTCCGACCATGATCGAGAGCGTCCCTGCCTCGGCACCGACCTGCCCGCCGGACACGGGCGCATCGAGCATCGCGACGCCGCCCGACCCGAGACGCTCGGCGAACGAACGCGTCGCGATCGGGTCGATCGTGCTCATGTCGATCACGAGCGTGCCCTCGGCGGCGCCCGAGGCGACGCCGTCGTCCCCGAACAGCACGAGCTCGACGTCAGGCGTGTCGGGCACCATCGTGATCACGACGTCGGACGCCCGGGCGACCTCGGCCGGGTTCGAGCCCCGCGAGGCGCCCTCGGCCACGAGCGCGTCCACCGGCGGCGCCGAGCGCGAATGCACCGTGAGCGGGTACCCCGCGGCGAGCAGGTGCCGTGCCATCGGCGCGCCCATCACGCCGAGGCCGACGAACCCGACCCTTTCGAAGCGCTCGCTCACGCGGTCGGCGTTACCCCGCGGCGCGATCCGCGAGGTCGAGCGCCTCGTCGATGATCCCGAAGCCCTCGGCCAGCTGCTCCTCGGTGATCGGCAGCGGCGGGTTCGTCATGATCCCGTTGAACCGGATCATCGTGAACAGCCCGCGCTCGTCCAGGTGCTTGGCGACCGCCTTCATCTCGTCGCTGACACCGTTGAACGGCGCGAGCGGCTCCATCGTCTCGCGGCTCCGGACGAGCTCCACGATGCCGAACAGTCCGATGTTGCGGACGCGGCCGACCGACGGATGCCTGTCGGACAGCTCCCGATGGTGCCGCGCCATGACCTCGCCCATCTTCGCCGTGTGCTCGATGAGGCCGTCCTCCTCGTACACGCGGATCGTGGCGAGGGCCGCCGCGAGCGCGAGCGGGTGGGAGTTGTACGTGAGGCCGCCGTAGAACACGTGCTCGTCGAAGTGCGTGGAGACCTTCGGCGACAGGCCGACGGCGCCGAGCGGGATGTACGAGGACGTGAGGCCCTTGGCCATCGTCATGATGTCCGGGACCACGCCCCAGTGGTTCACGGCGAACCACTCGCCGGTTCGGCCGAACCCGGACATGACCTCGTCGGCGATCAGCAGGATGTCGTACCGGTCACAGAGCTCGCGCACGCCCTGCAGGTAGCCGTCGGGCGGGATCAGGATGCCGTTCGTGCCGGTCACGGGCTCGAGGATGAACGCCGCGATCGTGTTCGGCCCCTCGAGCTCGATCGTCTCGTCCAGGTACGCGAGCGCCGTGTCGGCGTCTTCGAACCCCCGCTGCGTCCCATGGTAGGGGTCGAGCACGTGCACCACGCCGGGCATGCCCGGCTCGTTCGCCCATCGCCTCGGGTCGCCCGTGAGGGTGACCGTCGCGTAGGTCGCGCCGTGGTACGAGCGGTACCGCGCGAGGATCTTCTGCCTCCCGGTCACCGCCTTCGCGATCCGGATCGCGTTCTCGTTGGCCTCGGCCCCGCCGAGCGTGAAGAACACCTTGTCGAGGTCGCCGGGGAGCAGTTCGGCGAGCTTCTTCCCCAGCCGCGCCCGCACGTCGGTCGCCATGAACGGGCTGATGTAGGAGAGCGTGCGCCCCTGCTCGGCGATCGCGTCCATGACCCGCTGGTCGCCGTGGCCGATGTTCACGCCCATCAGCTGACTGTTGAAGTCCAGGTACCGCTTGCCGTCGACCGTGAAGAACTCGCAGCCCTTGGCCGAGGCGACCGGGATCGGGCGCATGGAGCCCTGCTGTTGCCAGTCGTACAGGGTATGCCGCAGGGACAGGTCGACGATCTCTTCGGCGGACAGCTCGCTCATCGGGTCCCCCTCACGCGTGTCGAGAGCGGCAGTCTAGCCCTGGCGTCGCCGGCCGGCCGCCCTCAGGCGGGATCGCCGCGCTCGCGGAGCAGCTCGGCGACGCGGTCGCGCGGCAACGCGGGCGAACGGTGGCCGCGGAAGCCGGCCATCTCCTCGTTCGCGACGATCGAGTTCAGGACGGCCTCCTCGGTCGCCTGGACGACCGCGTCGAAGTACGGGTCCAGGTGCCCCCACGGCACGAAGCGCAGCTCGTCGTAGGACCCGCGCCCGGACCCGTACAGCGTGTCCGAACCCGGGCTGAACGCGCCGGGGTTGCCGACGGACGCGGCGACGAACAGGTCGCCCGAGAAGTGCGAGCCCGCCGTGCCGGTGCGCGCGAGCCCGAGGGTGACCCGGCGGGCGAGCGCGTCGCACTGATCCGGGAGGAGCGGAGCGTCGGTCGCGATCACCGCGATCACCGAGCCCGCCCCCGGCGGCGCCGAGAAGTGCTCGGAGATCGGGTCGTCGTCCCGGAGCGCCTCGCCCACCGGCACCCCGGCGATCCTGAGCTCGCGCCGCGTCCCGAAGTTCGTCTGGAGGAACACGCCGACGGTGTGCCGGTCATCGCCGTGCTCGACGGTCCGGGAGGCGGTCCCCGACCCGCCCTTGTAGCTGTAGCAGTTCATCCCGGTGCCGCCGCCGACCGACCCCTCGTCGACCGGTCCTTCCGTCGCGGACTCGAGGGCCTCGACCGCGAGCTCGACGGTAACGTGGCCGCCGTTGATGTCGTTCAGGTACCCGTCCCACGTCTCGGCGGCGACCGGGAGCAGCCACGCCTGGGCGACGTCCGGGTGGTGCTTCGCGGTCCAGGCGACGATCCCGGCGTGGGCGATCCCCACCGCGTGCGTGTTCGTGATCGCGATCGGGCCGGCGGCCGTGCCCGACTCCTCGATCCAGGAGACGCCGGTCATCTCGCCGTTGCCGTTCTGCGAGTGGAACCCGGCCGCGTACGGATCTCCGGGTTCGGAACGCCCGCGCGGGTGGATCGCGGTGACGCCGGTGCGCACGTCCTCGCCCGAGATCAACGTGACGAAGCCGACCTCGACGCCGGGGACGTCGGTGATCGCGTTCCACGGCCCCGGCTCGCCGTCGAACGGGATCCCGAGCGCTCGGGCGCGCGGCTTGCCGGAGGGCGTCTCGAGCCGCGGATCGCTCACGAGGCTGTCGCCGGCTCGCGCACGTCCTCGATGCTAGCCCCGGGTGGGCCGCTGGAGCGAGGGGTACCATCCCGGGAGCGTTCGCACCCCGGAAGGAGCCCCTCACATGGAGCGGATCGGTCACTACATCGGCGGCAAGCACGTGCCGGGCGAGTCGGGCCGGCGGGGTCCGGTGTTCGACCCCGCGACGGGCGAGCAGACGCACGAGGTGGACTTCGCCGATCCGGCAGAGCTCGACACGGCGGTCGACACGGCAAAGGAGGCGTTCTGGGGCTGGCGCGCGACCTCGTTGTCCAAGCGCGCCGAGATCATGTTCACGATCCGCGAGCTCCTCGAGGCCCGCAAGACCGACGTTGCGAAGGTCCTGACCGCGCAGCACGGCAAGGTGCTGTCGGACGCGATCGGCGAGGTGCAACGCGGGCTTGAGAACGTCGAGTACGCGACCGCGATCCCGCATCTGCTCAAGGGCGGGTTCTCCGAGCAGGCCTCGACCGGCGTCGACGTGTTCGAGATCCGGCAGCCGGTCGGCGTGGTGGCCGGGATCACGCCCTTCAACTTCCCGGCCATGGTCCCGATCTGGATGTGCGCGAACGCGATCGCGTGCGGCAACACGTTCATCCTCAAGCCCTCGGAGAAGGACCCGGGACCGTCGCTGGTGCTCGCCGACCTGTTCGCCGAGGCCGGACTGCCCGACGGCGTGTTCAACGTGATCCAGGGCGACAAGGTGGCGGTGGACGGCATCCTCGAGCACCCGGACATCAAGGCGGTGAGCTTCGTCGGCTCGACCCCGATCGCGAAGTACATCTACACGACCGGCACGGCGAACGGGAAGCGCGTCCAGGCGCTCGGCGGCGCGAAGAACCACATGATCGTGCTGCCCGACGCCGACGTGGACATGGTGGCCGACGCCGCGGTCTCGGCCGGGTACGGCTCCTCGGGCGAACGCTGCATGGCGATCTCGGTCATGACCAACGTCGGCAACATCGCCGACACCGTCGTCGAGGCGATCGCCGACCGAATCCCCAAGGTCAAGGTGGGACCCGGGATGGACCCCGAGTCCGAGATGGGGCCGCTGATCACGCGCGAGCACCGCGACAAGGTGGCCTCGTACCTCGACAGCGGGCCGGCGCAGGGCGCACGCGTCGTCGTCGACGGGCGTGAGCACGACCTCTACAAGGAGGACAAGGGCTTCTTCCTCGCGCCGTCGCTGATCGACAACGTCACGCCCGAGATGGACGCCTACAAGGACGAGATCTTCGGGCCGGTGCTCTCGGTCACCCGCCTCGAGACCTACGACCAGGCGGTCGATCTCGTGAACCGGAGCCCGTACGGCAACGGCGTCGCGTTGTTCACGCGCGACGGCGGCGCGGCGCGCCAGTTCGTGTTCGAGGTCGAGGCCGGGATGGTGGGCATCAACGTCCCGATCCCGGTTCCGGTCGCGTACTACTCGTTCGGCGGGTGGAAGCACTCGCTGTTCGGCGATGCTCACATGTACGGCCCGGAGGGGATCCGCTTCTACACGCGCGGCAAGGTCGTCACGCAGCGCTGGCCGGACCCCGCCACCTCGAAGGTCGACCTCGGCTTTCCCCGCACTCGCTAGGTCCGGTCGGCGAACACGACCGTCGGCGCCGGCGGGCGCAGCGTGTGCTCGAGGTACATCGAGCGGTTGTACGTGCCCACGAGCAGGAACGCGAGCACATCGCCCTCGCGCAGCTCGGGCAGCGGCACGTCCTCGCCCCACAGGTCGTCGCCCTCGTTGATGTTGCCCGCGACCGTGTAGGTCCGCGCCGGCTCGGCGTCGGCGGCGCGGGAGAGCACGATCGGGACCAGCGCGCCGTAGATGAAGCGTTCGGGCGCCACGTTGTACCCGGCGTCGAGGCCGGCGAACGCCACGCCGTCGCGTTCGTCGAGCGTGACGACCTCGGCGAGCAGGATCCCCGACTCCTTGGCGAGGAAGTCGCCCGGCTCGCACCCGATCGCCACGCCGAGCGGGGCGAGACGCTCGGCGAGGATCCCGGCGTACGCGTCGATGTCGAGCGGTTCGTCCTCCGAACGCTGCGGGACGCCGAGCCCGCCGCCCGCGTTCACCTCCTTCACCTGATGGCCCGCGGCCATCAGGGATCGGGTCATCTCGGCCACCCGATCAACGGCAACCGCGAAGCGCGGGAGGCCGTCGGTGAGGAACCCGTCGCCGACGTGGACGTGGACCGTGTCGATCGCGAGCTCGTGCTTGGCCGCGAGCGCGAGCGCGTCGTCGAGCTGCTCGGGCAGGATGCCGAACTTCGTCGCACGCGCACCGGCGTAGAGGGACTCCCCCGCCTCGGCCGGCAGGCCGCTCCACGACGCCCCGGCCCGCGGGTTCACCCGGACCCCGACCGTCGTCCCCGGCGCCCTCCGCCCCCACCGGTCGAGCTGCGAGAGCTGGTCGAGGTTCACGTGCACGCTGCTCTCGATCAGGGCGTCGACGTCTGCGTCCGACAGGTTCGTGCCGGTGAACGAGATCTCCCCGGGCGCCCATCCGTTCGCCAGGGCGTGGCCGACCTCCCCGGGCGAGCATGCGTCGACCCCGACGGAGCCGAGCGCCCGGACGAAGGCCAGGACCTCAGGCTCCCGCTGCGCCTTCAGCGCGAGCCGAAGCCGCAGGGGCACGCCGGCGCGCTCGAACGCGCCCGCGAGCGACCGCGCCTGCTCCCGGATCCGGACGAGGTCATGGACGTAGGTGGGCGTTCCCGAGACGCGGGCCACGGCCTCGGCGTCCCGGCCGGCGATGCGCAGGCGTCCGTCGCGGACGTCGAGTCCCGGCCTCGTCCACCAAGGGGAGCCCATGTCGGACGCCGATGCTAGCGTCCGGGACGATGCCGAAGCGCTGCGAGTGGGCCCCGCTCGACCAGCCCCTCTACCTCGCCTACCACGATGAGGAGTGGGGGGTTCCCGTCCACGACGACGTCCGGCTGTTCGAGATGCTCACGCTCGAGGGAGCCCAGGCCGGACTGGCCTGGTCCACGATCCTGAACAAGCGCGAGGGCTATCGGCGGGCGTTCGCCCGGTTCGAGCCGGCCAAGGTGGCGCGCTTCACGCCGGCCAAGGTCGAACGCCTGCTCGAGGATCAGGGGATCGTCCGGAACCGGCTGAAGGTCGAGTCGGCCGTGAACAACGCCGCCCGCGTGGTCGAGGTGCAGCGAGACGAGGGCTCGCTCGACGCCTACCTGTGGTCGTTCGTCGGCGAGCCGATCGTGGGCCGGTTCCGCGCGCTCGGCGACATCCCAGCCGAGACGGCCGAGTCCAAGGCGATGAGCAAGGACCTCAAGAAGCGAGGGTTCCGGTTCGTCGGCCCGACGGTCTGCTACGCGTTCATGCAGGCGTGCGGGCTCGTGCAGGACCACGTAACAGGATGCTTCCGTTACCGGGAACTCGACGGGACGTAACCACCGACGAATCAGGCCCGAGCTCGCGCGACCGGTCCGTCTCGCATGCCGCCGGCCTCCCGTGCCTGACTGCTCTCCGGTCTGAGCGTCCCCTTCAGCACCTCCGGTGCGTAGGAGGAACTGCTCGCAGCCCAGCCGCCGGAAGATCTGGGGTGAGCCGCCGTAACTCCCGACCCCCAAGCGGCGTTCTCTAGGAGGGGAACGTCTGGAGGACAAGGCCGGGTCATGGGGGGAAACGCCGTGCGGGAGCGGGCCGCGAGGCGCGCCGTCTCGATCGCCGCGCTCGTCGCGGCGGGGCTGCTCGTGTTCGCGACGCCGACCGGCGCGATGACGAGGGATATCGACGGAACCGCCGGGGCCGACCACCTCACCGGGACCCCCACGTCCGACCTCATCTTCGGGCTGGAGGGCTCCGACGTGCTGCGCGGAAGGGCCGGCGACGATCGACTGGTCGGGGGACCGGGGGACGACCTGCTGAAGGGCGGACCGGGCCGGGATTCCTACGTCTGCGGCACCGGCTTCGACGTGGTCGTCTCCGACTTCTCCCGCCATCCCGACGAGAACGCCGGCGCCGGCTGTGAGACCGTCGTCTTCGAGGAGTAGCCGCTCGCGAGGATCGGTGATCCGCGTCGGTATCCTCCACCCGTGGTCTTCGACGAGCCCGTGCGAGGGTCCTTCGCCTATCTCGAGCAGCCCGGGCTGTTCTCGCTTCCGCCCGTCGATCAGCTTCGCCTGTTCATCGACACACGACTTCCCGCTCCGCCCCTGACGCATCTGGCCGGCCTGATCATCGAAGACGTCTCCGAGGGTGCCTCGAGCTGGTCGATCCCCGCGAGCCCGTGGTGGGCGACGGCCGCCGGCGTCTTCGGGGGCGGCACGCTCGCCTTCGTCGCGGACGCGGCGCTCGCCGGAGCGGTGTTCACCAGGCTGACGAGCGGCACGATGCTTGCCTCCTCCGACCTTTCCATGAATTTCCTCGAACCGGCCTGGCCGTCGAGCGAACGCCTCGTCGCGAGGGGGACCGTCATCGACGTCGGCCGTCGGCAGGGTCTGTCCGAGGCTCGTGTCGAGGACGATCGGGGGACGCTCCTCGCGCATGCGACCTCTCGGTGCGTGCTCCAGCCGCTTCCGTTCGAGCCGCCGGAGGCCCCCGAGGTTCTTCCGCCCGTCGACGCGCGCTCGGATCCGACACCCGACCCCTACCTCAGGCCCGTGGAGGGCGAGGTCGTCTCCCAGGGAGTCTGGGACGAGATGACGGGGCTCGACCTCGTCCAGCTCTGGCAGAAGGGCGAACGCGCCCCGGCGCCGAGCTGTTCCCTGCTCGGCCTCGGGTTCTCGGATGCCGCCGAGGCGAGCGTGACGCTCTCGATGCCCGCCTCGCCGTGGTTCTGCTCCGCCTTCGGCACCTTCTACGGCGGCGCCCTATCGGCCCTGGCCGACGCCGCGATCAACGCCGCGGTGATGACGACCCTCCCGCCGGCGAGCTCGTTCGCCACGCTCGACCTGAAGATGAATTTCCTCCGACCGGTCATGCCCGACGGGCGCGATCTCGTCGCGCGGGCCACCGTCGAGCAGCGGGGCCGAACGATCGCCGTCTCGACCGCCCGCATCGACGACGCCGACGGGAAACGCATCGCGATGGCGACCGGGAGCGCGATGATCTCCGAGGGCCGCCCCTGGCCGAACCCGACCGGCAACTAGGTCTCGTTCGGTCGGCCCTCGCAGCGCTACGTGGGTGGGAACGTTTCGTCGACACTGCCGGTCTGCTCCCCGAATTCCCAGAGGTCGATCAGCGGCGGCTCGACGCCGATCGTCGTCAGGACGGTGCAGATCTGGCTCCGATGGTCGGTCCCGTGTTGCAGCGCCTGCGCGAGCCGGATGTCGTACGGCGCCTGCGTCTGCGACCCGTCGTCCCACGTCCTGACGAGCACCTCGCTCGGATCGACGCCCCCCGTCAGGAGCTCGGACCAGCCCTTGCCGTCGCGCTCCATCACCGCCCTCAGCTCGCCGAGGTCCATGTGCTCCTCGTCGATGTTGGGGACGCGTTCGCGGCTCATCACGAACAGGTAGGAGGCGTCCGCCCCGACGAGGTGGCGGATCGTGTCGAGGATCGAGCCGTAGGTGCCGGGCGACGAGGCGGTGAGCTGTTCGGGGCTCAGCTTGTCGCACGCATCCAGTATCCGAAGGGTCGCCCACACATGGTGGGCGAACGCCTCGTCCAGCAGGGTCTTGGGCATCGGCTGGGGACCGTATCAGGTAGCTACCGAGGGGGCCCCCTCGGCTCGTAGACTCCGCGCGATGGCCACCTACGACGTCGCCGTGATCGGCGCGGGGGTGCACGGCGCGAGCGTCGCGTTCCACCTCGCGAGTCGCGGCGTCCGGACCGCGGTCGTCGAGAAGACGTCGCCGGCCGGAGGACCGACCGGCCGATCGAGCGCGATCTGCCGGGCCTACTACACGAATGCCTTCCTCGCCGCGGTCGCCCGCGACTCGATCGCGATGTTCCGCGACTTCGAGGAGCACACCGGGCGCGACGCCGGGTTCCGCCAGACCGGCCTGCTCGTCCTGCATCCGGCCGGGGACGAGGCGACCGTCCGCGAGGTCGTGCCGCGGCTGAACGAGCAGGGCGTCCCCACCGATCTGCTCGAGCCGCAGCAGGTCGTCGCCGAGTGGCCGGACTTCGATCTCGACGGGATCGCGGTGGCGGCGTTCGAGCGCGACGCCGGACACGCCGACCCGGTGCTCACGACCCAGGGGCTGTTCGACCGGGCGCGCGAGCTGGGCGCCGACGCGCTCCTCGACCGCCAGGTCACCGGGATCGAGCGCGACGGCGACGGTTGGACGATCCGGACGAGTGACGCGTCGATCGCCGCCGATCGCGTCCTGATCGCCGGCGGGCCCTGGACTCGGCCGCTGGCGGCGATGGTCGGCGCCGACCTGCCCCTCACGGTCGAACGCCACATCGTCGCGACCTTCGCGTGGGGCGGCGACGTCCGCGCACCCGCCCACGGCGACCTGCCGAACGGCTACTACTTCCGCCCAGAGGGCGAGGAGCTGTTCCTCGTCGGGCCGCTCCACCCCGAGCCCACCGTCGACCCCGACGACTTCGACGAGCGGGTCGGGAGCGACGAGGCCGAACGCCTCGGCGCGCGGGTCGTGCGGCGCGTCCCGGCGCTGCAGCACGCGACCTCGAGGGGCGGCTGGGCGAGCCTGTACGACGTCTCGCCCGACTGGCAGCCCGTGATCGGCGAGATCGCGCCGGGGGTGTTCGTCGATGCGGGGACGAGCGGCCACGGGTTCAAGCTCGCGCCGGCGCTCGGACGCCACCTCGCGGACCTCGTGATGGGCGGCGACGTCGACCCGGGGCTCGAGCAGTTCCACCCCCGCCGGTTCGAGCTCGCGACGGCGCTCGACGCCGGCTACGGGGACGCGCGGATCCTGGGCTGAGCGGACGCCGCTCGGCGGCGCAGGCTCGGGGAGATCGTCCGTTCACCGCGGACGGTGAGCGGTCCTTCCAGTGTCACTGTACGGCACGCCCCGGGGCTTGCGGCAACCGGGGGGTCGTGCCGCATGATGGCCGGCTCGAACTCGACCACGACAGGAGTCATGGCATGACCGAGCACGCGGTGGTGATCGCGGGCGGGGGTCCGACGGGGATGATGCTGGCGGCCGAGCTCACGCTGGCCAACGTCGACGTCGCGATCGTCGAGCCGCGCGATCGGCGAGACCTCGACAGCTCCCGAGCCGGCGGGCTCCACGCGCGCACGATCGAGGTCTTCGACCAGCGGGGGATCGCCGACCGGTTCCTCTCGGAGGGACAGGAGGCCCAGGTCGTGGCCTTCGGCGGGACCGCCCTCGACATCGGCGACTTCCCCACCCGGCACCCGTACGGGCTCGCCCTGTGGCAGAAACACATCGAGCGCATCATGGCCGGTTGGGTCGACGAGTTGGAGGTGCCGATCAACCTCGGACGCGAGGTGACCGGGTTCGCGCAGGACGATGCCGGCGTCGACGTGACCCTGACCGACGGCCGATCGCTGCGGGCGACCTACCTGGTCGGGTGCGACGGCGGACGCAGCCTGGTCCGCAAAAGGGCCGGCATCGCGTTCCCCGGATCGGATCCGACGATCAGCTGGATGATCGCCGAGGTCCAGACGTCCGAGGAGCCCGAATGGGGCTTCAAGCACGACGCTCTCGGCACCCACGCGATCGGCAAGCGGGAGGACGGCGGAGCCGGAATCGTGTTGACCGAGCGGCAGGTCGGAGCGGCCGACCAACCGACCCTTGGCGACCTCAAAGAGGCGCTCATCGGGATCTACGGGACCGACTTCGGCGTGCACGATCCCAGCTGGATCTCCCGGTTCACCGACATGACCCGCCAGGCCGAGACGTACCGCGAGCGACGGGTCCTGCTCGCCGGCGACGCCGCACACATCCATCCACCGCTCGGTGGTCAGGGCCTCCAGATCGGCGTCCAGGACGCGGTGAACCTCGGATGGAAGCTGGCCCAGGTGATCAAGGGGACGTCGGCCGAACCCCTCTTGGACACCTACCAGGCCGAACGCCACCCGGTCGCCGCCCGCGTGCTGAAGAACACGATGGCCCAGGTCGCGTTGCGCCGAACGGACGATCGCACCAAGGCCCTGGGCGAGTACGTGTCGCAGCTCCTCGGCATGGACGAACCCCGCAGGGCCTTGGCCGCCGAGATGTCGGGTCTAGGCGTCCGTTACGACCTCGGCGAGGGGCACCCGCTCCTCGGGCGGCGCATGCCGGATCTGGACCTGATCACCACCGACGGCCAGCTGCGCGTCTACACCCTGCTGCACGATGCGCATCCGGTGCTGCTCAGCCTCGGCGAGCCAGGCCGGTTCGACATCGCGCCGTGGGCAGATCGGGTTCGGCTGGTCGACGCCGCGTACGACGGACCATGGGAGCTTCCGGCGATCGGGAAGGTCCCCGCTCCGGACGCGGTCGTGATCCGGCCCGACGGCTACGTGGCGTGGGTGGGAGACGGAACCAACGAGGGGCTCGCCGACGCGCTCACCACGTGGTTCGGACCGCCTGCCGCCGCGTAGCGACAGCTAGCCGGGGCGCGAGAACAGGTTGCGCAGCGCGAGCAGCGAGTTCTCGACAGGCTTCTCCGCGATCCGGCGCATGAACCACGGGTACCAGTTCGAGCCGTAGGAGATCAGCGACCGGGTCTCGTACCCTTCGCCCCGCATCCGCAGGACGTCGCCCTGGCGGATCCCGAAGAGCGTGTGGATCTCGAACCCGTCGCGGCCGCGGACGTCGGCCTCGATCTGCTTCACGACCGCGACGTCGTGCGTCCCGAGCGCGAGCCGGCCGACCGGGCCCTTGCGGGCGAGGATCAGGAGCGCGAGCCGCCGGAACGCCTCGTCGATCACCTCTCGCGAGCCGAACGCGATCTCGCGCGGTTCCCGGTACGCCCCCTTCACGAGCCGGATCGTCGGGTCGAGCGGCATGAGCGAGTCGACGTCGTCGGCGGTGCGCTTGAGGTACGCCTGGAGGCACACGCCGACGTTCGGATGGCCGGCGCGGAGCTTGCGGTAGAGCTCGACCGTCGGCTCGACGTAGACGTGCGACTCCATGTCGAGCCAGAGCCAGTTGCCGTGGTCGGCGGCGACGCCCGCGAGCTCGTCGAGCCGGGTGAACGTGGAGGCCGGGTCGAGATCGAGCCCGAGATGCGACGGCTTGACCGAGATCTCGGTCTGGAGCCCCGCATCCGCGATCCGCTGGTAGGCGGCGCGGTAGTGGTCGGCCACGCCGCTCGCATCCGTAAGATCGGTCACGTTCTCGCCGAGGTACGTGAACATCGTCGGCTGTCCCCGCTCGCGCAGGCCGATCGCCGCCCCGATCGCGTCGTCGAGCGTCTCCCCCGGCATGAAGCGGGCAACGCTCCGCCGGACCCACCGGTACCGAGGGAGGTGTTCGCGGAGCCACCGGTTGTCGACCGCCCACAGGGCGAGGCTTCGCGCGAGGCCCATCACCGGGAGCGTAGCGCGGGAGCGGAGTTACAGCAGGTCGTTGTCGGTCAGGAATCCCCTGGCCACGGTCGCCACGTCCCGGCCGTCGATCACGATCTGTCCCACGAGGCCGGTCAGCGTCTCGTTCGCCAGACTGGCGCTCACCGCGTCGAGCAGCCCCCGGATCTCGTCGTTCAGCTTCCCGGACCGGATCACGGGCGTGATGTTCTCCGCATCCTGGAGCTGTCGGTCGTCCACGAGCGGGACGAAGCCTCGCTCGCTGATGCGTGGATCGGTGGAGAACATCAGGGCGACCTGCACGTCGTTGTTCGTGAGCGCGGCCACCGTGAGCGGCCCCCCGATGTCGGTCGGCTGGAAGTCGTTGAAGACGATCCCGTAGACGTCTTTCAGCCCGGGAAGGCAGAAGGCCCGCTGCGGGCACTCCGCCGGCGCGCCCAGGGTCAATTCCCCTGCCACGGGAGCGAGGGAGCTCATCGTCGTCAGGTCGTATCGATCGGCGGTCTCCGCGTTCGCCACGAACTGGTTGGTGTCCTCCGCCGGCGACGGCGTGAGCAGCGTGATGTCTCGGGATCGGAGCAGGTCGCCGAGCTGCCCGGCGACGACGGCCGGATCCTCCGAGGCCTCCGCGTTCCGGTCCATGAAGAGCAGCAGCGACGAGAGGTACTCCGGCTTCACGTCGATCCGGCCGGACTCCAGGGCGTTCTGGGAGCTCTCTCGCGACCGGAGATCCAGCTCTCGCCGGACGGCGTACCCGGCATGCTCGAGCACCTGGGCATACATCTCCGCCACGAGCTGGTTCTCGGCGAAGGCGCCCGAGACCCCGACGACGATCGTGTCCCCCGCCCGGGTGGGCGGCTCAGCTGTCGAGCCCAGGCCGAGCGCGTCGCACGCCACCAACCCGGAACAGGTCACGACGACGACCGTCACACGCATCAGGTGACGGCGGGTGCGCTCGATCCATGAGCCCACGACGAGGTGGCGGGCGCCGAGGCCGTCTCGTACCTTCGTGTGCATCAGTCGTGACCGGTCGAAGCGGGCGACGCGACCGGAACGTCCGAGCGGCGCCCCAGCAGGAAGCGAACGGGCGTGGGCCCTTTCCCCTTCAGGTCCATCATCCGGGCGGGCGCGAAATCGTAGCGGTCGGCGACCTGTGCGGCCGTCGATTCCGAGACCAGGACGTGTCCGGCCTCGCCGTACTCCTCCAGCCTGCTCGCGAGGTTCACGGTGTCGCCCCACAGGTCGTACGCGAACTTGCGGACCCCGACCACGCCGGCCACGGCAGGGCCGCTGGCGACGCCGACCCGGACCACGATCGGGTCGCCGGACGGCCACCGGACGTCGCCCGCCTCGGCGAGCACGTCGAGCGCCATGGCGACGGCGGCTTCGGCGTGATCCTCGATCGGGGTCGGCGCGCCGGCGACGGCCATGTACGCGTCGCCGATGGTCTTGATCTTCTCGAGGCCGTGCCGATCTGCGATCGCGTCGAACGTCCGGAACAGCTCATCCAATGAATCGGCGAACGCCTCCGGTGTGCTCCTCGCGGCCTGCCCCGTGGAGCCGACCGCGTCGGCGAACACCACGCTCACCTGGTCGAATGCCTGCGCGATCCGTCCGCCGGGGGAGGTCTTGAGCTTCTCGACGATCGCCTGCGGGAGGATGTTCAACAACAGACCGTCGGACCGGGCCCGTTCCTGATCGAGCTGGCGTTCACGGAGGAACAGGTCTCGGGTGAACCGCTCCGTCCGGTAGGCGGCCAGAAGCCCGAGGATGCCGAACGAGACGAGGTAGAGCGTCGCCAGCACCAGGCTGAGCGGAAGGATGTACGCGGCGGTCAGGGCATACGGCAGATACGCGGCGATGCCGACGACCGTGACCAGCACGACGAAGACGAACCGGAGCCGCAGCAGCGCGTAGGTGAACGCCGTGATGAGGATGACCCCGACGTAGCCGTACTCGGCGGGCAAGGTGAGCACCCTCGACACGTAGAAGACCCACAGCAGGAGCGTCGCGATCGCGACGGCGACCGTGAACCACTCCCACATGCGCCGGAAGAATCGCGTGAACGTGAGCGCGAACCCGACGACCAGCATGGGGATGAACACGCCGAACCGCATCACCGTGTCGAACCTCTGGTCGGAGAGCGCCAGCATCCGCGGATTCAGAAGCAGTCCCCACGCGACCCACAGGCCGATCCCAGCCAGGAAGGCGAACCGGATGTTGCCGAGGTTGTGCCGGAACTGGTCGGCGCGGAACGTGGATTCCAGGTAGGAGTCGCCGAACCGCAGCCGGAGGCGACGAAGACCGGCCCGCCACGCCGGTCGTTCCGGCGTGGATCCGTCTCTGTCGATCGAGTCCATCACACCTCTTCGATATCTGAGGTCGCGGCCAGGCATCGTTGGACGCGCTCGCTCGCCCGAGCTCCCGCGGTCGCGCCCCCGAGGCCGGGACCCGCTCATCCCTGCAGGGCGAGCGTAACCCCCTGAACGTGCCCTTGATGACCGTGGAGGTGAGGGGATTCGAACCCCTGACCCCTGCCGTGCGAAGGCAGTGCTCTACCGGACTGAGCTACACCCCCGAACCGGGGCAAGGGTAGCAGCCGATCCTTCGGGATCGGTCGACATCAGTGCCGGCACGCCGGTGCGTACGGGACGCCGGGCAGGAACGACCGCCATTCGGACCGCGTGAGCATCCGATTCGCAACGAGGCAGGCCTGGTCGGCCCAACGGCGAGGATCCAGATCCCATCGGTGGAGCTTCCCGATGGCCGAGACCACGAGGACCTGGTCCTTGCCCACCACCATCGCCGGCGCCCACTCGTTGTCGGCATGGGGAAGGGGAGACCCGATCTGCTTGAGCGTGTCCGCGTCCCAGAGCCGGACGGTACCGTCCGTGCCTCCGGTGACGATCGTGGATCCGTCCGGCGTGAAGGCGACCGTCAGCACGAAACCCGCGCTGGCGTTCACGGGCTCGAGCCGGCGACGACCCGTCGATGCGTCCCGCAGGATGAGGGCCCCGTCCTGCCAGCCGCCGAGCGCCACGAAGTCCGAATCCGGCGACCACGCCGGTACGGTCACGAACTCGTCGCCGGTTCGCGTCCACAGCCGCCGCCCGTTCGTGAGATCGAGGACCGTGGCCTCTTGCGGCGCACCCAGGTTGCCCACCGCGACCGCGAGACGCGAGCCGTCCGGGCTGACGACGGCGCGAACCGGGGCTCCCACCCATTCACCGCCGTCGGCGGGCTCCTCGAAGAACCGGTACTCCTCGCGGACGCGTTGGGACATCGGATCCCACACGACGACCCGCCCGTCGTCGTTCGCAGTCACGAGCGAACCGTCGGGGGCGAAGGACACCCCGTTCACCCAGCCGTGGCGACTGCCCCTCCACCGAGCGATCTCGCGTCCACTCGCCGGGTCGAGCAGCACGATCTCGGGATTCTCCCCGGCCACGGCGAGCAGGTCCTCGTCCGGGGAGAACGCCAGCTCGGTGACCCAGCCCCCGACCGCGGCTGCGAAGCCCGGATCTTCGGACCGCAGCCGTTCGAGCCGGGCATCGCTCCACGGATCGACGTCCCAGAGGATCCGGCCCGTCGCCGGATCCAGGCCGAGGACGTCCCCGGTTGCCGACGTCGTCGTCACGATCGCTCCGCTGGCCTGGGCCGCCGTGGGAAGCGAGAAGACCCCTTGGCTATCGAGTCGCTCACCCGATCCGATCGTGAGCGCCCGCCCGATGCGCCGGTCGCCGACGAGATCCCAGGCGATCACCTTCCCGTCGAGGCCGACCGTGTACGCGGTCGAGCCGTCGGCGTCGAAGACTGGTGCGGTCGCGATCCGACCCGCGTGGCCGCGCAGGATCTCGCGGAGCGATCCCGTCTCGAGATCCCACACGTTGACCGTGAGGTCGTCCCCGGTCGACAGGAGCGTCGATCCGTCCGGAGAGAACCCGACGCCCTGGACGATCGCGTTGTGGCGCCCATCGAGCTCGCGCTCGTCGCCGGTCGATACGTCCACGAGCGTCACGGTGCCGTCCTCAGCACCCACGGCGAGCGTCGTTCCGTCTCCGGAGAGGGCGGTCGCGTGCAGGTCGTCCCGACGAAGTGCGTCTCGGACCTGCAGGGTCTCGGCATCGAGGAACAGGGCCCTGCCTCCTTCCTCGTCGACCCCGATCATCGCGAGCACGCGTCCGTCACTCGACATATCGATGCGATCCACAGCGAAGTCGGCGGCAGGGATCTCGGTCACCGTACGTTCGCTCCCGTCGATCGGATCCCGACGGACCAGCACGATGCGCCCCTCCTCGCAAGGTCGGCATTCGACCGTCACGAAGGAGGAGCCGTCCGACGCGAACGCGGTTCCGATCCCGGCCGCGACGAAGTCGGCGCCGTCCGGCAGCGGCACACGGTGGATCCTTCCGGAGGTCGTCTCGACCAGCGCGAGCACCGGCCCGTCCTCGAACGTGGACCCGGCGAGCGTCGCGCCGTCGGGGCTGATGTCGAACCAGTACTGCTCGGGGAACCGCGCGACGCGATCCAGCTCGAAGCGCTTGGCGTCGTAGATCGCGACGCCGCCCGTATTGTCGGTCGTCGCGAAGACCGCCCCATCCGTCGATCCCTGGATCAAGAGCACGCGGTCGCCGGTACCGGAGAGGACACCGATCGCGCCCGGCGCCTTCAGCAGGCTCGCGAGGAGCGTGCTTCGCGTGTCCTCGGAGTCATCGAGTTCGTAGCCCTGTCGCGCCAGGAGCAGCGAGAGGTCGAGTTCGTCCTCGGTGACCGCCTGGGCACCGAGTCGCTGCGCCGTTGCCTCGTTGGCGGCTCGCTCCGCCTTCTCGCGCTGACCGAGTGCGACGACCCCAGCGATCAGCGCAACGACGAGGAAGAGAGCGACGCCCACGAGCAGCCCCCGCAGCCGGCGGTTCGTGCGTCGTTGGCGCTGCACGGCCTGCTCGCTGGCCTCCCGGCTCGCACCGAGGAAGTCGCGTTCGAGTTCGTTCAGCTCGAGCGTGTGCTCGGTCGTCCAGTCCAGCGCCGACGTGAGTCGGGCCCCCCGGTAGAGTTCAGCGGGATCCCGATCGGCCGCCGCCCACCCTCGTGCTGTGTCCATGAGGTGCGCGTGCAGCACGCGCCCGGCACGGTCCTCCTCGAGCCAGTCGCGCAAGCGAGGCCACTCGCGCAGCAGCGCCTCGTGGGCGACCTCGACGACCCCCTCGGAGACCGTGAGCAGCCGCCGATCCGTGAGCACCTCCACGACGTGCGCGACGTCGGCGTTGCGTTCGGCGTCGAATTCCGCGAGCGGAACGCGGCGGCGCACCGCCTCGTCCGCCTCGCCGGGAGCCGAGAGCCGGAGCATCACGGCCCGGGCCAGCCCCTGCTGCTGGGCGGTGAACCCGCCATAGACCTCCTCCGCGAGCCGCGAGACGGCGCCGCGGACCCCGCCGGTCTGGAGGTACGCCTGGAGCGTGATCGAGCGACCGTCCCGACGCTCCCACAGCTCGAGCAGGGCGGTCGAAAGGAGCGGGAGCGCGCCCGGTTCCTCGCCCACCTCGGCGACGAGCGCCTCGGTCAGCGCGGGTTCGACGTGGACGCCGACACGAAGCGCTGGCTGCTCGATCGCTCGTCGATATTCGTCCGCCGTCATCGGGCCGACCAACACGTTGTTCGCAGCGAGCAGTTCCGCGAGGGCGGGATGCTCCGAGCAGCGACCGTAGAAGTCGGCTCGGATCGTGATCACCACGCTCACGCGAGCATCCGGGTCGGTCGCCGCATCGACCAGCGTGTCGACGAACGCGGTTCGCTCGAACTCGTCGGAGCACGCGGAGAAGACCTCTTCGAACTGGTCGACGACGATCACACGAGTGTCCCCACCCACCTCGTTCCGAAGCGCACGCCACGCCGAGCCGGTATCGGCGGGCGTCGAGGAGTCACCGACCAGGGCCTCGTGGAGCGTGCGCCCGGGGTGTTCTCCCGGGCGTATCAGGATCAGGGACCACTCGTCGCTACCCGGCAACACGCCGTTCCGGAGGGCCGGGATCAGCCCGGCGCGCACCGTCGAGGACTTCCCGCTCCCCGACGGACCGACGACGCCGAGGAGCGAGGCCCCTGCGAGACGCGCAACCAGCTCCGCGACCAAACGCTCGCGTCCGAAGAACAGGTCCGCATCGTCGACGTCGAAGGCCGCGAGCCCCTTGAAGGGTGAGGCGGCACCGTCCAGCGCCTGCCCCTCGGTGTAGAGACGAGCCTGTTCGCGGATGTGCTGGAGATCGACGACATTCCCGGCGAGCTCGTTCTCGACCGACCGGAGATCGCTCCGCCCGGCGGCTGCGCGTGACGCCGCCGCCCCGAGCCGCCGGCTGGTCTCCGCGAGCGCCCAGTCGCTTACCTGTCGATGGATCCGCCGGGGCACGCCACCGGTCGATTCCAACAGCGACGCGGGGAGCGCGCCGGCGGCGTCACCGATGTACAGGCCGGCGATCTCACGGATGTCGTCGATGCCGAGCGGACCGGGGCGCACCACGTCGTCCGCCCTACGGTCAAGGAGTCCCCCGAACTCGGGCGAAAGCGCCGAGTCGTCGATCGCCGCGACGAGGAGCGTGTGGGACCCGGCCACGCGAGCGCTCAGGCGCTCGAGATCTTCGATCGCGTCCGGCGACGGGTCGACGTCGTCGAGCACGACGAGCGTCGGGGCGTCTCCCGCATCGATGTCTGCCGGATCGACCGGGTCGACGCCTTCCCCGAACGTCGTGGATGAGATCCGAGCACCGTCCCGAGCGGCCGAGACCGCGAGTTCGGCCAGCAGCCGCGTCTTCCCGATCCCGGGCGGCCCGAGGATGAGGAGTGCCGACCCCTCGCCCCGCCGAGCTCGGCGCCACGCCCACCGGAGCCGGTGCACCTCGCGCTCGCGTCCGACGATCGGCGTGGTGGTGTCGAGCCCCGTCGGGATCTCGGTGGGCCCGGGGGAGATCCGTCCGTCCACCTCGAACCGGGCGGCGAAGGCTTCCGGGTCGACGCCGACGGGCGCGACGCGCGACACGCGAACCGGGGCGTCGAGTCCCTTCATCTCGAATTCGCCGACCTCATGGACGGCGAGCTCGTTGATCACCCCAGCGAACCTGAGGACGCCGGCGCTCGCGAAGACGTCTCCCGGTCCAGCCTTACCGCACAGGCGCGCCGCCAGGTTCAACGCGGCCCCCCGGTACCCGCCCTCCACCGGAACCGCGGGGCCGGCGTCGACGCCGATCCCCACCCGAAGCGGGAGCTCGGGATGGAGCTCTACCTCGTCGGCGAACGCGAGCTGGAGGTCGACCGCGGCACGCAGCGCGGCTGGGGCGGACGTGAACACCGCCAGCGCCTCGTCCCCGCGCAGCTCGATCACGTCGCCGCCGTGGGCTTCAACCCCCTCGCGAGCGATCTCGGCGAACGCCCGCGCCAGGCGCGCGGCCGCCGCGTCGCCGTGCGTCTGCGTGAACGAGGTGTAGCCGCGAACGTCGGCGATCAGGAACGTCCGCACGTCGACACGCGCCTCGGGACCGCGAGTCTCGGTGGTCATCCCCTCATCGCCCCCTATGGCATGCGACGTGCCGAAACGCTTCCGCGGGATGGTCGGCCGCCTCTTCGATCAAGGCAAGTGCGCCCGAGCGCAACGATCCAGTCATCCGCCATCCTGCGTCGACCGAACGCCCCTGACAGCGCGTTCGGTGACGTGCCTACGATCGTCGTTCCGCCCGTCGCTCTTCCAGGGGAGGGGGTGGAAACATGGAGCATCCGGGTGTGGCGCGCGCGCAGGCGTCGATCGAGGCATTCAATGCCGGGGACATGGACGCCCTCCGCGACTTCTATGCCGACGACGTCGTCTGGCACGTCGCCGGCAGGCACGGCCTCAGCGGCGACTACACGGGGCGTGCCGACCTGATGGGCTACTTCGAGCGGGTCCGGGAGCAGACCGGCGGCACGCTGCGGCTCGAGCCCGAGGCGATCCTCTCGAGCGACAGGCACACGTCGATGTACGTCCGCGTGACCGGGACCCGGGACGGCAGGTCGCTGGACGTCACGCTCGCCGAGGCGCTGTCGGTCGGACACGACGGCCGATGGACCGAGTTCTGGTCGCTCGCCGAGGACCAGGACGCCGTGGACGCGTTCTGGGACTGAGCGTCGCCTCGTTCGGAAGGGAGGTTCGGATGGGAGAGCACCCGAACGCCGCCAAGATGCGGGAGGCCGCGGCGCGGTTCGTCGCGGGCGACCTCGACGGGTTCATGGCGACGTTCTCCGACGACATCGTGTGGCGATCCGGCGGCTCGAGCGCCCTCTCAGGCATCTACAAGGGCAAGGGCGAGGTCGCGGGCTGGTTCGGCAAGATCCGTGAGTTCGCCGGCGACACGATCGACGTCGAGCCTGTCGACGTCCTCGCCGACGACGAGCACCTCACGATCTTCCTGCACATCACCGCGGAACGGGACGACCAGGTGCTCGACGTCGAGGTGGCCAACGCGTTCCGCGTCGACCCGGACGGCAGGTGGAAGGAGTCGTGGTACCTGCCGAACGACCAGGCAGCCTGGGACCGGTTCTTCTCGTAGCCGCTACGACCCGTCGCCGCGAACCTGTCGCGCGTGGCGGTCGAGCGCGTCGTGCAGGTCCTGCGAGACGCGCGCGACCGAGAGGTCCCCGCGCGTCTTCTCGATCAGGCTGCGCGCGACGTCCGTCGACCGGCGCAGGTTGCTCGTGATCGCGTCGGGATAGTCCATCGTCACGAGGACCGCGTACAGGTCGTCCATCGCAGAAAGCATCGCCTCGCCGTCCGCCACGCGGCCCTCGCGCAGGAGGTCGAGCGCGTGTCGCCGCCCCTCCCCGATCGCCTCGGCGATCCCGTTCAGGTACGGGGCGTCCTCGACGCCGACCTCGACCGGCGACGGGATCGGCGTGTCAGTCACGACGGCCTCCGTGACGCGTGCCTCCGCGTACTCCTTCTGCGCGTCCTGCAGGTACCCGGCGTAGCGGATCTCCGGCTGGTCGCGCACGGCCTCGAGCCCCTCGTCGATCGCCGCCTTCGCCTCGTCCATCAGCCGGTGCGCCAGGTCGAGCTCGCCGCGGTGGATCGCGCGGATCGCGTTCGCGCACGAGCGGATCGCCGTCCGGGAGGCGGGCAGCGCCCGCTCGCGGGCTCGCATCCGCTCGGCGAAGCGGGCGTGGATGTCCTCGGCGATGCCGTCGAGATCCACCGGCCGCGCCTAGACGCGGGCGACGCCGGGCTCGTCGGCCGGACGGACGACGATGTTCACCAGGTCGTCCCCGAATGCCGAGAGGCCGTTGTAGGCGGGACGGGTCGTCCGGCCGCCGGCGTCCGCCGCGTACCCGTGCCGCGCCGGCCGGGGGCGCTCGGGCTGCGCAGCGTCACGGGTCCGCGCGATCTGCCGCGCGGTGGCGCCGCTGGAGCGCATCGACACGAGGAGCCAGCAGTACACGCCGAGGAGCACCACGAGCACCGCGGTCGCGTACCACATCGGCCGGAGCGGCGGCACGATCGCGATGAGCCCGGTGAGCACGATGCACTCGATCAGCACCATGAAGACCCGGCGCCGGCGTTCGCGGGCCCTGGCTTGGGCCCGCGCCTTCGGGCCGATGAAGGCCATCCCCTTCTGCGGGGTGACGATCCAGCGCCCGTGTCCGTTCGAATCTGCCAGCAGATCCATGTTCCGTTCGAAGTCCTTCACGCTGTTCCTCGGCGCCTTTCCCCAAGATGGGAGGAGGAAGACGGCCCACAAGGTGACCAGAACCGCGAGCAACAGCCAACCCACGCGCCAGCCCCCTCCAGGTTCGGATCCCCGGTCCGCCACAAGATGTTGGGCTGGGTCGGGAAGCTAGCACCCGAGATATGGTGGTTCAAACACCAACGTTGAGATTCTGAACCGCCGGTCAGCAGGCCCGAGATCACTCGGCGACGTAATCGCCGCTCTTGCCGCCCCGCTTCTCGAGCAGGCGGAGGCCGTCGATCCTCGCGGCCCGGTCGAACGCCTTGGCGGTGTCGTACAGGCTGAGGGCCGCGACCGCCGCGGCCGTGAGGGCCTCCATCTCGACCCCGGTCCGGTCCCGGGCCCGAACCGTGGCCCGGACGACGATCCGCCCCGAGGTCGGATCGGGGTCCACGGACACCTCGGCGCCGGTCACGGCGATCGGATGGCAGAACGGGAGCAGGTCGGGCGTGCGCTTCACGCCCATGATCCCCGCGATCCTCGCCGCCTCGACCGGGTTGCCCTTCGGGGTACCGGCGACGAGCTGCGAGCACGCCTCGGTCGTCATCGTCACGACGCACTCGGCGAGCGCCTCGCGCTCGGTGACCTCCTTGCCACCGACCTCGACGATTCGCGCGACGGGGTCTTCGGACACGGCGCTCACTCGTCCATCGAGCGGAAAAGCATCACGCTCACCCGGCTCCCCGCCGGCGCGGTCTCCACGCCCTCCGGCACGATCGCGAGCCCGTTCGCTCTCGCGACCGTGGCGATGAGATTCGATCCCCGGCCGCCCGTCGGCGTGGCCGACCACCCGTCCTTGGTCCGGCGGACGCGGACACGCGCGAACTGCGTCTTCCCCACCGGCCCGGTCACGTCCTCCTCCAGGCGGGCGGGCACCTCGGGCCGGAAGAGCTGACGCCGGCCCATCATCTTCAGGAGCGCGGGCCGAACGAAGACCTCGAAGCTCACGAACACGCTCACAGGGTTGCCGGGCAATCCGAAGTACGGGGTCCCCTCGATCTCGCCGAACCCCTGGGGCATCCCCGGCTGCATGGCGACCTTGAAGAACTCGACGTCGCCGCGGCGGAAGAACGCGGCCTTCACCACGTCGCGCTCGCCGACCGAGACGCCGCCGGTCGAGATGAACGCGTCCGCCTGCACGAGGTACGAGAGCACAGCCTCGCGGAAGGACTCCACGTCATCGCGCACGATCCCGGCGAGCATCGGCACCGCGCCCGCCTCCCGCAGCGCGCCGAACAGCGTGTACGCGTTCGCGTCGCGGACCTGACCGAACTCGGGGCGGCGTGTCGGGGGGACGAGCTCGTCGCCCGTCGACAGCACCACGACGCGCGGACGCGGGTGGACGAGCGGATGCGAGAACCCCGCGGTCGCGAGCAGCGCGAGCTCGGGCGCCTGCAGGCGGTGCCCGCCCTGTACGAGCGTCTCCCCCGCGCGAACGTCCTCGCCGCTCGGCCGAACGTGCTTGCCCGACGGCGTGCCGTCGAGGATCCGGACGTGGTCGCCATGCGCCTGCGTGTTCTCGACCGGCACGACGGTGTCGGCGCCGGCCGGGACCGGCGCGCCGGTCGCGATCGCGAACGCCTCCCCCCCGCCCACGGTTCCCTCGGGCCGTTCGCCGATCGCCGCCCTGCCCACGACGCGGAGCTCGACGGGGTCGGAGGGCGTGGCGTCGGCGACCTCGGAGGACCGGACCGCGAACCCGTCCATCGCCGACGAGGCGAAGTCCGGGATGTCGCGTTCGGCGGTCACGCTCGTCGCCAGCACGCAGCCGTACGCCTCGGTGAGCGGGAGCTCGAGCGGCTGGAGCGGCTTGATCCTCGAGAGCACGCGTTCGCGCGCCTCCTCGACGGACAGCAGGCCCTCTGCGCTGTCGTGGTCATGGACGTGCGGGGAGGTCGCCATCCGAGCCAGTGTATCGGCGGTGTCCGATGAGCTCAGATGAGCTTCTTGCGCTCGGCGAAGTCGCCGAGCCAGGTCCGGAAGTCCGCGCCGATGTCCTCGCGGTCGATCGCGAGCTCGATCGTCGCCTTCAGGTAGTCGAGCTTGTTCCCGACGTCGAACCGGCCCCCCTCGAACACCCACGCGTACACGGCCTGCTCCTTCGCGAGCATGCTGATCGCATCGGTGAGCTGCAGCTCGCCGCCGACACCCGGGTGCGTCCGCCGGAGGCAGTCGAAGATCTCCGGCGTGAGCACGTACCGCCCGATCGCCGCGAGGTTCGAAGGCGCGTCGTCGGGCGACGGCTTCTCCACGATCGAACGGACCTGCGCCAGGTGCTCGTTCTCGACGAACTCCGGGTCGATGCATCCGTAGAGCGAGACCTCGTCGCGGCTGACCTCCATCGCCGCCAGCACGCTCCGCCCGTACTTCTCGTGGACGCGCAGCATCTCCTGCAGGAGCGGATTGTTCTCGGCCATGAGGTCGTCGCCGAGCAGCACCGCGAACGGCTCGCCGCCGACGTGGCCCTCGGCGGCCGCGACCGCGTGACCGAGGCCGAGCGGATCCCGCTGGCGGATGTAGTGGATCGTCGCCATGTCCGAGATCTCGCGCACCTGCTTCAGCTCGTCGAACTTCCCCTTCACCTCGAGGAAGTGCTCGAGCTCGAAGGAGCGATCGAAGTGGTCGACGATCGCGTGCTTGCCGCGCCCGGTGATGATCGTGATGTCCGTGAGACCGGCGCGGACGGCCTCCTCGACGACCCACTGGATCGCGGGCTTGTCCAGGAGCGGGAGCATCTCCTTGGGCTGGGCCTTGGTGGCGGGCAGGAACCGGGTGCCGAGCCCGGCCGCCGGGATGACGGCCTTCCTCACCTTCGCCATGGTGCCTCCGCTCCCCCGAGGGCTCCGGAGCATACCCCCTCGGGGCAACCCGCTGCTCTCATCGCCGATGCTCGCTCGTCCGGTCCCGCCCGTATACCCCGATACACTTCGTCCATGCCCACGTACGAGTACGAATGCACGTCCTGCGGTCAGCACATCGAGGTCTTCCAGCGCATCTCGGAGGACCCGCTCACGACCTGCGGGGTGTGCGGGGGCAAGCTGCGCAAGGTCTTCCACCCGGCCGGGATCGTGTTCAAGGGGTCGGGGTTCTACGCGACGGACAGCCGTTCGGCGCCGAAGAGCTCCGGGTCCGAGAAGCAGAAGGCCGATTCGACATCGAGCTCGGGGTCGAGCGAGAGCGGCTCGTCCTCCGGCTCCGAGGGGGGCTCGGGGTCGTCGGGCTCCTCGGACGGGAAGAACTCGTCGAGCTCTGGCCCGGGCTCCGACTCAGGCTCGGGATCGAAGAAGGAAGCCTCGACCTCGTGACCCGGGCCGAGATCGGGGTGTTCGGCGGATCGGGGTTCTACTCGCTGCTGGAGGACGCCGAGACCGTGCACGTCGAGACGCCGTACGGCGACCCGAGCGCGCCGCCGGTCGTCGGCTCGATCGGAGCGAGGAGGGTGGCGTTCATCCCGCGTCACGGGATCAAGCACCAGTTCCCGCCGCACGCCATCAACTACCGGGCGAACCTGTGGGCGATGAAGGAGCTGGGCGTCGAACGGATCGTCGGCCCCTGCGCGGCGGGATCGCTGCAGTCGGGGGTGGGGATCGGCGAGTTCGTCGTGTGCGATCAGATCGTCGACCGGACGCGCTCGAGACCCCACACCTTCTACGACGGTCCCGTGACCACGCACATCTCGTTCGCCGACCCGTACTGCGCCACGATGCGCCAGGCGATCGTCGCCAAGGGGCGCGAGCTCGGCATCGGCATGCACGACGGCGGGACGATGGTCGTGATCGAGGGGCCGCGATTCTCCACCCGGGCCGAGTCCGCGTGGTTCCACGAGGTCGGCTGGCACACCCTGAACATGACCGGCTACCCGGAGGTCGTCCTCGCCCGCGAGCTCGAGATGTGCTACGCGAACGTCTCGCTGATCACGGACTACGACGTCGGCGTCCCGGGCGCGCCGGCCGTCACGCACGAAGAGGTGATCCACGCGTTCCAGGCGAACAACGCGAAGCTGCGGGACCTCCTGTTCGCGGTGATCCCGGCGTTCCCCTCCGAACGCGACTGCGAGTGCGCGACCGCGCTCGACAACGCACGGTTCGAGGTGGAGTAGATGGCCGAGAAGGTCCTCGTCAGCATCGAGCTCCGGTTCACGACCGAGGAGGACCCCGGCCAGCTCGGCGACCGGGTCCGCGAGGCCGTCTCGATGGTCGTCGGGCGGGAGGCGCTCGAGGACTTCCGGCTCCGCGTGCTCCCGCTCACCTCGCCCAAGAAGCCGCGCGCAGTGTGACCTCGCTCACGGCGGTGGTCCCTCCCGTCGCGTAGCGTCCGGCTCCTCCCTCGTCGAGCAGGGAGGAGTCCTCGTGGTGTTCCGGCGATGGCCGTTGCGGTCGAAGGCGTTCGCGGTGCTGGCGATCGCGGCGGGGGCGGGATCGTTCACGCTCGTCCGCGGCTACGCCGCCGAGCTCGAGGCATCGCTTCCCGGCGACCCGATCGCGGTCGTGGTGGCGGAGGTGGCGCTCGAGCGAGGCACGGTGCTGACGGAGGACGCGCTACGGGTCGAGCGGGTGCCGAGCAGGTACGCGCCGCCGGGTGTGTTCGGCTCGGTGGTCGGCGCGGCCGGACGAACCCTCGTGGCCGATCTCGCCGAGGGCGAGGCAGTGACGCGCACGCGGGTCGGCGGCGAAGGCGGTCCGGTCGCCGCGCAGCTGGAGAGCGGCCTCCGCGCGTTCGTGGTGAACGCCGCCATCCCGGCCGGCGTCGTCCGCCCCGGCGACCTCGTCGACGTGATCGCGACGTTCGGCGGGGCGCGTCCCTACTCGGACACGGTCGGGAGCGGGCTCGAGGTGCTGTCGATCGTCGAGGACGGCGGCGGGACGTTCGAGGCCGGCGGCGCCAGCGGTCCCTCGCTGGTGCTGCTCGTCACGCCCGACGTCGCGGAACGGCTGGCGCACGCCGCGGCGTTCGGCGAGATCTCGGTTTCGGTTGCCCCGCCGGACGCCGGCGTCGTCTGAGCTCCGCGATCACGCGCCGACCCGCCGATAGGATGACCGCGCCTCGAACGCCTCGACGGGAGCCGCCACCTGACCATCCTGCAAGCGATCGTCCTCGGCATCACGCAGGGCGTGACCGAGTTCGCGCCGATCTCCAGCTCCGGGCACCTGATCCTCGTCCCCTGGGCGTTCGATTGGCCGATCCTGACCGACCCGGACCTCAACAAGACGTTCGACGTCGCGCTGCACGTCGGGACGCTCGTGGGAGCGCTCGTTTACTTCCGTCACGACGTCGCGCGGTACGTGGCCGAATGGTTCCGTTCGATCTCGGCGCGCGCGATCGACTCGACGGACCGGCGCATCGCGTGGGCGCTCGTCGTCGGGACGATCCCGGCGGTGATCGTCGGGGCCACGCTCGAGGCGTTCATCCAGGACGAGCTCGGACAGCCGTGGCTGATCGCGGTGATGCTCGTGGTGTTCGGCGTCGTCCTGTACGTCGTGGACCGGATCGCTGCCAGCCGGAAGCGGATGGAGGACCTCGGCGTTCGGGACGGCCTCGTGCTCGGCGTCGCGCAGGCGGTGGCGCTGCAGCCGGGCGTCTCGCGTTCGGGCGTGACGATGACGGCGGCGCGGCTGATGACGTTCGACCGCGAGACGGCCGCCCGCTTCTCGTTCCTGCTCTCGCTGCCGGTGATCGCCGGCGCCGCCGTCTACAAAGGCATCGGCGTCGCGGGTGACGGCATCCCGACGGACATGGTCGGGCCGTTCGTCGCGGGCATCGCGGCCTCGGCCGTGAGCGGGTTCCTCGTGATCGCGTTCCTGCTCCGGTACCTGCGCCGCCACGACTTCGCGATCTTCCTGTGGTTCCGGATCGCCGTCGCCGTGCTGGTGTTCGTGCTGATCGCCGCCGACGTCCGGCCGGGCACGATCTGACGCACCTCGTCGGGCCGCGGCGTTCGATGAACCGACCGTGGAACGCGGGACGTTGGACCCTTCGGGCACCGGCGCGTGGGTGGTGAGATCCGGGTGGACGGTCCTGAGAGGACGACCCATGAGCAGCGTTCGGGTTCGGTCATCGATCAACCGGACGCCGGGAAGGACGGGCGCGCCCGGAGCACGCGACTCCAGGCTGTCCCGCTACTGCCTGCTGTGGTTCCTGGTGGCACCGTTCGTGGGTTTCGCCCTGGCCGGACGCGTCTTCCGTCTCGGCACCGACGGCGGGGACTGGGAGACCTGGAAGGCCGCGAGCCTCGGAGGGATCCTGGCGGTCCCCTATACGATCGGCGCGTTCCTCGGTCTTCGAGCGGTCCTGAAGGGGTTCCGCGGCGGCTGGGTGGGCCTGGTCGCGAACACGGTCCTCGGCATGCTCTCGCTCGTCATGCCGATCACGGAGTCGCTGACCTTCTGAGTGGTGCGCCGAGGACTACGTCCCGCCGAGCGTCACCTCGGCGAGCAGGATCGGCGGCGTCCCGACCGACGAGAACCAGCGGATCGTGTCCCCGACCGCCTGGATCCCGCGAAGCATCTCCGGGATCGTGCTCGCGACCGTCATCTCGCGGACCGGCTCGCCCAGCGCGCCGTCGGTGATCCGCAGGCCGGTCGCGCCGACCGAGAACTCGCCGCTGATCGGGTTCGCGCCCGAGTGGACGCCGGTGACGTCCTGGATCAGCACGCCGCCCTCGGCGCGCCGGAGCAGCTCGTCGAACGTCGCGGTCCCCGGCTCGACGAACAGGTTCGTCGTCCCAACCCCCGGCGTCGAGCGGTAGCCGCGCGTCGCGTTGCCGGTCGAGCTCGCGCCCCCGCGCAGCGCCGTGTACGTGTTGTGGAGGAACCCATTCAGCACGCCGTTCGAGATCAGCTCCGTCCGGCCGGTCGGCACACCCTCCCCGTCGACCGGCGCGGCGGCCGGGCCGTCGAGCAGGCGCCCGTCGTCGACGAGCGTCAGCGCATCGGACGCGACCTGCTCACCCACGAGCGACGCGAACAGCGACCGCTGCTTCTGCACCGCCTCGGCCGAGAGCCCTCCGGACAGAACGCCGAGGAACGCCGACGCCGCCACCGGGTCGAGCACCGCCGGCACGCGCGCGGTCTCGGGCTTCGCGGCGCCGAGGAGGCGCGCGGCCCGCTCGACCGCCTCGAGCGCGACCGCGTCGGGATCGAGCTCCTCGAGCCGGTGCCCCACCTTGTACGAGAACCCTGTCTGCGTGTCGTCATCCTGCTCGGCGAGCGTGACGGCGACGCACCAGCATCCGGTCCCTCGGTCCTCGGCCTCGACGCCCGTCGTCGACGCGATCGCGATCCGTCCCACGACGTCGCCGTACTGGATCGCCTCGGTCTTCGTCACCCTCGGGTCGGTCGAGGTCGCGAGCCGCTCCATCCCGAGGGCGATCGGGACCTTGTCCTCCGTCGACATCGCGGCGAGCGACTCCGAGTACAGGCCGTCGAGCATCTCGATCGGCCGCGCCTCCGGCAGCGCGTTGAACGGGTCCTCGGACGCGAGCGCCGCGTTCTCCCGGGCGCGGGCGACGGTATCGCGCACCTCGTCGAGCGAGGGATCGGCCGCGTACGCGAACCCCAGCCGGCCGCCGGAGATCACACGGACCCCCACGCCGCGCGACTCGGCGAACGTGAGCCCCTCGACCTCGCCGCGGAGGGCGTCGACCTCGGTCGTCGTCCGCTCCTCGGCGAAGGCCTCGACCTGCTCGTCGCCCGTCGCCGCCTCGACCGCGGCGCGGCAGAGGTCGCCGAGGTCAGGCACCGGTCCCCCCGATCGTGATCCGCGAGATCCGCAGCGTCGGCGAGCCGCTCCCCACCGGGACGCCCTGTCCGTCCTTGCCGCAGACGCCGGGCCAGATGTCGAAGTCGGCCGCGAGCGCGTCGACGTTCGACATCACGGGGATCGCGCGCCCGATCAGGTTCGCGCCGCGCACCGGCTGCCGCACCTCGCCGCCCTCGATCAGGTAGGCCTCCGAGCAGCCGAAGACGAAGTCTCCAGTCGCCGGGTTCGTCTGCCCGCCGGCGAGCGCCGTCACGTACACCCCACGCTCGGTCCCCGACAGGATCTCTTCGGCGGTGGACGCGCCGTTCGTGATGTAGGTGTTCGACATCCGCGGGATCGGGGGGTGCGCGTACGACTGCCGCCGGCCGTTCCCGCTCGACGCGACACCCTCCTTCTCCGCGCGGATCCGGTCGAAGAGCCATCCACGCAGCACGCCGTCCTCGAACAGCACGGTTCGTTCCGCCGGCGCGCCCTCGTCATCGAACGCGAACGAGCCCCACGCGTTCGGCACCGTGGCGTCGTCGACCCCGTTCACGATCTCGGACGCGAGCAGCTCGCCGGCGCGGCCGCGGTACACGCTCGCCTCCTTGTCGACGATGTCGGCCTCGAGTGGATGCCCGACGGCCTCGTGGAACAGGACGCCGCCCATCCCCGGCGCGAGCACCGCGGTCATCTCGCCCGCCGGCGCGGGCATCGCGTCGAGCATCGTGAGGGCCCGGCGCGCTGCGACCTCCGCCGTCGCGGTTGGAGGGTTCGCCTCGATGAACTCGGTGCCGGCGAGGCCGGCGGGGCCGTGGAATCCCGTCTGGATGTTCCCCTCGCGCGCGGCCACCGCCGTGACGACGAGCCGGATCCGCGGCCGCTCCTCCTCCACCCAACGCCCGTCGCTCGTCGCGATCGCGATGCGCTGCACGGAGTCGGAGTAGACGGCCGTGACCTGCGCGATCTCGTCGCCGAGCGACCGCGCGGTGTCGTCGGCCTCCTTGACCCACGCGACCTTGTCGGCGGCCGAGGTCCGCGCCGCGTCCCGAAGCGCGTCGTGGACGACCGGTGGTTCGACCGTCCGGAGGTCGACGACGTCGCCGGGGCCGTCCTCGGTCACCGCGGCCGACGCTGCGGCGGCGGCCTCGAGCAGCGCGTCGCGGTCGAGACGGTTCGAGTACGCGTAGCCGAACGACGAGCCGTGCACGACGCGGACACCGGCCCCGCGGTCGAGACCCCTCGTGACCTCCTCGACCGTCCCGTCATCGAGACGCACGGAGAGGCCGGCCCGCTCCTCGACGTACAGCTCGGCGAACGCGCCGCCTCGCGCGCGGGCGGCTCGGAGTACGTCCGCGGCGAGGTCGCGGTCGAGCACGCGGCGATGCTAACAGCGGCGGGGGGAAGCACCGCCCGTGATAGGTTCGCGCCCCCGGGAGGTGAGGGTCCTGAGACGTGCGGTGGTGATCGCGGCGCTGCTCGCGCCGGTGGCGCTCGCGTCGTCGTGCAGCGAGGACGAGCCGCCGTCGACGGTCGAACCGTCGTCGGCGTTCGGCGAGACCGGCGAGACCGGCGCGACGGGAGCCACCGGAGGCCAGAACGGCTCGACCGGCGAGCCGCCGAGCGTTCCGCCACTCCCCACCGGGTCGACCGGCGAAGTCTCGGAGGGCGCGGCCGCGCTCAGCATGAGCGGCGACATCGTCGCGAGCAAAGCCGTCGGGAACCTCGTCTCGTCGGTCTACGCCCCGCCACCCGGCGGGATGGCGCTCGTGTGGACGGCCGGCGGCACCGACGCCACCACGATCGGGCTCGGCGGCCTGAGCTTCACGGGGTCGCAACGCACCTCGCCGACGCTCTCGCTCACGCTCACGGTGCAGACCGACGACGACATCGCCTCGTTCCAGTCGATGGACGGCGAGTGCTCGATCACGATCGGGGCGGCCGGCGCGAACCAGATCTCAGGCACGTTCACGTGCACTGATCTCGAGGGCAACGGGGGCCAGTTGATCGACGCCACGGGTTCGTTCAACGCCCAGGGGTAGGACGACGCGCTCGCCCGGCGACACGGCGGCGGGAGCGCACGGGAGCGGGTCCACCGCGCGTCGAGACGCGACGCTCCTCGGCGGGCTCGCGCTCGCGCTCCTCCTTTGGTACCTGTGGCCGTTCGTCATCGAGGGCGATCCGTTCCCACTCGGGCCGGACGCCCCGGTCTACCTGTGGTGGACACGGCTCGCCGGCGCCGAGGGCCTGTCCGCCGTGGGATCGCGGCCCGGGGTCCCGGGGCTCGCGCTCGTGCTGTCGGGGTCGCTCGGCCTGTCGGTCGTGCAGGTCACGGTCGCGCTCGAGGTCGCGCTCGGGGTCGGGCTCGGGCTCGCGTCGTTCGCGGCGGTGCGGCGGAGCGGGGCGGCCTCCGCGGCGCTCGCTGGGTTGTTGGCGGGGACGTTCGGCGTGCACCTCGCCGCCGGCTACCTGTCGAACCTGGCGATGGCGGCCGCCTTCGTCGCCGCGATCGCGCTGCTCGGCGGACGGACGAACCGCGCCGCGGTGGTCGCGGCGCTCATGCTCGCGGGGAGCGGGCTCGCGCATCCGCAGTTCTTCCTCGTCGGAGTGGTGATCCTCGGGGGAGCCGCGGTCGTCACCTGGCGCACCGAGCGAAGCGAGGCCTATCGGATCGCGGGGGCGGCGCTCGGCGGCGGGGCGGTGCTCGGCGCGGGGCTGCTCGCCGTCCAGGTCGGACCGGCACCGCCGGACGTCGATACGTCGCGAGACGCGTTCCTGCGGCGGGCCGGCCTGCTGACAGAGCTCCGGTCCGCGTATCTCGATCGGTTCGTCCACCGTTGGACGAGGTACGTCCAGTGGCTCTCGCTGCCGCTCGCGATCGCGGGGTTCGCGTCGCCCGAAGGAACGGCGGGGCGGGTCCTTCGGTCATGGTTCGTCGTCACGGTCGCCGGGGTCGCGCTCGCGCTCGTCACCGGGTGGCTGCCCGCGGACCGGTTCATCACGTTCGGGTTCGCGATCCCGATCCTGGCGGCGTTCGGCGTGATGCGGGTGTGGCGGTGGCTGCAGCGTCGTCGAGCGCTCGCGGTGGCGGTCACCGCAGCGATGGTCGTCGCGATGCTCGCCGGATCGTGGATCGCGTGGAGCCGGCAGGAGCCGTTCTTCTCGGAGGAGGAGGTCACGGCGGTCCGGGTCGCGAACGACACGATCGCGACGCTCCCAGAACGGACGCCGCTCGTCTTCTGGGTGAACGAACCGGACTCCACTGTCTCGTTCCTCGCGACCCGCGCCGGGAACGTGATCCGCGCCGGGGTCCCGATCGACCGGATCCGCGACGTTGTCGTGGTGGTCCCGCCGGGCGGACCGGAGGATCCGCCCGAGCGACGAGCGTTGGTCCAACTCACGTCCCGCGACATCGAGGCGGCCCAAGACGAGACCGGACAGCAAGCGAAGGTGTTCGTCCTCGAGCCGTTCGATGCGATCGACACGCCGGAGGGTGCGGTGGTGATCGGCTCGACCGTGATGTTCCCAGCCGATCCACTCGAGCCACTCACGCCGCTCGGCATCACGCTCGTGTCGGTCGCGACGCTCATCGTCCTCGGCCTCGCCGGCTACGGGTGGGCGCGCATCGGCATCGACGACGTCGCTACCGCAGCCGCGGCGGCGCCGGCGGTCGGCGCCGGCCTCGTGATCCTCGCCGCGGTGACGCTCGATGTGTTCGCCGTCGCGGTCGGCGAGGCCCCGGGCGCGATCGCCGCCCTAGCGCTGGGCGGCGGCGGCGGGTACGTCGCCCGGTACGTCCTCGAGCGGCGCGCCCGAACGCGACCGGCGCCACAGGTCGAGGAGCAGCCAGCCGAGTAGCGCGATCACCACCGGCGTGATCACCCAGTGCCCGACCCAGAGGTTCGCCTCGTACGCCGCCTCGAACCGAGCGGGCTCCGATGTCCACTGCGAGACGGTGAGCGCGAGTCCCGTCCCGATCAGGACGATCCGGGGCACCCGCGGCAGCAGCCAGCCGAGCGGCAGCGCCCACGTCACGTACCACGGCAGCAGGACCGGCCCGAGCAGCATCAGACAGAGCAGCCCCCACCCCCACGAGGCGCCGACGAGCGGTGGACGGATCGCCGGCGAACGTCGAACGACCGCCCGGGCGATCAGGAACAACGCGCCGAGCAGCAGCGCGGGGAACACCAACCGGGGGACGAACCCGAGCGTATCGCCCGTCAGGGCGTCGAACACGCGATGGAACAGCCTCGAGGGCGCGAGCCAGCCCTCGTGCGACGCCAGCTCGAGCCCGCCGAGCGTCGGGTCGCTCGCGTTCAGGAACGGGAGCGCCGCGAGCAGCCCGAGCGCCGCGGCCGAGCCGACGTGCGGGACGAGCGCGCGCACGCGATGCCCGCGTTCGGCCCGGGCGGCGACCGCCACCCACCACAGGAGCAAGGGGACGGCCGCCGTCACCTTGACGAGCGCGCCGAGCGCCAACAGCACCGTCGCCCACAGCTCTCTCCCCGAGAACACGAGCGCGAGCGCCGCCGCGATCGCGAGCGCGACGAGCAGGTCGTTGTGACCGCTCGCGGCGCTCTGGAACAGGACGACGGGATTCAGCCCGACGAGCGCGGCCGCGAACGCCTCGCGTTCGGGCCGGACGCCCCGCACCGTCCCCGCCACGACGAACATCGTCGCGAGGCTCGCCGCGATCGCAACGATCCGGAACACCGCGACCTGCGCCGCGACCGAGTCCACGACGCGGACCACGAGCGCCGACGCCTGCGTCCACAGCGGTCCGTAGACGGCCGGCGTGTCGACCCACTTCGGTCCGACGAACGCGGCGAGCGGGTCGGACGGGAACTCGATCGGCGTCGCGACGTACGGGTTCGCGTGATACCTCGATGCGATCCTGCCGTAGTACGCGTACGAGTAGACGTCGCGCGAGAACAGGAGCGGCAGCAGCAACAGGACCACGTGATACGCGATCGCGAGACCGATCACGGTCCGCGGCGCGATCGAGCCCCGCCAGCACTCGAGCAGGACGAACAAGAACGCCGCGGCAGCCAGCGCGACCGCGACGACGCCGACGGCGGCGATCGCGCTCCCGCGCAGCGCATCGAGGCCGACGAGCTCGGCGAGCGCCGTGACGGGACCGGCGGGTGGCGACGGCAGCACCGGCGAGAACGGCGACCCCGGCGTGGCCGCGACGAGCGCGACGAACACGAACGAGACGACCGACGCGCCGATCGCGAAACGGGATCTCGGGCTCATCGGGCGAGCGTACGCCCGGGCGTGCCGAACCGGCCGGAACGACGCCTAGAGGCCGGGGCCGGTCAGGCGGACGTCGCCGGACGTCGTGCGCACGAAGACCTGCCAGTTGTAGTACGCGTAGAAGGCCTCGCGGTCGCGCTCCATCGCCTTCGCGTACCGCGTGACGGCATCCACGTAGGCGTCGACCGGGTTGTAGTGGTACAGCGCCTCCCGATAGTCGCCGGGGGCGCCGGACGCGCTGAGGTAGTTCGCGGCGCCGATCACCGCGTCGCGCTCGGCCCGGATGTCTCCGCCGAGGCCGTAGGCTGCCCACGTCGACGGCAGGAACTGCATCGGCCCCTGCGCGCCCGCCGAGCTGCTCGAGGCGATCCGTCCCATCCGCGTCTCGATCAGCATCACAGCCGCGAGGTACTCCCATCCGACGCCGAACCGCTCCTCGGCGGCGCGGAAGTAGCCGAGGAGCTCGTCCGCGGGCTCGGGCCGGCGGGTCTCGAAGTCGGGGAGCTCGTCGACCGGCTGGAAGTGGTCGTAGAGGACGGCGCCGGCGGCGACGTTCGCTCGCACCTCGGCACTCAAGCCTTGCGGCACCCGCCGGAGGACCCGTTCCGCGAGTCGGTCGTACGCGGCGAGGAGCCGGTAGATCCGCTGCTCGTGCAGGACGAGGAGCTCGACCTCGTCCGGGGGTGGCCACTCGCCCGTCCCACCCGAGCGGATCCACTCCCGCACGGCGACCCGCCGCGCGAGCGCGGTCGCCTCGAGCTCCGCCACGAGTGCCCGGATGCCGCGCGGGATCCGCGCATCGGGCTCGGGGGGCACGAGCGCCGTCGTCTCGGGGTCGGTCGTCTCGTCCGGCTCGTCCTGCGATGGCGAAGGAGAAGCCGCGACGGTGGGTGACGCCGAGCCGGTCGGCTCGGGCGCGGTCGCGGCCGGCGCTCGGGCGTCGCCGCCGTCGCACGCGGCGAGCG
>DASUQI010000060.1:0-5641 GCA_036280655.1 Actinomycetota bacterium
GTCAACGCGATCGATGGCGACTTCGAGCCGTACCTCGTTGCCCCCCCGGCCGAGCCGTGGTACTCGGAGGATGCAGCGGCCGCGGCTGCCGCCCATGAGGTGCTGGTCTGGCTCCTGCCGGGCAGGACGAGCCAGCTCGATGCATTCCTCGACGCCTCGCTCGCCTCCATCCCGGACGGGCCGAGTAAGGAAGGCGGCAAGGCGGTGGGAGAGGCCGCCGGGCAGGCCATGATCTCGGCCCGGACGGACGACGGACGATTCGGCGATACGTCGTTCACCGAGGGCTTCGACGCGGGGGAGTGGCGGGCCCTGGCCGCCGGCCTCGCGGGCAACAACCTCAAGTGGATCGGCGACGTGAAGGAGTTCCTCGTACCCGATGCGGAGATGTTCGCCACGAGCGGCCCCCTGCCGCTCGCGAGCGACGCGTACACGGCAGAGTTCGATCAGGTCAAGTCACTCGGGAGCGCGACGAGCACGACGCGGACGCCGGACCAGACGGCGATGGCCAGGTTCTGGGCCGACCACGCCACCGCGATGTGGAATCGGATCTTCCGACAGCTCTCGATGTCCGAAGGTCTTTCGGTGACCAAGAACGCACGATTCTTCGCGATGCTGTACCTCACCGGGGCCGATGCGGCCATCTCATGCTTCCAGGACAAGGAGCGGTGGCACTTCTGGCGGCCGCTGACCGCCATCGTGAATGCCGACACGGACGGCAATCCGGCGACGGACGCCGACACGACCTGGACGCCACTCCTTGGGAATCCCCCCTACCCGGATCACCCGTCGGGTCACAACTGCCTGAGCTCGTCGATCGTCGAGACGCTGAAGGACTTCTTCGGGACGAACCACATGTCGTTCAGCGCGACCCACGCGACCCTGGGGACCACCCGGACGTTCGATCACTTCTCCCAGGCGATCGCCGAGATCCGGCTCGCTCGCGTCTACGCCGGTATCCACTTCATGACGGCGGATGCGCAGGGAGCGTCGCTCGGGAAGCAGGTCGCGAAGTTTCGGGAGGAGCACTACTTCCAGCCGGTGAGCTGAGGCGCACGGGCGGCGTCCGGACGGCGCGGGCAGCGGCGCCTCCGAGGGGTCACCGGGACCGCGAACTACCGCTGCCCCGCGTGGCGACCCGGCCAGCGGTGCTCGACCTGTGCCGCGGGTAAGGGGACGCTCGTGGGACAGCGATGGGTGGTGGTGCCGGGCACGGTCCGTGCCATCGCGGAGGTCGATGCCGGCGTCGCCGAGCGCGTCTTCGGCTCGAGCGACGCGATCGTGCTCGGCGGCTGGCCGGGGGCGACGACGGGCCAGGCGTGGGCCAGCTCCGCGCAGTTCGCTGACGACGTCCAGACCGGATCGATCCCGGAAGACGTTCGGGTGGCGATGTACGACCCGGAGAACTGGGAGCAGACACCGCTTGCTGAGCGGCTCGACCCCATCGGGTCCATCGAGGCGTTCGGCGCTCTCGCCCGCTCGCACGGGTACTTCGTGCTGATCACGCCGCACGCGAACCTCGTCTCGGTCCCGGAGAGCATCCACGCTCCTCGTGCCCGCGAGACGCGCGAGGAGGCGTTCCTTCGATCCGGCATCGTCGAGGTCTCGGCCGCCAACGCCGACGCGGTCGAGATCCAGCCGCAGAAGATGCAGCGCGATCCGCCCGCGTATCGCGCGTTCGTCGAGGCCGCGGCTCGGCTCGCGCGTGACGTCAAGCCGGACGTGCAGGTGATGTCCGGGCTCTCGACGCATCCGGGGTATCCCGCGACCGCGGAGATGCTGAAGGGCGCGTGGGCAAGCGTCCGAGACCTCGTCGACGGACACTACCTCTCGCTCGGCCGGCACCGCCGCCTCCCCGACGTGGCCGCGTCCTTCCTTGCGGAGACGCTTCGAACACCGGATTGATCACCGCCTGAAGGGCGTGCCCGCCCCGCCCCTCGCTCATCTGAGCAGGAGCCAGACGATCAGACCGAGCCCGACCAGCCCGGCGATCGCCGTCACGAGTCAGTGGCAGTGCCGCGTTGGACGTGTCATGGGTTCTCCTCCCCGGAGTCGCCGGGGCTCTCGGCAACCAGCGCGCTCGTCACCGCGGTCGAGCGCCCCTTCGCTACTCGGACCATCCCCCGGACGTCCGCGATGTACCGGCGAACGTCGGAGTCGGTGACGCGACGCCGGAACCGCTCGATCGCCCGAAGCCGGCCCTTCGCATCCCACCGCCGCAGGAGCGACATCTCCCGCAGGAGCGCCAGGATCTCGACGGCTCGAACGCCGGGCTCGATCGTCGCCGATCGAGCGGCGACCGCCTCCTCCCAAGCCGCCCGTGCCTCCGCCTCGCGCTCGGCGCGCTTCTTCCTACGTCGCCGGCCGTCGCGCTCCCGATCCGTTCCTTCGGACCGCGGGGGACCTGGCTCGGTGTCGCCATCATCTCCCGCCCTCGTGATCACGGCGTCCTCGAGCAGGTCGAAGAGGCTCACGCATCGGAACATGGACTCGGCGGGCTCCTCCAGAAGCTGCGGGGTGTCGGATCGGGGCGACTCCAGCGACAACAGGTGCAGGAGGTCGTTCGCCGCGGCGTCACGGGCAGTGAGCGAACCGAGCCCGAGGTTGCGTTCCACCGTGGCCGGGATCGACGTGTGATCGTACTCGGTGTGGTCCACGACGTTCTTCGGGATCATCGGCGAGATGACGACGGCGGGGACACGAGGACCGAGCTGATCGAACCCGAATCCGTGATGCACGTTCTCGGCCTCGGACACCCCGTCGCCGGGAGGGACCGCGGGTCCCGGCGGGACGTGGTCGACGAATCCACCGTGCTCGTCCCAGGTGATGATGAGAACGCTGGAGTCCCACAGCTCGGAGTTCCGGATCGCCTCGTACGTCTCCTTGATGAGCCGCTCGCCCGAGGTGATGTCGTCCAGTGGATGCTGCGAGTTCCCGCACGTGTAGTCCTCGCTCGTGCCCGGCAGGATGTTGCCGTAGTGCGGCTCGATGAACACGTAGGGCGGGGCGGATCCACCGCTCGCGAGCCGCGCGACGAACTCGTCGAAGCCCGTGAAGCGGTTCCGAACGACGGCGTTGTAGCCCATGCCGGCGAGCGACAGGGCCGCCGGGAACGCGTCGCCCTGCACGATCTCCCAGTCGATGCACGCCTCGTCGAGGAGGTCGAAGATCGTGCCGTTGTTGAAACGAAACCCGTCGAAGAGCGTGTTCCAACCGATCTCGAGTCCGGACGGGCTATCGTCCATCCCGCCCGAGGTCGCGGCATGCACGAAGAAGCGGTTCGGGAACGTTGGGCCGGGCATCGAAGAGAACCACATGTCGCACACGGCGAACTCACGGGCGAGCTGGTTGAGCACCGGGAGCTGTCGGGGGGTATAGCAGTTCATGATGTCCCGCGGCGACGGCGATCCCACGGCTACGTAGTCCTCGACGAACCCGAGGTTGGTGACGGGCGGGTATCCGCCGTTCGGCGCCGGGAACTCCACCTTCGCGTCGTCGAGCCCGAGCCCGCACAGCTGGGTCACCACGTTCTCGAACTCGTGGCCGGGGCCCTTCATCCAGGTGCCAATCGCGAACGCGGCCGGGGTTCGTGCCTTCGCCGGGTTAGCGGGGTCGCCCGGGACGGGGTTGGAGAAGCCGGCGGACAGATCGTTCGCGCTCGTCGGAGCTCCGGTGACGGCATCGGTGCCGGTGAGCTCCGAGAAGCCGAGCATGTGATCGAACGACCGGTTCTCGAGCATCAACACGAAGATGTGGGCGATCTTCGGCCGGCGCTTGGATGAGCGTCCGAACACGGAGAGGATCGCGTCGAGGATCGCGCGCAGCGCACAGACGACGATCGTCAAGGACGCACAGGCGGCGACGGTGACCCATCCCCAGACGACACAGACCGCCCGCAGGACGTAGGTCCAGATGACGCACACGACCGTGGCGATCACGACCCAGGCCCGGCAGACCCAAGAGGTGACCCAGACCCACGCCTTGCACGCCCACGAGCAGGGCCACCAGTCACAGCAGTCTTTGCGGCGCTCCTCCCCCCACTCGGCGCACGCTTCGTACGTCGCGTTCCCCCACTCTCGGCATTCCTTCTCGACCCGGTCGGCCCAGGCTTTGCAGACGAGGACCGAGCGATCCGCCCACTGTCGACATCTCACAGGGCATTGTTCGCGGCGCTCACGTCATGGCTCAATCGAGAGAGCGCCGTAGCCCGCCCGGCCGACGCGCCTCGGTTGAACCGACGTACCCTCATCGGCGGCGCGCTGATACATCGGCGCGACATCACCTGAGCGCTCATCGCGAGCGGGTCCCGCCGGTCGAGTGACGTTCGGCCTCGTCGGCGCGGCTCACCGAGCGGGACCCTTGTCTCGAGGGGAGCGTCGATGCTCGAGGTTCGCGACCTGACCAAGCGCTACGGGGATCTCGTCGCCCTCGACGGCGTCTCCTTCGACCTGCCACCGGGGCGGATCGTCGGCTTCCTCGGACCGAACGGAGCCGGCAAGACCACCACGATGCGCGCGATCTTCGGCCTGGTGCGTCCCGACCGTGGCGAGGTCCGATGGAGAGGACGACCGGTCGGCCTGCGGGAGCGCGCCCGCTTCGGCTACATGCCCGAGGAGCGCGGCCTGTATCCGAAGATGCGGATCGCCGAGGAGCTCGCCTACCTCGCCCAGCTTTCGGGCCTCGGCGGGGCCGCGGCCAAGGAGGCGGCCGACGCGTGGCTCGCGCGTCTGGGCCTGGGCGATCGAGCCGATGCCCGGCTCGAGGAGCTCTCCCACGGGAACCAGCAGCGCGTCCAGCTGGCCGCGGCGATGGTGCACGATCCGGAGCTCGTCGTGCTCGACGAGCCGTTCAGCGGGCTCGATCCCCTCGGGGTGGAGTCGCTCGCCGAGATGCTGGTGCAGGCTGCGGGGACCGGGGTCGGCGTGGTCTTCTCCAGCCACCAGCTCGACCTGGTCGAAGACGTGTGTCAGGACGTCGTGATCATCGATCACGGGCGGATCGTCCTGACGGGTGAGGTCGACGCGTTGAAGGCCGCGTCGCCCCGTCGCTCGCTCGAGGTCAGGGTGGACGGTCAGCCGTGGGTGCCGGTCATGCCGGGAGTCGCGGTCGCGGCTAAGCAGGACGGGCGGGAGCGGCTGCTGGTCGACGCGTCCGTCGACCTGGACGAGATCCTGACGAGCGCTCGGCGAGCGGGCGAGCTCACGACCTTCAGCTTCGAGCCGCCCTCGCTCACCGACCTGTTCCTCGACGCCGTGTCCGAAGGGAGGGCCGTATGAACGCCGGGTGGCGCCGCGCATGGCTCGTGGCCCGTCGCGAGTGGACCCAGCGCGTCCGCACGACGGCCTTCCGGCTCTCGACGCTGACCTCAATCCTGCTCGTCGCGGCGATCATCCTCGTCCCCGACAGCCTCGGCGGCGGCGCGAACCAGGAGCGGACGGTCGGGCTCGCGGGCGAGTCGTCCGCGCAGCTCCCGGCGCTGCTGCGAGCCTCCGGCGAGCAGCTGAACCTCGTGGTGACGACCCGCGCGTTCGGTGATGAGCAGGCCGGTCTGGCCGCGCTCCGCTCTGAGGACGTGTCCGTACTCCTAGTGGATCAGCAAGCGCTGGTCTGGAGCGCGGAGATCGATGACCCGCTCCGAGCCATC
>DASUQI010000061.1:0-34355 GCA_036280655.1 Actinomycetota bacterium
GGCGGGGGCCGCGGCTCCGCCGCGGCCCCCGCTCGACCTCTCGGACCTCCTGAGGGTCGTCGAATGACGCCTAGATCACGCCGTGGATGAAGTACCAGGCGAAGATCGCTGCCGTGACGTACATCAGCGGGTGGACCTCACGCCACCTGCCGCGCAGCACGGCGATCACGACGTAGGACAGGAACCCCGCGCCCACGCCGTTCGTGATGCTGTACGTGAAGGGCATCATCACGATCGTGAGCATCGCCGGCACGCCGATCCCGGGATCGGACCACGAGATGTCCTTGACCAGCACCATCATGAAGTAGCCGACCAGCACCAGCGCCGGCGCCGTCGCCTGCGGCGGGACCACCGCCGCAAGCGGCGAGAAGAACATCGCGAGCAGGAACAGCACCCCGACCACCACCGCGACGAGCCCGGTCTTGCCGCCGTCGGAGATGCCCGACGCGCTCTCGATGTAGGTCGTGTTCGAGGACGAGGACGTCACGCCGCCCGCGACCGCGGCGAGCGAGTCCACGAGCAGGACGCGCTTCATGCCCGGCAGCCGGCCGTCCTTGTCGAGCATCTTCGCCTCGCCGCCGAGCCCGATCACCGTGCCCACCGTGTCGAAGAAGTCCGAGAGCATCACGGAGATCACGGCGGCGAGCGCCGTCGCGAACCCGAGGACCGAGATGAAGTCGAACGAGAAGTCGCCGACGAGCGCGAAGTCCGGCGTGTCCACCACCTGGTCCGGGATCGCCGCGATCCCGTTCGACCAGATCGCGAGGTCGTTGAGCTCGTTCACGACGATCGCGAGGACCGTCGAGATCAGGATGCCGATCAGCAACGCGCCCTTGATCTTCCGGGCGACGAGCGCGGCGCTGATCGCGAGCCCGACCACGAACACGGCGATCGGCCACGTCGTGAGCTCGGGCGCGAGCGAAAGCGGGGTGGCGCCCGCGTTCGTCACCACGCCCGCGTTCACGAGCCCGATCAGCGCGATGAACGCGCCGATGCCGATGCCGATCGCGCGCTTCAGGTCCATCGGGATCGCGTGGAGCACAGCCTCGCGGACCCCCGTGAGGACGAGGATCGTGATGAGGGCGCCCTCCGCGACGATCACGCCCATCGCCTCGGGGAACGTGAGCCCGCTCGAGGCCACCAGGAAGAACGCGACGAACGCGTTCAGGCCGAGCCCCGCCGCGAGGGCGAACGGATACTTCCCGACGACGCCCATGAGGATCGTCATCACGCCGGCGGTGAGGGCGGTCACCGTCAGCACCTGGTTGAAGGGCAGGCCCAGGGGCTCGAGGTCCGGGATGCCCACGAACCCGAGGATCTGCGGGTTCACGAACAGGATGTAGGCCATCGTGAGCCACGTCGTGAGCCCCGCCAGGATCTCGATGCGCAGGGTGGATCCGCGCTCGGAGATCTTGAAGTAGCGGTCGAGCCCGCCTGGTGGCGCCTGATCGACCCGCACGACGGCCTCGGTGTCGGTGTCCGCCATCGCCTCCCCCTTCCGGCCCGGCCGGTGCGCCGGGACCCTCTCGGCCGGGTCGGCCCGGCCCCCACCAGCGCGGGGAAGGCGGCAGCAGCATAGAGAGGGGCGCCGACCGCCGCAAGACGCATCGGGACCGAACCGGAGGCGGACCCTTCAACCGGCCCCGTCCTCGATATCCTTTCGGTCCGCCCCCGGGGGAACCAGAACGAGAGAGCGCATGTCCAGGACACCCTCCAACCAGCGCGTCACGAAGGCCGAACGCAAGGAGCAGGCCCGCCGAGAGCGGATCGAGCTCCAGCGCAAGGTGGCTCGGAGCCGCCGGAATCGCCGCGTCCTCGTCATCGGCCTCGCCGTGATCGTGGCGGGGGTGGCGATCTTCGCGTTCACCAGGCCGGGCACGGAGGTGCCGTCGCCGCAGGAGCTGCTCGCCAACGTCGCCGACGCGCGGTCGAAGGCCGGATGCGGCGAGGTCCAGGATGTCGGGTCGTATCAGCCGAGGGCTCAGGACCGGTCGCACGTCCCGCCCGAGGCGATGCCGCCGCTCGCGACCTACGCGTCGACGCCTCCGGCGTCGGGGCCGCACAACGAGATCACGTTCGGCGCGGGCGTCTACAGCACGGCCCCGCCGATCGAGCGCGTGCTGCACTCGCTCGAGCACGGCGGCGCGGTGGTCTGGTACGCGCCCGACGCGACCGGCCAGGAGCTCGAGCGGATCCGGGCCTTCTACGAGGACGACGAGGTCGGCGGCCGCGTGATCGTGGCCCCGTACGACTACCCGACTCAGGGGGCCGCGGGCGTCCTGCCGACCCGCGTCCGGATGTCACTCGTCTCCTGGCATCACGTGCAGAGCTGCGAGGAGCTGAACCTGGCCGCGGCCTTCGGGTTCACCTCGGGCTACGCGGCGCCCCCGTTCGGCCAACAGCAGTATCGTGGGAACGCCCCGGAGGCCGGCGCGGGGTTCTGAGCCGCCGGGCCGACGACGACCACCCAGAGGACGACATGGCGAACAAGAAGCGACGCAAACAGAACCGGCACCGCAACGCGCACGCCCGGTCGGCGACCGCGACGACGACGGCCGAGCGTCCCTCAGGCTCGACGAAGAGCGCGGCGCCGTCTCCTCGCGGCGCGCGTCCGGAGAAGCCGGTGGGGAGGTCGCCGGCCTCCAACGCGCGCGCCGAGCGCAGGGAGATGGCGCGGCAGGAGCGCGAGGCCGTCCGCAAGCAGATCGCTCGCGCCGAGCGCACCCGCCGGCTCGCGTGGATCGTCGGGATCGCCGCGGTGGTCGGGATCGGCGTCTTCCTCCTGCTGCGTCCCGACGAGACCGAGCGTCCCAGCGGCCCCCTGCCCGGCGAGCTCACGACCGAGGCCCCCTGGCCGGCCAACGGCAACCAGGCGCAGGCCCGCGCCGAGGCGATCGGGCTCCCGCCCGAGAGCCCGGTGGTGATGCACGAGCACTCGAACCTCCAGATCTTCGTGCACGGCGAGTCCCAGCCGATCCCGACGGACATCGGCATCGACACCTCGGACGACCCGGCGTACGTCGCGTCGCTCCACACGCACGACGACACGGGGACCGTGCACATGGAGTCCTCGGTCTCGCGCACGTTCACGGTCGGCGAGTTCTTCGACGTCTGGGGCGTTCGCCTGAGTCCGAGCTGCATGGGCGCGTACTGCAACGACGCCGACAACCGCCTCCAGGTGTTCGTGGACGGCGACGAGGTGTCGGGCGAGATCCGCGACGTGGCGCTCAACGACCAGCTCGTGATCGTGATCACCTACGGGACCGAGGACGAACTGCCCGACCCGATCCCGTCGGAGTTCGACTTCAGCTCGATCGCGCCGTAGGTGGCGAAGAAGCGCAAGCGGAAGCCGTCCGGCCGCCCCCGGACCTCCGCAGCTCGCCCGAAGGCCACGACCGCGCCGTCCCGCGCTCGCGCGCGCCCGGCGACGTCGGCCCCCGATCGGCGACGCTCGCTCCTGGTCCGCGGCGCCGTCCTCCTCGTCGTCGCGGCGCTCGCGTACCTGCTGCTGATCCGCGCCCGCGGCCCGGGCGAGATCCCGGCCGAGGCCGTGCGAGCCGCGGAGGCGGCCGGGTGCGACGCCCTGGAGCAGCCGGTCGAGCCCGACCCCTCGCGGACGCACCTCGCGCCCGGCGAGGCGCTCGACGACCCGGACCCGCCCGCCGCGGCCGGTCCGCACGACCCGTCGCCGCTCCCGCCGGACCCGCACGTGCACGAGGAGCCCGTTTCCGAGGCGCGCGCGGTGCACAACCTCGAGCACGCGTACGTGCTCGTGTACTACCGGCCCACCGACGACGGCGGCCTCTCGGCCGACGCGATCGACGCGCTCGAGACCCTCGCGAGGGAGGAGGACCGCGTGATCATGGGGCCGTACCCGAACCTGCCCGAGGGCCAGGGACTGGCGCTGCTCGCGTGGAACACCCGCTGGATGTGCCCCTCGACCGTCACGGCGGATCAGGCGGTGACGATCTCGGCCGGGTTCGTCGACGCGTTCCGCGGGACCTCGGTCGCGCCCGAGGCGCCGCGGGGGCTGCTCGGCCCGCTGTTCCAGCGGTAGGAGGCGTCAGCCGACCGAGCAGTTCGAGCCGTCGCAGGTAATCACGCCGTGCTCGAAGTGCGCGCGCCGGTTCCCGTTCTGGAGCGTCTGGACGTCCGACGTCGGGAAGCCGAGGTTGCCGCCCGGCCCGCCCCGCTGCTGATAGTGGGTGAGGACCGCGCCGTGCAACTCGTGCGCGCCGGTGCCGCTCGAGAAGTAGATCACGCCGTCCTGGAACTTCTGCCGGCGGCCGCCCGCGACGCCGGCCTCGGCCGACTCCGGGAGACCGGGCGAGCAACCGAGCCGGTCGTACTTGTCGCGGATCGCACCGGTCACGAGCCGGTTCGAGTTGATCCAGACGCGGTCGTCGTGAAGGCCGAGTGCGGACCGCAGCGCATTCCCGCTGATCGACTGCTGCCCGTTCGCTCCACGCACCGTGACCGAGATGATCCGGCCCGAGACGCCGCGCACCTCGTCGGCGAAGCCCTCGATCGCGCCGATCCCCAGGCCGAGCTCCTGGGTCACCTGGCTCGTCGAGAACGTCTCGACCCAGGTGGCGTTCGGATTGGAGGTGGTGAAGTCGCCGGGGTCGCAGACCCCGCGCAGGTAGCCGATCGGGCTCCCGCCCCAGACGTTCTCGTTGTTCTCGGTGAAGCCGCCGGAGGACGACATGTAGAACGCCTGGATCGTCTGGTTCCCGTCGAGGACCACCTTGCGGTTCGTCTGGTCAACGGCCGCCACCCACCGGGCGCCATCGACGCCGCCCTCCTTGTCCCAGCCGGCGTACACCTGATCGTTCGCGCTCGCGTACAGCGCGCAGTCGCAGACCGCGCGGTGCTGGGACACGGCCGCCTTCGCGAACGCGTAGGAGCGCGCGGCGATCGCCTGCGCCTTCATCGCGGGCATCGGCCACGAGCTCGGGACCTCGCCCAGGCCGTAGAGGTACCCCTGCGGGTCCACCGACAGGACGAGCCGCATCACGCACTCGCCGTCGCACGAGTACAGGTCGAACTCGATCTTGCCGCGGTTGTAGGTGTGGAAGGCCTCCGGAACGCGGACGCGAGAGCCGAGAGACTGGTAGACGACGAACAGCGGGTTGCCCGGCCCGCCGACCGTGTCGACCGTCTCGCCCGCGCCGTTCACGATGCGGTAGCCGTTGCCGGCGGCCTTCACCTTCCAGGTCGCGCCCGAGGGCACCGTCGCCACGAGCTGCCCCTGCGGGCCCCCGAGGCGGAGCTCGACGTCGCCCGCCTCCGCGATCAGGCGGATGACGTCCTTGCCCTGCACGAGCCCGATCCGCAGGTCGCCCGGACCGCTCCCGCGGGCGACGCGGGTTCCCGAGTAGAAGTGCTTCACGATCTTCTCGGCCCCCCAGCCCTTCTTCGAGAGGCCGAAGGCGCCCCACTGCGACATCCCGAGGCCGTGGCCGAACCCGGCGCCGAACATCCGGAACTGCTTCGCGCCCTGCTGTTCGTCGCCGCCGCCCGCCCACGCCGGAAGGGCGCCGGCGAACAGGAACGCGAGGACGGTGAGGATGAGGATCTTGCGCATGTGGATCGCAGCGGATCGAGCGGTTCCGCACCGTACCACATCGGTCCCGATCACCCGGAAGATGCGATGTCGCCGGACCCGACGCGCGCGCCGTCGAGGGTCACCCCCGCGCCCACGGTCGCGTCCGCCCCGAGGACCGAATCCACGACGCGCGACCCCGCTCCGACGGACGATCGCGGTCCGAGGATCGACCGGTGCACGACGGCGTCCTCGCCGACGCTCGCCGCCTCGAGCAGCACCGAGTCGCGCAGGTCCGCCCCGCCGGCGACGGCGACCCCGGGTCCGAGGGCGACGTGGCGTCCGACCTCGGCGCGCGGGTCCACGTCGTCGGTCTGTACGAAGGGTCCGGCGTACATGGGGTGGCCGCTCACCCGACCGTCGATCAGGTCGACGTGCGCCCGCAGGTACTGCTCCGGCGTCCCGAGGTCGAGCCAGTACGCGTCGGACACGAACCCGAAGACGGGCCGACCGTCCGCGATCAGCCGGGGGAAGATGTCGCGCTCGATCGAGGCGTTCTCGCCGCGCGGCCATCCCTCGAGCGCCGCCGCCTCGAGCACGTAGGTCCCGGCGTTGATGTCGCCGGGGACGAGCTCGGACGGCTTCTCGCGGAACTCGATCACGCGCCCGTCGTCACCGGTCGGCACGAGCCCGAACGGCCGGGCGTCCTCCACGTGCGTGAGCGCGATCGTCGCGTCGGCGCCGAGTTCCCGATGCCTCGCGACCATCGCGGTGAGGTCGAGGTCCGTGAGGATGTCGCCGTTCAGCGCGAGGAACGTCTCCTCGCCGCCGAGGCGTTCGAGCGCGTTCACGATCGCCCCGCCGGTGCCGAGCGGCTGGGTCTCGGTGATCCACGTGATCGCGGGGTCGCCGTGCCGGCCCTGGATGAACGCGTGGAACGGCTCCTCGAGGTAGGAGCTCGAGAGCACGACCTCGTGCACGCCGTGACGCGCGAGGTGGTCGAGCACGTGGTCGAGGCTCGCCCGGTCCATGAGCGGGACGAGCGGCTTCGGGATCGTCTCGGTGATCGGGCGGAGACGGGTCCCCTCGCCCCCCACCAGCACGACGGCCTTCATGTCGCCCTCGAGCGGCTCAGGTGTGCGGCGTCCTCGAGATCAGGACGATCCCCGTCGCGATGAACGCTACGCCCGCCCACCGGAGCGCCGGCACGTTCTCGTCGAGCACGAAGTGGTCGAAGAGCAGGATCATCACGTAGGTCAGCGCGGCGAACGGGTACGCGAACGACAGCGACGCGCGCGAGAGCACGACGAGCCACACGATCGCGGAGAAGCCGAACAGCACGAGCCCGCCCCAGACGAACGGCTGGGCCACGAGGACCCGCAGCGAATCGCCGTTCAGCGAGAACTTGGCGGGCGTGAGCTCGGCGTTCACCTGGTTCATGCCTTCCTTCAGGGCGAGCTGCGCGACGGCCGCGAGCCCGACCGACAGCAGGATCATCGCGATCAGCATCGTGGGGGGTCCTTTCCTCGTCTCGTCGATCCGTGTGGGGTTGCCGGCGGTCGTCACAGGTCCTCCGCGTCCACGGCGACCGGGACCTCGACGCGATCCTGCACACGGGGCGCGTCGAACACCTCGAACAGGTAGCGCTGCGTCTGCACGTGGTACAGGTGCCCGGTGGAGCGGTTCGACAATCCCACCGTCACCCAGTACTTGCCGGGGTCGTAGGGGAACGCGTCGATCCGGAACCGGACCCGCTTCTTGTCGAACCGTCCGAGGTCGATCCGCGCTCCGGACGTCCGGGCCTCGAGCACGGGGTGGTTCGTCCCGCCATCGAGGATCTGGAAGTCGACGTCCAGGTCGTCCACCGGCTCGTTCTGGCGGACGTCGACGACGATCGTGAGGGGGTCCCCGCGGAGGATCGCGCCCTCGTCCGTACCGTTCGGCCGCTCGATCACGACCTCGGCGATCTCGGCCTCGCGGGTGCCCTGTTCGGGCACGAAGTCGGGGTCGGTAACGCCGAGCAGCACGTAGCGCATCTCCCGAACGACATCGGCAGGTTGGCCGATCGCATGGAGCCGGCCGTGGTCGAGCATCGCGGCGCGGTCGCAGATCTCGATCACCGTGTCGAGCGCGTGGGTCACGAGCACGATCGTCCGCCCGTCGCGCTGGAACGCGCGGACGCGATCGAGGCACTTGGCCTGGAACGCTTCGTCGCCGACGGCGAGGACCTCGTCGACGAGGAGCACGTCGGGCTCGACGTGTACCGCCACGGCGAAGCCGAGCCGGACGAGCATGCCGGACGAGTAGAACTTCACCTGGTTGTCCATGAAGCGCTCGAGCTCGGCGAACCCGACGATGTCGTCGTACGCCCGGTCGGTCTGCTTGCGCGACAGGCCGAGGAACGCGGCGTTCAGGTAGACGTTCTCGCGCCCGGTGAGTTCGGGATGGAAGCCGGCGCCGAGCTCGAGCAGCGCCGCGAGCCGCCCCCGCTGCCGGACGGTCCCCGACGTCGGACGCAGGATGCCCGCGACGCACTTCAGCAGCGTGGTCTTGCCCGATCCGTTGTGGCCGATCAACCCGAACGTCGAGCCCTCGCGCACGTCGAGCGAGACCTCGTGGAGCGCCCAGAAGTCCTCGGAGCGCGAGTGCGACGTGAGTAGCCGCTGTTTGATCGACGTCGGCCTCTCGCGGAAGATCCGGAACCGCTTCGAGAGGTCGCGGATCTCGAGCGCAGGGGCGGCCACTACAGCTCCTCCGCGAAGTCGCCCGAGCGCGAGAAGAAGTACCCCCACGTGACGCGGAGCAGGAGCAGCGACACGACCGTGACCGCCACGAGCACGGTCGCGAGCCATCCCAGGGACACGTCGTACAGGACCTGGATCCCCTCCGGGAACACGTCGACGTAGAGCGCGCGGTGCATCCCCTCGACGATCGGGGTGAGCGGGTTCAGCCAGTACAGGACGTGGAGCAGGCGGCACCCGCTGCGGAGGATGTCGCCGCAGTCGAACTCCTGCTGCACGAGAGCGCTCGCGTACACGATCGGCGTCGCCCAGAACCACACGAGGAGCGCGATGCCGAGCAGGTGTCCCACGTCCCGGTACCGGACGTTCATCGCGCTGAGCAGGAAGGTCAGCATCGTCGTGAACGCGATCAGGGCCAGGACCGCGAGCGGGAACAACGCGAGCTCGGGCAGGCTCAGGCCGAAGCCGGTGACGACCATCACCACGAGCAGGACGCCCATCTGGAGCACGAAGTCCACCATCGCGACGCCGATCGAGGACAGCGGCAGGATCTCGCGCGGGAACGCGATCTTCTTGACGAGGTTCGCGTTGTCGAGCACCGCGCGGGAGCCGGTCGAGACCGACGCCGAGAACAGGTTCCAGGCCAACAGCCCCGAGAGCAGGTAGACGGGGTAGTTCGGCACCTGGTTGCCGAGGACCCGCACCACGAACGTGAACACCGCGAGGTACACGAGCGGGTTCAGGAGCGACCACACGGCCCCGAGGACCGAGGCCGCGTACTTCACCTTCAGCTCCTTGCGCGTGAGGTTCGCGAGGACCTCGCGGTGCGCGGCGAGGACGCGGAGCCGCTCGCGCACCCGAAGGTGCGGCGACTCGGAGGAGCGCAGGGTGGTCTCGAGGGCGTCCATCCAGGGTCGGCGGGCGCTCGGCCCGCCTGCGGCCGAGTCTAGCAACGGGGGTTGGGGCTCCTGTGGAGGTGTCGTGGAGTCTCGGTCGCGCCTAGAGCGCCCGGCGGTAGAGGCGAACTGCGATCGGCGCGAAGATCGCCACGAGCGCGGAGCACCAGAAGATCGTCTGCAACACCGGCCGGGTCGTCGCCCCGCCGATCGAGAGCGCCCTGACGCCCTCGGCCGTGACCGAGACCGGCTGGTTCCGGGCGAACGCCTGCAGCCACCCGGGCATGAACTCGACCGCGATGAACACCGACGACGCGAACACCAGCGGGGCGAGCACCGGGAAGGCCGCCGCCTGCGCGGTCTCGGGGTCCTTGACGAGGAGCCCGACGGTCGCGAACACCCACGACAGCGCGTAGCCGAACAGCAGCACGAGGAGCAGGCCGAGGAGGAAGGCCGCCACGTTCGTGTGGATCCGGAACCCGACCAGGAAGCCGACGATCACCATGAGGATCACCACGAACACGTTGCGGACGAGATCGGCGAGCGTCCGGCCCACCAGCACCGCCGATCGGGCCATGGGCAGCGAGAGGAACCGCTCCAACATCCCCGACTTCAGGTCGGCAGCCAAGCCGACCGCCGTCGCGATCGCGCCGAACACCACCGTCTGCACGAAGATGCCGGGCATCAGGAAGTCCACGTACGGCACCCCTGCCTCCGTCGGCCTCACCGCGCCCCCGAACACGTACCGCCAGAGCAGCACGAAGATCACCGGCTGGATCGTCGAGAAGATGAGGAGCTGTGGGATCCGGATGAAGTGGATCAGGTCCCGCTGCGTGACGGCCCATGTGTCCCGGATCTTGCCGAACGGGATCCGCCGGTCGTACTCGAGGTCGGCGGTCACGGCCGTCACGCCGCTCCCCTCCTTCGCCGTCTGCGCCCTCCGCCGGCCGCGGCCACCTCGGGAGGTTGCGCGTCTTCGGCGTGATGGCCGGTCAGCGAGAGGAACACGTCGTCCAGGCTCGGCTCGCGAACGGTGAGGTTCGCGGGCTCGAGTCCGTCCGTGTCGAGTCGGCGGAGCACGCCCATCAGCAGCCGGGCGCCGTCCGGCGTCGTGATGAGCACCTTCCGCTCCTCGAGCTCGACATGCCCCTCGTCCCCCGTCGCCGCCGAGACCTCCGGCAGCGCCCGGGTCGCGACCGCCTCGTCGGCGAACCCGAGCTCGATCACGGTGCCGCCGAGCTGCGACTTGAGGTGGGCGGGCGAGTCGTTCGCGATCACACGGCCCCGGTCCACGACGGCGATCCGGGACGCCAGCCGGTCGGCCTCCTCCAGGTACTGCGTCGTGAGCAGCACGGTGGTGCCCTCGGCCACCAGCTCGCGGATCATGTCCCACAGCTCGTTGCGGCTGAGCAGGTCGAGCCCGGTCGTGGGCTCGTCGAGGAACAGCACCGGGGGTTTGCGCATCAGCGACGCCGCGACGTCGAGCCGCCGGCGCATGCCGCCCGAGTACGTCCGCAGCGGCCGGTTCGCGGCCTCGGTGAGGTCGAAGCGCTCGAGCAGCTCGTCCGCGCGGGGCAGGATCCGCTCGCGTGAGAGCTGCGCCAGCAGGCCGACCATGCGGAGGTTCTCGCGCCCGGTCAGGTTCGGGTCGACGGCGGCGAACTGTCCCGCGAGCCCCACCCGGCGACGGACGGCGTCCGCCTCGCGGACCACGTCGCGGCCCAGGACCTCGGCCCGGCCGCTGTCGGGCGGGAGCACGGTCGCGAGGATGCGCACGGCGGTGGTCTTGCCGGCGCCGTTCGGCCCGAGGAGTCCGAAGATGCTGCCGGCGGGGATCTCGAGATCGACGCCGCTCAGGGCCTCGACGTCGCCGAACCGTTTCACCAGACCCTCGGTGACGACGGCGAGATCGCTCACCCTTCGAGGCTAACTCAGGCCGGACGGAACTCGTCCAGCGCCCGCGTGTACGACAGCCCGAAGCCCTCGTCCAGGCCGTCCTGCGTGATCCCGATGTCGACGAGCGCCCCGCCCCAGCGCGCGAGCGCCCGGCGGCCCGGGTCGTGCAGCAGGGCGAGCGTGCCGTCGAGCGCCTTCGCGTAACCGTGGGCGGTGGCCTCCGAGCGCCCGAGCTCGTCCATGGCCGCCTTCGCCGCGGCGCCGATGCGCGCGCGCCGGTCCGGGTCGTCGACGAGCCTCCGGATCGCCTCCGCGAGCTGCGCGGGATCGAGGCGGCCGGCCGGGACCCGGACCACCTGGTCCTCGGGGACGTCGAGGTAGGTTCCCGTCGCGCTCACGATCGCCGGGCGGCCGCACTGCATCGCGCGAGCGAGCGAGCCGGAGACCTCGCCGCGGTGCGGGTAGCGGAGGTCGATCGAGACGTCGGACGCGCACATCCACGCCAGGAAGTCCTCGTCGGAGACGTCGGTCGCGACGGTGACCCGCGAGCCGAGACCGCTCTCGCGGACCAGCGGGTCGAGGTCGTAGCCGAGGATCGGCCGGCCGGCGAGGACGAGGTGCACGTCCTCGGGGAGGCGCGCCGTGGCGGCCAGGACGATGTCGATCAGCTTCGAGGCGTTGCGGTCGCCGAACAGACCGAGGAGCGACCGCATACCCATCGACTCGAGCGGGCCGCGCATCACCGGCGCGCGCTTCTCGGCCCTTCGGATGTCCTCGTCGCGTTCGACGACGGGGTGCGGCGCCAGGTAGATCGGGGTTCGGCAGCCGAAGGCTCGGAGGTAACGCTCGACGAACGGCGAGTGCACGACGATCCCCCGTGCGTGCCGGGCGGCGTGCGCGATGTACGGCATCCGAAGCGGCTCGTTCGTCTCGGCCTCGGGGAAGCCCTCGAGCCTCGGCGCGTTCAGCATCGCCTCGCGCGTCGCCGGGTAGCCGAACGGATGGGCTCTCCGCACCATCGCGGCGACGAGTTCGTCGAGGGCGAGGTCGTGGACGACCATGAGGCCGGGGGTCCGGATCGCATGGTCGTAGATGTCGCCGTGGTATTCGATGTTGTTGCCGAGGTGGTACACGGCCATCGTGTGGTACGGCAGCGTCGACGCGTGCTTCTGCTTGACCGGCCAGATCGGCGCGATCTTGTGGTGCTCGCGCGTGTAGCCGATCCGGTCGAGGCCGTCGAGGACGGCGCGCGAGTAGGTGGCGATGCCGCTCTTGGCGGGCGGCATCGGCGAGAGCCATGCGATCCGCGGGTCCATCACGTGGTCCCAGTGGAAGCGGCGACGGACGGCGCCGACGATCGGGTTGCCCATGCCCCTACTCGGTCAGCCGGGAGACGATCTCGGGCCAGCCGGGGACCTCGGCGCGGACCTTCTCGTGTCCGGCCTCGCCCATCTGCTTCGCGAGCCGGCGATCGGAGTACAGGCGATCGAACGCGTGGGCGATCGCTCCGGGTTCGGGCGGCGTGACGAACCCGGTCTCGCCGTCGGTCACGAACTCGAGCGGGCCGCCCGCGTCCGACGGGACGACGATCGGGCGGTGGGCGGCGAACCCCTCGATCGTGACGTACCCGTAATCCTCGTCGAACGGCCCGTAGTAGACGCCGAGCGCGGTCTCGTACAGGTCCCGGAGCCGCTCGTCGGACACGCGGCCGGCGAGCTGCACCTTCGAGCCCAGACCTTCCTTGGCGATCGTTTCGGCCAGCATCTCCTCGTCCGGGCCTTCGCCGACGAGGACCAGTCGGACGCCGGTCTTGACGTGCTTCATCGCCTCGACCACGAGCGCCTGACGTTTCAGCCCCTCGAGCCGACTCGGGAACACGACGTGGTCGCCGAGGGGGCCGACCTCGCGGTCCATGAGCGACGTAGAGAGCGGCGAGGGGTGGTACAGGACGTCGCTCGTCAGTCGGAGCGAGGTCCACAGACGCTGCTGGACGTTGCGGGAGTTCGTGAAGATCCGCTTGGCCTCGCCGAGCGAGATGCGGTCGCTCTGGTGGATCATGTCGCGCACCGCGGGGCCGTCGACCTGCTTGCCGAGGTCGGCGAACTCGGGATGGTCCCACAGCTCGTACGCGCTTCGGTGCTGGTGGATCAGCCAGACCACCTTGCGCTCGTGCGGGACGAGGTACGCGGGGAACTTCAGGGCGATCACCATGTCGATGACCTCGCCGTTGGACTCGGAGAGGTCGAGCGCGCGCCAGACGGCCATCTGATGGACGAGCTCGGTCGCCGGGTACCACTTGCCGGCGACGACGACCTCCTCGGCGTCGTGGCCGGCTTGCTTCAGGGCCGTGACCACCGACTCGGTGTGCGTCTCGGCGCCGCCACGGACGAACGGCGTCTGGGGATGGACGACCGCGATCCTCAACCGTCGCCCTCGTGCGTCTGCTCGCGGAGGCGCTTGACCTCGGCCTCGAGCGCGACCACCCGGTCGGCGAGCGCGGCCGTCAGCTCGCCGAGATCGGCGAGGAGCCGGTCGTGCCGCTTGCGGATCGGGCGGAAGATCAGGAACTGCATCGACTTGGCCTTGCGCCGCACCCGGGATCTCGAGCCGATGTACGGCTCGCCCCGGGGGATGGCCTGCTTCTCGTCTGCCCGAACGAGGACCGAGAAGTCGTGGAGGAGGTCGCGGACCTCGCCGGTGTCGACCCGGGACCGGGGGGTGGCGTCTTCGGCCCAGTAGACCTCGCGTTCGAGTTCGGCCCGCGCTTCGTTCTCGCTGGTCATCGGCCCAGGGAGCCTAGCATCGAGGTCTGGAGTCCCGCGGTTCTCAACGACTTCGCCACACCCTCAAGGGCATTGAGCCCGACGGCTCGGCCGGGCGATACTCCCAAAGCATGCGAGTGGCCGACGCGGACGATCAGCTACGTGCCGCCATGATTGCTTTCTTGGCCGAGTTGTCCAAACAGAACGGAGGCATCGCGACCTGGAAACGGCTTCAGGAGTTCCGGTTTCAGGGGCGCCAGATTCCCCTGATCGGACAGAAGGGGATACGCAAGATCCGTGGACACGAGTCCGCCTTCACCATTCTCACAACCTATCGACTCAATCCAAAGACTCGGCCCTACGACGACGCAATCGGTGCGGATGGATACCCACGGTATAAGTGGCGTGGTCAAGAGGGCGCGCATCCGGACAATGAATCACTCCGCCAAGCAATGCTCACTAGGAAGCCGGTCGCTTGGTTCGAGGGTGTGCAGACCGGCGTCTATCTCATTCACGAAGCTGTCTGGATCGTAGGGGAAGAGCAGGCTCATCAGCAATTCGTCCTGGCACTCGATGAGACAATGCGCGATCAGTGGCAACCCGAAGTGCATATGTCCTCGGCAGATCTGGCGCTGCGCCGAGAGTATGCAGATGTGGTTGTCAAGCGCAGACTTCATCAACCAATGTTCAAACGGCGCGTGCTGACCGCATATCGAACGCAGTGCGCCGTTTGCCGGCTCCGCGTCCGAGAGCTACTGGAGGCCGCTCACATCAAGGGCGACGCCGAGGGCGGCGATCCCATCGTCCCCAACGGGATCGCGATGTGCTCGATCCACCATCGCGCTTTCGATGCGTTGGTAGTCGGAATTACTCCCGCATTCAAGGTGGAAGTTCGCGCGGATGTCCGTCAGCAAACTGACGGACCTACCCTCCGTCACAGTCTCCAGGGGGTTCATGGTCTGAATCTGGAGTTGCCGCATCGACGCGACCAACGGCCCGACCCCGACCTCCTCGAGGAACGATACGAACGCTTCAAGGCCGTCGGATAGTCACCGTTATCGATCAATTCGACGTCGTTACCGCTCCCTGACCACCTCGAAGTGCTTGAGTTTCGGCGTGAACTCGAGCAGGAAGCGCTCGTCGTCCGGGAAGTACCTGGCCACGTCGACGTCCTCGCCGGCGAACGCCTTCACGTCGTCCAGCGAGTCCCACAACGACACCACGCCGAACTCGGCCTCGTCGCCGTCGAGCCGTCGGAGCACCATCACCCCTCGGTTCCCGGCCGTGTCGTTGAGCGCGGCGACGCCGCTCTCCTCCAGGTACTCGAGGTACGCGTCGTAGTCCTCGGCCTTCGTTCGGCCGAACCAGATCCGCGCGATCACGCGACCACCTCCTTGGCGGTTCCAGTATCGTCCCGCGTCGTGACCGAGGACTACGTGCTCCGCAATCGCGTGGCATGGGAGAGCTTCGCCGAAGAGTTCGCCGTCTACGGCCACGAGGACTGGTCATCGAACGATCCGACCTGGGGCATCTGGGGCATCCCGGAGGCCGAGGTCCACATGCTCGACGCGGTCGAGGACCTCGACGTGATCGAGCTCGGTTGCGGGACCGCATACGTCTCGGCGTGGCTCGCCCGCCGCGGCGCTCGGCCGGTCGGCATCGACAACTCGCCGAGGCAGCTCGAGTCTGCCCGGCGCTTCCAGGACGAGTTCGACCTGCGGTTCCCCCTCGTCCAGGGAGATGCCGAGCGCACCCCCTTCCCCGACGCGTCGTTCGACCTGGCGATCTCGGAGTACGGCGCCGCGATCTGGTGCGATCCCTACGCCTGGATCCCGGAGGCGTCGCGCCTGCTGCGGCCAGGCGGTCGGCTCGTGTTCCTGGGCCACTCACCGCTCGCGATGATCTGTTCACCCTTCGACGACGAGGTCATCCCGATCGAGGATCGGCTGATCCGCGATCAGTTCGGGATCCATCGATTCGACTGGTCGGAAGCGACGGAGTTCCAGATCTCCCACGGCGAGACGATCGGACTGCTCCGCTCGTGCGGATTCGAGATCGAGGATCTGCAGGAGCTCCAGCCTCCGGAGGGCTCTCGAACCGATGCCGACTGGGTCAGCCTGGAGTGGGCACGACGGTGGCCGGCCGAGGAGGTCTGGAAGGCCCGGAAGCGGACCTGAGTCCGCCAGGGACCAGGTCCCATCCATCCGCCAGCCTCGGCGAACTTGCGGACCCGCAGCCATCCCTCTAGGGTCAGCCGGTTCGGGTCGAGGGGGGGAGAGACACCATGTCGCGGATCTCGCGTGTACTCACGCTCGTGCCGGTAGCACTCCTGTTCGGAACCATCCTGATCGCGCCCGCGTCCGCATCCGCCGCACCACCGCGGTGCTTCGGGGTGCGGGCGACGATCGTCGGGACGGGCAGGGCGGACGTCCTCGTCGGCACGGACCGGCGGGACGTCATCGTGGGCAAGGGCGGTGCGGACACGATCAAGGGCAAGGGTCGCGCCGATCTGGTCTGCGCCGGCGGTGGTGGCGACGAGGTCAAGGGGGGCGACGGGATCGACCTGCTCTTCGGGAACGGCGGCGGTGACCGCCTCATCGGGGGACCCGGCTCCTTCAACCAGATCGTTCCCGGACCCGGAGACGACTTCGTGAACGGCGGACCTGCGTCCGGCGACGAGCTCATCTACCTGCCTGCAGCGAACGGGCTCGTGGCCGACCTCGGGGCGGGGATCGTCACGGGAGAAGGCACCGACGAGGTCGTGAACGTGGAGTGGCTGATCGGCAGCTCCCACGACGACGTGCTGAGGGGTGCGGATGACCAGCACGAAGTGATCTTCGGGGCCGACGGGAACGACGTGATCGAGGGGCTCGGCGGCGATGAGTTCTTGGCCGGCGGAGCCGGCGACGATCAGGTCGACGGCGGCGACGGTTTCGACATCCTCGCCGACATGGTGCTCGCGGACATCTACGGACTCACACCGGTCACGGGTCCGCTGACGGTCAACCTCGCCACCGGCACGCTCGCGGGCAACGGCTCGGACACGCTCGCGGGCATCGATGGTTCCCACGGCAGTCCGGGGAACGACGTGATGACCGGCAACGACGGGGACAATGACTTCATCGTCCTCATCGATGGTGCCGACACGGTGGACGCGGCCGGTGGGAGCGACCTCGTCGACGGCGGCGACGGCGCGGACGACCTCGACGGCGGCAGCGGGACCGACCTCCTCGGCAACCTCGATTCGACCGCCGGGATCACGATCGACCTCGGAGCGGGGACCACGTCCCAGGGCGATTCCCATGACAACTTCGAGGACATCCTGGGGACCTTCTTCGACGACGTCCTCACGGGAGATAGCGGTGCCAACGTCATCGAGGGCTCCGACGGCGCCGACGAACTCTTCGGCGGGGTGGGGGACGACGTGCTGTTCGGAGGCTGGTCGGACGGCTTCGACGACGGTTCGCCCGACTCCGCTGACGGCGGGGACGGCACCGACGAGTGCGACGCCGAGACCGAGGCGAACTGCGAGGCAGATCCGACCGTGTCCGCTGCTTCGTACGCGTCGTGGAACGTCGGCGCTCGGGGAGGGTGGCTCGGCCGGCTACGGCTCGTCTAGGTATCTCGTCAGCCTTCCGGCAACGAGATGCTCCCGTCCTCGGCGAGCGGGAAGCCCTCGTTGTGCGCGACCTCCCACGGATGGCCGTCGGGGTCGAGGAAGACTCCGGCGTAGCCGCCGTAGAACGTCGGACCTGGCTCCCGTGAGATCGTCGCCCCGGCCGCCCGCGCCTCCTCGAGCACCTGGTCGACCTCCGAGGGCGATCGGACGTTGTGGGCGAGGGCGACCCCGCCCCACCCGCCGCCGTCGGTGACGGCGCTGTCCTCCGCAAGCTTCTGCCGTGACCACAGCGACACGATCAGGCCGCCGACCTGGAAGAACGCGGTGTCCTCGACGTACATGCCGACCGTCCACCCGAGCCGCTCGTAGAACGCCTTGGCCGCGGCCACATCGGCCACGCCGAGCGTGATCAGGCTGATCCGCTGCTCCACCGGGTCATCGTAGCGACGGCATCGGACGATGCGATGCGGGCCGCTCCCCCGGACGACGGCTAGCCTTCGCGGTGATGCGCGTGCTCATCGACGCGAGGCCGGCGGTCGACACCCTGCGAACCGGCGTCGGCGTGTACACGCACGCGATGATCGAGCACCTCCCGCTCGCCGATCCCGAGTCGCGCTTCGTCGCCTGGTACCTCGACCTCCGCCGCATCGGCAAGCCGGCCGAACGATTCGCCGGCATCGCGCCGAACCTCACCGAGCACGCGACCCGCCTGCCGATCAAGGGGTTCCAGCGCTTGAACGCCAGGATCGGGTCCCCGAAGGTCGAGCGGTTCGCTGGCGACGCCGACGTCGTCCTGGCGACGACGTACGTCCCGCCCCCGACCTCGATCGAGCGTGTCGTCATGGTCGTGCACGACCTCGCGTTCGACCTGATGCCCGAGACCGCGCCGCACGTGACCGACCGGTGGCGGCGGTCGTTCGACGAGTGGCTCGCCCGGGCGGCCGCCGTCATCGTTCCGACCGAGGCGACACGCGCCGACCTGCTCCGGCTGCATCGGGTCGACGACGCACTCGTGCACGCGATCCATCACGGCGCGGACGCCGACAAGTTCTCGTCCGTCTCGTCGGGCGAGGTGGACGAGATCAAACAACGGTTCGGCATCGACGGGCGCTACGTCCTGTCCCTCACCGGCCAGGAGAAGCGGAAGAACCTCCGGGGGCTGGTGCAGGCGTTCGAGCGGATGTCCGACCAGGACCACTGGCTCGTGATCGCCGGCGGGCGCGTCCGGTGGGCTCCCGATCACTCGGACGACGTGGATCGCGAGATCGCGAGGCTTCCTGCGCCGGCCCGCGCACGGATCGTCCGGACCGGGTACGTCTCCGACGCCGATCGCCGTGCCCTCCTGTCCGGCGCGGAGGCGCTCGCGTACCCCTCGCGCTACGAGGGGTTCGGCTTCCCGGTGCTCGAGGGCTTCGCCGCGCGCGTCCCGGTCCTCACCTCGAACGTATCGGCGATGCCCGAGGTGGCGGGCGATGCCGCGGTGCTCGTCGACCCCGACGACGTCGACGCGATCGCGGGCGGCCTGGACCGGATCCTGGAGGACGAGGGCCTCCGCGAGGAGCTGAAGACGGCGGGCACCGCCCGGCTCGCGTCGTTCACCTGGGAGCGTTCGGCGCGGGCGACCGCGGCCGTGCTCCGCGGCGCCGTCAAGCAGTAGGGAGCGAGCGCCCGGTGGCGAGCCGGTACGCGTCCGAGAGCCGGCGCGACGTCTCGGCGGGCGTGTACCGGGCGGCGCGTTCGCGACCCGCCGAAACGAGACGCTCGCGGAGCGCGTTCTCATCGAGCAGACGGCTCATCGCGTCGGCCCACCCGTCGGTGTCGCCGGGACCCACCAGGACGCCGGCCTCGCCGACGACCTCACGGATCACGGGAAGGTCCGACGCGATCACGGGACACCCGGCAGCCATCGCCTCCGCCAGCGGCAGGCCGAAGCCCTCGTACTCCGACGGGTACACCACGGCGACCGCCCGCGCGATCAGCGCGTCGAGCCGCTCGCGCGGCACCCGCCCGGGACGGAGCACCGCGTCCCCCATGCCGAGGCGTTCGATCTCGGCGGCGACGTCGCGGTCGCTCCGCCCCGCGGCTCCCGTGAGCACGAGCTTCAGCCCCGGCCTCGAGCCGGCGATCCGGGCGAACGCGCGGATCAGGGTCGCGTGATTCTTGTGCGGGTCGGTCGTGGACGGATACAGGAAGAACGGCTCGGCGATCCCCGGGTCCACCGGACCGTCCGCCGGCGCGAACAGCGGGGCGCTCACCACGCGGACCCGTTCGGGGTCGGCCTCGAGGTCCTCGACCACCGAGGACCGGACCGTCTCGGTCGGCGTGATGACGACCGCCGACGCGCGGAGGGAGGGACGGAGCCGGGCGCGCAGGTAGGCGGCGTGCGGCGTCCCGAGGATGTCCGGCCGATGGAGCGCCCGGAGGTCGTGGATCGTGAGCACGCTCGTCTGACCGCGGAGCCACGGGACGACGTCGGCCATGTGATGGACGAGGTCGAGCCGGCGCCGGCTCGCCTCGCGCGGGAGCCACGTCGACTCGGCGGCGATCCTCGCGGGGCGGGACCCGCCGTCGATCGGGGCGGTCGCGACGGGCACGGAGGCGAGCTCCTCGGGCTTCGCGAGCGCGAGCCTTCGGTTCGCGAAGACCGTGAGCTCGAGCTCGGCCGCCGGCTCGTCGAGCAACGCCCGCAGGAGGCGCATCGAATACACCTCGGCGCCCGCCCCCTCGCCGGGGAGCAGCCACATCAGGTTGATGCCCACGCGGAGCGAGCTCACGTCTCGGGCCCCACCGCCTCCGCGTACACCGCCGCGGCGAGGTCCGCGGATCGCTCCCACGTGAACGCCGCGGCTCGCTCCCGTCCGGCGGCGCCGAGCTTCTCCGCGAGCGCGTCGTCGTCGAGCAGCCGCTCGATGCCGTCCGCGATCGATCCGACGTCGCGCGGGTCGACGAGGACCGCGGCGGCGTCCGCGACCTCCTCGGTCGCTCCCCCGGCCGAGGTGACGACGGGCGTTCCCTGCGCCATCGCCTCGAGCACCGGGAACCCGAACCCCTCGCCGAGGCTCGGGTACACGGTCAGGGCGGCGCCCTCGTACAGCGCATCGAGCTCGTCGGGCGGGACCCAGCCGAGCGCGTGGGCCCGACCGTCGAGCCGGCCGAGCGCCCCGCGGAGATCCTCGTTCCACCCGACGGGGCCGGCGAGGACGAGGTCGACGTCCGGTCGGTCGATCGACCCGAACGCCTCGAGCACCCGGCCGAGGTTCTTCCGCGGCTCGATCGTGCCGCAGAACAGGACGTAGGGCCGCTCGATCCCGTGCCTCGCGCGGATCCGGCCCGCGCGCTCCGGATCGAGCGCGCGGGCGTCGACCCCCCACGGGACGAATCGCAACCGCTCCCGCTCGAACCCGGCCTCGACGCACGCCGAGAGCGTGGTCCGCGACGGACACATCACGAGCCGCGCGTGGCGGCGCGCGAGCGACAGCCCGCGCCGGAACACCATCAGGGCGTGACGCGGGTAGTGCTCCGGGTACCGCAGGAACATCAGGTCGTGGACCGTCGCGACCAGCGGCGCCCGCGACGGCGGGACGACGTACCCCATGTCGTGCACGACGTCGACCGGACCGGTGGTGCGTTCGACGCGCGGGAAGCGCGCGAGCTGCCACGTCTCGTACAGGAGCCGACGCGGCAGCGATAGGTGCTTGACCGGTACCGGCGGGACGAACGCCGCGTCGGGCGGGTGGTCGTGGCGCGCGGCGACGCCGACGAGCGAGAGATCGTCCCGCGCCGAAAGCGCGCGCAGCAGGTCCACCGTGGATCGCGCGATGCCACCGGGAACGACGTGCCACGACTGCTCGACCGTGACGGCGACCCGCAGCACGCTTGGTACTCTAGCCGCCCGCCGGAGGCCTCTTGCCTGCGGCTCCTCACCCGAACCTCGGGAGGCCCGGTGCGCGTCGCGATCGTCAACCTCTTCTACCCTCCCGATCTCGCGGCCTCGGCGCACTTCGCGCGCTCGCTCGCCGAGCACCGGGCGGGCCTCGGCGACGACGTCACGGTGATCTGCGGCAAGGGCTCGTACCTCGGCGGCAGATCGGCCGCCCCGCTCGACGAGGCCGGCCTGGATCCGCGGGTGAAGGTGGTCCGGCTCTGGACGCCCGCGCTCGGGAAGGCGACGGCCGCCCGCCGCCTCGGTGACTACATGGCGTTCCTCGCCGGAGCGACCGCACGTCTCGCGTTCGGTCCCCGCCAGGACGTCGTCATCGCGATGACGGCTCCCCCCTACGTGCTGACCGCCGCCGTCGTGCACAAGATCCTGCACCCGGGGGCCCGGGTGATCCTGTGGTCTCAGGACGTGTACCCCGACGCGGCGGAGGAGTACGGCACCGTTCGCCGCGGCGGGCTCGCATCGAGGATCCTCCGGGCCGTCCAACGCTGGTTGCTCCGGCGGACGGACCACGTCGTGGCGCTCGACGAGGCGATGCTCGCGCGCACGCTCGCGCACGTCGAACCCGAGGGGCGCCCGGCCGGCAGCGTCATCCCGAACTCGGAGCCCGTCGCTCTGTTCCCCTCGGACGCGTCGCCGCCGAGGTGGGAGGGGTACGAGGGCCTGGATGGGTTCGTCGCCCTGTACCTCGGGAACCTCGGGTTCGGCCATCCGACCGGGACGATCGCCGAGGCGGCGACCCGCCTCGACACCGAGGACGTCACGTTCCTGTTCGTGGGGGGCGGCGTCCGGTATCCGGAGATGGCGGCAGCGGCGCGGCGGCGGGGCCTGAGCGACGTCGTCCTGCACGGCTACGTCCCGAAGGAGCGGACGCCGAACGTGCTCGCGGGCGCCGACTGCGCGCTGATCTCCCTGGGCGATGGGTCGCTCGGCATCATGAGCCCGTGCAAGCTCCACGGTGGCCTCGCGCTCGGCATCCCGGTCGCGTACGTGGGACCCGTGGGCAGCAACGTGGATCGGGCGATCCAGGAGTACGCGTGCGGGTTCTCGGTCCGACAGGGGGACGTCGACGGGCTGGTCGAAGCGATCCGCCAGCTGCGCGACGATCCCGCGCTCGCCTCGGAGATGTCGCGCAACGCGCGCAAGGCGTTCGAGGAGGCCTACAGCGACGAGCAGACGCTCCCGCAGTTCGACCGGCTGCTGACGGAGGTCGTGCTCCCCGGCCCCGACCCGGGAGAGTAGCCCCGGCCGGGCACCGCGCGGCCTCAGCTCGGGCACTCCTGTCCACCGGACGTGTCCGGCGGCGGGATCTCGTAGGCGGCGTTCGCGACCACGGCGACGTCCACCCCGTCCGGGAGCGCCGAGGCCGGGACCGGCACCAGCTCGAGGGCACCTGCGTAGGACCCGACCACCTTGGCCTCGGCCTCCAGCCCCTCGCGGTAGACGATCACGGCGCCTCGGACCGGCGAGTCCACCTCGCCCTTGCCGACGATGCCCGCGGCCGTGTTGAACCCGCCCTCGGTGAGGACGTCGAACACGGGGGCGGCGGCCGCGTTCGGTCCCGCGACCACCACCGCGATGTTCGCCGGGGAGGGCGGGACCTGCGGAAGGTTCCTGCCGAGATCGCCGAGCGGCTGGCCCTCCGCGATCCGCCGGAACAGCCTCGTCGCGTCCGGCTCGACCGCGCGGACCACCGACAGGTACTGCCCGTCGACGGTGATCCCCTCCGGGACCGAGGGCACCGAACGGAAGTCGGCCGCGCCGGTGTTCACGCCCTGCAGCGTCCCCGCGAGATAGACGAGCTCGGCCGGGTTGCGGAGGCCCTCGTCCACCACGAAGTTCCCGAGCAGGTCCGGGACCAGGTTCGTGAGGCCGAGGAGCCTCGACGGCGAGAGCAGCTCGGAGATGACGGCGCGCAGGAACTGCTGCTGGCGTCCGATCCGGGCGAAGTCCGGGATCGAGTCGCACGGCAGCTGGCGGGTGCGGACGTATGCCAGCGCCATCGTGCCGTCGAGGCGCTGGCACCCCGGGGCCACGTTGAGACCGGTGTTCGGGTCGGCGATCCGTCCCGGCTCCTCGTAGTAGACGCTCGTCACGCCGCCGTCCTCCGTGTGCTGCGTGAGGTACCCGGGGGTGTTGACCTGGTACGAGGGGATGCACAGGTCGACGCCGCCGAGGGTGTCGACCAGGTTCTGGAACCCCGCGAGGTCCACGTACATCACGTGGTTGATCCGCAGACCGGTCAGGTTGCGGATCGTCCGCGCGACGCGGTAGGCGCCGTTGCCCTCGATCCCGCCCTCGAACGCGGTGTTGATCCGCCCCTCCCCCATCCCCGGGATGTCGACCCACAGGTCGCGGGGGAACGAGAGGAACGTCGCCTGCTTCTGGTCGGGCTCGGTGTGGACGAGGATGATCGTGTCCGAGCGGTTCTCGCCGCCGATGTCCTCGTCGGTCCCGAACTGCACCTGCTCCTCGGGCGTGAGCCCCGAACGCGAGTCGCTCCCGAGCAGCAGGTAGTTGCACGCGCGCTCGTCGCACACGCCGGCGATGTCCGGCTCCGCGGTGGCGCCGGTCGCCGTCGGCGGCGGGAGGGTCTCGATCTGGCTGCGGGTCCAGAAGTACGCGCCCATCGTGACCGCGGCCACGACAGTGACGAGCGCCGAGAGGCTCGCCGCGACGGCGAGCAGCGTGCGCCGGACGTGTGGGTGGGGATGCGAGGCCATAGGCTGCGTCGAAGGAAGCGTACCCGTCGAGCCGCGGAAGGGATGCGGGGCAGGCCGTGACGATCGTGTGGAGACCCTCGCCCGAGGTGGTCGAGCGGGCGAACGTGACCCGCTTCATGCGCGCGAACGGCATCGCCACCGAGGAGGAGCTGATCCGCCGCTCGACCGCCGACGTCGAGTGGTTCTGGGACGCCGTGGTGCGCGATCTCGGCATCGAGTTCTTCGAGCCGTACCGGACGGCGCTCGACACCTCGAACGGCATCGAGTGGGCCACGTGGTTCGGCGGCGGGACCGTGAACCTCGCGCACAACTGCGTGGACCGGTGGGCCGAACGCACCCCCGAGGGGGCCGCCGTCGTCTGGGAGGGCGAGGAGGGTGACGTGCGCCGCCTGACCTACCGCGAGCTGCGCCTGACCGCGGACCGGCTCGCGAACGGCCTCGCGTCGCTCGGCGTCGGGCCGGGCGACGCGGTCGGGATCTTCCTGCCGATGACGCCGGAGGCCGTCGCGTCGGTGATGGCGTGCGCGAAGCTCGGCGCCGTCTTCCTCCCGATCTTCAGCGGGTTCGGCGCCGATGCCGTCGCCACGCGGCTCGCCGACGCCGAGGCGAGGGTCCTGATCACCGCCGACGGCTTCCCGCGGCGCGGCCGCCTCGTCGGCATGAAGGAGGTCGCCGACGAGGCCGCGGCGTCCGCGGGCATCGAGCACGTCCTGGTCGTCGACCGAGCGGGACGGGACGACGCGTCGTTCGACCCGTCGCGCGACGTGCACTGGGACGAGCTGCTCGCCACTCAGCCGGATCGCTTCGAGACCGTCATGCTCGATCCCGAGCATCCGCTGTTCGTCGCGTACACGAGCGGCACGACCGGACGGCCGAAGGGCGCCGTCCACGTGCACGGCGGGTTCCTCGTGAAGATCGCGGAGGAGGTCGCGTACCAGGCCGACGTGCAGCGGGGGGACCTGTTGTTCTGGTTCGCCGACCTCGGCTGGATCATGGGGCCGTGGGAGATCGTCGGCGCGACCGCGCTCGGCGCGACGGTGTTCCTGTTCGACGGGGCGCCGAACCACCCCGGCCCCGACCGGATCTGGTCGATGGTCGAACGGCACGGGATCACGCAGCTCGGGGTCTCGCCGACGCTGATCCGCGCCCTGATCCCGGCGGGCGAAGACGCGGTTCGCTCGCACGACCTCTCGTCGCTCCGGATCCTCGCCTCGACCGGCGAACCCTGGAACCCGGAGCCGTACCGGTGGCTGTTCGACGAGGTCGGCAAGGGCCGCCTCCCGATCATCAACCTTTCGGGCGGGACCGAGGTCGGCGCGTGCTTCCTCTCGCCACACCCGATCAGCCCGCTGAAGGCGTGCACGCTCCGCGGGCCGGCGCTCGGGATGAACGTCGCGGTGTTCCGAGCCGACGGCTCCGAGGCGGCGCCGGGCGAGGTCGGCGAGCTCGTGTGCCGCACGCCGTGGCCCGCGATGACCCGCGGACTCCGCGGCGACCCCGAGCGGTATTTCGACACGTACTGGCGGCGCTTCCCCGGGGTCTGGACCCACGGCGATTGGGCGACCGTCGACGAGGACGGCTTCTGGTTCCTCCACGGCAGGAGCGACGACACGATGAGCGTCGGCGGGAAGCGCCTCGGGCCGGCGGAGGTCGAGAGCATCCTCACGCTGCATCCCTCGGTCGTCGAGTCCGCGGTGATCGGCGTCCCCGACGACGTGAAGGGCGAGGCGATCTGGTGCTTCGTCGTCGCGGGCGCCGACGCGCCGCCCGACCTCGCGCACGAACTCCGAGCGCTCGTCGCCGACCACCTCGGGAAGGCCTTCCGACCCTCGCGCGTGGTCGTCGTGCCGGAGCTGCCGCGCACGCGGTCGGCGAAGATCCTGCGCCGGGCGATCCGGGCGACCGTCACCGGCTCGGAGCCGGGCGATCTCTCGAGCCTCGAGAACCCCGGTGCGCTGGAGGCGATCCGCGCCGCGCTCTGATGGATCATCGTTCCGCGGCGGCGCTCTCCCACCCGATAGGCTCGGCCCATGAGCGCTGGCAGCGGGGGCGACCTGGCGGTGCTCGCGGTCGGCGTCGACGCCGGACGCCTCGAGGGCTTCTCGGTGGAGTCCGCGGAGGACCTGCTCGGGGCGCTCGCGCACCTGTCGGACGGCGAGATCGACGTGATCTGCACGACCCTCGACCTCCCGGACGCCCAAGGACTCGACGTCATCCGTTCGTTCCGCGAGCAGGCGGGTGACGTCCCCGTCGTGGTGCTCGGCACCGCGGGCGTCGACCCGCAACTCGCGTTCGACGCGGGCGCGACCGACGTGATCCCGGCCGGTGCGCCGGTCGATCTCGTCGCGCGATCGGTCCACTACGCGGCGACGGTCCAGCGCCTCAGCGCGGAGCTCCAACGCCACCAGACCGTCGACGACCTCACCGGCCTGCTGAACGCCCGCGGGTTCGAGCTGCTCGCCACCCACCACCTGCGGCTCGCCGACCGCTCGAAGCACCCGGTCGTGATCGTGTTCGTGCGCATGGACGAGGTTCCCGAGCCCGAACGCGACCGGGCCGTGGTGGATGCCGCGGACATGATCCGCTCCGCGGTCCGGGCCTCCGACGTGGTCGCCCGGGTCGATCCGGATGCGTTCTGCGTCCTGCTGTCGGGGGCCTCGCCCGGCACGGGGTCGATCGTCCTGTCGCGCGTGGTCGAGGCCGTCGCGGAGCACGACTCGCGGACCCGTCGGCAGACCGGGAGCACGCTGTGGGTCGGCGCCGCCGAGTACGACCCGGAGCAGCCCCAGGGGATCAAGGAACTGATCGCCGAGGCCGACCGGAGGATGCGGCGTGCCGGCGCCGAGCCGTGAGCGCAGGTCCGGGCGTCCCAGCATGAGAGCTCGCGCGCCGGGACGGCCTGTTTCGATCCGTGACCTAGGGCGATGCGAATGTTCCCCGAAGAACCCAGGACACGGATGGCGCAGGCAGCAGCGACGCTCGTGGGATCGCTCCCCGACCGGTCGCCGCGGGGGGAGACCGACGTGACGGTCGACCTCTCCGACGCCCGGGACCGGGACCTCGTCCGGCGGATCGGCCGCGGAGACGGAGAAGCCTTCCGCGGGCTGTTCGGGCGGTACGCCCCGAGCGCCCTCGCGCTCGCGAGGCGGGTCGTCCGCCAGCCGTTCCTGGCCGAGGAGATCGTCCAGGAGGCGTTCTTGGCGGTGTGGAAGAACCCGGGGGGCTACGACGACCGGCGCGGCTCGGTCCGCTCGTGGCTCATGGGCATGGTGCACCACCGCGCCGTCGACGCCGTCCGGCGAGAGGAGTCGCAGCGCCGCCGCGCGGAGGAGGCGCAGAGCAACGAGCCCGTCGTCGCGCCCGACCCCGCGGAGCAGGTGGTCGAGGAGCTCGGACTCCCCGAGGAGCGGCGGGCGGTCCGTGCCGCGCTCGACGAGCTTCCCGACGAACAGCGCCGGGTGATCGAGCTCATGTACTACGAGGGGCTGTCGCAGTCGACGATCTCCGAGCGGCTCGGGCTGCCGCTCGGCACCGTGAAGTCGCGGACGCTGCTCGGCATGCGGCGACTGCGGACCCGGATGGCGGGGTTGGAACGATGACGCGCGACCACGAGCTGATCGAGGAGCTGATCGCCGTCCGGGCGCTCGGCGGCCTCGACGCGGCCGACGAGGAGCGCCTCCGCGCCGAGATGGCCTCGCACGGCCCCGATTGCGAGGAGTGCCTGCGGCTCGAGGCCGACTACGCCGACGTCGCGGGCGGGCTCGGGTTCGCCCTCGACCCGGTCGCCGTCCGGCCGGGGTTCGCCGAGGAGACGTTCGAGCGGGCGCTCGGCCCGCAGGCGCGGCCGGTCGACCTGCGCGAGGATCCAGGGCGACGCCGGGGCGTGCTCCGTCCGCTCGTCGGGATCGCGGCCGCGTTCGTCCTGTTCGTCGGCGGCTGGGTCGTCGGCGTCACGCTCTCCGAGGACGAGCCCGCGCTCACCGAGGCCACCACGATCTCGTTCCAGGGGGAGGCGGACGGCGCCACCGTCAGCGCCGCGTTCCGTCCCGGCGAGCCCGGGATGTTCCTGCTCGCCTCCGGCCTGCCGGCGCTGCCCGAGGACCAGGTCTACGAGCTGTGGGTGTTCGAGGGCGAGACGCCCGTGGGCGCGCTCTGCGCGAGGCCGTCGGAGAACGGGTCGCTGTTCGAGTTCGTGGACACCTCGCTCGAGGGCGTCGGGCTCATGGCGGTGACGGTGGAACCCGACAGCTGCCCGGACGCCCCGACCTCCGACCCGATCTTCACCGCCGAGGTGCCGACCGTCTGACGGTCAGGCCGGACGCCGGGCGACGAGGACCGAACACGGCGCGTGCCTCGCGCAGTGCTCGCTGACGCTTCCCAACACGACGCGTGAGACGCCCCGCACCCCGCGGTGCCCGACGACGACCAGGTCGGACTTCGCGCGCTCGACCGCCGCGACGAGCGCGTGCTCGGGGCGGCCCATCGCCACGTCGCGCCTCGGGACGATGCCCTGGGCGGTGGCGGCCGCGACCGACGCCTCGAGCTCGGGCGGGCTGGGCTCGTCCTCGTCGAGCGTCCACTCGGCGTCGCGGCCCCGGAAGACCGGCACGACGTGGACCAGCCGCAGCTCGGCGCCGCTCGAGGCGGCGATCGCGCCGGCGAGCGCCGCGGTCTGCGGTGACGCCTCCGAGCCGTCCACCCCGCAGAGGATCCGCTCGGGGAACGCGGGCCCGGCCGTCCGCGAGATCAGCACGGAGCATCCGGCCTCGCGCATCACGTGCTCCGCGACGCGGCCCACCCGGATCGCCCCGCCGAGCACTCCGGCATCCTGCCCGACGCAGATCAGGTCGGCGCCGAGCTCCCTCGACTCGTCGAGGAGCGCCCTCGCGGGGCTCCCCGCGAGCAGGCGCGCGTCGGCCTTCGCCTCCAGGTCGCGGGCGCGCGCCGCCGTCCGCTCGAGCGCGGCCTCCGCTTCGGCCTCGACGTCGCCCGCGTCGTGGGGGTGGCCGGTGTCGATCACGTACGCGAGGACGAGCTCGGCGCCGGATCTCGCGGCGAGCCGGGCCGCCTGTCGCGCCGCCTCCTCCGCGCGCGGCGATCCGTCCACGCCGACGAGGATCCGGTCGAACGTCGGCCGCGCGTCCCGCTCGCTCACGGGCCGATGCTAGCCCGTCGGCCGTCGTCCTCGGGCGCCCTCGCGCTCAGGCGGAGCGCTGTAGCTCGGCGAGCACCATCCGCAGGATGCCGCCGTGCCGGTGGTACTCGACCTCGGCCGCGCCGTCGATCCGGACGATCGCCTCGAAGGAGCGCTCCTCCCCCTCGTCGGACCGCGCGGTCACCCGGACGCGCTCGCCCGGCGCGATCCCGTCGGCGAGGCCCCCGATGTCGAACGTCTCACGGCCGGTCAGCCCGAGCGAGGTCGCGTTCTCCCCTGGCAAGTACTGGAGCGGCAGGATGCCCATCCCGACGAGGTTGCTCCGGTGGATCCGCTCGAAGCTCTCGGCGATCGCGGCGCGAACGCCAAGCAGCGCCGGACCCTTCGCCGCCCAGTCCCGCGACGAGCCGCTGCCGTACTCCTTGCCGGCGAGCACGACGAGCGGCACCCCCTCCTCGCCGTACCGGACCGCGGCGTCGAAGATCGTCGTGACCTCGCCGCTCGGCAGGTGGGTCGTCCACGGCCCCTCGGTTCCGGGGGCCAGCTCGTTGCGCAGCCGGACGTTCGCGAAGGTCCCACGCATCATCACCTCGTGGTTGCCGCGCCGGGCGCCGTACGAGTTGAAGTCCCGCTGCTGCACCCCCCGCTCGAGCAGGAACGTCCCGGCCGGCGAGTCCGGCTTGATCGCCCCCGCGGGTGAGATGTGATCGGTCGTGACCGAGTCGCCGACCTTGACGAGGCATCGCGCGCCCACGAGGTCCTCGGCCTGCGACGCGGTCGCCCCCTCCGAGAAGAACGGCGGCTCCTGGATGTACGTCGACGCCGGGTCCCAAGCGTAGACCGGACCCTCGGGCGTCGGGAGCGAACGCCAGCGATCGTCGCCGTCGAAGATCCGCGCGTACTCGCGCTCGAACTGCTTGGACGTGACCGAGCGCTCGATCACCTCGCGGACCTCATCGGCCGCGGGCCACAGGTCCCGGAGGTAGACCGGCCCGTCCGGCCCCTCTCCCAGCGGATCGGTGGTGAGGTCCACGTCGACGTGGCCGGCGAGCGCGTACGCGACGACGAGCGGCGGCGACGCGAGGTAGCTCGCACGCACGAGCGGGTGGATCCGGCCCTCGAAGTTCCGGTTGCCGGACAGGACGGCGACGACCGCGAGATCCCCCTCGGTGACGGCATCGGCGACGTCGTCCGGGAGCGGGCCCGAATTGCCGATGCACGTCGTGCACCCGAATCCCACGAGCGAGAAGCCCATCTTGTCGAGGTAGGGCGTGAGCCCGGCCTCGTCGAGGTACTCGGTCACGACGCGCGAGCCCGGCGCGAGGGAGGTCTTCACCCACGGTTTCGTCTCGAGCCCGGCATCGACCGCGTTCTTCGCGAGCAGACCCGCCGCGACCATCACCGACGGGTTCGACGTGTTCGTGCAGCTCGTGATCGCCGCGATCACCACGGACCCGTGGCGGACCGGCCCGCGCTCGGTGATCTCCGAGTTCTCGTCCGGGTCGACCGCGCGGTCGGTGCTGACGACGGGGTCGACCGGCCCGGTCTGTCCGCCGCCCTCCTCGAGGAAGTCCGAGACCTCGAGCTCGGGCGCGTCGGGCTCGAGACGGTCGCGGAAGGCCTCGACGAACGAGGTCCACGCGCCCGACAGGGGCACGCGGTCCTGGGGCCGCTTCGGACCGGCGAGCGAGGGCTCGACCGAGCCGAGGTCGAGGTCCACCACCTCGTCGAACGTCGGCTCGGCGTCGCCGTCGCGACGGAACAGCCCCTGTTCGTTCGTGTAGCGCTCCACGAGGTCGACGCGGTCGCCCCGCCCGGTCGTCCGGAGGTACCGCAGGGTCTCCGCGTCCACGGGCCAGTAGGCGGACGTCGCCCCGTACTCGGGGCACATGTTCGAGAGCGTCGCGCGGTCGGCCAGCTCGAGCGTCGAGCACCCGTCGCCGAAGAACTCGACGAACTTGCCTACGACGCCGTGCGCCCGGAGCATCTGCGTGAGGGTAAGGACGAGGTCGGTCGCGGTCGTGCCGGCGGGCAGCGCGCCGGTGACGCGGACGCCGAGCACCTGTGGCCACGGCAGGAACATCGGCTGGCCGAGCATCGCGGCCTCGGCCTCGATCCCGCCGACGCCCCAGCCCAGCACGCCGAGGCCGTTGATCATCGTGGTGTGCGAGTCGGTGCCGATCACCGTGTCCGGCGCCGCCACCTCGTCGTGGATCGCGACGACCGTCCCGAGGTACTCGAGGTTCACCTGGTGGCAGATGCCGGCGCCCGGCGGCACGACCCGGACGTTGCGGAAGGCCTGCTGCGACCACCGCAGGAGCGCGTAGCGCTCGCCGTTGCGGCGGTACTCCCACTCGATGTTCGCCTCGAGCGCCTCAGGCGAGCGGAACCGGTCGACCTGCACCGAGTGGTCGATGATCAGGTCCACGTCGACGAGCGGGTCGACGGTCGCGGCGTCGCCGCCCGCGCGTGCCATCGCCGAGCGCATCGCCGCGAGATCCACCACTGCCGGGACGCCGGTGAAGTCCTGCATCAGCACGCGCGTCGGCATGAACGCGACGTTCGTGTCGGTGGAGGGCTCGGGCCAGCTCGCAAGCGCCCGCACGTCCGCCTCGGAGACGTCGCGCGTCCCCGCTCGCCGCGCGAGGTTCTCGAGCAGGATCTTGACCGTGTGCGGAAGCCGTTCGAGATCGCCGAGCGGTGCGAGCGGGACCATCTCCACCCAGCCCTTCGAGGTCTCGAGCCGGGTGCGCGCGCCGAGGTCGTTGCTCACGACCTCCATGCTCCCAGAAGCGCCCCTTCGACCCGGGCCTGGCCGCTCACTCCCGGTCCCGGCGCAGCTCCTCGATCGCCTTGCGGTGCGCCATCCTCGTCTCGCGACGGATCCTCGCCTCGTGTTGGCGCCGCTGCTCCGTCGGGGTCGCGGCGACGACGGGCGGAACGGCACGGGGCGATCCCTCGTCGTCGAGGGCGACGAACACGAGGTAGGCGCTCGAGGTGTGGGTCCGCTCCCCGGTCCGCAGGTCCTCCGACTCGACCCGCACCCCGACCTCGAGCGAGGTCGTGCCGACGTCGTTGACCGAGGCCTGAACGGTGACGGTGTCGCCGACGTGGACCGGTGCGAGGAAGGACATCTCGTCCATCGAGACCGTGACGCACATGCCGCCGGCATGCTTGATCGCGGCCAGTCCCGCCGCGGTGTCGACGAGCTTCATGATCACGCCGCCGTGGACGAACCCCGCGAGGTTGGCGTCGGTGATCTCCATCAGCTGGATCAACGTGACCTGGCTGTCGGCCGCCGGCCGCGGAGCGAGGGTCGCCACGCGCGGCATCCTACGCGAGGGCGGCCGGTAGCATGCCCGCGTGCGCGCGTTGCTCGCGTTCCTCTCGGTCGCGCTCCTCGTCGCCTGTGGCGACACCGACGTGTCCGGACCCTCGCCGACGACGGCGACGTCGGCGACCTCCGGCGCCACCTCGGACCCGTCGACGTCGTCCGCTTCGCCGTCGGGGTCCCCCAGCGCCGAACCCACGCCCGAGCCGGACCTGGATCTCCCCGCCGACGCACCGACCCTGGTCGACGACCCCGCGGATGTCGCCCGGGTGAGCGCCGGCGACCTCTCACCGCTCCTGCCACCGCGCGCCGAGATCGCCTTCACGGCGCTGCAGACGACCCCGCAGGATCCGATCGATCAGATCGCGCTCGCCTGGCGGCGCGGGGCCGATCCCTTCGCCTCGACCCGTGGGCTCGTCGTCTGGCAGCGGTCCGACGGCCCGGAGTGGCGGGCGCTGTACGCGTTCACCGACCGGCCGCGCACGGGGGTCCTCGGCATCTCGATGGAGCCCGGGGACCTCACGGGCGACGGGATCGTGGACCTGCTGACGAACGAGCACACCGGAGGCTCCGGCGCATGCGGGAGGTGGCGCGTCGTCGCCTCCGAACCCGGGGTGGCAATCGAGATCTTCCGCCGGGACACCTGCGACACCGACATCGCGATCGCGGCCGGCGAGCTTCGGATCCGCGAGGCCGTCTACGAGCAGGGCGATCCGCACTGCTGCCCGAGCGCCTTCCGGATCACGACGCTGCGCTGGGACGGCGAGGAGTGGGTGGAGACCGGCTCGGAGACCCAGCCCGTCGGCTGAGCGCCGCTCCACGTCCATCGTTGCCCCTCCCGACAACGGTTCGGTCGTCCGCGCCCTTCCGGCGAAAGGCTCACGTCCGCCCGCCAACCGGCCGATACACGGAACGACCCACATCCGTGCGTAGGTGGAGGCTCCGTGACCCTGGGTGTACCCCGGCGAGGGCAGCGTTGGCTGCTCGTCGTCCTCGCGCTCGCGCTTGCCGGCGCGGCGGCCTTCTGCTTCTTTCGCTCGAGCACGGCGGGCGAGGAGGCCACGGCGCAGGCCGTGAGCTCGGCGGAGGCGGCAGCCCGCGGGATCGGCGCGCGCCTGTCGCCCGAAGACCTGAGCGGAACGATGGGGAGCTCCCACGCCGCCAGCGTCTCCGCCTACGTGCATCGAAGGTTCCTCGAGGCCGACCAGACCGTCATGGTCTGGAACGAGGACGCGGTCGTCGTCTTCGCGGACGAAGTCTCGCTGATCGGAACGCAGGACCGACAGGAGCAGGATCGGATCGCCCGCGTCCTGTCCGACGGAACGAGGACGCAGCAGACCGAGAGCTCGCTCCACGTCTTCGCGCCGGCACCGGTCGGCGAGGACGGGAGCGAGACGGTGGTCGCCGAGATCGCTCTCCCGGCGACGGAGATCGACGCCGCGGGACGGACCTGGTTGTACGGCTCGATAGGGGTGGCGCTCGTCGCACTGCTGGTCCTCGCCGCTGCGCTCCGCCGGGGCGCCGGCGGCGGCTCCTCGTCGGGCTTCGCGGCCAGCGACCCGCGAGACGTCCGCGCGCTCCGCATCGAACGCCAGCGCGTCGAACGCATGGAGCATGAACTGCAGGACGCGCGGGAGGCCGAGGCCAGGGTTCGCGCCGAGTTCGACACCGTCACCTCCTCGCTCCGTGACGTCGAGCGGACCGCGAGCGAACGCGACGAGCAGTACCAGCGCCTCGAGACCGACCT
>DASUQI010000062.1:0-24748 GCA_036280655.1 Actinomycetota bacterium
AGGCCCGCGCCTCGGGGAGGCACCCGAGGTTCGGCAGGATCGAGATCGGGAACGCCGCGTCGAACACCGGATCGTCGCGCTCGGCCTCCGGCACCGCCTCGGGCCCGTCCGGGTGCCCCTCGCCCTTCGTGTAGTGCAGGACGAAGCTCGCGATCTGCTCGAGCGAGTACCCGCTCTCGCGCATCGGCGCCTCGTTCACGTAGAGCTGGCTCGTCCGCACGGCCTCGAACACCGACGTGTCGGTCGCGGACGGGAACGCCTCGTTCAGGTCTCGTTCGAGCTCGGTCGGCGTGACCTGGAAGGCGCCGGACACCTCGGGGTCGTATTGCGCGCCGTGGTCGGCGGTGAGCACGAGCGCCCATCGGCCCGGACCGACCTCGGCGTCGAGGAACTCGACGAAGCGGCCGAGGTCCTCGTCCTGCGCGCGGAGCGTGTCCTCCATCTCCGGGCTGTTCACGCTCCAGATGTGGCTCACGTGGTCGATCGCCTTGAAGTTGATGTACAGCAGGTCCGGGACGTCGTCGTCGCCGAACCCCTCCCGCGCGATCACCTCCTCCACCATGCGCCCCTGGTACGGGATCCGCGCCGGCGTCGCCCACCCCTGCTCGAACTCCTCGATCGAGTTGTCGCGCCAGTTGCCGTCGAGCGCGCCGTCCTGCCGGTCGATCTCCTCGGTGTAGGCCGAGAGCTCGGGCAGGTCGTTCACGTACCCGGGGAACTCGTAGAAGGGCTGGTACCGGCTCTGCAGGTTCCACGTGGTCCCCTCCGCCCCCTCGTTGTCCGCGTCGGTGGGCACGCGCAGCACGGCAAGATCGCGGTCGCCGCCGCCCCAGAGCGACCCGTGGCTCGCCATGTTGAGATGCCAGGTCACGCTCGCCAGCCCGCCGACGAGCGGCTCGTTGTCCATCGCGCGGTCGTACAGGTCGGCGAGGGTGGGCTCCATCAGCAGGACCGGGCCGAGGGCGCCTGCCCGGACGAGCTCGTCCCCCAGCCGGAACTCGGCGTCGGTCTGACCGGTGCGCATCGGGAACGCCCCGGTGCCGAGCGTCGCGTGGGTGGCAGGCGTGATCGAGGGCGACGATCCGACGCTGGCGTGCTCGTACCAGACGCCGTCCTCGATCAGCGAGGACAGGACCGGCCAGTCGTCCGGGAACGTGTCGAGGACGCTGTCGCCCCCGGCGTCCCACACGAGCGTGACGATCAGCGGGGGTGACTCGTCCGTCGCCGGGATCTCGGGGAGGGCACCCCCGTCGATCGCTTCGAAGTCGAAGTGCAGGAGCTCCGCCTGCGTCGGCGCGACGTCGGCGAGCGTCACCCGACGGTCGACGCGGCCGAGCGCGGGGACGACGCCCGGCCCGTACCAGAACAGCGGCACGTCCTGGAGATAGTTCCACGGCCCCGAGTGCGGGAAGTTCGTCCCCACGAAGTTCGGCTCCTCGGGCACGAACACGATCTGGCCGGAGCGCTCGGGGTCGGTCCCCCGCCACACGCGAAGGAGCTGCTCGTGCGGCAGGGAGCAGGCGGCTCGTTCGAGCAGACCCGGCGTGGGCGGCGCGACCGGTTCGGCGGTGGTCGGCTCGGAGGCGTCGGAGAGGTCGGGGCCGCCCGCGGTCGGCGCCTCGGCGGGCTCCCCGCCCGAGGTGCACGCGGCCACGATCATCGCGAACGCGAGCAGCGCACCGGCCCGCCTCACGCGCGTGCCTCCGGCAGGCAAGGGAGCCGGTCGAGCATCTCCGACGGGAACGCCGCCTGGAACACCCGGTCGCTGGCCTCGTCGGCCGGGACGTGCACCCCCGGCTGGGCGGTGTCGGCCTTGGTGAGCCCCATGATCCACCGGCTCACGTCCTCGAGGTCGTGACCGTTCTCGCGCAGCTCGGCCTCGTTCACGAAGATCTGGGTCGGCTGGATCAGCTCGACGATCCTCGTCTGGTCGCCGTCGGTGTCGAGCGTGGCGTTGATGCCGTTCGAGATCGGCGTCGCCGAGATCTGGAACGCCCCCGTCAGCTGCGGGTCGGGAAGGGACCCGTGATCCGCGGTGAGCGCGATGACCCACTCGCCCTCCCCGACCGTCTCGTTCAGGAACCCGACGAGATCCTCGAGCGCCTCGTCCTGCGCGCGGACGGCGTCCTGCATCTCGGGGCTGTTCACCGTCCAGACGTGGCTGACATAGTCGATCATCTTGTAGTTCACGAAGAGCAGGTCCGGGACCTCGTCGGCGCCGAACCCCTCGCGCGTGATGAGCTCCTTCAGCACGCGCGTCTGATACGGGATCCGTGCCGGCGTGTCGAACCCCTCGAGGAGCTGCGCGATGTCGTGCGTCCGCCACTTCCCGTCGAGCCGTCCGTCGGCCTGGTCGAGCTCTCGGACGTCCTCCTCGAATCCGCCGACGTCGTTGATGTACTCGGGGAACCGGTAGTAGGGCTCGAGCACCGGGGTGAGGTTCCACTCGAACCCCTCGGCGCCGAGCGTCTCCGCGTCGACCTTCTCCCGGATCACCGCGATGTCCTCGTCGCCGCCGCCCCACATCGCGCCGTGCCCGAGCATGCCGAGGTGGATGCTCACGGTGCCGAGCTCGCCGACCACCGGCTCGTTCCCCTTCGCGGCGTCGTACAGGTCCGCGAGGGTCGGATCCATCAGGTACGTCGGGCCCTCGGCCCACGGCGTCGTGAGCTCGTTGCCGATCCGGAACCGGTGCGCGATCAGCCGGTGCGAGTCGGGGAACGATCCGGTCCCGATCGTCGCATGGGTCTGTGCGGTGGAGGTCGGCGTCGTGCCGACGGTCGCTCGGTCGTACCACGTGCCCTCGGGGATCAGGGACGCGAGGTACGGCCAGTCGCCCTCCCAGCGTTCGAGGACGTTGCGGCCGCCGGCGTCCCAGACCATCGTGATGACGAGCCGGGGCGGCGTCTCGTTGCCCGCGATCGCCTCGGTCATGGGCGTGCCGTCCCTCGGCCGGAACGGGAAGCCGATCAGCTCGGCCGTCGTGGGCGCGATCCCCGCGAGCGTCACCGGCCGCTCGACGACGCCGGCGGGCGCGACGTGGCCCGGCCCGAACCAGAACATAGGGATCTCCTGCGCGTAGTCCCACGGCCCGACGTGCGGAAGGCCCGAGCCCACGAAGTTCGGCTCGATCGGCAGGAGCTGGATCTCGGCGCCACGGTCGAGGTCGTGACCGCGCCAGGTACGCAGGAGCCACTCGTGCGGCAACGAGCAGGCGAGCTCTTCGAGCACGCCGCCTTCGGGTTCGGCGCCCGCCGGCGCCGTGGAGCCGGTGGTCGCGGGACCGGTCGACGCACCCGTCGGCTCCGGTCCCGCGGTCGCGCGTGGCGGCTCCTCGTCGCCAGAACAGGCGACGGCGAGCACCAACAACGAGAGGGCGAGCGCCACCAAACGGTGGGGAGGCATGGGTGGCGCATACGAAACACGACGCCGCTCGGAACGACAACCCAACCGGTTCGTGCTGCTAGCTCGAACCGGGCAACCGCCAGTCCCCGAACGTGAGGAGTTGCTCGGGCCCGCGATGCCCCTCGGTCTCGCCGGCGCCGCCACCGTTCAGGACGACGAACTCATCCATCCCGTCGCCGTCGAAGTCGAACGCCTCCGCGGTGTCTCCGCACCCGGCCGACACGGGAGCGACGTGTTCCGGCGTGAACGACCCATCCCCCCCGACGCGCACGAACCGGTCGGGCATGTCCCTCCCGTTCACGCACCCCTCGACCACGAAGATGTCGAGGTCGCGGTCACCGTCCGGGTCGCCGACCGCAAGGCCGTGTCCATGCCGAAGGGGCAGCCGCCAGGCGACGGCGAACCTCTGCCTGCGCCCCTGCAGCGCGACGGTCAGTCCACGTTCATTCACGTAGGCGAGGTCGAGCCTGCCGTCCCCGTCGAGGTCTCCGAACCGAGCTGCGGTCGCGGCGATCATCGGCAGCCCAACGCTCTGGGTCACGTCCCGGAACCCCGAAGGCTCCCGACGGAACAGGTGGATCCGGTCGTCCCCGCAAACGAACAGGTCGTCCCACCCGTTCCCGTCGTAATCGGCCGCGGCGGCGCACCGGCCCCCGATCTCCTCCGTGACGCCCAGGCGGACCTGTCGGAACGCTCCCGGCCGGCCGACGAACGTCCGGTTCGGCGTCGGGCGCCCGTCCGCTCGGGCGGCGTCGTTGCTCACGAACAGGTCCGGCCGCCGATCGTGGTTGAGATCGAGGAAGATGGGGATGCGACCTCGACCCCAGATGTCCTCCACCCCGTACTCGCTCGCTCGATCCGTGAAGGTCCCGTCGGGGTTCTGGATCCACAGCTCGTTCCACTTCCGTACGGTGCCATGCCGGGCACCTTTGGCGCAGTAGACGTCCCGCAAGCCGTCGAGATCCACGTCGGAGACGGCGCACCCATGCCGGTCCACGCGGCCGTGGAGGTCGTCGTGGAACCGGAACGACCTCACGAACCCGAGCGGGGCGTCGGCCCGGATCCTGGTCGTGAGCAGGGTGCCCGCGAGGCCGTGACGGCTGATGACCAGGTCCGTCCAGCCGTCCGAGTTCATGTCCGCCGCCGTGACGGAGTAGCTCGGCACCTCGCCGGGGAGCCCCAGGAGCGGGCCCAGGTCGCGGAACCCGGCCATCGGAGCGACCGGCAGTCCGCCGGTGAGCGCGCCCACCGCGCCGGTCGTGTCGGTCTGATCGGAGGTCGCGGTGCCGGGCGGGGGCTCGTCACCCGAACAGGCAACGGCGACCATCAGGAGCGCGATGGCGAGCAACGAGATGATGGATGCGCGAAGGGCACGGAGGAGGTGACCGAACGGTCTGGTCCTCATCAGTGGCAGCACGACAGGCGTCGAACCTAGCACCCCTGGACGCGAGGGGAACGTCGCGCGCGCATCCGCGGGGATCGATGCCCGTTCCGCCCCAACCCGTCGTGTAGCCTCGGCCCGTGCTCGGAGCGTCCTCGTCGGTCTGGACGACGACGATCCTGTCCGTCCTCGCCGTCAGCGCTATCGCGTTCGTCGGGATCTTCGTCCTCGTCGTCCGCGAGAACCTGCTGCGCCGGGTCGTTCCGATCCTCGTGGCGTTCGCCGTGGGGGCGCTGCTCGGAGACGCGCTGTTCCACATCATCCCGGAGCTCGCCGAGGACGGCGGCATCACCGTCGCGATCTCGTGGGTGATGGCGCTCGCGATCGTCGGGTTCTTCGTCCTCGAGAAGTTCATCCACCTGCACCACCGGCTCGAGGCGCCGGCGCACGGCCACATCCGCCCCGTCGCGCTCATGAACCTCGTCGGCGACGGGATCCACAACTTCGTGGACGGGGCGATCATCGCGGGCGCGTACCTCGCCAACGTGTCGCTCGGCCTGGCGACGACCGCGGCCGTCGTCCTGCACGAGATTCCGCAGGAGATGGGTGACCTCGGCGTCCTCGTGCACGCCGGCCTCACGCCGAAGCGGGCGCTCGTCTACAACCTTGCGACGGCACTCACCGCGGTCGCCGGGGCGGTGCTGACGCTCCTGCTCGAGGACGCGGTCGGCGGCCTCACGCGGCCGATGCTCGCGCTCGCCGCCGGAGCCTTCATCTACATCGCCGGCGCGGACCTGATCCCGGAGCTCCATCGGGCGACCGACTGGCGGTCCTCGATCTTGCAGTTCCTCGCCGTCGTCGCGGGGTTCGCCGTCATGGCGGCGCTCCTCGCCATCGACTAGCGCGTCTTCGATCGTCCGCGCACGGCGTCGTCGGCAGCCCGGCGCATCGCCTCCGGCCCGAAGCCGAGCTGACGGCCCCGCCGCGCGAACGCCTCCGCGGCCTCCGCGAGACGGCGCTCGCGGTCGGGGATCCGCGCGGTCGGCGTCTCGGCGACGAACGTCCCGTGGCGACCGCGCGTGACGAGCAGGCCCTCGCGTTCGAGGGCTCGGTACGCCTTCGCGACGGTGTTCGGCGACAGGTCGAGCTCCTCGGCGAGTACCCGCACGGGCGGGAGCCTTTCCCCCGGACCGAGCGACCCCGCGTCGATCCTTCGGCGGAGGGCCACGACGAGCTGCTCGGACTCGGGCAGTCGCGATCCGGACGGGAGCGAGATGCGCACGCCCGCATCATCACCCGTGACCGGGCGGCCGTGTAACGTGCTCGCCGATGAGCGTCCGCGTCGGCATCGGGTTGTTCACCGCGCAGCTCCCCGACGGGTCGGACCGGTCGTTCGCGCAGGAGTACGCGGAGACGATCGAGCTCGTCCGGCTCGCCGATCAGGTCGGTTTCGACTCGGCGTGGGTGAGCGAGCACCACGGGTCGTCCGACGGCTACCTCCCGTCACTGCTCCCGATGCTCGCCGCGTTCGCGACGGCGACCGAACGGATCGAGCTCGGCACCGGTGTCGTGCTGACGCCGCTGCACGATCCGCTCCGCCTCGCCGAGGACACCGCCGTCGTGGACCAGCTCTCGGCGGGCAGGCTGATCCTCGGCCTCGGCAACGGCTCGCGGGAGGAGGAGTTCCGGATGTTCGGCCGCCCGACGACCGACCGCGGGCTGCGGACCGAGGAGACGATCGAGGTCCTGCGCCGCGCGTGGAGCGGCCGCCGCTTCTCGTTCGAGGGCCGGACCCTCCGCTACGACCGGGTGAAGGTGACGCCGCCCCCGGCGCGGGCCGAGGGACCGCCGATCGTGCTCGGCGGGTACGCGCGACGGGCCGTCGAGCGCGCCGGCCGGCTCGCCGACGGGTACGTCACCGACGAGACCGGTCCGGACGAGCTTCGCGAGAACCTCGGCCTCATCGACGGGGCCGCGAAGACGGTGGGCCGGGACCCGACCGCGCTGTCGATCGTCCTGCTCCAGAACGTGTTCGTCTCGCGGGGCGGCGACGCGTGGCAGGAGCGTGAACCGTGGACGTCGCTCCGAAGGGGCGTCGCCCAGCAGCTCGGCGCGTACGAGGCGTGGGACGCCGGCGCCGACACGCCCGAGCTCGACCGGCTCGACCCCGTGACGCCGTCCGACGAGGACCTGCGCCTGTCGACGCCATCCGGCTCCCCCGAGGAGGTCCTCGGCGCGCTGCTCCCGACGATGCGCGAGTTCGGGACCCGCGACCTGCACCTCGTCGTCCGGCTGCACTACCCGGGGATGGGTCTCGAGACGGCGGCGCAGGCCGTCGAGCTGTTCGCCTCGGACGTCCTACCCGCGCTGAAGGCCGGATGACGCACGGGCGCGGGAAGGCGCGCCTCCCACCGCGCTGGTTCGTCGTGAGCTTCTGGCACGTGCACCGGCTGATCGTGCGGGCCAGCCGAAGTCGCCGAGGACTGTGGCCGCCACGCCGGGGGAAATGGGGCACCCTGAGACTCACGACGACCGGCCGGCGCAGCGGCGAGCCGCGGAGCGTCATCATCGGCTACTACGAAGACGGACCCAACCTGGTCTCGATGGCCATGAACGGATGGGGTGAGGCCGAGCCAGCCTGGTGGCTGAACCTGCAGGCTCGCCCGGAAGCGGTCGTCGAGTTGGCCGGTGGACTCCGGCGCGAGGTGCTCGGACGGGCGGCGACGGGCACCGACCGCGAACGCCTCTGGCAGCGCTGGCGCGAGCTGGACGGGAACCTGGACGGCTATGCCGCGCGCCGACCGCATGAGACGGCCGTCGTCGTCCTCGAGCCGCGCACGTCGGTCGGGTAGCCGTCTCGCCTTCGTCCGCGCACGCCTCCATCGCTCTCGAGGATCCGCGGAGAGGTCTCCTCATGCAGGGCGTTCCTTCGACGGATCGATCGTCGAACCTAGACGGCGAGCCGAACGCGACCGCGCGGCGATCCGTTGAGCGCCGCCGGGCCCGCCTCGACGATGCCCTCGTCCGCGAGCGCCGACACCGCCGGCACCACGCGCTCGGTGCCGAAGCCGGTCTCGGCGACGAGGCGACCGACCGAGAGCGACTCGTGCGCACGGAGCGCGCGGACGACCGCGCCGCGAACCTCGCGCGTCGAGCCGCGGAACGGTCCCTGCCTCCTCCGCGCCGGCCGCAGCGGCAACCCCGCGGCCAGGAACCGGCAGTCCGCCGCGAGCGGACACCGTTCGCACCGCGGCCGGGGCCGGCACACCTCACGGCCGAGATCCATCAACGCCTGGTTCCATCGCCCAGGATCGCGCGAGTCGAGCCACGCGTTCGCGAGCCCGGCCACCTCGCGCGGCGACGCATCGTCCGCCTCGACACCGAATTGCACGCGCGCGACGATCCGTCGCACGTTGGTGTCGACCGCCGCGACCGGCACGCCGAACGCGATCGACGCCACGGCCGCGGACGTGTACGGGCCGACGCCGGGGAGTCGCCGCAGTGCGACAGGGTCGGCCGGAAGTTCCCCGTCGTGGTCGCGGACCACGACGCGCGAGGCCTCGGAGAGTGCCACCGCCCGCCGGTGGTACCCGAGCCCGTCCCACGCCCGCAGTACCTCGCGCCGAGATGCGGCGGCGAGCGACGTCACGGTGGGAAACCTCCGGAGGAACGCGTCGAACGCCGGGGCCACGCGGGCGGCCTGCGTCTGCTGCAGCATGATCTCGGAGACCCAGACCCGGTAGGGGTCCCGCGAACCACGCCACGGGTACGAGCGGGACCGTGACGCGAACCAGGCGAGCACCCTTTCCCGGCCGAGCCGGCCCGGGCTACGCTGTCTCGAGGCCATGACCACCGTTCGCGACATCATGAGCAAGGACCTCGTCGCGGTCGAACCCTCCTCGACGGTGGCGGAGGCGGCAACCCTCATGGGCGAACGCCACGTCGGCTCGGCGCTCGTGCTCGAGGGCGGCCGGGCGACGGGGATCTTCACCGAGCGCGACGTCCTGCGGGCGCTCGCGAGCGACTTCGACGCGGCGCACCACCCGGTCGCGGACTGGATGACGCACGATCCGATGACGGTGGACGCGGACACCGAGGTCCGGGCTGCGCGCGACCTCATGCTGGCCGGCGGGTTCCGTCACCTCCCGGTCACGCTCGAGGGCGACCTCGTCGGGATCGTCTCGATCCGCGACATCTCGCGCGCCGGTTCGTAGCCGCGCTAGAACCCGGCCTTCCCGCGCTCCGGCAGGTCGTCGGCGGCGTCCTTGAGCGCCTTCCAGACGTCGCGGAAGACATCGCCCGCGTAGCTGGCGGGCTGGCTGTTCTCGCCGCCCATCGCGCCGCGGACCGCCGACGCCGTGATCTCCACGGCCTTCTCGAACAGCGTCCAGTCGAGCTCTCGTGCCATCGGTGTTCGGACCTCCGGGTCGTGTGGTGGCGAACAGGCTACCGGGCGGCGGGCTTACTCGTAGGCCCGCAGCCCGGTGAGCGCCTCGCCGAGGATCAGCGTGTGGATCTCGGTCGTGCCCTCGTAGGTGAGGACCGACTCGAGGTTGTTCATGTGGCGGATCACCGGGTACTCGAGCGTGATCCCGCTCGCCCCGAGGATCGACCGGGACTCGCGGGCGATCTCGAGCGCCTCGCGGACGTTGTTGAGCTTGCCGAGGCTCACCTGCTGGGGCCGGAGCCGCTCCTCGTCCTTCAACCGGCCGAGGTGCAGCGCGAGCATCGTTCCCTTGGTCAGCTCGACGGCCATGTCCGCGAGCTTCCGCTGCGTGAGCTGGAAGCCGCCGATCGGCCGCCCCCACTGTACGCGCGTCTTCGCGTACTCGAGCGCGGACTCGAAGCACGCGCGCGCCGCGCCCATCGCGCCCCAGACGATCCCGAACCGCGCCTCGGAGAGACAGGACAGCGGCCCCCTGATGCCGGTGACGCCCGGCAGCACGGCGTCCTCGGGGACGCGGACGCCGTCGAGCACGAGCTCCGACGTCACCGACGCGCGCAGCGAGAGCTTGCGATGGATGTCGTTGGCGGCGAAGCCGGGCGAGTCGGTCGGGACGAGGAACCCACGGATGCCGTCGTCGGTGGTCGCCCACACGATCGCCACGTCTGCGACCCCGCCGTTCGTGATCCACATCTTCGTCCCGGACACGACCCAGTCGTCGCCGTCGCGCGTGGCCCTCGTCCGCATCCGGGCCGGGTCCGAGCCGGCGTCGGGCTCGGTGAGGCCGAAGCAGCCGATCACCTCGCCGCGGGCCATCGGCGGGAGCCAGCGCTGCTTCTGTTCCTCGGACCCGTACCTCCAGATCGGGAACATGCAGAGCGAGCCCTGAACACTCACGAACGACCGGAAGCCGCTGTCGCCGGCCTCGAGTTCGAGGCAGGCGAGGCCGTAGCTCACGGCGTTCGAGCCCGCGCACTCGTAGCCGGTGAGGTGCATGCCGAGCAGCCCCATGGCGCCGAGCTCCTTCGCGACCTCGACGGGGAACTCGCCGGCCTCGAACCACCCCTCGATCCCGGGCAGCACCCGGTCATCCACCCATCCGCGGACCGTGTCCCGGATCGCGCGCTCCTCGTCGGAGAGCAGCCGGTCGAGATCGAGGAAATCCGAGGGTGGTGGTGATTCGGCCATGACCCTCCGCTAGCCTAGCGGCTGGACCGAAACCCCATGGCCGGCCGGTCGGTCTGACATACGGGCGCACCGGGGGACGCACCCGAATCGAACATGCTGTTTCCGACGACCGATTTCGCGCTGTTCCTCGTGGTCGTCTTCGTGCTGCACTGGCTGCTCAACCCGCACCACACCCCGTGGAAGTGGTTCATCCTCGCGGCGAGCTACGTGTTCTACGGGTGGTGGGACCCGCAGGTCGTGTGGCTGCTCGCGCTCGTCTCAACGATGGCCTGGGGGTCGGCGCTGTGGGTCGAGGGAGCGCAGGACGACCGGGTCCGCAAGCGTCGGACCATCGTCGCCGCCGTCGCGTTGCTCCTGCCGCTCGCGTGGTTCAAGTACTACGGCTTCTTCGCGCTGAACCTCGCGAACGCGTTCGACTCGATCGGGCTCTCGCCACCGGTGCCGCTCCTGCAGGTGCTGCTGCCGATCGGCATCTCGTTCTACACATTCATGGCGATCAGCTACGTCGTCGACGTGTCGCGCTACGAGATCGTGCCGTCGAAGTGGCTGGACGTCTCGGTCTACCTCGCGTTCTTCCCGCACCTGATCGCCGGGCCGATCGTCCGTGGCGACGAGCTGATCCCGCAGATCCGCCGCGCCCGCGACCCGCGCAGGATCGACGCGTCCCGCGCGCTGCTCCTGATCTTCGCCGGCCTCTTCAAGAAGATCGTCATCTCCAGCTTCCTCGCGTCGCAGATCGTCGACCCGGTCTTCGGCGCGCCGAACGCACACGGCGGCATCGAGGTCCTCATCGCGATCTACGCGTACGCGATCGTGATCTACGCGGACTTCAGCGCGTACAGCGACATCGCGATCGGTGTGGCGCTGCTGCTCGGCTTCCGCTTCCCGGAGAACTTCGACCGGCCGTACACCGCCACCTCGCTCCGGGACTTCTGGCGGAGGTGGCACATGACGCTCTCGCGGTGGCTGCGCGACTACCTCTACATCCCGCTCGGGGGGAGCCGGCACGGGGAGACCCGGACCGCGATCAACATCATGATCACGATGCTGCTCGGCGGCCTGTGGCACGGCGCCGCCTGGACGTTCGTCGCCTGGGGGGCATTCCACGGCATCGGCCAGCTGATCGGGCGCTGGCGGGTCCGCCGGAACCCGGTGCTCGCCGCTCCGGCGACCGGCTGGGTCCTCGTGCGGCGGCGCTTCGTCACGTTCAACCTGGTGTGCGTCGGGTGGGTGCTGTTCCGCGCCGACTCGATCGGGTCCGCGTTCGAGCTGCTGGCCAGCGTGTTCACGCCCGGGACGCTCACGCTCGTCACGCCGCTCGTCCTGCTCGCGATCGCGGCCTCGATCGGGGCGCAGTACCTGCCGCGCGACCCGGCGATCCGCCTGCGCGAGGGGTTCTCGCGTCTCGGGCCGGTCGTCCAGGGGGCGGCGCTCGCGGTGGTGTTGTTCCTGATCACCACGCTCGGACCCTCCGGCGTGAGCCCGTTCATCTACTTCCGGTTCTGACGATGCAGATGCTCGAGCGACCTCGCAGCCAGACCACGGAAGAGCTCCGGGGACCCGTGGGGCCGCGCCGGATGCCGGAACCGAAGCAGGCGTCCGCCGGCACCGTGCTCGTCACGATGGTCGTCTGCCTCGCGCTCTGGACGGTGCTCGCCGCGCCGAGCCTCGAGCGCGGCGCCGACGCCGGGCCGGTCGGGGCGCGGCGGACCGCCGCCCTGACGCTGCTCCGTCCGCTCGCCTCGCTGTCCCGCTTCCTGTTCCTGTCCGAGGCCACCGGCTCGGTCGAGTCCGCGCTCGGCCGGGACCCGGACGCCCCCGCCGGCGGCAAACTCGTCCTGCCGGACCTCGACCTGCCGCGCCCATCGCTGTCGCCGGACGACCCCGCCGCTCCGCCGGCCCCGGCGACCGGGGACGAACCGGCCCCGACGGGGAACGCCGAGGGTCCGAGGTCCGAGGACGACGCCGACCCCCCGCCCGAAGAGACGTCCGACCCCACCCTGATCCGAGCCCCGACGCGGTCGAACCGGCTCCGCGTCGCGGTGATCGGCGACTCGCTGTCGCAGGGGCTCGGGCCGGCGATCGAGCAGTGGTTCGACCCGGAGTATGCGCGCGTGCTCTCGCTCGGGCGCCAGGCCACCGGCCTGTCGCGGCAGGACTACTTCAACTGGCGCAACGGGATGCGACAGATCGTCGAGGAGTTCCGGCCCGACCTCGCGTTCGTGCTGCTCGGCAGCAACGACGCGCAGGCGCAGGTGTCGCCGTCGGGCTCGGAGATCCCGGTCGGGAGCATGGAGTGGGTGAACGGCTACCGCGAGCGGGCGGAGCTGCTGCTGCGCGAGGCGACGAGGGCCGGGACCCACGTGGTCTGGGTGGGCATCCCGGTCGTCGCCGATCGCTGGCGCTGGGAGTTCTACCGCCGCGTGAACGACATCTACCGCGAGACGGCCGCCACGAGCCCGCTCGCGACGTACGTCGACTCCTGGGCGGCGTTCGACGCGAACGACGGCGGCTACACGGCGTTCGTCCGCAACGAGCGGGGCGAGCTCCAGGAGATGCGGGGACCCGACGGGATCCACTTCACCCCGACCGGCTACGGCTACCTGGGCCGGATCGCGATCCGAGCTGCGTCGGCCGCGTTCGACCTGCCCGAGAAGTCGGTCACCTTCCGGATCTAGCCGTAGTTCCGGCGAGGCGTCGAGAAACGCCCCGGCCGTTCGTCGCTAGGGTGGGACGCGGCAGCCCCGGTCCCGAGGAAGGAGGACGGCATGCAGTACATGCTCCTGATCTACGGTGACGAGACCAGCCTGATGGACGCCTCCCCGGAGGACCAGGCGACGGGCGCGCAGGCCTGGGTGGACTACACCCAGTGGCTGAAGGACGAGGGAGGCCACGTCGCCGGCGACGCCCTGCATCCGACGGCCTCCGCGACCACCCTTCGGTTCGACGCGGACGGCAAGACCCTCACCACCGACGGTCCCTTTGCCGAGACCAAGGAGCAGCTCGGGGGGTACTACCTGCTCGAGTGCGAGGACCTCGACCAGGCCATCGCGGCGGCCTCGAAGATGCCGCTCCGCGGCGGGTCGGTGGAGATCCGTCCGGTCATGCAGTTCGACGCCGAGGGCAACCCGCGGATGCCGTAACGGGTCTGTCGGACGAGGTCGTCGACCGGCTGTTCCGACAGGAACGTGGGCGGGCGGTCGCGACCCTGATCCGGATCCTCGGCGACTTCGACCTCGCCGAGGACGCCGTCCAGGAGGCGTTCCTCCAGGCCCTTCGGACCTGGCCCGAACGCGGACTCCCCGACAACCCCGGCGCCTGGATCACGACCACGGCCCGGAACCGGGCGATCGACCGGCTCCGACGCGATCGATCGCTCCGGGAGAAGACCGAGACGATGACCCAGCTCGCCGAGCTCGAGCGGCTCGGCGGAGACGAGACCGACGTGAGCGCGATCCCGGACGACCGGCTCCGATTGATCTTCACCTGCTGCCACCCGGCGCTCGCGATGGACGCCCGCGTCGCGCTCACGCTGAAGACCCTCGGGGGACTCACGACCGCGGAGATCGCCCGCGCGTTCCTCGTCGCCGAGACCACGATGGCGCAACGGCTCGTGCGCGCGAAGCGGAAGATCCGCAGCGCCGCGATCCCCTACCGCGTGCCGCCGCCGGAGCTGCTCCCCGAGCGGACGCCCGGGGTGCTCGCCGTGCTGTACCTCGTGTTCAACGAGGGGTACGCAGCCACGTCCGGTCCGCTGGTCCGGCTCGAGCTGTGCGACGAGGCGATCCGCCTCGCGAGGATCGTCGCCGCACTCATGCCCGACGAACCCGAGGCCGCCGGCCTGCTCGCGCTCATGCTGCTCCAACACTCGAGGCGGGAGACGCGCGTCGCGGCGTCGGGCGTGCTCGTCCTGCTCGAGGATCAGGATCGCGCCCGCTGGGACCACGACATGATCGACGAGGGCCTCGCCACCCTCGACCGGGTGCTCGAGCTCCGCCGCCCGGGGAGCTACCAGATCCAGGCCGCGATCGCGGCGCTCCACGCACGCGCGCCGAGGCCCGAGGACACCGACTGGCCGCAGATCGCGGCCCTCTACGAGCGCCTGGCCGAGCGCTCCCCTTCACCGGTGATCGAACTGAACCGTGCTGTGGCCGTCGCGATGGCCGACGGCCCCGAGCGCGGACTCCCGCTCGTCGAGGCGCAGGCCGCCCAGCTCGACGACTACCACCTGTTCCATTCGGCCCGAGCCGAGCTGCTCCGACGGCTGGGGCGGAACGACGAGGCCCTCCTCGCCTACCGCCGGGCGCTCGAGCTCTCGACGAACGAGAGCGTCCGGGCCTTCCTCGAGCACCGGATCGCCGAGCTCACGGGCTGACCGGGCCCTTCACGAGGCCAGGTCTTTCACCAAGTAGGTCATCACCGAGCCGACGGCGATCGGCCCCTCGTCGCCCGCGAGGTTGGCGCTCGCCACGTACGGGCCGTGCGCGTGGCGATACCCCAGGTGGTCATAGAGCGCGCGCGCCGGCTCCGACTCGTCGTCGAGCGCCACCGACATACCCACGATCCGCATCCCGTGGCCGTTCGCGGCGCCCTCGAGCTCACCCATCAGCAGGGTCGCGACGCCGAGACGTCGCCTCGGCCGCGATACGAAGAGATCTCGGACCTCCGCGCACCCCTCGCGGAGCGCGGACGTCGAGTACTCGTCGTGCTCGGGGAAGAGCACCATCCCCCGTCCCACCGGCTTCCGGTCGATCCACGCGATCGCTTGGACGAGCTGATCGCGGGACTGGGCCCGCAGGCGGCGGACGTACTCGACGGCGCTCCAGAGTGGGAGGCGCCGGTTCAGCGTCTCGAGGTCGTCCTCCCCGAGCCGGCGAACGCTGACCTCAGCCGAGCGGCACCTCCGGAACGCCGGCCAGCGCGGCCTCCTCCGCCGCCGGGTCGAACTCCACCTCCGGCAGGCGGTCGTTCAGGTAGTCGTCGTACGCCTGCATGTCGAAGTGCCCGTGCCCGGACAGCCCGAGCAGGATCACGCGCTCCTCGCCCTGCTCGCGCGCCGCGATCGCCTCGTTCAGGGCACCGCGGATCGCGTGCGCAGACTCGGGGGCCGGGATGATCCCCTCGGTCTTGGCGAACTGCACGGCCGCCTCGAACACCTCGTTCTGCGTGTACGCCGCGGCCTCCATGTGCCCGTGCTTGACCAGGAGGGACAGCGACGGCGAGTCGCCGTGGTACCGCAGGCCGCCGGCGTGCACCGGTGCGGGCACGAAGTCGTGTCCGAGTGTGTACATCGGCAGCAGCGGGGTCATCATGCCGGTGTCGCCGAAGTCGTAGGCGAACTTCCCCTTCGTGAGCGTCGGGCAGGCCGCCGGCTCCGTCGCGAGGAACCGCATGCTCGGCGTCTCGCCGCGGAGTCGCCCCGCCATGAACGGGTAGGAGAGGCCGCCGAAGTTCGAGCCGCCGCCGACGCATCCGACGACGACGTCGGGGACGTCCCCGGCCATCTCCATCTGCAGCCGGGCCTCGAGCCCGACGATCGTCTGGTGCAGCAGGACGTGGTTCAGGACCGACCCGAGCGAGTACTTCGTGTCCTCGTTCGTGGCCGCGATCTCGATCGCCTCGCTGATCGCGATCCCGAGCGATCCCGTCGAGTCCGGATGCGCCTCGAGGATCTTCTTCCCCGCCTCCGTGGTCGACGTCGGCGACGGTCGCACCTCGGCGCCGAACGTCTCCATGAAGATCCGCCGGTACGGCTTCTGCTCGTACGAGGCCTTCACCATGAACACGAGGCACTCGAGCCCGAAGAAGCTGCACGCCATCGCGAGCGACGAGCCCCACTGGCCCGCGCCGGTCTCGGTGGAGATGCGTTTCGTGCCGGCCTGCTTGTTGTAGAAGGCCTGCGCCACGGCGGTGTTGGGCTTGTGGGAGCCGGCGGGCGAGGTGCCCTCGTACTTGAAGTAGATCCTCGCGGGCGTGTCGAGCGCGCGCTCGAGCCGGATCGCGCGATGGAGCGGGGTCGTCCTCCACAGCCGGTAGACGTCGAGCACCTCGCCGGGGATGTCGATCCACTCGTCGGTAGAGACCTCCTGCAGGATCAGCGCCTCGGGGAACAGCGGCGCGAGCAGGTCCGGCGTGATCGGCTCCTTGGTCCCCGGATGCAGGGGCGGCAGCGGCTGGACCCCCGACTGCGCCATCACCGGCAGCAGGTTCTGCCATGCGGTCGGGATCTGGTCGGGCGGGAGGTCGAAACGGGTGCGCTCGCTCATCGGGATACCTCCAGGGCCGAGGGAAGCAGGCGCCGAGCCTACCCGGAACCGGCGCCGCAGCGCCAGCGTGCATCCGATGAAGCCGCTACGACTCCTGTTCCCAGACCAACGGGTAGGCCCGGCTGCGGTAGTCGTGCGGCGCCTGGATCCCCGTCAGGTGCCAGGCCCTCGGCGCGACCAACGTGTCGGCCTCCGGCGGCCCCCAGCTGCCCGGCTCGTAGGCGCAGACCTTCGGGGGGTCGTCCAGGATCGGCTGCAGGATCTCCCACGCTCGTTCGACCCCGTCCTGTCGGATGAACAGGGAGTGGTCGCCGCGCATCGCCTCGAGGATCAGGAGCTCATAGGCGTCCGAGATCTCTGAGCCCGCGAAGTCCTCCGCGTAGTCGAACTCCATCGCGACGCGCCCGAGCCGCATGCCCGGTCCCGGCTGCTTGGCGTTCACCGCGATCGTGATGCCCTCGTTGGGCTGGACCCGGATCGTGAGGTGGTCGCGCATCGGCAGGCCGATCTCCTCGCGCCCCTTGAAAACGTTGAACGGCACCTTGCGGAACTTCAGCGTGATCTCGCTCACCTTGTCGCCCAGCGCCTTGCCGGCGCGCAGGTAGAAGGGCACCCCCGCCCAGCGCCAGTTGTCGATGTCGAGCTCCATCGCCGAGAACGTCTCGGTGGTCGAGTCAGCGCTGACGCCCGGCTCGTCGAGATATCCCTCGTACTGGCCGCGCACGACGCGCTCCGGGTTCGCGATCTCGGTGGCTCGCAGCGCCTTCACGGTCTCGTCGCGCAGGCGGTCGGGCTCGAACGACACGGGCGGCTCCATCGCGACGAACGTCATCACCTGGAACAGGTGGGTCGAGATCATGTCGCGGATGTTCCCCACTTGCTCGTAGAAGGCGCCTCGTCCCTCGATCCCGATGTTCTCGGCCACCGTGATCTGCACGTGGTCGATGTACCGGCGGTTCCAGATCGGCTCGAACATCCCGTTCGCGAACCGGAAGGCCAGGATGTTCTGGACCGTCTCCTTCCCGAGGTAGTGGTCGATGCGGAAGACCTGCGACTCGTGGAAGACGGAATGGATCACCCGGTTGAGCTCTCGTGCCGACTCGATATCACGCCCGAACGGCTTCTCGAGCACGATCTTCGCGTTCTCCTGCAGGCCGGCCTCGCCGATCCGTCGAACGATGTCGCCGTAGACGTCGGGCGGGACGGCCGCGTCGAAGAACCGCCGCCCCTCCGTGCCGAACTCCGCGTCCACCTTCTCCAGGTGCTCGCGGAGGCCGCTCAGCGCCCCCTCGTCCGCGAAGCCTCCCTGGCGGTACGAGAGGCGGGGGACGAACGCGTCCCAGGCGTCGCCGACCGGCGGCTCGTCGGAGAACTGCTTGATGTTGTCGAACGCGTACTCGCGGAACTCCTCGTCGGTCATCCGCGAACGCGCGTAGCCGACGAGCGCGAAACCCTTCGGCAGGTGGCCGTCGCTCCACAGGTGCCAGAACGCGGGGAGCAGCTTGCGCTTGGTGAGGTCCCCGGTGGCGCCGAAGAGCACGACCGCCTGCGACGAGATCTTGCGCGCCATCACCGACCTCCGTCCAACGGCGGCCCAACCTCGACCCACGCGTCCTCGACCCGGACGGCGTAGACGGGAACGGGGTCGACGGCGGGGCCAGCCAGCGGCTCCCCCGTCGCGAGGTCGAACTCGCTCTCGTGGCACGGACACACGACCGAGTCCTCCTGGGCGCCGAGCGCACCTTCGGCGAGCGAGCACCCCTCGTGCGTGCATTCGTCCGCGAACGCGTACAGCTCGTTCTCGACGTGGGCGATCGCCACCCGGAGGCCGGGGAGGTCGAACGAGCGCAGCTCGCCCTCGGGAACCTCGGCGAGCGATCCGACGCGCCGGTAGCTCTGGTCCACGTCGGCATCTTCGCCCAGGCGGCGCCGTCGGTACAGCCCGCCGCCGAGGGGTGGCTCAGCCGACCGTGGCCCGGCCGCGGTCCCGCGGCGCGCCGGCGGCGACCCTCGTCACGGCGGACCACACCCGTTGGACGAGCGTCACCGCGCCGAGCACCGTCAGGACGGCGAGCGCAGGGAGCAGCGCCCCCGGCACCGGCAGGCCGATCATCATCGCCACGTAGCGTTCGAGGCGCTGGAAGTAGCCCTCCGTGAGCTCCACGGCGGCGGCCTCGGCCTCCGCCCGGACGTGGCTCACCCCGAGGGCGATCACGAGGGTGGCCAGGGCGAGCGCCGCCTCGAGCCGCAGCCCCTGGCCCTCGAGCGCCCAGAACAGACACCCGAACAGGATCACGTCGGCGACACGATCGAGGACGGAGTCGAGGAACGCGCCGGCGCGGCTCGCCTGACCGCGGAGCCGCGCGACCGACCCGTCGAAGATGTCGCACAGCCCGGCCGGGATCAGCAAGAGCCCTGCAGCGAGGAACGAACCGCGGAGCAGCAAGACCCCTACGAGGACATTCAGCGCGAGGCCGAGGAGCGTGAGCTGCCAGGGACGGACCCCGGCCCGGTACAGCCCGGCGAGGACGACGCGGTACGGCCACGTGAACACCCACCGCATCGGCTTGGCGGCGAGACCCTCGGCGCTGCGCGGCGCCGGCATGTCGCGGATCCGGGCCCGGTCGTCGGAGCCCTGGCCGTTCACACCATGGAGGCTAGCGTCACGCGCTCGGCGCCGCAGCCCGCGGACGGTCGGTCAGGCTCGTGGCTCGAAGCCGACCACGCGGTAGCGGAACGCCCCGCCGGGAGCCTCGTACGTGATCTCGTCGTCGAGGCGGGCGCCCAGCACGGCGCTGCCGAGCGGCGAGGTCGTCGTGATCGTGCGGACGCCGGAGGCTCGCTCCTCCGCCGACTCCGCGAGCAGGTACGCCTCGTCCTCGGGGTCGTCGTCGTCGAGCGGTCGCAGCGTGACGAACATCCCGGCGGCCACGACCTCCGAGTCGGATGGCGTCTCGACGATCTCGGGATCCCGCAGCATCCGTTCGAGGGTGCGGATCCGCGACTCCATGAGGGCCTGCTCGTTCTTGGCGGCGTCGTACTCGGCGTTCTCGCGGATGTCGCCGTGCTCGCGCGCGGCCTTCAGCCGCTCGGCGATGTGCGTCCGGCCCCCGGTCGTGAGCTCGGTCAGCTCGCCCTTCAGGCGCAGGTAGGCGTCCAGGGTGAGCGTGGCCGTCGGCTCGTGTCCGGGCTTGCGCGGCGGGCGGCTCGCGAGTTCTTCGGGCAGTTCCATACGCCGGGCGAGCCTATCAAGCCGCGTTCGTGGTCCTTCCGAGCGCGGTGAGCCCGAACCGACGGACTACTCCGCGAAGAAGATGTTCTTCACCTCGGTGTAGAGGTTCACGGCGTGCATGCCCATCTCGCGCCCGATGCCGCTCGTCTTGTAGCCGCCGAACGGCGCCTCCGTGTGGACGCTGTGCGCCGAGTTCACCGAGAGCACGCCCGTGCGGATGCCCTTCGCGACCCGGATCGCCCTGCCCAGGTCGCGGGTCCAGATCGAGCCCGAAAGCCCGTAGGGCGTGTCGTTCGCGAGGCGGATCGCCTCCTCCTCCGTGTCGAACGGCATGATGCAGGCGACCGGCCCGAAGATCTCCTCCTGGGCGACCCGCCACGAGTTGTCCACGTCGGCGAGGATCGCCGGGCGCAGGAAGAACCCGCCCTTCGGCTCGGAGGGGACCTCGCCGCCGGTGACGAGGCGCGCGCCCTCGTCGATCCCGAGCGAGATGTAGTCGAGCGAGGTTCGGCGCTGCGCGTCCGAGATCATCGGGCCGAGGTCCGTGGATTCCTCCTGGGGCATGCCCACGCGGAGCTCGGTCGTGCGCTTGGCCATGCGTTCGATGAACTCGTCGTAGACCGGACGCTCGACGAACATCCGCGCGCGCGACGTGCAGTCCTGCCCCGTGTTGTCGAAGATCGACCACATCGAGCGCTCGACGCACACGTCCATGTCCGCGTCGGCGAACACGACGTTGGCCGACTTGCCCCCGAGCTCGAGCGACACGCGCGTGATGTTGTCCGCGCACTGCTTCATGATCTGCGCGCCCACCGCCGTAGAGCCCGTGAACCCGACCTTCGAGACCCGCGGGTCGGAGACGAGCGCCGAGCCGACCGACGACCCCGGTCCGGGGAGCACGCTCATCGTCTCGGGCGGCAGGCCGGCCTCCACGAGGAGGTCGGCCAGCATCAGGACCGAGAGCGGCGTGTAGGTCGCGGGCTTGACGACGATCGTGTTGCCGCACGCGAGCGCGGGCCCGATCTTCCAGGACGCGATCGTGAGCGGGAAGTTCCACGGCACGATGAGCGCGCAGACGCCGACGGGCTCGCGGATCGAGACGTCGAGCCCCGGATCCTGCACCGGGATCGTCTCCCCGAAGATCTTGTTGGCGGCGCCGCCCCAGTACTCGAGGACGCCCGCCACCGTCCGCATCTCGCCGCGCGCGGCGTTGATCGGCTTGCCGGCGTTGCGCGACTCGAGCGCGGCGAAGTCCTCGAGCCGCTCGCGGAAGAGCACCGAAGCACGGAGCAAGACGCGGCCGCGCTCGGTGGCGTTCATCGTGCGCCACGGGCCCTCGTCGAACGCCTTCGCGGCGATGTCCACCGCCCGCTTCGCATCCTCGGGACCCGCGTCGGCGACCTGGCCCATCGCTTCGCCCGTCGCCGGTTCGATCACGTCGGAGGTCGCGCCCTCCGCGGAGGGCGTTCGCTCCCCCCCGAGGACCAACAGGTCGGTCGTCATCGCTCGCTCCCCTCGCCGGTCTGAGGGGTCGATGATAGGCGCGTGGCATGGGTCCTGATCGTCGTGGCCGCCACCATCGTGCTGTTGTGGCTGGCGCTGATCGCGTACGTGTGGATCGCCAAGCCCGACGCCGCGTCGGCGCGGGACACGGTCCGATTGATCCCCGACATCCTCCGGCTCGTTCGCCGGATCGCGGCCGACCGCTCGCAGCCCCGCGGCGTCCGCGTCCGGCTCTGGCTCCTGCTCGGTTACCTCGTGTTCCCGATCGACCTCGTCCCGGACGTCATCCCCGGACTCGGGTACGCGGACGACGTCGTGATCGTCGCCGCCGTGCTGCGGTCCGTCGTCCGCCGGGCGGGGCCGGACGCTGTTCGGCGTCACTGGCCGGGCACGGACGCGGGCCTGTCGACCCTGTGGCACCTCACGCGGCTGCCCGGGCGGCCCTGACCCCGTATCCTTCGCGCGGCGAAGGGGGTCCGACATGGGACGTCTCGACGGCAAGGTCGCGCTCATCACCGGCGGGGCGAGCGGGATGGGGGCGATCGCGTCCAAGCTGTTCTCGAGCGAGGGCGCCAAGGTCGTGCTCAGCGACGTGGCCGACGAGGCCGGCGCGTCGGTGGCCGCGGAGATCGAGGCCGCCGGGGGCGAGGCCCTCTACGTGCACGCCGACGTCTCCGACGAGGGCGACGCCTCGGCCATGGTGAGGGCTGCGGTGGACCGGTTCGGCGCCCTGCACGTCCTCTACAACAACGCCGGCGTGATGCTCGGCCAGGACGGCTCGGTCACCGACAACGACGTGTCCGTGTGGGACACGACGCTCGGGATCAACGTCAAGGGCGTGGCGTTCGGCTGCAAGCACGGGATCCCGGCGATGATCGAGTCGGGTGCCGGGTCGATCATCAACGTGGCCTCGTTCGTGGCCTGGATGGGAGCGGCGACCTCGCAGACCGCCTACACGGCGTCGAAGGGCGCGGTCCTTTCGATGACCCGGGAGATCGCGGTCGAGTACGCACGCAAGGGCATCCGGTGCAACGCCCTCTGTCCCGGCCCGATCGACACGCCGCTCCTGGCCGAGCTGCTCGCGGACCCCGCCAGGCGGCAGCGCCGGTTCGTCCACATCCCGATGGGCCGACTCGGCACGGCGGAGGAGCTCGCGAAGGCGGCCCTGTTCCTGGCGAGCGACGACTCGTCGTTCATGACCGGGGCCTCGCTGATCGTCGACGGGGGGATCACCGCGGCCTATGTGACTCCGGAAGACTGAAGCAATAGTCCTCGGGGGACGATAGTAAGTAACCATGGAGGCGTTGATCGCCGTCGGCGGACTCAGACCGCCCGTGAGCGCGGGCCCCGGCGGCTGGGATTGGTGGACCCTCGCCGGGGCGCTGGGGCTCTTCCTCCTCATGGAGACCGCACGCCGGCGGCCGCCCCTTGTACTCGCGATCGCGCTCGCTGCGCTCGGTGGCTTGATCGTCGCCGACTTGATCGAGGCCTTCGGCGTCGTCCCGGTCTGGGGCTTGCTCTTGATGTTCACCCTGGCGCGCACCGTCCGTCGGAACGGCCGTCGCTCTCAGGTTTGACAGGGCTCGACGCCCTGAGGCTCAATTGCTCCAACGTCGGTGCCAGGAGGGGGTAGAGACGTGGGCGACGTAGGCAGGGGGCAACGCAAGGTCGGCTCGGTCACCTACCGGGAAGTGGGTGAGGAGTACTTCGAGCAGCGGAAACTCCGCCGTCATGCCGGAGTGTGGTCGCTGTGGGCCCTGGGAGTGGGAGCCGTCATCTCGGGCGACTTCTACGGCTGGAACTTCGGCCTGTCCACCGCAGGGTTCGGAGGCCTTGTGATCGCGACCGTGATCATCGCGATCATGTACTACGGCCTATGCTACAGCATCGCCGAGATGTCGCCGGCGCTACCGCACACGGGTGGCGCCTATTCGTTCGCTCGCTCCGCGATGGGACCGTGGGGCGGGTTCCTCACGGGGTTGGCCGAGAACATGGAGTACGTGATCACCCCCGCCGTTGTGGTCGGCGCCATGGGATTGCTCATGCAGGCACTGGTGATCGACATCTTCAACGTGACCGGAGACCCGTGGTGGAACAGCGAGCCGCTCTGGTGGGCGATCTTCTACGTGATCTTCGTCGGCATCAACGTGATCGGCATTGAGGCGACGATGCGTTTCACGGTGATCATCACGGTGCTGGCGCTGGCCGTCTTGGGGATCTTCTACGTCTCCGCGCTCGTGAGCGGCGAGTTCGATGCCAGCCTGTGGTTCAACATCCCGCAGGACTGGGACGGGGAGACGACGTCCCAGTTGCTTGCCGACGGCGGTGGACCGTTCCTCCCGCTCGGGATCAGCGGCATCTTCAAGGCGTTGCCGTTCGCGATCTGGTTCTACCTGGCGATCGAGGAGGTTCCGCTGGCGGCGGAGGAGTCGATGGACCCACGCCGCGACGTCCCCAAGGGGACGATCTGGGGGATGCACACGCTGGTCCTCACCGGAGCGCTCATCCTCCTGCTCAACACCGGGGTGGACGGCGGAGCCGGCGTGATCGGGATCTCGGGGACGCCGCTGTTCGACGGGTTCATCGGCATCTTCGGCGAAGGGTTCGCAGCCGAAGTGCTCGCACTATTCGGCCTGATCGGTCTGATCGCGAGCTTCTTCACGATCATCTATGCGTACGGGCGGAACACGTACTCGCTGTCGCGGGCCGGGTACTTCCCGAAGTGGCTGTCCATCACGCATGGGGAACGCCAGACGCCGCACGTTGCGCTGATCGCCGGCGCCGTCGCCGGCTATCTCGTGGCGCTGCTGGTCTGGTACCTGACCCGGCAGGGCGGGACGGCGGCCGCGCAGGTGGTCGCCGCGCTGCTCTACATGGCCGTCTTCGGCGCCGTGATCTCGTACGCGATGCAGTGCCTCTCGTTCATCCTGCTCAGGGTGAAGCTCCCGAACATCGAACGCCCCTACCGAAGCAAGTGGGGGATCCCCGGCGCGGCGATCGCCGGCATCATCGCGGTCGTGTCGCTCGTCACGATGTTCACGAATGACGACTATCGGCCGGGCCTCTATGGCGTCGCCGCCTACTACGTCCTCGGCGTCATCTACTTCGCGATCGCCGGCAGGCACCGTCTGGTGCTGTCGCCGGAAGAGGAGTTCGCGCTCACGAGGGGAGTGCGCGGGGTGCCGGAGGTGTCCTACGGTCACAGCGCCGCCGAACAGGGGGCGGTGCTCCGGGGAGAGACGGGGGAGACCGCTCCCTCTCAAGCACCTCCGGAACCGCCGATGTCCAGCTAGATGACCGAGCGACCGAGCGGCGGGCCCGCGGATGCG
>DASUQI010000063.1:0-54117 GCA_036280655.1 Actinomycetota bacterium
TCTTCGGCGTGCCGTTCCCCGTCTGGTATCCGCTGGACGCGAACGGCGAGGTCGACCACGCGCGCCCGCTCGTCCCCTCCGAGGACCGACTCCCGGTCGACCCGTCCTCCGACGTCCCCGACGGCTACGCCGAGGAGCAGCGCAACGCGCCGAACGGCTTCACCGGCGACCCCGACGTCATGGACACGTGGGCGACGTCCTCGCTCTCGCCCCAGATCGCCGGCGGCTGGGAGGAGGACCCCGATCTGTTCGAGCGGGTGTTCCCGATGGACCTTCGACCGCAGGCGCACGACATCATCCGGACCTGGCTCTTCTACACGGTTCTGCGAGCTGAGCTCGAGCACGACTCGCTCCCGTGGACGAACGCAGCGATCAGCGGTTTCGTGCTCGACCCCGACCGCAAGAAGATGTCGAAGTCCAAGGGCAACGTCGTCACCCCGATCGAGATCTTCGAGCGCCACAGCGCCGACGCCGTGCGGTACTGGGCGTCGAGGGCGAGCCTGGGCTTCGACGCGGCGTTCGACGAGCAGCAGATCAAGGTCGGCCGCCGGCTCGCGATCAAGATCCTGAACGCGTCGAAGTTCGCGCTGTCGCTCGAGGGCGACGAGGGCGAGGTCGCCGACCCGCTGGACCGCTCGATGCTGAAGCGCCTGGCCGAGACGGTCGCCGACGCCACGGACGCCTTCGAGGACTACGAGCATGCGCGCGCGATCGAGCTCGTCGAGCGGTTCTTCTGGGGGTTCACCGACGACTACCTCGAGCTCGTGAAGAGCCGTGCGTACGGGGCGCACGGGCCCGAGGCGGCGGGCTCCGCGATCGCCTCACTCCGGCTGGCCCTCTCGGTCCTGCTGCGGGCGTTCGCGCCGTTCCTTCCCTACGTGACCGAGGAGGTCTGGTCGTGGTGGCAAGAGGGCTCGGTCCACCGCTCCGCGTGGCCCTCCGCCGGCGAGCTCGAGCAGCCCTCGGCGGGCGGCGACCCGATCGTCTACGAGGTCGCGGCGTGGGTGCTCGGCGAGGTCCGCAAGGCCAAGGCCCTCGCCAAGCGCTCGCTTCGCACCCAGGCGACGCGCGTTGGCGTCCGCGACACCGAGGAGCGGCTCAAGGTCCTGCGCGGCGTCGAACGCGACGTCCGCGAGGCGGGGAACGTCGCCGAGATCGCGTACGAGGAGGCCGCCGAGCCTTCGGTCGAGGTCGACCTGGCGCCGGAGTGAGCGCTCTGCGGTTCGAGCGCGCCGTGGCCGAACTCGACGCGCGGCAGCCCGAGCACATGCCCAAGCCCGACCTCGAACGGATCGGCGCACTCGTCGAGCTCCTGGACGACCCGCAGCTCCGGTACCCGACGGTCCACATCACCGGCACGAACGGCAAGACGACGACGGCGCGGCTCGTCTCGGCGCTCGCGTGCGCGCACGGGCTGACGACCGGCCTCTTCTCGTCGCCCCACCTCGCCTCGGTGGTCGAGCGCTTCGAGATCTGCGGTGCCCCGATCGCGGAGGAGACCTTCGGCGAGGAGTTCGAGCACCTGACGCCGTTCCTGCGAACGGTCGACGAGCGGGTGGGGCCCGTCACGTACTTCGAGGCGCTCACGGCGCTCGGCTACCTCGTTTTCGCCGACGCCCCGGTCGCGCTCGCGGTGTTCGAGGTGGGGATGGGCGGGACGTGGGACGCGACGAACCTCGTCGCCGGCGACGTCGCCGTGATCTGTCCGGTCGGCCTCGACCACCCCGAGCTCGGGTCGACGATCGCCGAGGTGGCGGCGGAGAAGGCCGGCATCGTCAAGCAGGGCAAGGTCGCGGTCGTGCGCGAGCAACCGCCCGATGCGCTCGAGGTGATCGAGCGGCGGTGCGAGGCGGAGATCGCCACGCTGCTGCTCGAGGATCGCGAGTGGGGGCTCGAGCAGCGCACGGCGGCCGTGGGCGGGCAGGCGCTCGTCGTCCGGGGGCTGCACGCCGAGTACGACGACCTCCTCCTGCCGATCTACGGCGAGCACGCCGCGCGCAACGCGGCGGCCGCGATCGCCGCGGTCGAGGCGCTGCTCGAACGCGAGCTCGACGCGGAGGCGGTCCGGGCGGCGTTGGGTTCGGCCACGGCGCCGGGGCGTCTGGAGGTCGTCGGCCGGCGTCCGCTCGTCGTCCTCGACGGCGCGCACAATCCGGCCGCGGCGGAGGCGCTCGCGACGGCGCTGCCGGAGACGTTCGCCGGAGACCGGCTGCACCTCGTCATGGCCGTGTTCGCGGACAAGGATCTCGAGGGCATCGTGCGCGCCGTCGCGCCGCTCGCGGACGCCGGCTACGCGACGGCGGTCGACAGCGTTCGCGCCCGTCCCGCGATCGAGGTGGCTGACGCGCTGACGGCCGCGGGCGTGCCGTCCGAGACGTTCGGCAGCGTGGCGGAGGCGCTCGGGTCCGCGCGGAAGGCCGCGTCCGAGGGTGACCTCATCCTGGTGACGGGCTCTCTGTACACTGTCGCGGACGCCCGCCGGGCGTCGGTGGGGGAACCCCGAGGATGACGGTCGAATCGACGCTCCTCATCGTGAAACCGGACGGCGTTCGGCGCGGACTGGTCGGCGAGGTCCTCCGCCGAGCGGAGGACAAGGGCCTGCGCATCGCGGAGATCCGCTCGCTCACGATCGACCGCTCGCTGGCCGAGGAGCACTACGGCGAGCACCGCGACAAGCCGTTCTTCGGCGAGCTCGTCGACTTCATCACGTCGGGCCCGGTCGTGGTCGCGCAGCTCGAGGGTGAGGGCGCGATCGGTGCGTGGCGAACGATCATGGGTCCGACCGACCCCGCGAACGCGCCTCCCGGCACGATCCGCGGCGATTACGGAACGATCATCACCGAGAACCTCGTGCACGGAAGCGACTCGCCCGAGTCGGCCGAGCGCGAGCTCAAACTGTTCTTCGGATAAGCCGGTCCATCCACTCACCACCCGCAGTGTTCATAGGGCTTTGTGCCAGTACGTGAAGATGTCGATGTACGCCTCCCGGGGGGCTTCCCACGGCGAGCGCGCCGACATGATGTGGAGCGTGCCCGGCCGTTCCGCGTATCCGAGCGACCCGTAGAGGTGACGAGCGGGGGCGAAGTCCTCGTCTACACCTGATCTCAGTCCGATCCCGATCAGCCGGCGTGCTCGAACTCGGTCCTCGAGCTCGAGCATCAGCGCCCTGCCGACGCCCCGGTTCCGGTGCGCGGGAGCGACGTCCAGATCGTGCACGGTCGCGCGTTCGGCTCCCCACTCGAGCTCGTGCACCGGCCGCCGATCGTCGGGCCAGGTGATCCCCACGTGGCCGACCGGTCGGTCATCGAGCCACGCGATCAGGTACGTGAACACACCTCGCTCCTGCTGCTCGAGGCGATCGCGGTGCATCAAGGGGGATCGATCCGCCAGGACCTCCGAGACGAGCGCGAGCTCGCCGCGACGGAGTTCGTGCACGTCGATCCCCGGCCGAGCCCCCGACCGCATCCGAAGCACCTCAGTGACGCCGGCGATGTGCTTCTCGACGAAGCGAACGAACGGGGGCGCGAGATCGAGTTCGGGATCGGCGATCAGCTCCGGCTCGAACAGCTCCATGTCCCGCCCGCGTGTTCGGAGGGTGCAGGTCCCCGAGGCAAGGATGTTCTTCACCCACTGCACGTCCGAGCCGTAGGTCAGGAAGAACAGGTACTCGTGGCCTCGCCGGAACACGTTGACCGGTGTTTCGTACGTGCGGCCGGTCCTGCGGCCTCGATGCCGCACGACGCCGAAGGTCGGCAGTCTGCCCGCCGCGGGTCGAAGGACCGGATCCACGTATCGAGTGACCACCTTGCGGAAGCGCCACATGCGAGTGCGACCGTCCACGCAAGGAACCTACCTGCCGCGTGTGGCGTGCGGTCGCTACGCGACCTTGCGGAACGCGATGGCCGCGTTGTGCCCGCCGAACCCGAACGAGTTCGACATCGCGAACGTGACGTCCAGCTCGCGGGCCTCGTTCGGCACGTAGTCCAGGTCGCAGTCGGGATCCGGCGTCTCGTAGTGGATCGTCGGAGGCACCGTTCCGTTCGCGATCGCGAGCGCGCACGCGGCACCCTCGACGGCCCCGGCCGCGCCCAGCATGTGGCCGGTCATCGACTTCGTGGACGAGATGGCGACCCGATGCGCGACCTCGTCGCCGAGCGCGGCCTTGATCGCCGCGGTCTCGGCCGCGTCGTTCAGCGGCGTGGACGTGCCGTGGGCATTCACGTAGGTCACGGCCTCCGGCTCTTCGCCGGCGTCCCGCAGCGCCCAGGTCATCGCGAGCGTCGCCCCGGAGCCCTTGGGGTCGGGGGCGGTGATGTGGAACGCGTCGTCGGAGGCGCCGTAGCCGGCCACCTCGCAGTACACGCGCGCGCCGCGCGCCTTCGCGTGGCGTTCGGACTCCAGGATCAGCGTGCAGGCGCCCTCGGAGAGCACGAACCCGTCGCGCCCTGCGTCGAACGGCCGCGAGGCCGTCGCCGGGTCGGGGTTCTTCGTGAGCGCCGTCATCTGCGCGAATGCCGCGACGGTGAGCGGCAGGGTGGCCGCCTCCGAGCCGCCGGCGATGCAGAGGTCGATGTAGCCGTCGCGGATGTAGCGGAGCGCCTCGCCGATCGCGTGGTTCGACGACGAGCACGCCGACACCGTGCAGAGGTTCGGCCCCGTGAAGCCGTAGCGCATCGCGATGTGGCCGCTCGCCGCGTTGGCCATGAGCGCCGGCACCATGAACGGCGACACCCGTCCCGCCCCCTTCTCCTGAAGCACGATGTGCTGCTTGAGCAGCGTCTCGATGCCGCCGATCCCCGTCGCGAACACGACGCCGCCCCGCTCGGCGGGGAGCTCCGGCTCGCCGGCGTCGGTCCATGCGAGCGCCGCCGAAGCCATCGCGTAATGCACGAAGCGATCGGTCCTGCGGATCTCCTTCGGGTCCAGCCACGGGCTCGGGTCGAAGCCCGGGATGTCGCCGGCGACCGACACGGGGAGGTCGGCGGTGTCGAAGCGGCTGATCGTGTGGACGCCGTTGCGCCCCGACGTCAGGCCCTCCCAGAACTCCTGGACGCCGGAGCCGACCGGCGTGACCGGTCCGATCCCGGTGACGACGACCTTCTCAGCCATGCGCGGTCACGAGACCCCGAGTTTCTGGTGGACGAGGGCCACTGCCTGGCCGACCGTCTTCACGCCCTCCATCTCCTCCTCGGGGATCTCGATGTTCCACTCCTCCTCCAGCGCGAGCACCGCCTCCACGAGGTCGAGCGAGTCCGCGTTCAGGTCCTCGGCGAACCGAGCGTCGGGGACGACCTGTGCCTCGTCCACCGCGAGCTGCTCGGCGAGGACCTTCCGCACCCGGCCCTCGATCTCTCCCTTGTCCATCGATCCTCCCTGTCGTTTCCCTCGTCAGACCCGGCCCATGCTATGGGCTGCGGGGTGCCGACGACTAGGCGGTGAGGCCGCCGTCGACCGGCAGCGCGACCCCGTTCACGTACGACGCATCCTCGGACATCACGAACCGAACGACGTTCGCGAGCTCCTCGAGCGTGGCGGCACGGCCGATCGGCGTCTGCTCCATGAAGTACTCGCGGGCCTTGTCCGGGATGTTGGCCGTCATCTCGGTCTCGAGGTACCCCGGGCACAGGGCGTTGACCGTGATGCCCTTGCCCCCGACCTCGCGCGCGAGGCTCCTCGTGAGCCCGATGAGCCCCGTCTTCGTGGCCGCGTACACGGTCTGGCCGGCGTTGCCGTGCAACGCCACCGCGGACGACATGTTCACGATCCGCCCCCACCGCGCGCGGAGCATCCCGCGGAGCGCCGCCTGGCTGCACAGGAACGCCCCGCGCAGGTTGGTGGCCATCGTGGCCTCGTACACGTCCATCGGGTACTTCACGAGCAGCCCGTCCCGCGACATCCCCGCGTTGTTCACCAGGCCGGTGACGGCGCCGAGCTCGTCGGCCACGCGGCGGAACGCCTCGGTCACCGATCCCTCGTCCGTGACGTCGAGCTCGACCGCGAGCGCGCGGGCCCCCGTCGCCTCGAGCGACTCTCGCGCCTCCTTGGCCGCGGCCTCGTTCGTTCGGTAGCCGAGCGCGACCGCCCAGCCGTCGCCGGCGAGCGCCTCCGCGCAGGCGCGCCCGATCCCGCGGGACCCCCCGGTGATCACGGCGACCTTGGCCACGGCGTCCGTCACGGCGTGGGTCCCGTCCACCGGACGAGGTTCGCGCCCCACGCGAGGCCCGCCCCGAACGACGCGAGGAGGACGAGGTCGCCTTCGCGGATCCGCCCGGCGCGCCATGCGCGGTCGAGTGCGATCGGGATCGACGCGGCCGAGGTGTTGCCGACCGACTCGACGTCGATCACCGCCCGCTCCCGGTCGATGCCGAGGCGCTCGGCCACCGCGATCATGATCCGCGAGTTCGCCTGGTGGGGGATCAGCAGGTCGACGTCTTCCGCCGTGTAGCCGGACTTCTCGAGCAGCTCACGGCAGGCGCTGGCCATCTCGACCACGGCCCGCTTGAAGACGTCGCGGCCGTTCGGCATGTGGATCGTGAGGTCGCCGGCCTCGAGCGTCTCGCGGCTCGCCGGCAGCGCCGAGCCGCCGCCGGGGATGATGAGGATCTCGGCCGAGCGGCCGTCCGCGCCCAGCACCGAGCCGATCACGCCGGGCTCCTCCGAGCGTCGCAGGACCGCTGCGCCGGCCCCGTCGCCGAACAGCACGCACGTCGTCCGGTCGTGGAAGTTCATCACCCGCGAGAGGATCTCGGCGCCCATCACGACGACGGTCTCCGCCTGGCCCGATTCGATGAACGCGGTCGCGGTCGACACCGCGTAGGAGAAGCCGGCGCACGCCGCGTTCACATCGAACGCCGGCGCGCCGATCCCGAGCTTGCGCTGGACCCACACGGCGGTCGAGGGGATCGGCGTGTCGCCGGTCAGCGTCGCGCAGATCAGCATGTCCACCTGTTCCGGCGCGACCGCTGCCTCCTCGAGCGCCCGCCGGGCCGCCTCGGTGGCGAGGTCGGACGTCGCTTCGCCCTCGACAGCGAAGCGGCGCTCGGCGATGCCCGTCCGGTCGCGGATCCACTCGTCGCTCGTGTCGATGAACGACTCGAACCACTCGTTCGGGACCACGCGCTCGGGCAGGACCGAGCCTACGCCGGCCACCGTGGCATGCCGCTGCGTGATCATCGGATGTCCCTCCCGCCGGGTGCGTCGGTCAGCGCAGTCCGAGGATATCGCCCGTGGGAGCACGGTGCTCCCACGGTAAGGCTCAGGCCTCCGCGAACGCCCGCGCGGCGTCCGGGTCGCCCACCGCGACCGCTCGAGTGCCTGGGACGACCCGTTTCGCGAGCCTCGTGAGCACCTCGCCGGGCCCAGCCTCGACGAAGGTGTCGGCCCCCGCGGCCGCGAGCGCCTGGGCGCACGCCTCCCACCGCACCGCCGAGATGACGTGGCGCTTGCAGAGCTCGCGCAGCTCGTCCGGGTCGGCGACGAGGGCGCCCGTCACGTTCGCGGCGACCGGGTACCGGGGCGCGGCAAAGGTCGCCGTGTCGATCGCCGCGGCGAGCGGCTCGACCGCGGGCTCCATCAGCGTCGAGTGGAACGCGCCGGCGACGTTCAGGCGGATCGCCCGAACCCGCCGCTCGGCGGCGAGCGCCTCTGCGCGTTCGATCGCCGCGACGCTCCCGCTGATCACGACCTGCTGGGGCGAGTTCTCGTTCGCGACGAGGAGGACGTCGTCGCCCCGCGCCTCGTCGCACAGGGCCGCCGCGTCCGCGGTCCCGACCCCCACGAGCGCCGTCATCGTGCCGGGGCACTGCTCACCGGCGCGCTGCATCTCGCGGCCCCGGACGGCGACGATCCTGAGCGCGTCCTCGAGGTCCAGCACGCCGGCCGCGACGAGGGCCGCGAACTCGCCCAGGGAGTGACCCGCGGTCCCCGAGAACGCCACGCCGCTCGCCTCGAGGACCCCGAACGCCGCCACGTCGCACGCGAGGATCGCCGGCTGAACGAACTCGGTGGTCGCGAGCGCGTCCTCGTCCCGGGATCCCTCGACGACGTCGCGGCCGATCGCGGCCGTTGCCCGCGCGAGCACCGACCTGCCTGCGTCGTGCGCGATCCAGGGGTCCGCCATGCCCGCGAACTGCGAACCTTGACCGGGGAACACGACCGCAGCGCCCATGAACCTCCACCCTCGACCGACGCGAAACGAACCCTACTTCGCCGGTCGAGGTCGAACGAAACCGCAGGTCACACCACACGTAAACCCTCAGGTCGCCTCGACGTCTGGTCGAGAGTTGCCAGCCTCGAACGAGGTCGAGTACAAAGAGCGCGAACCTATGGCCGAGAAGGTTCGTCGCGAACTCCCCAGATCCCCAGGTCGTCGAAGCGCGGGCGGCGAAGGGGTACTCGGGTTCCTTGGGCAAGACATGGCTGTCGACCTTGGAACCGCGAACACGCTCGTCTACGTTCGGCACGCCGGGATCGTGCTGAACGAGCCGTCGGTCGTGGCGATCAACACGCTCACCGGCGCCGTGCTCGCCGTCGGGAACGAGGCCAAGCGCATGATCGGCCGCACGCCCTCGCACATCCAGGCCGTCCGGCCGCTGAAGGACGGCGTGATCGCCGACTTCGACATCACCGAGAAGATGCTGCGCTACTTCATCCAGCGCGTGCACAAGCGGCGGCTGCTCGCGAAGCCGCGCGTGGTTGTCTGCGTCCCCTCGGGGATCACCGGCGTCGAGCAGCGCGCGGTCGAGGAGGCAACGATCGCCGCCGGCGCGCGCCGCGCGTACATCATCGAGGAGCCGATGGCGGCCGCGATCGGTGCCGGGCTGCCGATCCACGAGGCGGCCGGCAACATGGTCGTCGACATCGGCGGCGGGACGACCGAGGTCGCGGTGATCTCGCTCGGCGGCGTCGTCACCTCCACGTCCCTGCGGATCGGCGGGGACGAGCTCGACGAGGCGATCATCAGCCACATCAAGAAGGAGTACTCGCTCCTGCTCGGCGAGCGGACCGCGGAGGCGATCAAGCTCGCGATCGCGGCGGTCTACCCGATGCAGGAGGAGCTCGTCGCCGAGATCCCGGGACGCGACCTGGTGTCCGGGCTCCCCAAGACCCTGCAGATCTCCGACGGCGAGATCCGGCAGGCGATCGAGGAACCGGTCGCCTCCGTGATCGACTCCATCAAGGCGACGCTCGACCGAACCCCTCCCGAGCTCGCCGGCGACATCATGCACCGGGGCATCATGCTCACGGGCGGCGGCGCGCTCCTGCGAGGGCTCGACACCCGCCTCCGCCACGAGACCGGCATGCCGGTCCACGTGGCCGAGAACCCCCTCTCGTCGGTGGCGATCGGGTCCGGCAAGTGCCTGGAGGAGTTCGAGGTTCTCCAGCGGGTCCTGGTGAGCCCTTCGAGGAGGTAGACCGCGGTGGCCCTGCGGAGCCGCGCGCGGAGCACCCGCCTGCTGGTCGTCACCCTCGTCTCGATCTCCCTCGTCACGATCACGGTGGACTACCGTCAGGGAGACGAGGGGCCGCTCGCGGCGGCGAGCGAGGCGGCGCTCGTGGTCCTCACCCCGCTCCAGGAGGCCGTGTCGAAGGTGACCCGCCCGATCGGCAACTTCTTCTCGACGCTGATCCGTCTCCCGTCGATCCGGCACGAGCGCGACATCCTCGCCGAGCGCGTCAAGGTCCTCGAGGCCGAGCTCTCGACCACGCAAGCCGACGCCGATCGCCTCGCCGAGCTCGAGGCGCTGTTCCAGCTCCAGTCGGGACTCGGCCCGAAGGTGGAGACGGCCGCCGCGCAGGTGATCGCGAGCGGCGTCTCGAACTTCGAGTGGACGATCACGATCGACCAGGGCGCGAACTCGGGGATCGCCGAGGACATGGCCGTGATCTCGAGCGGCGGGCTGGTGGGTCACGTCACGCGGACCGGGCCGAGCTCCTCCGTGGTCCAGCTGATCATCGACCCCGATTCGTTCGTCGCCGGTCGCCTCGAGGTCTCGGACCAGGCGGGGCTGCTCGCGGGGCAGGGGACCGATGACCTCCAGATGAGCCAGCTCCCGCAGGACGCCGAGATCCTGCCCGACGAACGCGTCGTGACGGCCGGGTACCGGATCGCGGGGGTCGGCCAGAGCCTGTATCCGCCCAACGTCCTGATCGGGACCGTCTCCCGGGTCCTGGACGAGGACTCGGCGACCGAGAAGTTCGTGACGGTCCGGCCGGCGGTCGACTTCTCGTCGCTCTCGCTCGTCCTCGTGGTGCTGTCGCGTGACGGTCAGAGGTAGGGGCGACCTCCGTGCGTCGGGTGCTCCTCCTCGCCGCGGTGATCCTCTCCGCGCTGCTGTTGCAGACCACGATCTTCGCCGAGATCAACCTGCTCGGGGCCAAGCCGGAGCTGATGTACCTGATCACGATCGCGTTCGCCATGCTGGAGGGCCCGGCCTCCGGTGCGATCACGGGGTTCGTGGGCGGCATGGCGCAGGACTTCCTGCTCGACGCGCCGAAGGGCATCACGGCGCTCACGCTCACCCTGCTCGGCTACGCGATCGGCATGGCGCGCCAATACATCGTGAGCCCCTCGCCGGTGCTGCCGGTGGTCCTCGTCGCCCTCGGGACGTTCGCGGGCGTCCTGTTCTACGGGGTCGTCTCGTTCCTGCTCGGCCAGCTCGACTCCACGTGGTTCTACCTGCTCCGAGTCGCCGTGCTCTCGGCGATCTACAACGCGATCCTGACACCGCTCGTGTTCCCGATCATGCGACGCGCGGCGCAGGGATCGCGTTCGCGCCGGGTGGTCCGGTGGTGAGGTTGTCGTGACGGAGCCGACGACCGGGTTCCGGGTCAAGGTCCTGGCCGCACTGGTGCTCGCGATGTTCGCTGCGCTCACCGCCCGGCTGTGGTTCCTCCAGGTCCTCGCGGCCGAGCAGTACAAGGCCGACGCGGCGAACAACGCGGTCCGGCTGATCGACGTCCCGGCGCGGCGCGGCGTGATCAAGGACGCGACGGGGCAGCACCTCGTCGAGAACCGCGACAGCCTCGTCCTCACGATCAACCGCGAGGAGCTCGGGACCGAGACCGAACGCGTCCTGCTCGAACTCTCGGAGCTCCTCGACATCCCGGCGGACGAGCTCGGGGAGCGGCTGGACGATCCCGCCTACTACGAGTTCAGCCCGATCCCGGTCGCGATCGACGTCCCGCCGCGGGTGACGTGGTACGTGAAGGAGCATGGAAGGAGCTTCCCCGGGGTCGACGTGATGCCCCTTCCGATCCGCTCCTACCCATACGGGTCGCTCGCGGCGCACACGCTCGGCTACCTCGGCCAGATCAACGAGGAGCAGCTCGGGGACCCGGGGTTCGCCGACTACGAGGCGGGGGACCAGATCGGGGTCTCGGGCGTCGAGAGCGTGTACGAGCGCGACCTGTCCGGCACGAAGGGCCTCGTGAAGTACCGGGTGAACTCGCTCGGGCGGAACCTCGGCCCGATCGGGACCCGGGACCCGGTGCCCGGCAACGACGTGTGGCTCACGATCGATGCGGACATCCAGGAGCTCGCCGCCGAGTCCCTGAAGAGCGGGATCGACCACGCGCGGACGGTCTTCGACTCCGACAGCGGCAAGGCCCTGGCCGCGAACGCGGGCGCCGTGGTCGTGCTCGACCCGGAGAACGGCGCGATCGAGGCGATGGCCTCGTACCCGTCGTTCAGCCCGGAGCTGTTCACCGAGCCGATCCCCCAGCGCGAGTACCAGCGTCGCTTCGGTCCCGCCCGCGGCTCGCCGCTGCTGAACCGTGTGCTGGCGGGGCAGTACCCGCCGGGCTCGACCTACAAGCCGTTCGTGGCGGCGTCCGGCCTGCACCGCGAGATCGTCACGACCGATCGCTACTACCCGTGCCCCGGGAGCTGGATCGCCCCCTACAACGAGAGCGACCCGGAGGCCGTGCAGTACCTGTTCAACAACTGGACGTCGGCCGACCTGGGGTCGATGAACGTGGCCGAGGCGCTCGCCGCGTCTTGCGACACGGTCTTCTACCCGATGGGCTATCAGTACTGGGACGCCTACTACGTGAACGACGACGAGGCCGCCAACGGCGTCGTCTCCCGCGAGCCGCTCCAGCGCGACCTCGAGGCCTTCGGGTTCGGCCGCGACACGAGGGTCGACCTGCCGTTCGAGACCGACGGCCGCGTCCCCGACGCCGAGTGGAAGGACGCGATCCATAAGGAGTTCCCGGACTCGTTCCCCGAGGGCGAGTGGTTCCCCGGCGACTTCATCCTCATGACGATCGGGCAGGGGGACACGCTCGTGACGCCGCTGCAGCTCGCGACCGCCTACGGGGCCCTCCAGAACGGCGGCAGGCTCTGCGTGCCGCATGTTCTGAAGCGCGTCGTCACGCCCGAGGACGAGGTCGTCCGCTCCTACAAGCCGAACTGCCGCCGAGGGGTGCCGTTCGGGCTCCGCACGATCGAGTATGTGCGGAACGCCCTCACCGGCACGGTCCAGAGCGGCGGGACCGCCGGCGGCGCGTTCGCCGGGTTCCCGTTCGACCAGGTCTGGGTCGCCGGCAAGACCGGAACCGCCGAGGTCGACCCGAAGCAAGACTACTCGTGGTTCGCCGCGATGACCGCCGCCGGCGGCGAGGAGCACGTGATCGTGACGCTCGTTGAGCAGGGCGGTCACGGCTCGACGACGGCGGCACCGATCACCCGACACGTCATCGAGGGGCTCTACGGCCTCGGGTTCTCGCAGGTCGTCGACGTCGCGGGGACCGACTGATGGATCTCGCCGCCACCCGCGCCGGGCCGGCGACCGATCGCTGGGCGATCCGTCACATCGACCCGGTGCTCGTCGGCGCCGCGATCGCGCTCGCCGCGATCGGCCTGTTCGCTATCTACTCGGCCACCCACCAGTCACTGGCGGCCGTCGACCTCGACCCGGGGCGGTTCGTGAAGCGGCAGGTGACGTTCCTCGCGGTGGGGTTCATCGTTGTGCTCCTCGCGGCGAGCTTCGACTACCGGTTGCTGAAGGTCTACGCGGGCATCATCTACGTGTCGTCGCTCGTGCTCCTGCTGCTCGTGCGGACGCCGCTCGGGACCAGCGTCAAGGGCGCGCAGCGGTGGTTCGAACTGTTCGGGTTCCAGCTCGCCCCCTCGGAGATCGCCAAGCTCGCGCTGATCGCGATGCTCGCCGCGTTCCTGTCCGAGATCCGGGGCGACCTCACGCTCCAGGACGTTTTCCGGGCGAGCGGACTCGCGGCGATCCCTGCCTTCCTCGTGTTCCTGCAGCCCGACCTCGGGACCTCGATCGTGTTCGCGGCGATCCTCGTCGGGATGCTCGTCGTTGCGGGCGCGAGGGCCCGGTACCTCGGGATCCTTGCGCTCACGGCGGCCGTGCTGATCGTCTCGGGGTTCCAGGTGGGCCTCGTCCGCGAGTACCAGATCGAGCGCCTCCGCGCGTTCCTCGATCCGGGCAGCGTCGACGCCGCCGCGCTCCACAACCGCGAGCAGGCCGAGATCGCGATCGGGTCCGGCGGCCTCACGGGCGTCGGTTACCTCCAGGGGACGCAGACGAACCTCGACTTCGTCCCCGAGCAGCACACGGACTTCGTGTTCACGGTCGTGGGGGAGGAGTTCGGGTTCCTCGGGGCGTTCGCGCTCCTGGCGCTCTACGCGTTGCTGCTCTGGCGGGCGTTCCGGATCGCGTTGTTATCGCGGGATCCGTTCGGGACGTACCTCGCGACCGGGATCGTGTCGATGCTCGCGCTCCAGGTCTTCGTGAACATCGGGATGAACGTGGGCATCATGCCGATCACGGGCATCCCCCTGCCGTTCGTGTCCTACGGCGGGAGCTCGCTGCTCCTGAACTGCGCCGCGATCGGACTGCTGCTGAACGTGCACATGCGCCGGTTCACCTAGCGCGCCGCTCGCGCGGGCCGTTCAGTCGTCGGGGGCGATCGTCCACAGGAACGTGGAGCCCTCCGGACCCGAGTGCTCGACCCGCACGTCGCCCCCCATCGCCCGCGCCGCGGTGCGCGCCAGCGCGAGACCCATGCCGGCTCCCTGGTGGACGCGCACGTTGAGCTCCTCGAGCTGCTCGAGCGGCCCGAAGATCCGCTCGCGGTCGTTCGGGTCGATGCCCGGCCCGCCGTCGATCACACGGGCCTCGACCCCGTCGATGCCGGGGTTGAAGCGGATCCGCACCGGCGCTCCCGTCGGCGAGAACCGGAGAGCGTTGTCGACGAGCTCCTCGAGGATCCGGCGCGCCACCCCGCGGTTCAGCCGGACGAGCGGCACCCGGATGCTCGAGCTGACCGTGACCCGCGGGTCGCGGATCGTCACGTCTCGCGCCACGTCCGCGACGTCGATCCGCTCCGTGAGGCCCGCGTCCACCGTGAGCTCGAAGCGCTCGACGAGCCGCGCGAGCGCCTGCGCCCGCGTCACGAGCCGCGCGAGCAGCTCGGCCTCCTGCTCGGGGGTCGCGGAGCGGGTCGCGAGCGTGTGGGCGACGCCGAGGATCACGGTCACCGGCGTCCGCAGCTCGTGTGAGAGCCGGGAGACGAGCTCCTGCCGCCGGGCAGAACGCTCGACGAGCGCCGCCTGCGCGCTCTCGAGCTCGCGGGTGCGGCGCCGTTCGCGTTCGAGCGCCTCCGTGAGCTCCTCGATCACTCGGGGCGTGACGCCGGGTGACAGGATCGCCCCTCCCTCGGCGGCTCGGCTCACCGCCGTGAGGATCTCGTCCCCGTCGGAGTCCTTCAGGACGTACCCGGAGGCTCCGGCCACGAGCATCCCCCTGACGATCTCCTGATCCTCGTGACCGGAGAGGGCGACCACGCCCACCTCGGGGAACCCGTCCTTCAGCTTCCTCGTGGCCTCGATCCCGTCCATCGCGGGCATCCGGACGTCCATGAGCACCACGTCGGGCTCGAGCACGGGCATGAGGTCGAGCGCCTCGAGCCCGGACCCCGCCTCGCCCACGACCTGCAGGTTGCCGGCCTCGAGCAGCGACAGCAGCGACTCGCGGAAGCCGGCGTTGTCGTCGACCACCAGCACCCGGATCGGCCGGACATCACCGACCGGGCGGGGAAGGACCGCCCGTTCCATGTCGCGGAGTGTCGACCGCCCGGGGCGGCCGCGGTATCAGGCGAGCGTGGGTTTTTCCGAGCCTCCACGGGCCGACAGCCGGGCTAGCCGGAAGCAACTAGTCCGAACCCCGCAGGCTGTCGGCCGGATGGCGGGCACGGCCCCGGACGGTTGCTATCCTTTGCCCAGGATTGCCCGCCGAGCGCGCGGCCACGGGGCCGCGAGGACGCCGGCGAGGTAGGAGCGGCGAGGCGCAGGCCAGCAGGCCCCGGAGCCACCTCCGGAGAGCCGCGGCCGGGCGGCCCGCCCGGAACGGAGCTTCGCGTGCGCGAGGAAGCGCCGCAGGGGCGCGGGGACGAGAGCCCCGAGCCCGTGCGCACAGAGACAGAGTCACACGATCGAACCGACCAGCAGGCCCAGGCCCGAGCGTCGCGTTCGTCCACCACCACCGGGAACGGCTCGGGCGACGGCGAGACCGCCGCGCCCAAACCGCGCCGCCGCCGCGGCGGGCGGGGCCGGGGCGGCCGTGGTCGCGGATCGGGATCGGGATCCTCGTCCGGTTCGGGGACTTCGTCCTCGGGGTCAAGTTCCGACTCGAAGGCCGGCGACGACGGACAGCCCGAGGTCGATCTCGACGCCCAGCCGGGCGAGGTCGAGCGGATGACGGCCGACGGCTCCGCGTCGACCTCAACGGGGACGAGGCAGCGCCGCCGGCGGCGCGGCGGGCGCGGTCGCGGGCGTTCGGGCGCGGCCAAGGCCACTGGGGGAGACGACGCCGCCGCCGACACCTCCGAGCCGGCGCCGAAGGAGGACGCCGAGACCAGCGAGAGCGCGCCGGCATCGACGGCGACGCGTCGTCGGCGGCGCGGGGGCCGAGGGCGCGGCACGTCGAAGAAGCCGGCCGCGGCGCAGGAGGGCTCGGATGGCGACGGCTCGGCCGCGAAGCCGAAGGCGAAGGAGCCCGCACGCACGACGCGCACCAGGAAGTCCACGGCGAAGAAGTCCGACGCCGCGAAGTCGGGGTCGAAGACCCGGACGGCGACGAAGGCCGAGGCGGCCGAGGACGAGGGTGCCCCGTCCCGGGTGCGCCGCAAGCGCCAGGGGCGCGCCACGGTCCGGCGCCGGCGCGAGTCGATGCCGGTCGTCCCGCGGCTCACCGACAAGCTGATGGTGATCACCGAGCACGGCGAGCGCGACCAGCTCGCGGTCCTCGAGGGCCGTGAGCTCGTCCAGCACTACGTCACCCGCGTTGGCGCGAAGTCGATGGTAGGCAACGTCTACCTCGGCCGCGTGCAGAACGTGCTGCCGGGGATGGAGGCCGCGTTCGTCGACGTCGGACGCGGCCGCAACGCCGTCCTGTACGCGGGCGAGGTGAACTGGTCGCCCGAGGACCTCGAGGGGCCGTCGCCGCCGCGCATCGAGCAGGTGCTGAAGAGCGGCCAGTCGGTGCTCGTCCAGGTCACGAAGGATCCGATCGGCGGCAAGGGCGCGCGCCTGACGGCGCAGATCTCCCTGCCCGGCCGCTACCTCGTCCTCGCGCCGAACTCCGACGTGTCCGGGATCAGCCGGCGCCTGCCCGACGCCGAACGTCGCCGGCTGCGGGCGATCTTCAAGGAGCTGAAGCCGGAGCAGCACGGCCTCATCGTCCGGACCGCCGCCGAGGGCGCGAGCCGCGAGGCGCTCGCCACAGACCTCGACCGGCTCGTGGGCGAGTGGGCCCAGATCGACAAGCGGGCGAAGAAGGCGAAGGCGCCGGCCGTCCTCTACGAGGAGCCCGAGCTCACCGTCCGGGTCGTGCGCGACCTGTTCACCGATGAGGAGTACCGCGAGCTCGTGACGGACTCGCCCCGGGTGTTCGGCATCGTGACCGACTACCTGCGCGACGTCGCGCCGGACGTGCTGGCGAAGGTCCGGCTGCACGAGGGCTCGCTCCCGGCGTTCGAGGAGTTCCACATCGTGGAACAGATCCACAAGGGGCTCGACCGGAAGGTCTGGCTCCCCTCCGGCGGCTACCTCGTGATTGACCGGACCGAGGCCCTCACCGTGATCGACGTCAACACCGGTAAGTCGGTTGGCAAGACGAACCTGGAGGAGACCGTCGTCAACACGAACCTCGAGGCCGCGCGCGAGACCGCGCGCCAGCTCCGGCTCCGCGACATCGGCGGGATGATCGTGATCGATTTCATCGACATGCTCCTGGAGCAGAACAAGAAGAAGGTCATCGACGCGATGAAGGAGGCCCTGGCGCAGGACAAATCCCGGAGCCAGGTCTTCGACATCAGCCCGCTCGGCCTGCTGGAGGTGACGCGCAAGCGCGTGTCTGGTGGACTGCTGGAATCGTTCTCCGAGCCGTGCCCCACATGCGAGGGTCGGGGTCTCCTCATCACCTACGACGTCAACTGAGCCAGGAGGAAGCAACGATGTACGCGGTCATCAAGACGGGCGGCAAGCAGCACAAGGTCAAGCCCGGCGACATCATCGAGGTCGAGCATCTGCAGGCCGACGGAGAGTCGGTGACGTTCCAACCCGTCCTCGTCGTCGACGACGACGGCACGACGCATTTCGGCAAGGAGGCCCAGCGCGCGACCGTTACTGCCAAGCTCGTCGGGGAACAGAAGGGCGACAAGGTCCAGGTCTTCAAGTACAAGAACAAGTCCGGCTACGCCCGCCGCCAGGGTCACCGTCAGCTGATGACACTGCTCGAGATCTCCGACGTGAAGCTCGGCGCCGCGCGGAAGTCGACCGCGAAGAAGACCGCGGCGAAGGACGACGACGCGAAGGCCGCGGAGGCGTCCGCATCGGCGTCGGAGTCGGCGTCCACGTCGGAGGGCTAGCCTGGGGGCTCTGGTACCCTCGAACGCCTATGGCGCACAAGAAGGGCGGCGGCTCGTCCAGGAACGGACGCGACTCCGAGTCCAAGCGACTCGGCGTCAAGGCATTCGGCGGTGAGACGGTGACCGCCGGGTCGATCATCGTGCGCCAGCGCGGGACCAAGATCCATGCCGGACGAGGCGTCGGCCGCGGCGGCGACGACACGCTGTTCGCCACCCGGGCGGGCGTCGTGTCCTACCACGAGTCCCGCGGCCGCCGGTACGCCTCGGTCGAGCCGGCCTAGCCCTCGCCCGCCCCGCCCCGCGCCTTCCCGACCGCCGAACCCACTGCATCCGCCCATTCCTTCAGGACCGCCTTGTTCTCGCGGTTCATGAGGCCCAGGTAGCTGATGTTGTCGCGGCGCGCCTGCCTCTTGGGGTTGCGGAAGGCCGAGATCCCCGTCCGGCGTTCGGCCGGCTCGCCGCGGATCGCCCCGATCGGGGGCGGCTGCACGAAGTAGAACGCGATGCGGTCCTGCCCCGCGGCGGTCTCGCGGAGCACCATCAGGACCGGCGACCCGCGGAGCCGCTTGACCTTGGCGATCTCGTCGAGCGGGATCTTGATCGTCGGGCGCTCCTCATCGCGCGGCGTGAAGATCAGGTCGCGGTGCGAGAGCTCGAGCGTGCCCTTTACCTCCTCGGATGGCGCGGGGCCCCCGAGCTCGACCTCCCACACCGTGACGGCTCTCGGCACGACGTCATCATGCCGCCCTCGAGGGCCTTTGTGCCACGATGCCCGCATGGCGTTCGTCGACGAGGTCACCGTGTTCGCGCGCGGCGGCCGCGGCGGCGATGGGTCGTCGTCGATGCTCCGCGAGCCGTACAACCCCCGGGGCGGCCCCGACGGCGGCGACGGCGGTCCCGGGGGCGACGTCGTGTTCGAGGTCTCGACCGGCGTGCGCGACCTGTCGTGGCTCGCCGACCACCCGCACCTGCGCGGGAGCAACGGGGAAGCGGGGGGCAAGCGCGGCCGAACGGGCGCCCGGGGGGACGAGCTCGTCGTGCCGGTGCCGGACGGCACCCGCGTGGAGGACGAGGAGGGGCTCCTGGCCGACCTCGTCGGCGGGGGTTCGAGGGCCGTCGTCGCCCGAGGCGGCCGAGGTGGGCGCGGCAACGCGGCGCTCGCGTCGGGGCGCGAGCGGATCCCCCGCGGCGCGGAGGCTGGGGAGCGCGGCGAGGAGCTCCGGCTCGACGTCGAGCTCCGGATCGTGGCCGACGTCGGCCTCATCGGCCTGCCGAACGCGGGGAAGTCGACCCTGCTCGCGGTGCTGACCGCCGCCCGCCCGAAGATCGCCGACTATCCCTTCACGACGCTCACCCCGAACCTCGGCGTGGCCGAGGGCCCGGACGAACGCTTCGTCGTCGCCGATGTCCCCGGGCTGATCGAAGGTGCGCATGAGGGCCGAGGCCTCGGCGACCGCTTCCTGCGGCACGTGACGCGGTGTCGGGCGCTCGTGCTCGTGGTTGACCTCGCCGCCGAGGATCCCCGGGCCGACCTGCGGACGCTCCGCGCCGAGCTCGAGGCGTACGACCCATCGCTCGCGCGGCGGCCGAGCCTCGTCGTCGGCACGAAGACGGATCTCGCCCCCGACGCCGACCCCAGCGTCCTCGGCGGAGACGCGGTCGCGGTCTCGGCGGTCGAGGGGCAGGGGCTCGACCTCCTACGGGATCGGCTCTCGGGGCTCGCCCGCGAGGCGGCGGCCTCGGCCGAGGAGCGCACGCCCTACGTCGTACTCCGTCCGGCACGCCCCCGGTTCGCGGTCACCCGCGAGGGCGACCGCTACCGCGTCGCCGGCCGCGGGGTCGAACGCTGGGTGTCCGAGACCGATCTCGACGATCCCGCCGCCGTGGTGCGCCTGCAGAAGCGGCTCGTCCGCGAGGGCGTCGAGCGCCAGCTCGTGAGCGCGGGCGCTCGCCGGGGGGACGAGGTCGTGATCGGGAGCGTGACGTTCGAGTTCATCCCCGAGGACGGCGCGAACCCCGCCTGACCTCGGCGAACGAACGCTGGCGGCCTCCCACGGCGGCCGCTCGGGCGGCCGTAGGATTGCGCGCGTGGGCCGTCGCCTCGGTGTCATGGGCGGAACCTTCGACCCGATCCACTACGGGCACCTCGTCACCGCGGAGGAGGCCCTGGTGCAGTTCGCGCTCGACGCGGTGGTGTTCGTGCCGACGGGCCGGCCGTGGATGAAGGAGGAGCGTGAGGTCTCGCCCGCCGAGGACCGATACCTCATGACGGTGATCGCCACGGCCAGCAACCCAAGGTTCCACGTCTCACGGATCGAGGTCGACCGCGAGGGCCCCACGTACACGGTCGAGACGCTGCGCGCCCTCGCCTCCGAACACCCAGACGCCGAGCTGTACTTCATCACCGGCGCGGACGCGATGCTCGAGATCCTGGACTGGAAGGAGCCGGGCGAGGTGCTCTCGCTCGCGCACTTCATCGCGGCGACGCGGCCCGGCTATGACCTCACCCGGTTCGAGTCGACCGCGCCCAGGAACGCGAACGTCAGCCAGATGGCGATCCCCGCGCTCGCGATCAGCTCCACGGACATCCGCGCCCGTGTCGGCGAGGGGCGACCCATCCGATACCTCGTTCCCGAGGGCGTGAAGAGCTACGTCGAGAAGGCGGGCCTGTACCGGTGACGCGACGGCTCGCGCTGGTCCTGGTCGTCGCGATGGCGGCCGCGGCGTCGGTCGGCGTCCTGCTCGCCGGCCGTGTCACCGATCCCTCAGGGACGCGTGAGCCGGCGCAGGGGATCTCGGGGCTCTCGCTCCTGGTGGTGCAGACGGAGGCGGGACCGCTCGGGGTGCTGGCGGGCTCGACGGGGTTCGGTCGCGCGGGCGCGCTCGTCCTGCCGCCGGAGGCGGCGCTGACGATCCCCGGCCAGGGCGAGGGAACCGTCGGCGAGGCGCTCGGTCTCCCCGGACGACAGGCGGCGACGGCCGTCGGGAACCTGCTCGGCACGTGGGTCGAGCATCACGCGACGATCGACGACGGCGACCTCGTGGCGCTCGCGGACGAGCTCGGCGGTGTACAGCTCGGCGGAGAGCTGCGGGACGGGGAGGACCTGGGTTCGATGCTGGAGGAGCCGGCCCCCGGGGTGACGGCGGGGCTCCAGGTCGTCCTCGAGACGCTGCTGAACGCGCGCGTCCGCTGGGACGCGAGCGACCTGAGCGACGCCGACCGGGCCGACTTGGTGGTGCAGGCGCTCGGGGCGGCGGCAGGGTCGAGGGTCGTGCAGCTGCAGCTCGAAGAGGTGGCCGCTGGAGTGTTCCGGCCGAGCGCGGAGCAGGTGACGCAGGCGCTCGTCGACGCGTTCGGGGGGCCGGCCGAGGAGGCCGTGCCCGTGATCGTCCTCAACGGGAACGGGGTCCCCGGGGTCGGGGAGCTCGTGGCCGAACGGATCTTGCCGGGCGGCTTCCGGATCGCGGTCTCCGACAACGCGTCGAGTTTCGACCACGAGGAGACGCTCGTGGTGGTGGGTTCACCCGACGACGTCGGTCTCGGCCAGCGTGTGCGAGACTTGCTGGGTGTGGGGAGCGTGTCCGTGTCCGTTGGCTCGGGGATCGCTCCCGTGACCGTCGTCGTCGGGAAGGATCTCACCGGGTGAGCGTTGTCAAAGGACGGCGTGCCGGCTAGGGGCAGCGCCCCGGCGGGCAGCCGCGAGATCGCCCTCACCGCGGCCAAGGCCGCGGCCGGCAAGCAGGCCGCCGACGTCACGATCCTCGACGTGCATGGCCTGATCGTGATCACCGACTACTTCGTGATCTGCTCGGGACAGAGCGACCGCCAGGTGAAGACGATCGTCGAGGAGGTCGAGAAGGCCGTCCGCGAGCTCGGCGAGCGCCCGATCCGCCGCGAGGGGGAGTCGGGCGCGAGGTGGGTGCTCCTCGACTACATCGACGTCGTGGTCCACGTGTTCGCCGAGGAGGAGCGCGAGTACTACGACCTCGAACGGCTGTGGCGCGACGCGCCGAGGATCGCGGTGAACGGCGAGGGGATCGCGAGCTCCGGCTGAGGGCCGGGACGCCTCCGGAAGGGAAGCGAGGGCGGTGCCGAGACCGCTGGAGCTCCGCCCGGCACCGGCCGGCTGGATCCGTTGTCGGATGCGATATACCTGGCCGGAAAGCCATCCGTTCCACCGGAGGAAAGGAGGCGTGGATGCTGGCCGAGGTCGACATCACGATCGGGGACGTCATCATCTACATCGTCGCCGGACTCGTGATCGGGGTGATCGCGCGAGCGCTGCTCCCGGGGAGACAGTCGATGAGCATCGTCATGACGATCGTGATCGGCGTGATTGCGGCGGTCGTGGGCGGCCTGCTCTGGGAGTGGATCTTCCCCGACAACGACGGCATCGCCTGGATCGGTTCGATCATCGTGGGCGTCGTGCTGGTCTGGTTGTACGCATCGTTCGCCGGACGCGGCAGGGCGACCACGGACTGACCGCTCCGGCTCGCTGAGCCGCGGAATCGGACCCGCCTACGTCACCACCATAATCACGATCGCGAGCAACGCCGTCGGCACCTCGAGGAGCGCGGCCGCCGTCGCCGCGAGCGCGGCGACGAGGATCGCCGGACGGAGCGCGATCGTGACTGCGGCGTATGGAGACAGGACCTCCCGCGATCCCCACGCGAGCCGCGCCAGCCGGAACATGGAGCCGAGCAGCCCGCGAGCGCCTTGTGCCGGAGACCCGGGTCGCGATAACAGCTCCGTGCGAACGTCGGCGGGCAGCGCTCGCATGCGCTCGGAAAGCCTGGCGAGCTCACGGAGCCCGGAGAGGAACACCAGCAGCACCGCTGACGGACTCAGCAAGACCATGAGCGCCACGATCCGTTCGACCAGCCCTTCCACTCCACCGACGGGTGTGTCGACGAGCCAGACAAGCCAGGCCAGGGAAGCGCACGCGGCCGCGACGACAGCCAAGCTCTTCAGCCCACGGACGACGTGCCTCGCGATCTCTACGGCGCGGCGCAGCATCGAAGCGGCCCTGCCGACGGTCGCGGTTCGCGGTTCCACGTCCTCCATGTACCCGGAACCTCGCCGGGAACCACGCATCCACGATCCACGCTGCCTGACTGATGTCGCCCACATCGGCCGCTACACTCGGTAGTTCGAGTCGGGGCCCATAGCTCAGCTGGTAGAGCGTCTGGCTGGCAGCCAGAAGGTCAGGGGTTCGAATCCCCTTGGGTCCACTACCTGCGGAAACGCTGCTCAGCGCACTACCGCAGTAGCCTTCTCGCCCGATTGACCGCTCGGGAGGGTGAGGCATAGCCTGACCGAGCGAGCCCCAAGTCCCCGGCTCGCCGCGCCATCCCTTAAGGTGCACCGTCGGAGTCCAGCACTCGCTCCCAGTCGGAGGTGACGCACCTCCAGGAAGGGAGCCGGGCATGGGAAACTCGGACACCTTCTCCGTCGAGCTCGAGCGGTTGATCGGCGCCACCCGTCTCCGTCTCGCCGGCAGGTTCGACATCGCGACGGCCCACGTGTTGGACGACGCGATAGCGGTGATCCACCGCCGTGACGTCGTCCTGGACCTCGAGGCGGTCACGTTCATCGACGGCGCGGCGTGGCTCACGATCATGGCATACGAACATCGCGTCCATAGCTGGGGCAAGAAGCTCCGGCTGGTGCGTGTGCCCACGGCTATCCGAAGGATCTTCGACCTCACTGGGACCGAGTACCTGCTCTCCGAAGCGGTCGGTGCATGAACGACTGGCGAGACCAGGAGGTCCGGAGTCCCTAGGACGGACCTAACCGCTCCGTCTCCCTCAATATCCCGACCAGCACCGCTCGGAGCGCCCGGTGCTCCCTCGAAGTCGACACCTCATCTCGGGCCGTGCGACTACATCTCCGAGACCGATCCCGCCGTTCTCAAGATCCTCCAGAAGGTCAAGCCCGGCCTCGGGGAGGGCTACGACTGGGTCGAGTCATCCCGATGGATTCAATCGAAGTTGCTTGGATCCGTGCGGGATCGGGCAACGACAGTCTCGACGCGACGGCATTCCACGGCAGATCGAGGCTCAATGGCAGGAGCGGCGATGACGAACTCATCGCAGGAGACGGGAACGATCGATTGTTTGGTGCTGAGGGGGATGACCACCTCCTGGCAGGAGGCGGGAACGATTGGCTCAGGGGCGGACGCGGGAACGACGTTCTCAGAGGACACGAAGGGGCGGACCAGATGAGCGGAAGCAACGGCGAGGATGACTGTCGCCGCGGTGGGGCCGGTGAGGATCGGATCACCCAGTGCGAATGAGCCCGCCTCCTGCGTCCTTACCCCCCGCTCCATCTCCCGCAGCATCCCGACCAGCTCCGCCGAAGGGTGCGATCCTCCTCGCAGTCGATCGTCTGGCCGCCGGGACCCGCTCTCGCGTAGGTGCTCGACTTCGTCGGGCTCGCACGAGCAGCGCCGCACCGCGCACATGCATCCGATGTCATAAAGCCCGTCAGGGTCGGCGCAACTGCTAGCTGCCGGTAGCGTTCGAACCCGCGTCGTCAGGCTTGCCGCCCGCGTGCGCCTGTCCAGCCGCCTTGTTCTCGAGAGCGTGGGCCGGGGGCCCGCCGCCGTGGCCGACCGCGACCATCGGCTTGCCGCAGTCGCTGTGAGCGGCCGTTTGAATCTGGGCAGGGGTACCGTTCGCGGCGACTGCGCTCACGTAGTCGCCGTGCGTCCAGTTGCCTGGGAGCGAGCCCACAGCCGTCAGATCGCACGGCCGGGCGTAGTGGAACCGCTCGATCGGCCCACCGTGAACGCTAGCGTCCTGCCCACCGGCCTGGGCGTTGTCGTTCCGATCGGGAGGCCCCGAGGAGGTCGATCCACCGGCGGAGAGGATGCCGGCCGTGGCGATGCCTGAGGCACCCAGGATGATGGTGACCACGAACGCTACAACGCCTCGCCTCACGCGAGCCTCCTCCGCTCCTCGAACAAGCATCGGTAGGAGGGAGCGCCCGGTCAATCGTCCGTTCGGTCATCCCCGGGCACGAGGCGCGGAGGTTTTCACACGCTTGGCCTAGGGCTTGCCTTCCTACGGATGAGCAGAGAGGGGAGGTCTTATGCGCTCCGGTCGGCCTCCCGCAGCATCCCGAAGAGCACCGCCCGGAGCGTCCGGTCCTCCGCCTAGGGATGGCGGATGTTCCAGGTCACTTCGCCGATCGGTTCGCGTTCAAGGTAGGGCTGAGGGATGCGTGGTGGTTTCCAGCCGGGTGAGGTGAAGTCGCCGTAGAACTCCTTCCAGCGTTCGCGGGGCTGGAGTCGTCTGTCCTCGCGTGGGAGGTGATAACAGAGGTGAGTCCCGACGAACGTCTCGGCCCTCGCGTGGCGGCGCTGCACCTCGTCCGCCTCCTCCGGCGTCATCTCGAATATGAGATAGCGAGAGCCACTCGGCTGACCTTCCAAGGTCTCCGCCGCCACCCGGAACCAACAGATTCGGCCTGCCACCGATGCGACCCCGCTCAGCACGCCGTCGTGGTAGTCACCCATCCATAGCGGCTCGACGTCTTCGAGGGTAGGCCACATTGGAACTAGCGAACCATCCGAACGAAGCGTCTATGCCCCAGTGATTCAGTGACTGCCCTACCGCTCGCCCTCCCGAAGCATCCCGACCAGCACCGCTCGATCGCTGCGGCAAGGGGAACGCTCCCGAAAGCTGCCTCAAATGCGAGGTAGAGATGCTGCCACCAACCAAGACCATGCGAACCCAAGCTTGGCGAGCTAGACGGTCGGCTCGCCGTGCGGCGCGGGTCCGGAGGGCTGTCCGGCGTCTCGAGGAACGGCCGGCTCGTTCGATGCCGGGATCGGGGCAGGATGCTGTTCCGTCGCCTCGTCATCCTGAGCCGACGTGACGCGGTCGAAGACGTGCTCGGTGAAGACCAGGGCAGCGTTGCCCACCGAGTCTCCCAAGCGAGCGGGGAGGTCGGCCTTGAATCGCAACGCCTCGAGTGTCTCGGCCATCCTCGTCCGCATCGATGAGATGTCGGCGCGGATCTCGGCTATTCGGTCGACCGGAGGCGTTCGGCTTCGCGACGAATCCATGCCACGTCCTCTCGTGCGGTTTCGATCGTGGCCGTCGGTGCCAACGACCCCACCGACCGTATCCTGGCTCGTCCAATGAGCAACATGACCACGGCGACCACGACGAGCACCGTGCCGACGATAAGGGCGGCCGCCCACGGCGGGAGTACGATCGCGAGCCCCAGCACCGCAGCCGCGATGAGCGTACCCAAGGCGAGCAATGCCACCACGACCGCGCCGGCCAGGATCTCTCCGGCGAGCCCGAGGCGCGACCCCTTGTCCTTCACCTCCAGCTTCGCGAGCTCGGCCTCCCGCTGCAGCATCAGCCGGATGTCGGCCAGCAGGGAGCGCAGGAGCTCGCTCGGTGACGCCTCGCGTAGACGCTCTTGATCGGTTGGGACGGATGCCATCGTCGTCTCCAGTACCTCGGCCGTGCGCTTGCGTCTTTCCCGAGTGGATCGATTTCACACCAACACGTTTCGGCTCACGACCTTCGGGAAGAAACCCCAGCCGGACAACGGAGCAACGGCGGCAACGGAGGCGACGGTGGCGGGCATCGACCAAACGGGATCACCTTCATCGGTACGACAGCTACAGGACGCCGGCAAGGTAGTCGTCGGCGCCGCCGGGACGGTTGCCGTCGACCGCGTCCGAGCTGAGGTCGACATGCGGTCGAGCCGTGTGGCGGTCGAGTTGAAGGCCTTCGCGAACGCCTTCCGGGCGTCCGCTTCGAGCCTCCGTGAGCAGGGCCACGCTGGCGAGGCCGAGATGGTGGATCAGATCGCCGGGCGGGCCGACCGGCTTGCGGCACGCCTCGCGACGGCGAGTACCGACGAGCTCCTGGAGAACGCGAAGCAGCTCTCCGGGGAGGCGGTCGCCTTCGCCCGTCGAGAACCGGCCCTCGTGGTCGCTGGCGCCTTCACGATCGGCCTGCTGATTCCGAAGGTCCTCGACGTGATCGCGACGAGACGGGACTCCGATCGGTCGCGACGCCAGTCTACGACGGACGTCGCTGTGGCGACCGCGGGTCCGTCCGATACGAGAGATACCGAGGAGACCGTGATCGTGACACCCGAGACGGAGGAGGAAACATGACGCCCGCAAAGGCAACGGACCGGATGAAAAGGACGGAACAAAACGGACGCGGCGCCATCTCGACCATGAAGGAGAAGGCCGGCGACGCTTCATCGGTGGTCGGATCCGGTGCCAAGAAGGTCGGGTCGGGGGCGAAGAAGGTTGTGGGCGCGGTAGCCGAGAACCCCCTGCTGGCCGCCACTGGCGCGGCGGTGCTCGGTGCGGCGATCGGCGGGACAGCTCTTGCTCGTGAGCGCAGGCAGAGGAACCAGAAGTCGTCGAGCAAGAGGTCTCCGGCGAAGAGGTCGTCGAGCAAGAAGACCTCAGCGCGAAAGAGCAGCGCGAGGAAGTCGCCGGCACGGGTATCGTCGGCCAAGAAGCCCACAGCCAGGAAGACGTCAACGAGGAAGAGCGCGACGAAATCCCCGGCGCGCAAGCAGACGTCGTCGTCGCAGCGCAGCAGCACCAAGCGATCAACAGCGGTGCGCAAACGGAGCGGTTCTCGCTCGAGCAGCTCCTGAAAGTAGCGGTCGGCCGGTTCCCCATGGACGCGGGCTCCCGGTGCCGCGTGATCGATCCTAAGAGACAGGTCCTATCCAGTGGCTGACAGTCCAGGAGACAGGGGTACGGCGATGGGCTTGAGGGAAGAACGGGTCGCAAAGAACGAGGCGGCGGCCAGGAAGATCAACGAACAGATCGAACAGGCGGTCGAGTCCATTCCCCCCGGTTCGTTCATGCACATCATCTGCGAGTGCGGATATGACACGTGCGACCTCTTCACCGCGGTGTTGAAGGAGGAGTATGAGGAGGTCCGAGACGACCCTCGCCAGTTCATCGTCCGCGACGAGCATGTGATTCTGGACGTCGAGTTGATCGTTGAGAAACGCGACCGATTCACAGTCGTGGCGAAGCGTCAGGGGAGGCCTGCAGAGGTAGCCACCCGCACCGACCCTCGGGGTAGAGGGGCTACTTCCGTTCAGTAACCCGAGTGCTCGGTCTCCCGCAACATCCCGACGAGCACTGCCCGGAGCGTCCGGTCCTCCTCGCAGTCGATCAGCAGCTCGGCGGAGGTGCGGCTCTGCGAGTAGGCCCAGAACTCCCCGATCCGCTCGACCCGGTCGAGGTCGGGGAGCATGAGGACGTGGAGGAGCTCGGCGCGGGGAGCGGGACCGCGAGCGTTCGAAAAGACACCTCCGCAGCCGCTGCTCAAGACTCCTGCGAGAGCCGTTCGTCCTGGGCCATCAGACTGGATGCCGTCAAGAGGGGTGAGCGAACTCCCGAGCCCGGCGGATCTGATCCGCGTGGTCGTGGGCGTGGGCGGCGTAGATCTCGAGCCACGCCTCGACGCCATAGGGACCGCTCTCCGTGTGCGTCCCCCCTCGCTCCCACTGCTCCTCGGTGAGCCGATCGAGGATGTCGCCCGTCGTCCGCCGGGCGGCGGAGACTGCCTCCAATGACGCCTCGATTGGGCGCTCACCGTAGAACAGGCGTTTCGCGTACTCCTCCTGGTCGTAGCCCTGGATCGTCGGCGCGTCCTCGGCGATCAGCCGACGCAGCCTGATCGCCGACGTCATCTCGCTATCGGCCATGTGATGGACCACCTCCCGAGCCGTCCACTCGTCCGGCCCGAGACGCACATCAAGCTCACCGTCGGTGATCCCTTCGAGCGACTCCGAGAAGACTCGAGTCCCTTCCTTGTAGAGCCCGACCAAGTGGGCGCGCGTGCCCAGTTCCATCGAGATCCACCCCCAATCCCCCGTCGCGCCTAATGCGTGGTCACGATTATCCCGCGTCGACGAGCCCTCGGCCGAGGACCCGGCGATCCTGCCGGAGCTCATGATGGCCGGCCACCAGGACCGGCTCGAGTTCCTCGGTTGGCGTCTCGGGCGTTCACCGACCCGCGTATCGGCGTGCGTGTCCCATGCATTCACGAACACTGGCGTACCTCGGCGTGCCTGTTCCTGAATAGGTCCATCTGACGTGGTCCGGCTTCGCAGACGGACACGGTTCTTTCGGCGTCTCCAGTCCAAATCCCGGCTTCGAGTGTCTCCAGGGCCTCAAGCTGGAAGACTGGGAATGATGCCGAGCGTCCTGATCGAGGTGCGCCGTCCACTCGGTGAGCGAGCCGGGGCGGACATCATTGAGGCGGTCCACGTTGCCCTGCGCGAGGCGTTCAAGATTCCAGCCAGCGACCGGTGTGTTCGTCTGGTCGTCCACGAGCCACACCGCTTCGAGTGCCCGCCAGATCGAGTGAGCCCGGAGCTCTACACGCACGTTAGCCTCGACGTTTCGCAGGCCGGGCGCTGGAAGCCAAGCGATCCCTCTACCGAGGGATCGTTGAGAACCTGGAGTCCCTCGGGATCCCCCGTGATCACGTGATGATTCTTCTACGCGAGATCCCGCGAGAGGACTGGGGAATCCGTGGAGGCCAGGCTGGCAGCGACATCGACCTCGGCTTCGTCGTCGAGGTCTGAGGGACAGAAATGTGTGGAGGCTCCCTCCGATGCAGCGGAGTGGGCTGCTTTCAAGGGACATTCACGAACCCTGGCGCACCACGGCGCCATATGTCCGGGAGTGATTCCGAGACGCCGTCCGCATTGACAGCGGCTAACAGCCAACCGGATGCTGACCTCGTGGCGGGTGTGCCTCCATCTGACAATGACCGGTTGGAGGCAATCCGTGCGCATGCCGATCAAGCCATGCGGTATTACGCGACGGCGTTCCTGCGGGAGACCGACGAGAACCGCGACCTGATGCAAGCGTACATGGGCATCACTGCGAACATCCTCGCCCTGCTCGATGGCGACGCTCTCGACGATCGCAGCATGATGAGAGCGCGAGAGGAGATCATCCAGCAGTACATCGAACAAGCGAGGTCCGAGCCGTATGAGCCCGGGAACTGCAGTTTCTGCGGCGAACGTCCCGTGGCTGCTTGGTTCGAGGGTCCGAGCTTTCGGACGTTCGTCCGCAGCTCGGTTGAAGTTCGGGCAGAGGAGGCATGGCTCGCCTGTGCGATATGCCTCGGTCTTGTCGAAGCGAACGACCGCGAGGGGTTGGTCGAGCGTGGCGTCGAGCGACTACGTCGGAGGGATCGAGACGAGTGGCGGCAGAGGAGTCCGAGGGAGGAGGCCTGGATGCAGAAAATGACGCGAGACCAGCAGGAGGAGCTGTTCTGGGCGCCGCGCCAGGGCTGATTCCGCCTTCGCTCCAGGTACATTCACGAACACTGGCCCACCACCCAAGAGATATCTCCTACGCTAGGGTTAGGCTCCGCGAGGAGGTGGCTTATGGCGACGGATGCCGTTCCCGCTCGCGCCTCAGGCGGCTCGATCGCTCAAGCCGGGTGGTTCCGATTCGTTGTGCGAGCCGCGATCGCGCTGCTTGCCTTCTGGACGCTGTCGTTCGCCGCGGATCGATACATCGCCTTCGTCCGAGACGGCGCACCGAACAGGTACGACGATTCGCTGTGGCTTTTCTCCGTCGGCGCGATGGTTGTTGCGGGCGCACTCTTCGGGTTGGCGACCTGGCTGCCCTTCACCAGGGTTCGGTTCTTGCCGAGCCGCCTTCTGTTGGCTGTCGTTGCGCTCGTACCACTCGTCCATTTCTGGTGGGTCTGGATCCATGGTCACCAGTCGGGCGGACCATTCGAGCGGCTCTACTGGTTCGACTCGAGTCCGATCCAGTTCGTGTCGGGTGTCCTTGCGGGAGTCGCGATCGCCTCGGGCTTCAGGGCTAAGCGCTCCGGTTCAGACACCGCGTAGCGGCCGAGTCTCGAGGGACACCGGACCCGCCATGTACGTTCCCATCGCGTGACCGGCTTCACGCGCCCAGACGCAATGGGCGACTCCGGTTTACCCGGAGGTAAGCATCGCCCCCGAAGATGCGTGTTAGCCGCGAGCCCGGCTGAGCGCCCAGACGGCCAGGGCCGCAAGACCCGCGGCGAGGACCAGGTTGGGAATCACATCGAACGGATCGGGGTCGTTGGGACCCATCAAGTCCCGCGCGTCCAGTGCGGCCGTCACCGCCCACCAGCCGAGGAATCCAGCCAGGAGCAACATCCGGGGACGGCGGCGCTTCGGAGGTGGCGGCGGTAGGTCATCTGGCGAGGGCATCAACGCCACGGTACCGCCGGAGTCGTGCCCGCGGTAGGTGCCTGCGACAAGATGTGCGCCGCCGGAGCGTGACCGGCCTCACGCGTCCAGCTTCGGTCGGCATATACAGTCGCCGTGCTTCAGGGGTGAAGGGAGGCGGCTCATGGCCGGAGGTGGACGCCCGCCGGAAGTTCAATGGCTGCGGACGCTGCGGACTCGCGTGCAGGAGGGTCTACAGGAGTGGCAGAGGTTCCACTACGGAGATGCGGACACGCCGCGTGACCCCGAGCAGGCCAGACGTGCAGCCATAGAGCTCACGTACCTGATCCAGGAACCCGCATCCCAACCCCTGACGGGGGAGGCCGTCAAGTGGGCAGCCGACATCGAGAACGGAGTGGAACTACTCGTCGATACCGAGTTGTTCTCGGGCCAGTACGAGGGTTCCGATGTCGTGGACTACGTGCCGGCGATGGGATCGATGTACATGAAGCGGCGCGAGGCACGACACGTTGTCCGCGGTCGCGCAGCAGCATGGTCGTTACTCGGTTTCTGTGTCGGAGCCGGGATCGCGGCCTTGATCACCACGTTGTGGGCCTGCATGTAGCCGTGTAGCGCGTCTCATGTACGTTCGCGGAAACTGACCGGCGTCACGCGTCCGGATAAGGCCCGTTACCCGGACTCACGCCGACCCTCCCGCAGCATCCCGACCAACACCGCCGGCCCGCACTTTCACTTTTGGGGCGAGGTCGGTATCAGGGAGAGAAGCGATCAGGATGAGTAGATATGAGCATCGAACCTGGCTGGGTATGGCTCCAGCGCGAGGCCGGCGAGGAGCCCCAGGCCGACGAGGAGGCCGCCCTCGAGCTTCTGCGGAGGGAGCTCGGCGCGGCCGAGGTCGATCCCGCTCTGCCCTGGAACGCCGCCGACTTCGAGGCCGCCGGGGCCGCATAGGGCGGGACCGTGGTCACGCGGGAAGGACTGGCCTACGGGCCGGGCAGAGTCGCCACGAGTAGGTGGAACCTCCACTCGTCTCCCGCGGTCCCGGAAGAACGAGCAACCGATCACCCCCGAGCGGTGTCTCATCGTCGGCCGACGAGGGGAGCTCGAACGCCTCGCCCCACGCCTGCCCTTGGGCGGCGTTCCAGGCGCGCTCCAGCAGCGCCACGTCGCGTGGTTGCTTCGGGTCCCTCGCCACGGTTCGCTCCCTCGCCCCGTTGTGCAGCGCATCAACCTTACCCCGCGTCGACCCCGCGGCGATCGCTCGACCCGGCGGCCGGTCGCCGCACTTGACGGTCCGGCCCGTGGCGGGGGACAAAAGGGATCGGTGACCCTCGACGATCGCATCGACGAGCTGTACGGCCTGCCCCTGGACCGATTCACGCCCGAACGGGATGCGCTGGCCAAGGAGCTCTCGGCGGGCGGAGATCGTGAGGGTGCCGCGAAGGTGAAGGCGCTCCGCAAGCCCGTCGTGTCGATGTGGGCGCTGAACGTCCTGCGTCGCGAGGAGCCGGAGCAGCTGGACGAGCTGATCGAGCTCGGGAAGCGGCTGCGCGACGCGCACCGCCGCGCGGTGTCGGGCGGCGACGTCGAGGCGTTCCGGGACGCGTCCGACGAACGTCGCAAGGTCGTTTCGGCGCTCACGCGGGACGCGGCGGCGATCCTCGGCCGCGCCGGCGGGGGTTCGTCCTCCCAGGCCGACGACGTCGCGGGGACGCTCGAGGCGGCCACGGTCGATGAGGAGATCGCGGAGCTCATGCTGAGCGGCCGGCTCACGAAGCCGGTCCGCCCGCCGGCCGAGTTCGCCGGCGGGGCGCTCCGCATCGTTCCGGGTGGCCGAACGACGAAGCGGGAGCCCGAGCCCGCCCCGAAGGCGGACACGGCGAAGCTCCGCCGCGAGCTCTCGGGGGCGGAGACGCGCGAGCGCCGGGCCGAGCAGGCGGTCGAACGCGAACGCGACCGGCTCGACGAGATCGACCGCAAGCGCTCGGACGCGCGCGAGCGACTCCGCGCGGCCGAGGCGGAGCTGCGCGGCGCGTCGCTCGAGCGGAAGCGGCTCGAGTCGGCGGTGGCTAAGGCCACCGGTTCGTAGACGCGTTCCGCGCGCCGTACCGGTGCGGCGAGATGCGTCGGCTACCATGCCGTGACGATGCGTGCCTACGACCCCTCCGAGATCGAACCCAAGTGGGCCGACCGATGGGAGGCCGAGGACCTGTACCTGGCCTCGGAGGATCCCGACGACCCCCGGCCGAGGTTCTACGCGCTCGATATGTTCTCCTACCCCTCCGGCGACCTCCACATGGGGCATCTGGAGGCGTACAGCGGCGGCGACGCCGTGGCCCGGTTCGCGGCGATGCGCGGGAACAACGTGCTGCACCCGATCGGCTGGGACTCCTTCGGCCTGAACGCCGAGAACGCCGCGATCAAGCGCGGGGTCGATCCGAAGGAATGGACGTACGCGAACATCGACCAGCAGGCCGCCTCGTATCGGCGGCTCGGGATGTCCTTCGACTGGACGCGGCGGCTGCACACCAGCGACCCCGAGTACTACCGCTGGACGCAGTGGCTGTTCCTCCGGTTCTTCGAGCGAGGACTGGCGTACCGGAAGAACGCCCCGGTGAACTGGTGCCCCAAGGATCAGACGGTCCTCGCCAACGAGCAGGTGATCAACGGAGCATGCGAGCGGTGCGGTACACCGGTCGTGCGCCGGGACCTGACCCAGTGGTTCTTCAGGATCACCGACTACGCACAGCGGCTGCTGGACGACGCCGCGGCCCTGGTCGGCTGGCCCGAGCGCGTGCTGACGATGCAGCGCAACTGGATCGGGCGTTCCGAAGGCGCGTCCGTGACGTTCGAGATCGCGGAGACGGGCGACGAGGTGGAGGTCTTCACGACACGGCCCGACACGCTCTGGGGTGTGACCTTCTTCGTGTTCGCGGTCGAGCACCCCCTGGTGGCCACGCTCGCGGAACGGGGCGGCACGCGGGATCTCGTCGAGCCGGTGCTCGAGAAGGTGCGCGCGACCCCGCTGACGGTTCGCGAGGAGGCCGACACGACGGAGGGGGTCCCGCTCGGCGTCCACGCCGTGAACCCGGTGAACGGGGAGCGCATCCCGGTCTTCGTGGCCCCCTACGTGCTGATGGAGTACGGGACGGGCGCCGTGATGGGCGTGCCCGCGCACGACCAGCGTGACTTCGAGTTCGCGCGAGCGCACCGCCTGCCGATCCGGGTGGTCGTCCAGCCCGAAGGCGAGGAGCGGGACCCCGAGACGATGACGGAGGCGTACGACCACGAGGGCGTGATGGTGAACTCCGGGCCGTTCGACGGCGTGCGGTCGCCCGCCTCGATCGGGAAGGTTGTCGACTGGCTGGAGGAGCAGGGCAAGGGCAAGGCGGCCGTCACCTTCCGCCTACGCGACTGGCTGATCAGTCGCCAGCGCTACTGGGGTCCGCCGATCCCGATCGTCCATTGCCCCGTGCACGGCGAGGTGGCCGTCCCCGACGACCAGCTGCCGGTCGAGCTGCCCCCGGACGTCGACTTCCGCCCCGGCGGGGAATCGCCGCTCGCACGACACGAGGCGTTCGTGCACACCACCTGTCCGATCGGTGGGGAGCCGGCCACGCGCGACACCGACACGCTGGACACGTTCGTCGACTCCTCCTGGTACTACTTCCGCTACTGCTCGCCGCACGATGACGCGGCGCCGTTCGACGGCGACGTCGTCGAACGGTGGATGCCGGTCGACCAGTACGTGGGCGGCGTGGAGCACGCGATCCTGCACCTGCTCTACTCGCGGTTCTTCACGAAGGTGCTGTTCGACATGGGCATGGTGACGTTCACCGAGCCGATGCTGCGCCTGATGAACCAGGGCCAGGTGATCTACGAGGGCGCCTCGATGAGCAAGACCAAGGGCAACATCGTCGAACCCATGCCGCTGGTCGAGCGGTGGGGCGCCGACTCGATGCGCCTCGCGATCCTGTTCGCCGGGCCGTTCGAGGACGACATCGACTGGAAGGCGGTCGCGCCGGACCCGGACCGGCGCCCAGGCGTGACCTCGTGGCTGGGACGCGTGTACGCAGCGGTCACCGAGGCGGCCGAGCGCGACGCGCGGGATCCCGAGCCGCTGCGCCGCCTCGTGCATCGGACGATCCGCGGCGTCACGAACGACATGGAGCGGTTCCGGTTCAACGTCGCGATCAGCAAGATGCAGGTGCTCTCGAACGAGATGCGCGCCACGCTCGACGCCGGCGGTGGGGCCCGCGAGGCGTCGACGGCACTGGTATTGCTCCTCGCGCCGCTCGCGCCGTTCATCGCCGAGGAGCTGTGGCGGGAGGTCCTCGGCAACGAGGCGAGCGTGCACACGTCGCCGTGGCCCGCGTTCGACGAGGAGCTCGCGCGGGAGGAGCGCGTGACCCTGGTGGTCCAGGTCGACGGGAAGGTGCGCGACCGCATCGAGGTCGCCCCGGACGCCGGTGAGGAGGACTGTCGCGAGCTCGCGCTGGCCTCGGAGAAGGTCGCCCGCTCGATCGACGGGCGCGAGGTCCGGCAGGTGATCGTGCGGCCCCCGCGCCTGGTCAACGTGGTCACGGCTCGCTAGCGGGCTCAACGTTCCGCCCGAGCGAGTCGATACGTGTCCCGGGGGCGTTGCGTCGGCGTGCGCCCCAGGGGTTCCCGATGAGCTCGACAGGGTCCGAGCAGGCGCCGATCGAGGCGACGATGCGCTCGTCCGCGGTGCGGACCGAGCGCTCGATCGCGCTGCTCCGGATCACGGTCCTGGCCGCCGTCATCGCCATCGCGCTCGGCTCGACGGGGATCCACCAGACGCTCGGGGCGGCCGAGGGGATCGTGCTCCTGCTCGCCGGCGTGTACGCGTTCGCCTGCCTGTTCGTCTCGGCGAGCGACGAGGGCGGGACCCTGAGGATCCTGTTCGCGACGCTGTTGATCGACGTCGCGCTCATCACGATGTGGATCGCGGCCACGGGAGGGCCGCGGAGCGACTTCTGGGCCCTGTACCTGATCGTGGTCGTCTCGGTCGGCCTGCGGTTCGGCAGGCTCGAGACGATCGGCGCGGCGATCGGCCTGGCGCTGCTGTACGCGGCGGTGCTGATGGGCGGCCGGGTCGAGGACGCTGCGATGCTCTACCGGCCGACGCTCCTCGTGCTCGCCGGCGTCGCGGTCGGCGTCCTCACCCAGCACCTCACCGACCAGCGCCGCGAGCGGCTCGCGGCCACCGTCGTCGCGGAGTCGGCTGCCCGTGCGCTCGGCGCGGAGCGTCGTGAGGTCGAACGACTCCGGCGGGTGGATCTCGCCCGCTCGGAGTACGTCGCTGTCGCCGCGCACGAGCTCCGGACGCCCCTCGCCGCGATCCTCGGCGTGCTCGCGACGCTGAAGAGCCACGGCTCGGTCCTCGAGGAGCCCGTCCGAGAGGAGCTGATCGACGGCGCGACGGTGCAGACCGAGCGACTGTCGAGGCTCGTCGAGGAGCTGCTCACGCTGTCGCGGATCGAGGACGGCGTCCTGCGGATGTCGCTCGTGGCCGCCGAGGCGGAGGAACTCGTCACCGAGGCGGCTCGCGCGTCGTCCACGAAGGACCGTCTCACGGTGCGGATCGAGGGCGACGGTTCGGTCGTGTGCGACGTGGACGCGGTGATCCGTGTCCTCACGAACCTGCTCGACAACGCGAGGAAGTACTCGCCCGCGGACGCGCCGATCACCCTGGCGGTCTCCGAGGACCCGGACCGGGTCCGGTTCTCGGTCCGCGACGCCGGTCCCGGCATCCCGGCGAGCGACCGCGAGGCGATCTTCGAGCGGTTCCGCCGCGGGGGCACGACCAAGCCCGGCTCGGGACTCGGCCTGTACATCTCTCGCGGGCTCGTGCATGCGCACGGCGGCGAGCTCTCGGTCCGAGCGGCGCCGGGCGGCGGATCCGAGTTCATGTTCTGGCTGCCGAGGGGAACGCCCGGGAAGCGCGCGGTCGCCGTCGGGACGCCGGCCGACCTCCGCGTGTCCGCGATCGCCGGCCTCGAGCTCGACGTGACGAACCTCACGGTGCCGACCGGCGACCCGAACTAGGCTCCCCCCGTCCCTTCCGGCTCCCCCCTGAGACAGAGGCGAGAGGCCGCCGCATGCCCGGGGAGTCGATCCGCGAGCGACTGTCCGCGCTGTCGCGCGGCGAGCTCGTGGGGCTCGTGGCCGTCCTGGTCGTCACGATCGGCGGCGCCGGCTTCTGGTACGCGCGGTCGCTGCCCCGTCCGGTCGACGTCGCGACCACGACCGCTCCCGCGGCCGCCGCTCCTTCGACGGGCGCGACCGGCAGGCCCTCGCCGGGCGTCGTGATGCTCGTCGACGTCGCCGGCTGGGTCCGTCACCCCGGCGTGTACGAGTTCGCCGACGGCGCCCGGGTGATCAACGCGATCGAGGCGGCCGGCGGCGCGAGGCCGGGCGCGCAGCTCGAGTCGCTCAATCTCGCCGCGCCGCTCGTCGACGGGACGCAGATCCTCGTGGTCCGCCAGGGGCAGGAGGCTCCCGCGCCTGTGGGCGGGTCGGGTGGCGGCGCCGTGGCGGGCGGGCTGATCAACGTGAACACCGCGAGCGCCACGGAGCTCGAGGCGCTCCCGGGCATCGGCGAGGTGATCGCGCAGGCGATCGTCGATCACCGCACCGAGAACGGTCCCTTCACGTCGGTCGACCAGCTGCTCGACGTCACCGGGATCGGGGATGCGACACTCGAGGACATCCGGGAGCTCGTCACCGTGTGAGCTCCTGGATCCTTCCCGGCGTCGCCGCCGCGATGTGGGCGGGGCTGCTCGTCCGACCGTTCGTCGGCGAGGCCGTGCCCGTCGTGGTGTGGGTCGTCGCCGGCGCGTTCGGGCTGGCCGCGGCGCTCGCGCTCGCCCCGGTCCGGGACGACCGGGACCGCGGCGCGCTCGAACGCGCGGGGCTGTCCCCGACCCAGCCGCTCGCCGACGCGGTCGCCTCGCCTCGCACGGACCGTTCGAGATCGTCGTGGCTCGCGGCCGCGGTCGCCGTGCTGGCGACCCTCGCGCTGGCGATCGGGTGGGGCGGCGCGCACACGCACCGGGTCGAGGAGGCGCTGGTCGCGAGGCTCGCGCCGGTCTCGGTCGTCGTCGAGGGATCGCTCCGCGTCGACCCGAGGGCGGAGGCCGACCGATGGTCGGCGGTGCTCGACGTGGCGCTCGTCCGCTGGTCGGGGCGGGCCGCCGCGACCCACGAGAGCGTGTGGCTCTCGGGCCGGGACGAGCCGCTCGACGCGGTCCGCGGCGACCGCGTCCGCGTCTCGGGGACGCTCGGGGTGCCGGGGGACGCGGGCTTCGGCGAGTTCCTCCTGCGACGCGGGATCGCGGCCGAGCTCCGCGTCTCCGAGGCCGAACGCCTCGGGCCCGCCGCGTTCGCCCCGATCCGGTGGGCGCAGACGGTGCGCGCGATGGTCGGCCGGTCGATCGTCGCGTCGTACCCGCCCCGCGAGGCCGGGCTCCTGCTCGGGCTCGCCGTCGGTGACGCCTCCCGCCTCGACCCGATCGTCGAACGCGACTTCCGGGCCAGCGGCCTGTCCCACCTGCTCGTCGTGTCGGGCGGCAACGTCGCGATGGTCCTCGCGCCCGTGTTCGCCCTCGGCGCCGCGCTCCGGCTGTCGCGGTGGCCGCGGTTCGCGCTCGGCCTCGGGATGACGGCGTTCTTCGTCGTCCTCACCGGTGCCGAACCCTCGGTGATGCGCGCGGGTGTCATGGCGGGGCTCGCGCTCGTCGGGGTGCTGCTCGGCCGCCCGAGGAGCTCCGCGTCGATCCTGTCGGCGGCGGTCGTCGGGCTGCTCTCGCTCGATCCGACGCTCGTGTGGTCGGTGGGCTTCCAGCTCTCGGTCGCGGCGACGGCCGGCATGATCGCGCTCGCGACGCCGATCTCGGAGCGGGTGCGGTTCGTGCCCAAGCCCGTCGCGATGGCGCTGGGCGCGACGCTCGCGGCGCAGATCGGCGTGACGCCCGTCCTCCTCTTCTACTTCCATGAGGTGCCGCTGTCGACGGTGCTCGCGAACGTGCTCGCGTTCCCCGCGGTGGCGCCGGCTCTGCTGCTCGGCTTGGTGGCCGCCGGGGCGGGCGTGCTCGCCGAACCGGCTGGGGACGCGGTCGCGTTCCTGGCGCTCGTCCCGATGCGGTACCTGATCGGGGTCGCCGACGAGCTCGCGAGGGCGCCGCTCCCGTGGATCACCGGCGGCGGCTGGCTGACGCTCGTGCTCGGCATCGCGGTCGCCCTCGGGCTGACGTGGTGGCTGCGCAGCGGACGCCGTGCGCCGCGGACCGCGCTCGTCCTGTGCCTCGCGCTCGCGCCGCTCGCCGTCTGGACGAACGCCCTCTCCTCGGGCGCGCCCGGGTCGCTGACGGTCCGGTTCCTCGACGTCGGCCAGGGCGACGCGATCCTGCTGACCTCGCCGGGCGGAGCGACGGTCCTCGTCGACGGCGGGCCGGATCCGGCGATCGTCGCCACGGCGCTCTCGGCGCTCGGCGTCCGGCGGCTCGACGTGGTGGTAGCCACGCACCCGCACGCCGACCACGTCGTGGGCCTGCCCGCGGTGCTCGCTCGCATCCCCGTGGGCGTGGTGCTCGAGCCGGGGTGTCCGTCGGACTCGCGCGACCTCGAGACGCTGCTCGAGGCCGCCCGCGCGGAGGGCGTGCCGGTTCGGCACCCGCGCGGGGGGCAGACGATCTCGGTCGGCGACCTGCGGCTCGACGTGCTCGCGCCCGAGGCCTGCTGGGTGGGGACGGAGTCCGACGCGAACAACGACTCGCTCGTGATCATGGCGTCGATCGGCGAGGACACCGTGCTCCTGACCGGCGACGCCGAGCAACCCGCCCAGGAGCTCCTGCTCGAGCGCCCCGGCGCGATGGTCGCCGACGTCCTCAAGGTCCCGCACCACGGCGGTGCGACGTCGCTGCCGGAGTTCTTCGAGGCGGTGCGCGCCGAGGTGTGCGTGGTGAGCTCCGGGCAGCCGAACCCCTACGGCCATCCCACGCCCGAGGCGCTCGGGTGGATGCGCGACGCGGGGTGCGCGATCGTCCGCACCGACCGGCTCGACGACGTGATCGTCGGCTTCGAGCGCGGGAGGCCTGTCGTAGCATCGGCGGCGTGACGCCGCCCTCACGCTCGGGACCCCCCGTGTTCCTCCTCTGGGGCGAGGACGCGTTCCTGCTTCGGGAGGCGGCGTTCGAGCTCCTTGGCGACCTCCGGCCGCGCGAGGTCGACGGCGCGGAGTGGTCCGGCGGAGAGACCGCGGACCTCGCGACGCCGTCGCTGTTCGGCGAGCGCCGAGCGCTCCTGGTCTCGAACGCGAAGGGCCTCCCCGACGAGGCGATGAAGGAGCTCGCCCGCTACCTCGATGCGCCCGATCCCGATGCACCGCTGATCCTGCTCGCGACGGTGAGCGAGCGCGCGAAGGCACCGGCGGCGCTCGCCAAGCTGATCAAGCCGGCCGGCACGATCACCGAGGTCAAGGTCCAGCGCAAGGAGCTGCCGGCATGGCTGCAGCGCCGGGCTCGCGCGAAGGGGCTCGACCTCGCCCCCGACGGCGGCGCCGGCCTCCTCGAGCGGATGGGGCAGGACCCCGGCGCCCTCGAGCAGGCGCTCGACCAGCTCGCGGCGGCGTTCCCCGGTGAGCGGATCACGGCGGAGCTCGTCTCCCGGCAGTTCCGGGGGCTGGGGGAGCAGCAGGTCTGGGACCTCTGCGACCGCGCGTTCGGCCGCGACCTGCCCGGCGCGATGCGGTCGCTCCGCACGCTGCTCGAGAGCAACGAGGCCGGGCTCCTGATCCTCGGCAGCATCACCGCCCGGCTCCGCGACCTGATCCGCGTGAAGTCGCTGCCCGAACGCCTCCCGCCGGCGGAGCTCGCACGGCAGGCGGGGCTCCGGTTCGATTGGCAGGCCCGGCGCTACCGGGACATGGCGGCGCGCTTCACGCCGGAGGAGCTGCTCGAGATCCACGAGCGCCTCACCTGGGCCGACCGCGCGCTGAAATCGGGCGCGACCGACGACGTCGTGCTCCCGCTCGTGGTGACGGCGATCGCCGGCGAGCCGGCGCCGGTGGCCTAGGCCTCGTCCGAGCCGGACGCGGCGCGGTTGGCGGCCTTCGCGAGCCGCGACTTGTGTCGCGCGGCCGTGCGCTTGTGGACGATGCCCTTGCTCGCGGCCTTGTCGAACGCCCGGGAGGCGTCCTTCGCGCTCGCCGACGCGGCCTCGGCATCGCGCTCGGCGACGGCCGCGTAGACCTTCTTCGTGGAGGTCTTCAGCGAGGAGCGCGTGGCCTTGTTGCGGTCGTGCCGCTTCGCGTTCTGACGGTTCCGCTTGATCTGGGACTTGATGTTGGCCATGAACGGTCGAGTGTACCAGCGGCCCTCTACGCGCCCGGGCCCGGGTGTGTGCGCCGCCCGTACGATAGGCCGACCGTGACCGACCTTTCCCGTATCCGGAACTTCTGCATCGTTGCCCACATCGACCACGGCAAGTCCACCCTGGCCGACCGCCTGCTCGAGCTCACCCACGCGGTCGCCGACCGGGACATGCGCGACCAGTACCTCGACAAGATGGACCTCGAGCGGGAGCGAGGCATCACGATCAAGGCGCAGGCCGTCCGGCTCGCGTACGGCGAGTTCGAGCTGAACCTGATCGACACCCCCGGGCACGTGGACTTCACCTACGAGGTCTCTCGCTCGCTCGCGGCGTGCGAGGGCGCGGTCCTGCTCGTCGACGCGGCCCAGGGGATCGAGGCCCAGACGCTCGCGAACTTCCACCTCGCCCGGGATGCGGGGCTCGCGATCGTGCCCGTCCTGAACAAGATCGACCTCCCGCAGGCGGACGTCGACGAGACCCGCCGGGAGCTGGCCGAGCTCGTGGGCGTCCCGCTGGAAGAGGTCCTCGCCGTGAGCGGCAAGACCGGCGAGGGCGTGACCGAGCTGCTCGAACGCATCGTGGCGCAGGTGCCGCCGCCGACCGGCGACCGGAACGCGCCGCTCCGCGCGCTCATCTTCGACTCGAGCTTCGACCCGTACCGCGGTGTCGTCGCGTACGTCCGCGTCGTCGACGGCGCGCTCGGCGCGCGATCGAGGGTCCACCTCATGGCGACCGGCCTCGACTCCGAGACCGAGGAGCCCGGCGTGTTCGCGCCCGAGCCGAGCCCGGTGACGGCGCTCGAGGCGGGGGAGGTCGGCTACCTCGTGACAGGGCTCAAGGACGTCCACCAGGTGAAGGTCGGCGACACGATCACCTCGGCCGGCAAGGGCCGGGCCACCGAGCCGCTCCCCGGCTATCGCGAGCCGCTCCCGATGGTGTGGAGCGGCCTGTTCCCCGCGGAGGGCGGCGACTACTCGGAGCTCCGCGAGGCGCTCGACCGGCTGAAGCTGAACGACGCCGCGCTCGCGTACGAGCCCGAGACGTCGCAGGCGCTCGGGTTCGGCTTTCGATGCGGGTTCCTCGGCCTGCTCCACATGGACATCGTGAAGGAGCGGCTCGAGCGCGAGTTCGGGCTCGAGCTGATCGCGACTGCGCCGAACGTCGAGTTCCACATCGTCCGCGGCGACCAGACGTCGGTCGTGCACAACCCGAGCGAGATGCCGCAGCCAGGGACCTACGACCTCGTCGAGGAGCCGATGGTGCTCGCGACGATCATCACGCCGAGCGAGTACCTGGGCGCGATCTTCGAGCTCTGCCAGGCGCGCCGCGGCGAGCTCCTCGACATGAAGTACCTCTCGCCCGAGCGCGCCGAGGTCCACTACCACCTGCCGCTCGCCGAGATCATCTTCGACTTCTTCAACCAGCTGAAGTCCCGGACGCGCGGCTACGCCTCGCTCGACTACGAGCCCACCGGGTACGAACAGAGCGACCTCGTCCGCGTCGACGTGCTCCTGCACGGCGACCCCGTCGACGCGTTCAGCAGCGTCGTGCACCGGGACAAGGCGCAGCAGTACGGGCGGCAGATGGTCGAACGCCTCCGCGAGCTGATCCCGCGGCAGCTGTTCGACGTCGCGATCCAGGCCTCGATCGGCTCGCGGATCGTCGCGCGCGAGACCGTGAAGGCCAAACGCAAGGACGTGCTCGCGAAGTGCTACGGCGGCGACATCACGCGCAAGCGCAAGCTCCTCGAGACGCAGAAGAAGGGGAAGGAGCGCATGCGGCGGGTCGGCCGCGTGGACGTCCCGCAGGAGGCGTTCATCGCGGCGCTCCGGGTGGACGAAAAAGCGGAGGCGAAGCGATGACCGCCGGGCTCTACGTGCACGTGCCGTTCTGTCTCACCAGGTGCGGCTACTGCGACTTCAACGCGTACGCGGGGCTCGACCACCTCGCATCGCGCTACGTCGGGGCGCTGCTCGCCGAGGCGCGGCTCTCGGCGCCGGACTGGGATGACGAGGAGATCGCGAGCCTCTTCCTCGGCGGCGGGACGCCGACGACCCTCGAGGTCGCGGACCTGAAGGCGCTGCTCGCGCACCTGCGGCAGACGTTCGACGTCGCGCCGGACGCCGAGGTCACGATCGAGGCGAACCCGGACACGGTGGACACGGCGAAGCTCGCCGGCCTCCTCGAGTCGGGGTACACGCGGCTGTCGATGGGCGCGCAGTCGTTCGACCGCGCCGTGCTCGCGGTGCTCGAACGGATCCACGACCCCACGTCGGTCCGTCGCGCGATGTCGGCGGCACGCGAGGCCGGGTACGCGAACGTGAACCTCGACCTGATCTACGGCGCAGACGGGGAGACCGTCGGGTCGTGGGAGCGGACGCTCCGCGAGGCGATCGAGCTCGCCCCCGAACACGTGAGCGCGTACGCGCTCACGATCGAGCCGTCGACACCGCTCGGCCGGAAGGTGTCGCGCGGGGCGGTGCCGGCGCCCGATCCGGACGTGCAGGCCGACATGTTCGAGCTCGCCTGCGAGCTGCTCGCGGCCGCCGGGTATCGGCACTACGAGGTGTCGAATTGGGCGAAGCCCGGCTTCGAATGCGTGCATAACCTCGGGTACTGGGAACGCCGGCCGTACCTCGGCCTCGGCGCCGGGGCGCACTCGTACCGGGACGACCGCCGGTGGTGGAACGTCCGCCCGCCCGAGGAGTACCTGTCTACGGTCGAGTCGGGGCGGCTGCCGGTCGGGGGTGAGGAGCGCCTCGAGCCGAGTGACGCCTACCTCGAGGAGGTGTTCCTGCGGCTGCGGATCCTCGAGGGCATGCCGTCGTCGTGGGTGGAGCCGGGGCGCTCGGAGCCGTTCGTCGAGTCCGGCCTGCTGCGCGACGAGGACGGCGCGCTCGTCCCGACCGAGCGCGGGATGCTCGTCCTGAACGAACTCGTCCTGGCGCTCACCGCATAGCGGTCACGGACCGAGGTTCGAACCGCAGAGCGTCTCGCCCGATCTGAACGACGGCCCGCCCGGATCGTCGGTCGCGGGCTCGGTGAAGTTGCGGACATCGACGACCTCCATCACGCCGTCGTCGCGGAGCACGAGCGTCACTTCGCGGGCGTGCCACTCGGCGTCGGGCGAGTCGTGGGGGAGCGATTCCGCTGAGGTGGCGATGATCCCGGGTCCGTCGGGCGCGGGAACGTCGCCGCACCGCAACGAGTACAGCTCGAAAGCGTCGCCTCCCAGCAGGAAGTTCGCAAGGTCGTCCGGCTCGAAGTTCCCCTCCGGGCCAAGTCCGGCGACGTTCACCGGCGCGATGGAAGCTTGGCGATCTTCCACGAGGACGTCGTAGAGGTACATCGAGAGGACGGCGCCGCCACCCTGCACGATGAGCAGCTCGTCGGTTCCGTCGCCATCGATGTCCGGCGCCGAGAACGTTCGACACTCGAACTCGCACTCGATCGGTCCGAACGAGCTCTCTGCGAGACCGTCCCCGTCCTCGTCGAGCGCGACGACGTTGAACGCCTCTTGCGGCAGCGGGCACCCGCCCGTGTCGCCCACCCTCGTCGCGACGAACACGGTCGAGTCGGCGTCCGGCGACACGAAGCGACCGTCGATCGAGGACACGTTGCAGACCGGGAACGCGAGCCCGAGCTCCTCGCCGACCGGCTCGCCCTCCGATGGTGAGGGCGAGGGTGTTGGTGAGGGCTCCGGGTCCGGAGGAAGAGAACCCTCGGGCAGGGTTTGCCAGGCCGGTTCCCCCATCGCACCTTGCACCGTCACCGGCTCGCCTCCTGTGGCCACGACCGTGTACACCTGACCGGTGTCGGCGGAGAAGGCGAGGGACCCGCCGTCGGACGACCACGCGGGGTGGTCGAGATTCGGCAGCCCATCGAAGACGAGTGCCTGATCGCTGCCGTCCGGGGCCATCGTATGCAGGCTCTGGCCCGCCGGACCCCGGCCGCGGACGAACGCGATGCGATCCGACGTCCACGACCACGCAGGGAACGTCTCGCCTACGTCGAGCGTCCCGGTCAGATTCGTCAGCCGCGACCCGTCCACGCGCACCGAGTAGATATCCCAGGGGAAGCTCTTCCCGGTCTGCCCATCGTCCGTCGCCCCTTCGAAGGCGATCGTCCCGCCGTCCGGTGACCACGATGGGCCGCCGGACAACATGTTGTTCGTCCCGGGGATCACCTGCGCTGCGCCGGTAGCGACGTCGAGGATGGTGATGCCGGATGAGCCAGCGAACGCCACGCTTTGCTCGTCCGGCGACCAGGCAGGATCGGAAACGATCCCCGGCTCCATCGTGAGGCGTGTGGGCGAACCTCCTTCGATCGGCACCGTGACGAGTACGTCCCCTCCGAGACCCTCGGCCCCGATGTCCTGAACGGCAACGACGGTGGATCCGTCGGGCGAGATGTCCGGTGAGTGGTAAACGGCCGGGTCCCGTGTCAGTCGGTGCAGTCCGGTCCCGTCGGGCCGGATGCTCATCAGCGCGACGCCTTCGCCCTCGAGCGGGAGTGAGAACACGATCCGACCGTCCGCCTCGGGTGGCGACGCGACATCCGATTGCTCGGCCCGACTGAAGATCCGAGTCAGCGCGTACACACCGCCGATCGAACCGAGGACGACAACGACGGCGAGTGCTCCCCTCTCCACCTTGTGGACGAGCCGGCGACGTTCGCGACGACGGATCAGCTCCTCGTAAACGCCGCTGGGATCCGCCGGCCGGCCTGCCTCCTCGAGCTCGCGCCGCAGGCGTTCGTCAAGCGCCACGGTCGTTCGCCTCCTCGTCTTCGTGTACGCCGAGCGCTGAGGCGAGCGCTGTTCGCGCCCGGAACAGCGTGCTCTTCACGGTCCCCTCGTTGATTCCGAGCGCGTCGGCCACCTCCCGCGTGTCCATCTGGAGGTAGTAGCGGAGCACGACGGCTTCTCGTTGGCGGCGGGGGATCGTCGAGAGCGCGCGTTCGACGTCGATCCGTTCTGAGCTCGCCGACTCCGATGACAGAGGCCCATGGAGTCGAGCGCGCGCTCGCCGCTCTGAGCGGAGCCGCCGAAGGCCGCTCCGCGCGAGGTTCATCGCCACCGTCGTCACCCACGCGTTCAACGACTCGATCTCCTCACCCTTCTCCGATTGCTCCCACGCTCGCAGGAGCGCCTCCTGGACTGCGTCCTCGGCGGCGGGCCGGCTGCCGCACACCAGCGCGACCGCCGCGACCAGCCGCGGGTACGCGGTGAGCAGGAATTCCCGGAGCGCGATCTCGTCGACCCTCATGCGTTCCACCCTAGGACGCACGACCTCTGGTCCCGGTTGCCACCGACCGCTGAACGGGGCCTAGCACTCTCGGGGGTAGACTGCTAACCCATGGCCGAACCCGAGCTCGGAGGGAGGAAGGTCGCGGTGCTGCGCGCCGTGGTCGAGGAGTACGTTCGCACCGGCGAGCCCGTGGGCAGCGAGAAGATCGCGGAGGGCGCTGGCCTCGGCGTCTCGAGCGCCACGATCCGCAACGAGTTGGCCGCGCTCGAGGAGCTCGGCTACCTCTCGCACCCGCACACATCCGCCGGCCGCATCCCGACCGACGCCGGCTACCGGCGGTTCGTCGACTCGCTCCCGCCGGGTGGCCGGATCCGCGACGCGCAGCGGCGCGCGATCGCCGGCTTCTTCGCCGAGACGATGGTCGACCTCGAGGAGGTGCTGCGGGGGACCACCCAGCTCCTCTCCAGGGTCACCCAGTACGCGGGTCTCGCGGTGCCGCCGGCTACAGGACTGAACGAGGTCGTGCTGCGGACGGAGCTCATGGAAGTGGGTGGTGGCGTGCTCCTGCTCGTCGTGGGCGAGCGCGGTCGCGTCGACAAGCTGATGATCGACCGGCCCGACGGCCTGGATGCCGAGGGTCTCGCCTCCCTCGAGCGCTCGCTCGCCGACAAGGTCCGCGGGCGCGACCTGCCCGAAGCGCAGACCGAGACGCTCAAGGCCGCCGCGGCGGCGTCCTCGGGTGAACGCGCGATCCTCGCGGCCGCCGCCGAGCTCTTCGGCGAGATGCAGCTCGGGATGGGCGCGCAGCATGTGATGATCGGCGGCGTCGCGAACCTGGCCGACGAGGCGGCGCACTGGCGCCGCGAGACCGTGCGCCGCCTGTTCGAGGCGCTCGAGCACGAGTCCGAGATGATCGAGCTGCTGCGCGACGTGACCACCGAGGACGTGAACGTGACGATCGGCGCCGAGCATCCTCACACCGGCGAATGGGAGGCCTCGATCGTCTCGGCGCCGTTCAACGCGGGTTCGACGAATATCGGGACCGTGGGGGTCGTCGGACCGACGGCGATGGACTACGTGAACGTCATGGCCTCGGTTCGCGCCGTCGCCCGCCGCCTGTCCGAGCTCGCGACCGAGCTCGGGGCGTAGCCGATGGCGGCCGTACGCGACCTCTACGAGATCCTCGGCGTCCCCCGCGACGCCTCCACCGAGGACATCAGGAAGGCCTATCGGAAGCTCGCGCGCGAGCACCATCCCGACGTGAACGCGGACCCCGCGGCCGAGGAACGCTTCAAGGAGGTCGCCGCCGCTTACGAGATCCTCTCGGACTCGAACAAGCGCGCGCAGTACGACGCGTACGGACGGGGCGGGCCCGTCGAGTTCCCGTTCGGCGACATGTCGGACCTGTTCGAGGCGTTCTTCGGCTCCGGGACGTTCGGCCGTCGGCGGGCGGGGCCTCGCTCGCGCGTCCAGCGCGGCGAGGACGTGTTCGCCGAGGTCCGTCTGGCGTTCCGCGAGGCCGCGTTCGGCGTGCGACAGGACGTCCGGGTCGCCCGGATGGAGGCCTGCGACCGCTGCGGGGGGAACGGCGCCGAGCCGGGGACGTCGCCCGAACGCTGCCGCACCTGCGGCGGCACCGGGCAGGTGCAGGACGTCCGAAGGAGCATCTTCGGGACCGTGATGACCGCGCACCCGTGCTCGACCTGCGAGGGCACCGGCGAGGAGATCGTGTCGCCGTGCGATCGCTGCCGAGGCCGAGGGCGGGTGGCCACCGAGGGCACCGTCACCGTCGATGTGCCGGCGGGCGTCTCGGATCAGATGGAGCTCCGCATCACCGAGGCTGGTCACACCGGCCGCTCGGGCGGTCCGGCCGGCGACCTGTACGTGACGGTGCACGTCGACGATGACCCCGTGTTCGAACGCCACGGGCAGGACGTGTTCGCGATCCTCGACGTGCCGCTCGTCCAGGCGGCGCTCGGCGCGAACGTCGAGGTCGAGACGCTCGACGGCACCGAGTCGATCGACATCGAGCCGGGGACCGACTCCGGGACGACGGTGCGCCTCCGCGGCCACGGGATCCCGAACCTCGGCCGGCGCGGCCGGGGCGACCTGTTCCTCACGATCGCGGTCGAGACCCCGCGCGACCTCCCGAAGGACCAGCGGCGGCTCCTCGAGGAGCTCGCCCGCCTCAGGGGTGAGGCCGCCGGGAAGAAGGCGACCTCGAGCGCGACCCTCCGGAGGCCGACGACATGAGCGACGACCCCGTGAGCTCGAGCTGCCTGTTCTGCCGCATCATCGCCGGCGAGGTGCCTGCCGAGATCGTGCACTCCTCCGACACCCTCATCGCGTTCCGCGACATCAACCCGGGCGCGCCGACGCACCTGCTCCTGATCCCGAAGGAGCACGTGGAGAGCGTCCGCGAGCTCGAGGACCGGCACGGCGGGATGCTCGCCGACATCTTCCAGGCCGCGGCGCACCTGGCCAGGGCCGAGGGAGTGGACGAGGGCGGCTGGCGGGTGGTCACGAACGTCGGCCGGGGCGCCGGGCAGAGCGTGTTCCACCTGCACTTCCATCTCCTCGGCGGCCGCCCGTTCTCGTGGCCGCCGGGCTGATGGGCGAGCGGAGGGCGCGTGGCGCGCGAAACCCGGGGGTAGAATCCGAGCCCAGAACGGGCCGCCAGACGACGGGCCCGTCCGTACGAGGAGGAACGGGGCACCGCCCCAGAGCGGAGCGTTTGGCGAGAGCCTCCACGCAGGTGAAGATCCTGGTGCCGGGGGACCAGAGCATGGTCGCCCTCCTCGGTCAGCGCGACGAGCTGCTCAAGCTCGTCGAGGCCGCATTCGACTCCGAGATCGTGGTCCGCGGCAACGAGATCACGATCTCCGGCCCCGAGCCCGAGGTGGAGCGCGTCGCCCTGCTGTTCGAGGAACTCGTCACGCTGCTCGAACGCGGCCACGAGCTCAACGCGTCGTCGGTCGGCCGCTCGATCGAGCTGATCAAGGGCGAGGAGGCGACACCGACGCAGGTCCTCGGCGACGTGTTCCTGACCGGCCGCGGGCGCGGCATCGCGCCGAAGACGCTCGGCCAGAAGCAGTACGTCGACGCGATGCGCAACGCGACCGTCACGTTCGCGATCGGCCCCGCTGGGACCGGCAAGACCTACCTCGCCGTCGCCACCGCCGTCCGCGCGCTTCAGGACAAGGAGGTCTCGCGGCTCATCCTCACGCGCCCCGCCGTCGAGGCCGGCGAACGGCTCGGCTTCCTGCCGGGGACCCTCTACGAGAAGATCGACCCGTACATGAAGCCGCTGTACGACGCGCTGTTCGAGATGATGGGCGCCGACGCGCTGCCGCGGCTCATGGAGCGCGGGACGGTCGAGGTCGCGCCGCTCGCGTACATGCGCGGCCGGACGCTGAACGACTCGTTCATCATCCTCGACGAGGCGCAGAACACGACGCCGGAGCAGATGAAGATGTTCCTCACGCGGCTCGGGTTCGGATCCAAGGCCGTCGTGAACGGCGACGTCACGCAGATCGACCTGCCGAACGGCCAGACCTCCGGCCTCGTGGTCGTCCAGGACATCCTGCGCGACATCGATGGGATCGAGGTGTCGCACCTCGGCGCCCGCGACGTCGTGCGCCACAAGATCGTGCAGGACATCGTGGAGGCCTACCGGGTCTTCGGAGAGCAGCGCGCCCGCGCCGATGGCTGACGACGACCAACCTCCGCTGATCCTCGTCGACGACCGCCAGTCGATCCCCGTCGACACCGAGGGGCTCGTCGCGCTCGCGCGCGAGGCCCTCGTCGGGGAGGGCGCCGCGGACTCCGAGCTGTCGGTCTCGTTCGTGACCGAGGACGAGATGGCGGACCTGCACCTCCGGTACATGAAGGAGGAGGGGGCCACCGACGTGCTCTCGTTCCCCCAGGACGACGACGCGACCGAGGGGCCGCGGTTGCTCGGCGACGTCGTGATCGCGCCCGCGGTGGCCGCCGCGAACAACCCGGACGACCCCGCCGCCGAGCTCCGGCTGCTGCTCGTGCACGGGATCCTCCACCTGCTCGGCCACGACCACGACGACGAGGCCGACCGCGCGGCGATGTGGAGCCGGCAGGATCGGTACGCGAAGGCCGAGGCCGGATGATCTGGCTCTGGGTCCTCGTCGGGTTCCTCGTGATCCTCGGCTCGGTCCTGGCGATCGCCGAGGCGTCGCTCACGCGGATGACGCGCGTCCGCGCGCTCGCGCTCGTCGAGGAGGGGCGCCGCAACGCCGTCGTGCTCGAACGTCTGGAGTCCGACCCGCCCCGGTTCCTGAACGCGATCTACCTCACCGTGATGCTCTGCCAGAACGGCTCGGCCATCATCGTGGCGATCATCGCCGAGCAGACCTACGGCGGGCTCGGCGTCACGATCGTCTCGGTCGTGTTCACGCTCCTGTACTTCGTGCTCGTCGAGGCGATGAGCAAGACGTTCGGCGTGCTGCATTCGGACAGCGCGGCGCTCACGGTCGCGCCGCTCGTGTGGGCGCTCGGCCGGCTCCTCGCGCTACCTACCGCGGCGCTGATCGGCCTCGCGAACTGGCTGCTGCCGGGGAAGGGCCTGAAGCAGGGGCCGTTCGTCTCGGAGGCGGATCTCCGCTCGATGGCCGAGGTCGGCCACGAGGAAGGCTCGATCGAGGCGGGCGAGAAGGAACTGATCCACTCGATCTTCGAATTCGGCGACACGATCGTCCGGGAGGTCATGGTGCCCCGGCCGGACGTGACGGCGATCGAGTCTGACAAGACGCTCCGCGACGTCCAGGCGATCGTGCTCCAGCACGGCTTCTCGCGCGTTCCGGTGTTCAACGACGACCTGGACGAGATCGTCGGCATCATCTACGCGAAGGACGTCCTGAAGGCGCTCCACCAGGGCAAGCACGACATGCCGCTTTCCGACATCGTCCGCAAAGCGCACTTCGTGCCCGAGTCCAAGAAAGTGGCGGACCTCCTGCGCGAGATGCAGCAAGAGAAGTTCCACATCGCGGTCGTGACCGACGAGTACGGGAGCGTCGTGGGGCTCGTGACCCTCGAGGACCTGCTCGAAGAACTCGTGGGGGAGATCGCCGACGAGTACGACACCGAGGAGCCCGACGTCGAGGTGGTTTCCGAGGACGTCTACCGCGTCGATGGCAAGCTCGCGATCGACGAGCTGAACGAGATCCTCGACGCTGAGTTGCCCGACGAGGAGTGGGATACGATCGGGGGCCTCGTGCTCGGGCTGCTCGGCGAGATCCCCGACGAGGGACAGGACGTGAGGTTCCAGAACCTCCGCTTCACGGCCGAGCGGGTGAACGGGCGGCGCATCTCCAAGGTGCTCATCACGCGCGAGCCCGAGCCCGAGGAAGCGCAGGAGGAGGTCGGGGCCGAGTGAGCGCCGCGCGGGACCGCGTCGACGAGCTCCTCACGGCGGCGCGCGAGGCGATGGAACGCGGGTCCTACGCGCCGTACTCGAACTTCAACGTCGGCGCCGCCGTCCTCGCCGAGGGCGAGGTGTTCCCCGGCGCCAACGTCGAGAACGCGTCCTACCCGATGTCGGTGTGTGCCGAACGCAACGCGGTCGCGGCCGCGGTGAACGCGGGCAAGCGCTCGATCGACGCGGTGGCCGTCGTCACGCGGGCGGACGAGCCGACCCCGCCGTGCGGCGGGTGCCGGCAGGTGCTCAACGAGTTCGGGCCGAAGATGCTCGTCGTGATCGAGGCGGCCGATCGCAAGCGCGCCGAGTGGACGCTGCCGGAGATCCTGCCCCACGCGTTCGGCCCCGACGACCTGAAGCGGTGACGTTCCGCAGCGGGTTCGTCGCCGTCGTCGGACGGCCGAACACGGGCAAGTCCACGCTCGTGAACGCCCTCGTCGGACGCAAGGTCGCGATCGTCTCCGACAAGCCGCAGACGACGCGCCGCGGCGTTCGCGCCGTGCTCACGACGGACGAGTACCAGGCCGTGTTCACCGACACGCCGGGCTTCCACAAGCCGCGGACGCTGCTCGGATCGCGCCTGAACGACCTCGTCGGCGAGGCGACCAAGGGCGTCGATGCCGTCGTGCAGGTCGTCGACGCGAAGGCCGGCGTGGGCACGGGCGACGCCTTCGTGTTCGAACGGCAGGTGGGCGGGTTCGCCGGGCCGAAGCTCTGTGCGGTGAACAAGCTCGACCTGATCCGCAACCACGAGGAGGTGCCGCAGCTCGAGGCCGCGGCCGCGCTCGGCGCGTGGGACGAGGTCGTGCCCGTCGCCGCCAAGACGGGCCGCGGCGTCCGGGTGCTCCTCGACCTCCTGGTGTCGCGCCTGCCCGAGGGTCCCGCCTACTTCCCGACCGACGAGGTCACCGACCAGCCGCTCGAGCTCCGGCTCGCCGAGATCGTCCGCGAGAAGGCGCTCGCCGTCACGCGGCAGGAGGTGCCGCATTCGATCGCGGTCGTCGTGGAGGAGCTCGAGCGCGAGGACACGCTCACGAAGGTGCACGCGTCGCTGATCGTCGAGCGCGAGTCACAGAAGGGCATCGTGATCGGCAAGGGCGGCGAGACGCTGAAGACGATCGGCTCCCGCGCGCGCCAGGAGATGGAGCTCGTGCTCGCCACGAAGGTCTTCCTCGACCTCCGGGTCAAGGTCCTGAAGGAGTGGCAGCGAGACCCCAAGGCCCTGCAGCGCCTCGGGTTCTGACGCTACGCGACCACCGTCGCCTCGCCGGTCATCTGCGGGTGGATCGTGCAGACGAACTCGTACGTTCCGGGCTCGACGACGCCCGCGATCGGCTCCCCGTTGAAGGTCTCGCCGCCGGCGATCGGGACGTTGATGTCGGTGCCGACCATCGTGAACGTGTGGCCGACGTCGTCCTCGTTCACGACCGTGATCCCCTGGGAGGCGCTCGCCGTGAAGCATGACGGGTCGAACGTGAAGTCCGCGATCGTCACGGTGAAGACGTCGCCCTCGCCGGTGAGGTCCACGCAGTCGCCGGAGGCATCCCCCGTGGCTCCCGTCTCCGCCGTCGCTCCGGTCGCCCCCGTCTCGGCTGCGGTGTCGCCGGTCGCCGCCGTCGTTCCGCCGTCGTCGTCCCCTCCGCACGCCGGGAGCAGGGCCGCGACCGCGGTGAGCACGAGCAGAGCCTTGCGCATTTGACCTCCTCGGAGGGGTGACCGGCCAGGATAGCGGCTCGGTGGCCGCGGCCGTACCATGGCGGGCGATGTCCCAGGCTGCCGAGATCGAGCGTGGCCGGCCGGGCCTCGCCCTCTACGCGCCGAAGGAGGCCGCGAGGCTCGTCTCGCGCGTGACGCCGGTGGACGCGGTGGGGCTCGAGGAGCGCGCGGCCTCGCTCGCCAAGCGGTCGATCAAGCGC
>DASUQI010000064.1:0-16864 GCA_036280655.1 Actinomycetota bacterium
ATCCCGTGGTCGATCACGGTCTCGACCATGTCGGCGTAGTGGTCCAGGGCCGCCTCGTCCCAGTCCGGCGGGTCGGTCGGCTCCGTCGAGGCCGAGGGCTGGCACCGGGCCCACTCGATCCCCATCCAGAACGCGTTCAGCCCGAGCGACGCCGCCAGCTCCACGTGCTTGGCGTAGTCGGTCCAGAACCGGATGCCCTCGTACGGTTCCTTCCTGGGCCGGTCCCGGTTGCGGGCCCAGTCGCTGTTCTTGGGCTCGTCGGGGTCGTTCAGCCCGCCTCCCTCGCAGTAGGGGGCGTAGGCCACGCCGAAGAAGAACCGATCGGGCGCGAAACGCTCCTCGAAGTCGAGGTTCAGCTCCAGACGCAATCGTCGCTCCCCGCTCGGGTCCGCGAGCAGCGTATCCGGAGGCGACCGACGGCTCGACCCGACGGGCGCGTGCCAGGATGGCGCGTGTCCCTGACGATCCCGAGGTCGCTCGCCGCGAGCTGCCGGAACGATCCGGAGCGGATGGAGTGGCTGGAACGGTTGCCGAGCGTGGTGCGCGACCTCGAGCGGCGATGGTCGCTCGAGGTCGAGCAGCCCTTCGACGGTCCCGAGGTGAGCGCCGCCTGGGTGGCGCCGGCCGTTCGGTCGGACGGCACGCCGGCGGTGCTGAAGATCTCGATGCCGCACATGGAGGCGAACCATGAGATCGACGGGCTGCGGTTCTGGGACGGGGATCCGACGGTACGGCTGCTGGACGCCGACGAGGGGTCGGGCGCGATGCTGCTCGAGCGGTGCGTGCCGGACACCTGGCTGCGATCGTCGCCGGAGGAGGAGCAGGACGTGGTGATCGCCGGTCTGCTGCGGCGGATGTGGCGCGTTCCGGATTCACCGCATCCGTTCCGCCCGCTCGCCGAGATGGTCGACCTCTGGATCGAGGAGACGCTGGCGAACCAGGCTCGGTGGCTCGATCCCGGGCTCGTCCGCGAGGGGCTGCGGGCGTTCGGAGCGCTGAGCGACGATCCCGTTCCGGGCCACGTCCTGTTGGCGACGGATCTCCATGCGGGCAACGTGCTCTCGGCCCGGCGCGAACCGTGGCTCGTCATCGACCCGAAGCCGTTCGTGGGCGACCCGGCCTTCGACGCCACCCAGCACCTCCTGAACTGCACGGAGCGGATGCTGGACGCGCCGGGCGCGACGATCGAACGGTTCGCCGGCCTCGTGGGGGTCGATCCGGATCGCGTGCGACGGTGGACATTCGCCCGCGGCGCGGCCGAGAACCGCCACGACTGGGACGACCCCTGGACCGCCATCGCGCGAGGGCTCGGGGTCTAGCCTCCGAGCCGATCGAGGTCGCCCATCCGCGTCACATGTACCTCGTGATCAGGCCGCGCCGCAGGAACGAGGTGAACATCGCCCGGGCGAGCGCGAACCCCGCGGCCAGGTACGCCACGTCGAGCGCGATCGCCGTCCAGAGACTGCCCCATTCGGCCGGCACGCCGGCGAGATCGGCCCGCATCAGTTCGAACACGTGGGCGGGCGGCATGAACCACGCAACGGTCTGCGCCCATCCCGGCAGTGCCGCCACGGGATAGAAGACGGCCGCGAACGGCATCAGGACCGCGGCGAGCACCCACGTCAGCTCGTCGGCCGCGAACCCGAGCCGCAGCACGCACGCGATGACGACGAGCGAGAGCGCGATGCCGAACACGATCAGGATCGCGGCGTAGACGGCCAGCATCGCGCCGACCTGCAGCACGCCGAACGCGAACAGCGCCCACGCGAGCACGGACATGACGGCGAACGTGACGAAGGTCTTGACGAGCCCGAACGCCACGGCCCCGCCCAGGTACTCGCCGGGCGTGATCGGCGAGGCCATGACCGTGATCACGTTCCGCGAGTAGTTCTCCTCGAGCAGGCACAGCGCCACCGAGTTCTTCGTGCGGAACACGAGGTCCCACAGCAGGATCGCGCCCAGGAAGAAGCTCACGGCGACGGGCAGCTCGGCACCCGCCCGCCGGAGGAAGGTCGTGATGAGTCCCCACAGCATCAGGTCGAGCAGCGGCCAGAACGAGAAGACGACGATCCTCGTCGGCGAGTTGAGGAAGCCGTACGAGTGGCGGCGCACGACGGCGGCGACGCGACCGAGGCTCATCGGCGCGCCTCCTCCGCGATCGACAGGAACGTGCCCTCCAGGTCGTCGCGCCCGTAGCGAGCCGCGATCTCGGCCAGCGTGCCGTCGGCGACGGCGCGCCCGCCCGCCAGGAAGATCACCCGGCGGCAGAGCCGCTCGATCTCGGACATGTTGTGCGAGGTCATGAAGATCGTGAACCCATCTCGTGCCTGCTCCTCCATGAGGACGCGCCTCGTGTCCTGCCCGACCTCGGGGTCGAGTGAGGCCGTCGGCTCGTCGAGCACGAGCAGCTGTGGCCGGTTCAGCAGCGCCTTCGCGAGGCCGACGAGCGTCCGCTGGCCGCTCGACAGTTCGGTGTTCTTGCGGTCCGCCAGATGGGCGATCCGGAACAGTTCGAGCGTCTCCATCGCCCGGCTGCGCGGGGCGCCATAGAGGTCCGCGTAGACCCACAGGTACTGCTTCACCCGCAGGTCGTACGGCAGCGAGACGTAGCTCGCCGTGAAGTTGGTGCGTTCCAGGGCCGTCGAACGACCCTCGGGCAGCGGGTGACCGAGCAGCGCAACGCTGCCCGCGTCGGGCGTGATGATGCCGAGCAGCATCATCAGCGTCGTGGTCTTGCCGGCGCCGTTCGGGCCGAGCAGGGCGACGGTGTCTCCCCGCTCGACGAGCACGTCGATCCCGTCGACGGCGCGCACGTCGCGGAACTGTTTCGTCAGGCCACGGGCTTCGATGTCGTACAGAGAGCGTCACCTCCTCCTTCACCTTTACCGTCGCCCCGAGGGGGGACTAGAGGTCAAGGGCGGTCGCCGGGTAGGATGGAGTGGCAGGGTCTCCGCGGAGCGATCAGCGGAGACGCCACTCGGAGGGCCCCGCGCGGTAGCGGGGAGCGACCTCCGTCAGCGACTCATAAGGAAACGCTTCACGCGCTCATGGTAGACGAGCGCAGTCGCCTTGTGAACCCCCGGATCCCGACCGCAGCTGGTCATCCGATCACGAAGGGATGCTCGGGGAATCCGCTGACACCGGGATGGAGCCGGAAGAGCCCGCCGGCGTGTGGCTGATCCCACAACTGAGACGACGTGAGCGTGTCCCTCGCGGTCGTCACGTACAGGTCCGAGAGGTCGTCGCCGCCGAACGCGCAGCTCGTGACCTGGCTTACCGGGAACCGCACTGTTGAGACGATCCGGCCGTCGGGTGCGAAACGCCGCACGGCCGATCCCGACCAGAACGCGACCCAGAGGAACCCGTCCTCGTCGACCGTCATGCCGTCGGGCAGGCCCCAGTCCCTCGGCAGCTCGACGAGTGTGCGTCGGTTCGCAACGTCGCCGCTCTCGAGATCGAAGTCGAAGTGCTCGATCCGATGGGTGGGGCTGTCGATGTAGTACATCGTCGTTCGGTCCGAGGTCCAGCCGAGGCCGTTCGACACGGTCACGCCGGTCAGGACCGTGGCCGGCCGACGGCCCGAATCCAACCGATACAGCGACCCGATCGGTCGTGAGCCCTTCGTGTCCTTGGTCCCGGCCCAGAAGCGCCCGGCCGGGTCGCACTTCCCGTCGTTCATCATCGTGTCCGGCACGTCGGACTCGACGTCCGCGATCCGTTCGATCCGGCCCGATCGCGGATCCAGGATCGAGAAGCCGTCGCTCACGGCGAGCGCGAGCCGGCCGTCGGTCGTCGGGACCGCCGCTCCCACCGGCTGACCGATCTCGAAGGGCTCGTCCGTCGCCGACGCCGGATCGAACCGGTGGACGACTCCGGCGGCGATGTCGACCCAGATCAGTCGGCGTGTCTCGGGGTCCCAGCTCGGGCCCTCCCCGAGGTCGGCGCCGGCATCGAGCACGACCTCGACAGAGGCTATCCGGCCGGTCATCTACACGAACCGCGCGCTCAGTCCGCCGTCGACGAGGATCGACGCGCCCGTGACGAAGCTCGCCTCGTCGGACGCGAGGAACGTCACGACGTTGGCGATCTCCCTCGGCTCGGCGATCCGGCCGAGCGGATGGATCGCCAGCATCTCGGCCTCGGCGACCTCGGGGTCCTCGGCCGAGCGGATTCCGTCCATCACCATCCGCGTCCGCGTGTAGCCGGGGCACACGGCGTTGGCGCGGATCTGATACTCCGCGTTGTCGAGCGCGAGGCTGCGCGTGATCCCGACGACGCCGGACTTGGCCGCCGCGTACGGGAACTTGCCCTGCGACGTCACGAACGCGTGGATCGAGGCGATCGTGACGATCGATCCGCGTCGCCGCTCCCGCATCCCCACAAGCGCATGCTTGACCGAGAGCCACACGGACTTCAGGTCGATCGCGAGGAAGTCGTTCCACTCGTCCTCGGTCATCGTCGCCGCGTCGAACGGCACGTCGATCCCCGCGTTCGCCACGACCACGTCGACCGCGCCGAACCGCTCGATCGCGCCGTTCACCACCGACGCGACCTGCTCCTCCGACGTGACGTCGCACGGCGCGAACTCGACCGGCGCGGGACCGCCCGCGAGGCTCTCCGCCACCTCCCGCCCGGTGTTCTCGTCGACGTCCACGAACACGACGGCGGCGCCGGCCTCCTGAAGCCGCTCGACGCATGCGCGGCCGATCCCGTTGGCACCCCCGGTCACGAACGCCGTCCGCCCCTCGAGCGACGCCATCCTTACCAGTCCAGGAGCGAGCCGTCGGGTGCGTACGCCAGGTGCGGACGAGGCGATCCGCCGGGATGCGCCGCGGCGACCTCCTCGACGAGCTCGACCCCGATCCCCGGCCGCGTCGGCGGTTCGACGGAGCCGTCGTGGATCTCGAGCGGTGCGTCGACGAGCTCGTGCCTCCACGGGACGTCGTCGCGGACGAGCTCGAGGATAAGGACGTTCGACAGGGCAAGCGCGAGGTGGACGCTCACCATCGAGCCGATCGGGCCGTTCGGGTTGTGGGGCGCCACGGCGACGAGTTCGGCCTCCGCCGTCGCCGCGATCCGCCGGAACTCTGAGACGCCGCCGCAGTAGCAGACGTTCGGCTGCAGGATCGCACATGCCCTCCGGCGCAGATGCTCGCCGATCTCGTGCCGGGTGACGAGCCGCTCGCCCGCCGCGATCGGGATCGGCACGGCCCGGGCCACCTCGACGAGGGCGTCGACGTTGCCCGGCCGGCAGGGCTCCTCCAGCCACCACGGGCGGTACGGCGCGAGCGCGTGCCCCAGCCGGATCGCCATCGCCGGGGACGTCCGCCCGTGGAGGTCGACCATCACGTCCGCGTCCTCGCCCGCGGCGTCGCGCACCGCCGCGACGAGCTCCTCGGTCTCGTGCAGCCACTCGGACCCCTCGAGCGCCCGGGCCGGCTGCGCCGGATACACCTTCATCGCGTCGAACCCGGCCTTGCGCGCCTCGCGGGCGGCGTCGGCCCACGTCTCGGGCCTCCGCGCGTCGCCCCCGAGCTCGGATCCGAGGTTCACGTACGTGCGCACGCGATCGCGCACCGGCCCGCCGAGCGCCTCGTAGAGCGGGATGCCGAGGTCCTTGGCCTTGATGTCCCAGAGCGCCTGATCGATCCCCGCGACCGCGCTCATCGTGACGGCGCCGCCCGGGAAGTACGGACCTCGCACCATCGTCTCCCAGAGACGTTCGACCGCGCGCGGGTCCTGTCCGACGAGGAGCGGCTCGAGGTCGGCGACGGCGCCGTGGACGGCCCGGGTGTGCCAGCCGAGCGAGGCCTCGCCCCATCCGACGAGGCCCGGCTCGTCGGTCTCCACGCGCACGAACACCCAGTCGCGGTCGGCCGCGTCGACGACGATGGTGGACACGCGCGAGATCAGCACGATCGACCGGGATGATATCGTTCTCACACTTCGCACTGCTATGGACGAGACGCGGTCATTCCTGGAGTCGATCGGCCTCCCGCCCGGAGACCCCTCGTCTCTGCCGGACTCGGCCAAGCGCTTCCCCGACGGCGCGGCGGTCCGCATCGAGATCCCGAGCACGGAAGGGCCCCGCGCGCTCGAGGCCGTGCTGGACGAGGCCGAGCGGCGCGAGGTCCCCGTCCATCGGGTGTCGCAGGGGAGCGGCGGGTTCCTGCTGTCCGACGACGAGCTGGACGAGATGGTCCGGCTCGCGGCCGAGGCACAGGTCGAGGTGAGCCTGTTCGCGCAGCCGACGGCCGCCTGGCTCCCGTCGGCGTCCGCGCGCACCGAGGGCGGCGGCGCGGTGGGCGGCACGAGCTACGGTCAGGACGGCCTGGCGTACGCGCTCGAGGACATCCGGCGTTCGGCGTCGCACGGCATCCGGAGCGTGTTGATCACCGACGTCGGGCTCCTCGCCGCGTTCGACGCGGCCAGGAAGGACGGCCTCCTGCCGAGCGACATGCAGGCGAAGATGTCCGTAGCCTTCCCGATCGCGAACCCGAGCACCGCGCGGGTGCTCGAAGGCCTCGGCGCGAACACGCTCAACCTCGTCACCGACCTCTCGCTCGCGCAGATCTCGGCGATCCGCACGGCGGTGGACGCGCCGATCGACTTCTACATCGAGTCGCCGGACAACCTGGGCGGCTTCGTCCGCCTCTACGAGCTCGCCGAGCTGATCCGGGTCGCCTCGCCTGTGTACGCGAAGTTCGGGCTGCGCAACGCGCCGAACCTGTACCCGTCGGGCACGCACCTGGAGGCGACCGCGATCGCGCTCAGCCGCGAGCGCGTCCGCCGCGCCCAGCTCGCGATCGAGATGCTCGAACGATCCGGGCTGCCGGAGATCTCGAAGCCCGGGGCGGCCGGGCTCGCGATCCCGGTCGACGGATCGTCAGGATGAAGGATGAAGGGAGATGACGGATCGCCGCATCCTCGCCGTCCTTCTCGGGCTGTCGCTCATCGCGGCCGCGTGCACCGGGGGCGACGGCGACACCGAGAGCTCGGAGACGGGCCCGGAGGAGCAGGTCACGCTCGAGTTCTGACGTACGAGGAGGGCAGGGGGAACCCGTATCACGAGGCGCTCGTCGAGGCGTTCCAGGCCGAGCACCCCAACATCGACATCGAGTTCACCTATTTCCCCTCGGAGAACTACTCGGTGAAGCTCGACACCGCCGTCGCGGCGGGAGGAGACGCCGGACCTCGTGGTCGCCTTCGACCTCAACTACCTGATCGAGGGGCTGCTGTTGCCGCTGGACGACGTCGTGGCCGAGCACGGGATCGACCTGTCGACGTACAACCGGGGGATCATCGAGGGTCCCGGCGAGTTCAGCTGCTCGTGGGAGGGCAAGCTCTACTGCCTGGCGTCCAACCAGGGCGGCTGGGGGTTCTTCTACAACAAAGCCATGTTCGACGCGGCGGGCATCCCGTACCCGGATCCGTGGGCCCCCGATGTCGGTCGAGGAGTTCGCCGACATCGCGTGCCAACTCACGGACGAGGACGCGGGCGTCTGGGGGGCGGCGGTCCCCTCGTCCTTCCTGCCGTTCGAGACGTACGTGAGTCCCGACGGCCGGACGGCCCAGGGCTACCTGAACGGGCCGGAGGCCGTCCACCAGTTCGAGGTCCTCTCCGGCATCGTCCGCGACGGGTGCTCCCCGACCGAGAACAAGATCGAGCCGTGGGACGAGGCCCCCGACTTCTTCCAGCAGGGCGTCCTCGCGATGGCCGTGGCGGACCTCGACAGCGCGGATCAGTTCGAGAAGGCGGGGATCAACTACGGCGTGACCGGACCCCCGACGCCCCCCGGCGTGGAGCCGTTCTTCGACGTCTACGGCGACAACACGGCGGTGTTCGTCTCGTCGGACCACCCGGAGGAGGCGAAGGAGTTCGTCGCGTTCCTCGCCACCGAGGGGCAGCGGATCGCCTACGAGACCGAGGGCTCGATCCCGATCGACAACACGCTCGCCGAGGCGGTCGACTGGGCGAACGGGATCCCGGGCCGGGAGGACATCCTCGAGGTGCTCTCCAACGCGAGGCCCCCGATCTTCATCCCGAACAAGTGGGACACGTTCGGGCCGTTCTTCGACGCGTGGGGCTACACGCTCGACGGTGAGAAGACGCCGCAGGAGGCGCTGGACGACGCGGCCGCGGCGATCCAGCAGAACCTCGACCGGGCCTGGGAGAACTGGGACGAGCAGAAGATCTAACGCGGTCGACGAGCGCTACGACCGGGCTTCGTCGGCGGCCGCGAGCGTACCGTCGTAGAGGCGCTTGTCGCGTTCGGTCGCCGGGTTGAGCGGCGGCTCGCCCCCGAGGACGCGCGCGGCGTCGGCGCACGCCTCGCGGAAACACCGTTCGTGGGCGAACTGCGTGTTGCCGGCGATGTGCGGCGTGGGCAGGACGTTCGGGTGGCGCCGGAACCACGCGTCCGCCGGGGGCGGCTCGGGGTCGTAGACGTCGACCGCGGCCCGGATCTCGCCCGCCTCGACCCGGCGCCAGAGCGCGTCCTGGTCGACGACCGCCATCCGGCTGAGCAGGACGAAGAGCGAGCCCGGGGCGAGCGCGTCGATCACGTCGGCCGAGATGATCCCGAGGGTCGTGGGGGTCGGCGGGATCGCGACGACCAGGATGTTGCTCGCGCTCGCGAGCCCCGCCATCGAGTCCGCGCGGCCCACGGTGTCCTTCGCCAGGTCCTCGTCGCAGACGAACGGATCGAACGTCGTCACTTCAGACCCGTACGGCCGGACGAACCGGCGGTAGTGGCGGTTGATGCTGCCGTAGCCGGCCAGGCCGATCCGGCAGTCGGCGAGGTCGCGGAACACGAACGAACCGGCGCCCATCGGCGCCTTGGTCCACTCGCCACCCCGGACGATCCCGATCGCTGCGGGGATGTCACGCAGCAGCGCGAACGTGATCGCGACGCCGAACTCGGCGACCGTGGGCGTCATCGTCCGAGAGGTGTCGATCAGTGTGACCCCGTGGCCGGCGGCCGCGTCGAGGTCGATCCAGCCCAACCGGAAGTCGAACGTGCCGGCGAGCGCCCTCAGGTTCGGCGCGTTGTCGAAGCGTGCGCCGTCGAACTGCACCTGATCGTGGAAGCCGAGCCACGGCGCGACGACCAGCGCGTCGGCGTCCGCCAGGCGCGCGTCCAGCGCGTCGGCGAACCCGGGCTCGGGCGTCCAGTCCAGGTGCTCGACCGTGATGTCCGTGCCGAGGGTGCCCTCGGCGATGCCCCGGATGCGCTCGCCCCCGTGCATGTACCAGGTCACCCGGGGGACCGGCTGCCAGCCGTCTACGGGCGGGCTGACAACGAGGAACCGGGAAGCCTCGCTCATGCCGTCGGTGAGGGCTTCAGCGACTTGAACCGCCGCGCCGTCTCGGTCATCGCGATCTCGGTGGGCAGCCGTTCCATGCTCGACGCGCCGAAGAACCCGGCGACCCCGGTCGTCCGCTCGAGCACGTTAGCGGCGTCGTCGGGCTCGGCGATCGGACCGCCGTGACACAGGACGATCACGTCCTTGCGGACCTCGACCGCGGCGATGGCCGGCTCGCCGAGGACGCCGGCGTCGACGAGGATCACGTCGACCCCGTGCTCGAGAAGCCGGTCGCGGAGGAACCCGTACTCGGCGCCCTTGGTGTCCAGCGTTCCGATCGCTACGACGTTCGCCATCCGTAACCTCCCACAGTCCCTCAGGTCTCGTTCGCGCGACCGGCCTCACGAGGACCCGTCGTCCGTGAGCGGCGGGACGTCGTGGCCCTGCGCCGCCTCGGGGGTCCGATGGAGGTGGCCGACCCGGCCGCCCTCCGGCGTCCGAGCCTCGAACCAGAACCCCTCGAGCGTCTCGTAGACGCCGACGACATCGTGCTCGGTCCCGGCCGGGGTGCAGACGATGTCGCCGGGCCCCACGGTGTAGGTGCCCGAACCCACCGTGACGCGCGCGCGGCCAGCGAAGATCAGCCAGTACTCGTCGCAGTCGTGGTAGTGCAGGTCGAACCGCCCGTCGGGTTCGACCCGGAAGATCCCGGCGCTCGTCACGTCCGACCACGAGGGCCTGGCGTCCGGCGAGATGCCGCGGACGACCACCATGGCGTCGTCCGTTGGCTCGATCACGTCGGCTCGTGTCCCCGTCCCCGATCGCGCGCTGCGTCGTCGCCCATCACGTCCTCCTGGAGCGGGAAACGAGCATGGTAACGTTCTCAGGTCTCCGGAGGAAATCCGCTCCCGGCAGCCCCGCCACCCCTTACCGGACCACGAGGTCGGTCGCGTTCCTCGAGAGGATCTCGCCGCCGGGGCGGGCGACCTGCATCGTCACCCGGTAGCCGCCGGGGCGAGCCGATGATGAGATCTCCCAGTCGATCCGGTCGACCTCCTCCGCCGAGTCCGCCCCGAGCGCCCTCGTGAAGGCGTTCTTGCTCACGACCTCGCCCGAGTCCGCGGACGCGAGCTCCCAGGAGACCTCCGCGCCGTCGATCGCGTCGGGGTGGTCATTCGTGACCCAGATCCGCGCGGCCAACGTCGACCCTCGCTCGTAGACCTTCTCCCGCCCGATCACGTAGGGCGTGACGTCGCGCTCGAGGCTGATCAGCACGCGGCCGTACACGTTGCGCATCGCCTCGTAGACGGCGTACGGCCGCCGGTAGTAGTCGAACAGGCCCGACCCCATGATCGGGCACGGGTCGCTCCAGTAGTAGTGGAACATCGAGGCGATCGGCCGGTACTTGCGCTGACGCAGGTACTCGATCTGCTCCTTCACGACGAGCGCCTCGTAGGCCTGGTAGGCCGAGATGAACTCCTCGAGCGTGTCTTTCATCTCCACCTTCGCGAACCCGAACGCGAGGTTGTAGAAGAACCCGTGGTACTCCCACGCGTCCCAGTCGGGCGGCCACAGCTTGTCCGGCGGGACGAACGACCGCAGTGACTCCTCGACGGGGATCGACCCCGCCCCGAACTCCACGATCTGCGGTGGCAGCTCGACGTCGTCGAGGTGGGTGTCGCCGTCCCAGCAGTAGCCGATCATCAGGTTGTAGACGCCCTCCCGGTAGTCACCGAGGTGGATCCAGCGGACGGGGTCGACCGTGCCGAGCGCCTCCTTCAGGATCGGGCACAGCCGGTGATAGTTGTTGGGCGTGTCCGGCAGCAGGTACACCTCGGGCTCCTTGAACACCGACCACATGCCGATGCTCGCGTGGTTGCAGAGCATGAGGCCCATGTCCTTGATCATCTCGCTCGCGCGTTCGATGAGGTCGTCCGAGTCGCTCACGCAGTAGTGGAGCGGGAACACCTGCCAGACGAGGAACCCCATCTCGTCGCACATCGTGTAGAAGCCGTCCTTCTCGACGTGGCTCCCGATGCGGATCGCGTTGATCTCCATCTCCAGCATCTTTGCCAGATCGTCGGACCACATCCGCTCGTTCGCCTCGCTCATCCACTGGCTCGAGATGTAGCGCATGCCGCGGAGGAAGATCCGCTTCCCGTTCAGGTACCACTGGCCGGTCGCCGGGTCCGGCACGAGCTCCTTGATGCCGAACCGCTGCTCGACCGGGTCCCCGTGCGCGGTCACGGTGGCGGTGTAGAGGTTCGGGTCGCCGTGGTCCCAGGTCCACCATAGCCGGGCGTCCCGGATCGTGAGGACGAGCTTGTGCGTCGTACGCCCGGGCTGGAGGACGACCCGCCGGCGGCGCTCGTGCGTTTCGGCGCCCTCGAAGTTGTGGGGCCGGACCTCCAGCAAGAGGTCGGTCTCGACCACGTCCCCGGTCGTGTTGTGTACGGTCACGTCCGCGCTCACGAGCGCCGTGCCGTCTGGCCGGTCGCGCCCGTCGCCGAGCCGGTCCTTCCTGATGCCGATCCTCGTGAAGAGCTTCACGTGGTCGACGTACACCCTCGGCCGGGCGACGAGCTCGACGCTGTCCCAGATGCCGCCGGAGTTCCCGTCGGAGCGGAACGAGCTCATCGAGCCGGGCCGGTGCATCGCGTCGATCATGTGGCCCTTGATCTGCGTGATCGCCCTCGCCTGATGGGTTCGATACGGCGGCGAGAGCGGGTTGTCCGAGTGGTCGACCTGGACGTACTCGGTCTCGTCCCTCGGCGCGCCGTCCTTCACCGCCACGAAGTTCGTCCCGTCGAGGTCGAGGCGGTCGGTGACGTCGAACTCGAACGGGTTGAACATCCCCTCGTGGTGCCCGAGGTACTCGCCGTTCAGCCAGACGTCGGCGAGGTAGTCGACCGCGCCGAACCGGAGGAACAGCCGCTGCCCGCGGAGCGCCTCGGGCACCCGGAATTCCCTGCGGAACCAGATCGTCCCGAAGAAGTCGCCGACCTCGGTCCGGTACCAGTTCGTGGGCAGCCGCATCTCGGGCCAGGCGGCGTCGTCGAACCCCGCCCGCGCGTAGCCCAGCGACTCGCCCGGCTCGTCGCCTTCCGCCCGATACCGCCAGGGACCGTCGAGGCTGAGGCGGGCCCGTCCCTCGTGCAGCGAGATCATGCTCGACGCGCCCGTCGAGCCTCGGCACCGAACCACCAGGGATCGAACCCGCGATCGCGCTCGTCGACCATCGTTCCCGGCGGGACGAGCGCGTCGATCGCGTCGAGCGTCTCGTCGTCAAGCCGGAGGGCCGCGGAATCCAGCAGGTCCTCGAGCTGCTCCGTCGTGCGCGGCCCGATGATCGCCGAGGTGACCGCCGGGTGGGCGAGCACGAACGCGATCGCGAGGCGGGGGAGCGTGGTGCCCGCCCGCTCGGCGAGGCCCGCGAGCTCCTCGACGACGTCGAGCTTGCGCTGGACCTCCGGCCGTGACTCGTCGTAGAGCAGGGCGAGCCACTCGGCGCGCTGGGCGCCTCGGACGGCGCGAGACTCGGGGGACCGGTCGAAATGGCCGCGGCGGTAGCGGCCGGCGAGCCAGCCGCGGTTCAGCGGGCTCCAGACGAGCACGCCCATGCCGTACCGCTGCGCGACCGGCAGGACGTCGTGCTCGATGGACCGCACGAAGATCGAGTAGGGCGGCTGCTCCGTCCGGAAGCGGGACAGCCCGCGGCGCTCGGCGACCCACTGTGCCTCGACGACCTGCCACCCCGGGAACGTCGAGGAGCCGAAGTACCGGACCTTGCCCTGGCGCTGGAGATCGGTGAGGGCGCCGAGGGTCTCCTCGACGTCGGTCCACTGCTCCGGACGGTGGATCTGGTACAGGTCGATGCGGTCGGTCCCCAGGCGCCGGAGGCTCTCCTCCACCTCGCGCGCGATCCAGACCCGCGAGTTCCCCCAGTCGTTCGGTCCCGGCCCCATCCCGCCGTGGACCTTCGTGGCGAGGACGACGTCGTCGCGATGGCCGACCAGCGCCTTGCCGACGATCTCTTCGGACTCGCCGTTCGAGTAGACGTCGGCGGTGTCGATGAAGTTGACCCCCGCGTCGATCGCCGCGTGCACCATCCGCACGCACTCCTCGACGTCGGTGTTGCCCCAGGCGCCGAACATCATCGCGCCCAGGCAGTGGGTGCTCACCCGCAGGCCGGTCCCGCCGAGCCCTCGATACTCCATGCCCGCCTCCTCCGTATCCCTACGCGACGCCGGTCCTCGCGGTGCCGAGCCAGCTCTGGTGCAGCCGCGCGTACACGCCGTCGCCCGCCACGAGCTCCGAGTGCGTCCCGCGTTCGACCACCCGGCCGCCGTCGAACACGAGGATGACGTCCGCGGCCTCCGCGGTCGACAGGCGGTGCGCGATCGTGACGGTGGTCCGCCCTGCGGAGACCCTGCGCAGCGCCTCCGAGACCCGGCGCTCGGTGGCGGGGTCCACGGCGCTCGTCGCCTCGTCGAGGATCAGCAGGCCGGGGTCGCCGATCCTGGCCCGCGCGAGCGACACGAGCTGTCGCTCGCCGACCGAGAGCGCGTCGCCGCGCTCGCCCACGCGCGTGTCGAGCCCGTCCGGGAGCGAGGCGACCCAGTCGACCAGGCCGAGCTCCTCGATCGTCGCGTCGATGTCGTCGTCGGTCGCGCCCTCGCTTCCGGCCCGGACGTTGTCCCGCACCGTGACGTCGAACAGGAAGCCGTCCTGCGGCACCATCCGGATCATCGAGCGACGCGACGCGGGCGAGATCTCCCGCAGGTCGGTCCCGCCGACGAGTATGTTGCCCTCGACCGGATCCGCGAGCCGGGCGAGGAGCTTGGCGAACGTTGTCTTCCCGCTCCCGGTCTCGCCGACGATCGCCACCTGCGTGCCGGGGGGGATCTCGGCGTCGACGTCGCGGACGACGGGCCGTCCGCGGCCGTAGGCGTAGCTCACCCCGTCCGCCGAGATCGAGGGGGCGCCGTGCGGGAGGTCGACGCCGGGGGAGGGCTCCACGATCTCGATCGGCTGGTCGAGCACCTCCAGGACCTTGCGCCAGCCCGAGATCGCGGTCTGCGTCTGCGAGTAGATCTCGGGCAGGTCGACGAAGGGGTGCAGGAAGAGGTCGGCGAGGAACAGGAATGCGGCGGTCCGTCCGAACGTCAGTCCCCACTCGGGACCGAATGTGGTCCCGACGATCACGATGACGGATAGCGCGATCCCCCAGAAGACCACGGCGATCGGGAACATCGTGGCCGCGCGGAAGTGGGCGTGCACCTGCGCGTGGTACCGCCGGTGGATCGAGCGCTTCACGCGCACGTCCGTCTGCTCGTCGAGCCCGTACGCGCGCACGACGCCCGCGCCCATCACGCTCTCCGAGACCTCGGACAGCATCTCGCCGACCCGCGTGCGGACGAGGTCGTAGGCCGCCGAGAGCGCCGTCTGCATCCGTAGCACGATCGCGAGGAGCGGGATCACGAGGAGCACCACCGGGATCGTCAGCTGCCAGGAGTAGAGCAGCATCAACACGAGGGCGCCGAGGATCTGGGCGACGGCGACGATCCAGGCGATGCCGCCCCACTCCGTGAACTTCGACAGGGTGTCGATGTCGGCGGTGACCCTGGCCACGAAGACCCCGCGCCGCTCGCGGCTCTGCTCGGCGAGCGAGAGCCGGTGGATGTGGGCGAACGTCCGCACCCGGAGCGTCGTGAGCGCCGTCTCGGACGCGCGGGTGAGGCGACGGGCGGCGGCCCAGCCGGCGAGATACCCGACGATCAGCACCGCCAGGCCGATCGCGCAGATCGTGAACACGAACCCCGGCCGGAACCCACCGGTGAACCCGTGGTCGAAGATCTGCTGGATCAGGATCGGCACGATGAGGGCGGCCGACGCCTCGGCGAGCGAGATCACCGCGGTGAACGCGAGGCCGGTCCGCAGCTCCGGGCTCTCGGTCAGCCCACGCACGAGCACCTGACGAGCCCCGCGGAGATGGGCGGGGACGAGCGCGCCCTCGGCGAGCTCGGAGCGTTCGTCCGTGGGGGTGCTCACGGTGTCCGCCGTTCGTACGCCCGGACCATGCTCGCGTACCCGCGCTCGGACTCGAGCAGGTGCTCGTGGGCGCCGGCCGCCCGGAGGTGCCCGTCCTCGAGGAACAGCACGCGGTCGGCGAGACGGATCGTCGGTAGGCGGTACGCGATCACGATCAGGGTCGTGTCGATCTCGCGACGGAGGCCCTCGAGGATCTCCGCCTCGATCGCCGGGTCGACGGCGCTCGTCGCGTCGTCGAGGATCATCACCCTCGGGCGTCGGACGAGCGCGCGGGCGAGCGCGACGCGTTGGCGCTCACCGCCCGAGAGCGTGTGCCCGCGCTCGCCGACGACGGTGTCGTAGCCGTCCGGCAGGCCACGGATGAAATCGTCGGCGCGCGCGATCCGCGCCGCCTGCTCGACCTCATCCCGGCTCGCCTCGGCGTCGAGCGAGATGTTCTCGCCGACCGAGGTGGCGAACAGGAAGCTCTCCTGGAACACGATCGCAACCGCCCGCCGGAGCGAAGCGGGTTCGGCTCGGCGCAGGTCGATGCCTCCGAACGAGATCGAGCCGTGGGCGGGATCGTCCAGGCGCACGAGGAGCTGCGCGAGCGTGGACTTGCCGACCCCGGTGGACCCGACGAGCGCCACGGCCTCGTTCGGTCGCACCTCGAAGCTCACGCCATCGAGCACCTGGAACCCGTCGAAGGCATAGCTCACCTCGTCGACCACGACGCCGAGCGGCGCGTCGGGGAGCGTCACGGGGTGGTGGGGCGGGCGGACGCGGACCGGATGCTCTAGGACGCCCTCGATGCGTTCGTGCGCGGTGACCGCCCGGGGGAGCTGCGCCAGGATCCAGCCGACGAACCGCATCGGCCACGCGAGCAGGCCGAACAGCGTCACCGTGGCGATGAGTGTGCCGAGCGTGATCGAGCCCGTCGAGACGCGCCACGACCCGACCGCGAGCATCACCACGACCGCGATCGACGGCGTGGCCTCGAGCGCGGGCTCGAACGCGGCGCGCAGGTATCCGGCCTCGATCCGGGCGTCCCGCAGGGCCTCGGCGCGAACGCGCAGGCGATCCGTCTCCGCCGGTTCGCGGCCGAGCGTCTTCACGATCAGCGCGCCGTCGATCGACTCGTGCGCGACGGCCGAGAGTTCGGCGACGTGCCGAAGCCCGCGCTGCGCCGGCTCCTCCATCCGGCCGGCGAAGGAACGGTTCATGACGATCGTGACCGGCACGATCACGAGCCCGATCGCCGCGAGGTACGGATCCGCGACGACGAGCGCCGCGAGCGCGAACAGCGCGAGGAACAGCGCCCCGACGGAGAACGGGACCGGGTAGTACACGTCGACCGCCGCCTCGACGTCGGCCTCCATATGCGAGAGCAACTCTCCCGTGGGGGTCGTCCGGTGGTAGTCGAAGGAGAGCTCGCGGTAGCGGTCGGAGACCCGCGAGCGGAGCGTGGCGGCGACGGCGGCCCCGGCGACTCCGCTGTAATAGCGGCGCACCATGATCGAGAGGGCGC
>DASUQI010000065.1:0-19422 GCA_036280655.1 Actinomycetota bacterium
GCTCGTGGGCGCGGCGGCCCGGCCCCCCCCCCACGGCCGGGTGCTCGCCCCGGCGGGCGTCGAGGGTCCGCACGCGGTGTTCGACCCGGAGGGGCGCCTGATCGGCGTGTACCGTGACGACGGTCCGCGCGCCAAGCCGGAGGTGATCCTGGGGCCCGGCTAGGAGAGGGTGCCCGTCGAGGCCGGCTGATCGGCGGGGGAGCGACGGGGCAGGAACAGGTCGCGCACCTCGGTGACCAGCCCCGCGCACCCGAGTGCAACCCCGGCGCCCAGGAGCACGCCCGCCGCGACGTCGGAGAGCCAGTGCGCGCGCAGGTACACGCGTGAGAACGCCATGACGAACGCGAATGCGACGGCGGCGAGCTCCCATCGGCGCCGTTCCGGTCCCGGCGGCAGCAGGACGAGCACGAGGGCGACCGCCGTCGCGGCCCCCGCGACCGCGTGACCGGAAGGGAACGAGTACCCGACGGTCTCGACGAGGCTCACGGGCGGGCGCCCTCGGTGGAAGAACCCCTTCGCCATCGCCGTGATGAGCTCGGCCACGATCCACGTCAGCACCCACGTCGAGAACGCTCGCCAGCGCCGCTGCAGGCCGAGCCAGATCGCCACGAGCGCCCGCAGCGGGATCGTCACGACCCCGCCGCCGAGGACGTTCAGCACGAGCGCGAGCGCGGTGAGCGGGGCGTTGCGGATGTCGATCATCGCCTCGTAGACGCCCTGGTCCCACTGGCCGATGAACCGGAGCGTCGTGGCGGGGGCCGCGTCCTCCGGGTGACGGCCCACGGCGACGAACACGAACACGAGCGCCGCGAGCAGGCCGACGGACACCCAGATCGCCCGGCGGTGGTCGGTCAGCACCTCAGCCCCCGTCGACGCAGGGCGGGGCGCCCGCCCCGCACAGTGTGAGGCCGAGGTCGTCCTCGACGAGCTCGACGAGCGCGGTGCGGGGCCCGAACGTGACGGCCTGGTCGACCTCGAGCGCGAGCGTCGTCAACGCGCCGGCGGCGAACCGGTACCGGTACGTCACGCAGCCACCGGGGAACACGAAGTAGCGATCGGCCATGTAGGGGTCGAGGTCGTAGGTACGGACGAACTCCTCGACGCCCACCTCGCGGGTCGAGGCCGTCATGTCGAGGGCCCCGATCGTCCGGCACGAGCGCGTGAGCGAGACCTCGACGGCGTGGAACCCGGCGCGGTCGGAGGTGAGCCAGAAGCGAGCGTTCTCCCGACGCACGTCGGAGCCGCCGTACCACCAACCGGCCGGGAACGCCACGACACAGGGGAGCAGGGTGGCGCTGGGGACGGCCTGCGCGGCGAGCAGCAGCAGCTCGCTCTCCTCCACCGGGCAGTCCACTTCCGAGGACCTCCCGGGGGAGATCGTGCAGCCGGCGAGGAGACCCGCGGCGAGCAGGAACGCCGCGACCGACCCCAGCGTCCGTCGCGAGGTCGTGCTCATGCTCATGCGAACACCGCCCAGTTGTTGACGAGCAGCAGGAGGACGAACAGGGCGCCGAACACGACACCGAGCGTCAGCACCACGCGTCGAAGGCTCCATCGCTGGATCGCGACGGGCTCGCGAGCCGGGGCCAGCTCGCGGAACCGGCGGAGCAGGTCCCGGCCGTCGGCCTTCAGCTCGGTACGGAGCTGTGTGGGGCTCGCGACGCCGCGGGCGGCGGCGAACGCCTCGGCGACCTCGTCTTCGCTGAAGTAGTGGAGCGCCCGCGCGTACACCCGCTCGGCGTCGCTGCGGAGCGCGAGCACGAGCATCATGTGCGCGAGGTCCACCGCCTGGCGCCACGGCGACGGCCGGACCTGGACGAAGAAGACGTCGATCAGCTTCAGCTCGCCGTCCCGCACCATCAGGTTCGCCGGCTTCACGTCCCGGTGGGCGAGCCCCGCCTCCCATAGCTGCCGGACGAGCGCGAACCCCTGGTCGATGACGCCGTCGTCGATCTCGGCCTCGCCGATCTCGACGGCGCCGTCGAAGAACTCCATCACGATCATGTACTCGCGTTCGGGGGTGATCTCGACGACGCCGTACGGTCGCGGGGTGGGCGCGCCGAGCTCGTAGAGCAGGCGGAGCGCGTAGTCCTCGTACTCGACGAACCGTCGCACCGACTGGAACGGGGTCTCGTCCTCGAGGGCTCCGTACAGGATCGTCCGGCCGAGCTTGTACCAGCGGTCGGCGCGCACGTGGCTCTTCGCGTACAGCTTGGCGAACAGGTACCTGTTCGGATGTTCGTCGGTGACTTCGACCTCGATCCGCAGCGGCGTCGAACCGCCCGAGCCCTCGAGGCCCACGGGTTTGACGCCTTGGACGTTCAGGCCGAGCTGGTCCCGTACCGCGGATACGATCGCCTCCCCCCGGCGGCCGCCCACGTCGAGGTGCGCGGCCTTCGCCCTGCGATAGGAGACCGGGAAGACGTCGTTCGGCGTGAACCAGCGGAACATGCCCACGGCGACTGCGACGCCGAACACGGCCCCGGCGCCGGCGTCGGTGGGATGGTCGACGCCAAGGTAGACGCGGGCGAGGACCACGACCCCGAGCACGACGCCGATGACCCACTTGGCGGCGAACCGCGACCTACCGGCGACGATGATCGCGTAGGCGGCCCCGACCAGCGTGACCGCAAGGCCGGCCGCGGGCCTCGACGGCATCGAGTAGCCCTGCCAGCCGACGAGGATCGGGATCCCGAAGGGCCTCGGCCGCTCGATGATCGTCGAGGTGAAGTACGCGATCGCCTCGACCGTGAAGATCGCGCCGATGAAAACCAACAGGTGCCGCCACCGGCGGAAAACGACCAGGACGAGGATGATCGCCCACCGCAGGACCCGGATCGTCCAGGTGGAAGCCAACGTGTTGACCACGAGCATCGCGTCGGTCCGGCCCGGGGTTCGGAGGTTCGTGACCCAGGTCTGGCGCGCGTGATCGAGGCGTTCGAGGACGCCCTCGAGGCTCGGGAAGATCAGGAAGCCGGCGAACGCGAAGACGAAGTAGCCGACCAATAGCAGCCAGAACTTTCCCGATCGGCCGAGCTTCCGAGGCAGTGCCGGGGCTTCGCCCGACGGGCGACGGCGCTTGCCCGGCGGCTCCGGCAGGGCACCGATCCCCGGTTCCAGATCGGCCGAGCGCTTCGACGTGTCCATCGACCGCCGACCTTACCCGTGGTCCTCGACGAGGCCGTTCGCGGCGAGCCACGACGCCGCGACGCCGGCCGGGTCCTCGCCGAGCGCGACCTCGGCGTTCAGGCTCCGGAGCGCCTTGGTGGTGAGCGCCGCGGAGACCTCGTTCACGACCTGCTCGATGCCCGGTCCGAGCCGCGACACCGTCTCCGCCCGGATCACGGGCGTGACGTGTTCGACCGGTTGCAGCCGGCGGTCGTCCTCCAACAGCACGAAGCCGTTCTGGTCGATCTCGCCGTCGGTCGTGAACAGCAGGGCCACGTCGATCGTCCCCTGGAGCAGCGCCGAGACGGTGAGGGGCCCACCACTGTCGAGCTCGACCACCTCGTCGAACGTGATGCCGTACGTGTCCTCGAGCCCCGGGATGCAGCGCGGGCGGTCGTGACACTCCGGGGGGCCGCCGAAGGTCAGCTGCGACGATACGGCCGCGAGGTCGCTGAGGGTCTCGAGGCCGAACCGCCCCGCGGTCTCAGCGGTGACCGCGAAGCCGTTCTGGTCCTGGGCCTCGGACGCGTCGAGGACGACGACCCGAAGCGGCTGCAGGTGCTGCGCGAGGGCGCGGTAGGTGAGATCCGGGTCGCCGGTCGCCGCTCCGGCGCCGGCCAGGAAGTCGAGGCCGGACCCCGTGTACTCCGGGACGAACTCGATGAGCCCGTCGGCGAGCGCCGGGATCACGAGCTCGCGCGTGCCGAGGCCCAGCTCTCGTTCGACCCGATAGCCCGCCGCCTCCATCGCCTGCGCGTAGAGCTCGGCGAGGAGCACGCTCTCCGGGAAGTTGAAGGACCCGACGGTCACCGCCCCGTCGGTCAGGGCGCTGCGGTCGGTCCTCGGCGTCTGCTCGCACGCGACGACGACCAGGCACACCAGGAGCGACGCGAGCACGGTCCGGGTCCTCCTCACGGGTCGAGCCTATGGGAAGCGCCGCCGGTCGTGGGAAGATGCCCGGGAGCGTCGATCGCGAGGGGCATCGATGGCCACGGACACCGACCACGCGCGCCGCAAGGACTCGGGCAAGGGCTCCAAGCACCGAGACGCGGAGGATCGCCCGAGCAAGCTCCCGAAGAAGGCCTACGAGAAGGAGCTCCGCCGACTCCAGGAGGAGCTCGAGAAGATGGAGGACTGGGTCGCCGCGACCGGCGCCCGCATCGTGGTGATCTTCGAGGGGCGCGACGCCGCCGGCAAGGGCGGCACGATCAAGCGGATCACCCAGTACATGAACCCGCGCGTGACGCGCATCGCGGCGCTGCCCAAGCCGACCGAACGCGAGCGGACGCAGTGGTACTTCCAGCGCTACATCGCGAACCTCCCCTCGGCGGGCGAGATCGTGCTGTTCGATCGCAGCTGGTACAACCGCGCCGGTGTGGAGAAGGTGCTCGGGTTCTGCACGCCGGAGGAGCACCGGCGGTTCCTCCGCCAGGTGCCGATCTTCGAGCGGCTGCTCGCCGAGGACGGCATCGTGCTGGTGAAGTACTGGTTCTCGGTCTCGGACGAGGAGCAGGAGAGGCGCTTCCGCTCCCGGATCGACGACCCGATGCGGCGATGGAAGCTCTCGGACACCGACCTGCTCTCCCGGACCCATTGGGTGGACTTCTCGCGTGCCAAGGACGAGATGTTCGTGCACACCGACGTCCCGGAGGCGCCGTGGCACGTCGTGGAGGCGGACGACAAGCGGAGGGCGCGCCTGAACTGCATCGCCCACCTGCTCTCGATGATCCCGTACGAGGAACGGCGCACGAAGGCGATCGAGGTGCCGCAGCGCCAGCGCGACGAGGGGTACGTGCGCCCGCCGCGCGAGCAGTACACGTACGTGCCCGATCACGCCGCGTCCCTGCTCGGGTAGCACGGGCGCGTTCGCTACCCTGCCGTGCCATGGAACGCCTGCACGGCCTCGACCTCCTGCCCCTCGGCGCCGAGCGGACCGTGGTCACGGTTGGCTTCTTCGACGGCGTGCACCTCGGCCACCGGACGGTCCTCGACCGCACGACGAAGGCGGCGCGCGAGCGCGGCGTCCCGGCCGTCGCGGTCACGTTCGACCGCCATCCGCGAGAGGTGCTGGCCCCCGGCTCCGAGCCGCGGCTCCTGACGACGGTCGACCGGAAGGCGGCGCTGATCGAGCGGGCGGGCATCGACGTGCTCGTGGTCCTCGAGTTCACCCCGGCGTTCAGCCGTCGCAGCGCGGACGACTTCATCGCGGACGTTCTCGCCGGCGGTCTCCATGCGGTCCACTGCGTGATGGGGGCGAACTTCACGTTCGGCCACCGCGCCGCCGGCACCGTCGAGCTGCTCATGGAGCGGGGCCCGGCCCACGGGTTCTCGGCCGAGCGCGTCGGTCTGCTCGAGCTCGACGGACGCCCGGTGTCCTCCTCGTCGATCCGAGAGGCGCTGGCCGAGGGCGATCTCGATTGGCCGCGCCGCGCGCTCGGGCGCCGGTTCGTGCTGGACGGGACCGTCGTGACCGGCGCCGGGCGGGGGCACGACCTCGGGTTCCCCACCGCGAACCTCCGAACCTGGCCGCGCCTGCTGCTGCCCGGTCGCGGCATCTACGCGGGGCGGGCCCTGGTGGGGGACGGCGCGCATGTCGCCGCGATCAGCGTGGGGACGAACCCCACGTTCGGAACCGAACCGCTGCACGTGGAGTCGTACCTGCTCGACTTCGACGGCGACCTCGTGGGCAGTGATCTCGCGGTGGAGTTCTGGTCGTACCTTCGCGACGAGGAGCGGTTCGAGACGCCCGACGCGCTTTCCGAAGCGATCGCCGAGGACGTGCGACGCACGCGCGAGATCGTGGTGGACGAGGCGGACGAGGCATGAGGAGGAGACGGGTGCGATGACGGCACGGCGCGCGCGTCGCGCGCGGATCCCGTACGCCCTGGTGCTCGTCGCCCTCGCGATCGCGGTCGCGGCAGCTGCCTACCTCGTGGGACGGGACGGGGGCGAGGACGAACCCGTGAGCTCGGAGCGGGCCGCCGGGACCTCGGACGCGCCCGCGATCGAGGGCCCGGGCGAGACGCCCCAGCCGAGCCCGTCGCCGCCCGAGGAGCCGAGGGAGCGGCTCGTGATCCACGGGACCGGCGACGTGAGCCTGGACCCGAGCCACATCCCGGCACTCCGGACCAACGGCTACGGGTGGGCCTGGAGCGGGTTGAACGGCCTGTTTCGCCGCGACGACCTCACCGTGATCAACCACGAGTGCCCGTCCACCAACATCGTGGCCCCGCTTGCCAAGACGTTCGTGTTCCGGTGCGATCCGGGCGCCCTCGACGCGGCGGCCGACGCGGGCATCGAGGTGGCGAGCCTCGCGAACAACCACGGGTTCGACCAGGGTCCCGAAGGGCTCATCGACTCGGTCCGCAACATGCGTCGGGCGGGCATCGTCCCGATCGGCGCGGGGGCGTCGCAAGAGGAGGCGGACGCCCCGCGGTACGTGGACGTGAACGGGTGGAAGATCGGCCTGGTCGGGGTCGGCGAGGTGATCGATCCCGACACCCAGGTCGCGGTCGGCGAGGAGATCGGCACGGCGGTCGGTCACGACTTTTCGCGGGCCCTGGGATCGATCGAGGAGGCGGAGGAGCGCGCCGACCTCGTGATCGTCGTGATCCACTGGGGCGTCGAGCTCGACACACAGCCGCGCGACTACCAGGTCGAGAAGGCCCGCCGGATGATCGACGCGGGGGCCGACGCGATCTTCGGACACCACGCGCACCGTCTCCAGCCGATGGACACCTACAAGGGACGGCCCATCTTCTACGGGCTCGGCAACTTCGTGTGGCCGAGCTTCTCGGCCGAGGGATCCATGACGGCCGTCGCCCGCGTCCTCGTCCGGCCCAACGGGAACCTCGTCGGCCGGCTCCTGCCGGCCACGATCGTGTCCGACGGCCATCCGGTCCTGAACTGACGCTTCGGGCCGGCTACGCCGCAGACCGACCGGCCAACGCCCTCGGCTCGGTAGCTAGTTCGACGCGCCCGGCGGCGGCGTGATGCTCCGGATGTTCGTGAACGGGATCCCGGTGAACACCGTGATCGACTCCATCCAGCCCTTCGCGAGCGGGACGATCGGCGTGCGGGCCGAGGCGCGCCGAGGCCCGATGGAGGCGGCCTTCGACGACGTGCTCGTCACCGCCCCCGTCGGCGGCTCGGCGGGCTGACCGGCGCGAGCGCGCGATCCGCAGCCTGACCTGCGGTTACGCCGGGCTCGTCTGGTAGCCTGGGCGCATCCAATGGCGCTGACCACGACCCAGAAGTCGGAGATCATCGCCGAGCACCGGAGGTCCGACAGTGACACCGGCTCGGCCGAGGTCCAGATCGCGGTGCTCAGCAAGCGTATCGCCGACCTCACCGATCATCTGAAGGCCCACAAGACGGACCACGCCTCCCGGCGAGGCCTGTTGATGCTGGTCGGCCGGCGCCGCCGGCTGCTCGAGTACCTCAGACGCGAGGACATCGAGCGATACCGCGACATCGTGGCGAAGCTGGGTCTTCGCCGCTAGGGGAGCGAGCGGGCGCCCGGTGGGGCGCCTCTCCTTTAGGGGGGATGCGAACGGACCACTGACCGAACCCCGGAGGCGGGTGTCTCCAGCGGTCGGTTCTCAGTTGCGAGCCTCCGATCGCCGATCCGGATGGATCGGCCCCGATCGGCGGTTCACCACTGACAACCGGCCGGGACCCACCTCCTCGACCGCGCGCTTCGCCGCGCCCGTTTCCCAAGGAGGACCGGCCGATGGCCATCACCCTTTCCCGACAGATCGGGAACAACACCCTGACGTTCGAGACCGGCAGGCTCGCCAAGCAGGCGGACGGTTCGTGCGTCGTCACCCTCGGCGAGACGCAGGTGCTCGCCACCTGCACCACCGCCGACCCCCGAGAGGGGATCGACTTCTTCCCGCTCACGATCGACGTCGAGGAGCGGATGTACGCGGCGGGCAAGATCCCCGGCGGCTTCTTCCGCCGCGAGGGTCGCCCGTCCGAGACCGCGATCCTCACGGCCCGCCTCACCGACCGTCCGATGCGCCCGAGCTTCAAGGACGGATACCGCGACGAGGTGCAGGTCGTGATCACCGTGCTCTCGGCCGACATGGCCAACCCGTACGACATGCCCGGGATGAACGCCGCGAGCCTGGCCACGATGCTCTCGGGGATCCCGTTCGAGGGGCCGGTGGGCGCCGTCCGGCTCGGCCTGATCGACGGCACGTGGACGATCAACCCGACGTTCGAGGATGTCGAGGAGGCCACCTTCGACATCGTGGTCGCCGGCCGCCGCAACGACGCCGGGCAGATCGACATCCTGATGATCGAGGGCGAGGCGCCGGACAACACGTGGTCGCTGCTCGACGCCGGCCGCGGCGCGGCGCCGACCGAGCAGGTGGTCGCCGAGGGTCTCGAGGTCGCCAAGCGCGCGATCGACGAGCTGATCGAGTTCCAGCTCGAGGTCGTCGCGAAGGCGGACGTGAAGCCCAAGCCGTTCGAGCCTCGGCCGCTGTATGGCGAGGACACGTGGACGATCGTCGAGGGGTTCGCCAAGGAGCGGCTCGAGACCGCGATGGTGCCCGACAAGGCAGAGCGCGAGGCGACTCTCGAGGACATCAAGGAGCAGCTCAAGGGTCACCTGCTCGAGAGCTGGGGCGAAGACACCTTCGCGGCGCGCAAGGTCGAGATCTCCCCGGCCTGGAAGGACCTGCAGAAGAAGGTGATGCGTGCGCGCGTGATCGAGCACGGCGTGCGGCTGGACGGCCGCGGGCCGCGCGACATCCGGGCGCTTTCGGCCGAGGTCGGGCTCGTGCCGCGCGCCCACGGCTCGAGCCTGTTCCAGCGCGGCGAGACGCAGGTGCTGAACGTCACGACGCTCGGGATGCTCCGGATGACCCAGATGATCGACACGCTCGACCCCGAGGAAACGAAGCGCTACATCCACCACTACAACTTCCCGCCGTTCTCCACCGGCGAGGTGGGTCGGATCGGCTCGCCCCGCCGCCGCGAGATCGGCCACGGCGCGCTCGCCGAGCGGGCGCTCGTGCCGGTGGTGCCGCAGGAGGAGGAGTTCCCCTACACGCTCCGCCTCGTCTCCGACGTCCTCGGTTCGAACGGCTCCACCTCGATGGCGAGCGCGTGCGCGTCCACGCTGTCGCTCATGGACGCCGGCGTGCCGCTCAAGGCGCCGGTCGCGGGCATCGCGATGGGGATGATCGCCGAGGGCGACACGTACGTGACGCTTACGGACATCCTCGGCGCGGAGGACGCGCTCGGCGACATGGACTTCAAGGTCGCCGGGACCAAGGACTTCGTGACGGCGATCCAGCTCGACATGAAGGTGACGGGCCTGCCGGGCGAGGTCCTGGCCGGGGCGCTCGAGCAGGCCAAGGACGCCCGCCTGCAGATCCTCGACGTGATGGTCGCCGCGATCGGCGAGCCGCGCACCGAGGTGAACCCGAAGGCGCCGCGGATCCTCACGCTCAAGATCCCCGTGGACAAGATCGGCGAGGTGATCGGGCCGAAGGGCAAGAAGATCAACGAGATCGTGGCCCTCACGGGTGCCGACATCGACATCCAGGACGACGGGACGGTCTTCATCGGCGCCCGAGAGGCCGGTGGTGCCGACGAGGCAGCCAGGATCATCGACGAGATCGCCAACCCGCGGCCGATCACGGTCGGCGAGACCTTCACCGGCACCGTCGTGAACACGACGACGTTCGGCGCGTTCGTGAACCTCGTGCCCGGCCGCGACGGGCTGATCCACATCTCCAAGCTCGGCAAGGGCAAGCGGATCGCCAACGTCGAGGACGCGGTCAAGGTCGGCGACACGATCGAGGTCGAGGTCCAGGACATCGACGACCGCGGGAAGATCTCGCTCCGGCCGGTCGGCGAGGAGTGGGCGATCCCCGAGGGCGCGGAGGTCGAGGCCCAGGACCGACCGCCTCGGCGCGACCGCGACCGCGACCGGGACCGCCGTCCCCGCGACCGCGAGCGTCGTCCGCGCGACCGTGACCGGGACCGCAACCGGGACCGCGGCCCGCGCGACGGCGACTCGGGGTCCGGCGACCCCGCGTAGCTCCATGCCGATCCGGCGCACCGAGTTCACCTCGGGGCTGCGCGTCATCACCGAGCGGATGCCGAGCGTCCGCTCGGTGGCGCTCGGCTTCTGGGTGCTCGCCGGCTCGAGGGACGAACCGCCCCGGATCTCCGGCTCGAGCCACTTCCTCGAGCACCTGCTGTTCAAGGGCACGAAGACCAGGAGCGCGCGCGACATCGCCGAGGCCTTCGATGCCGTCGGCGGCGAGGTGAACGCGTTCACCGCCAAGGAGAACACGAGCTTCTACGCTCGGGTTCGCGACCGGGACCTGCCGATGGCGGTCGAGCACCTGTCCGACATGTTGGAGCACTCGGTCCTGCGCGCCGCCGACGTGGACGCGGAGCGCCAGGTGATCCTCGAGGAGATCAACCAGCACGAGGACGACCCCGGGGATCTCGTGCACGACCTGTTCACCGAGACGCTGTGGCCGGGTCACCCGCTCGGCCGGCCGATCCTCGGGACCCGGGAGAGCATCGAGGGCGCGTCGCGCGACCAGGTCCGACGCTTCTACCGGCGCCACTACGTGCCGGAGAACGTCGTGGTGGTGGCGGCGGGCAACCTGCAGCACGACACGCTCCTCGACCTCGTCGGCGAGCACATGGAGCCGGGATCCGTGCGTGCGGAAGGGCCGAGCGCCTGGAGCCTGCGACAGCACGGCGACGTGCCCGTCGCCTCCGGGCGCTCGCTCGTGAAGCGGCGCAAGACCGAGCAGGCGCACATCTGCATCGGCACGAGCGGGCTCTCGCGGGTCGACCCGGACCGGTTCGCGTTCGGCGTCGTGAACAACGCGATCGGCGGTGGGCTCTCCTCGCGCCTGTTCCAGGAGATCCGCGAGAAGCGGGGGCTCGCCTACAGCGTGTACTCGTACCACTCGATGTACGCGGAGGCCGGCTTGTTCGGCGCGTACGCCGGCACGACCCCCGCGCGCGCGAAGGAGGTCCTGTCGATCATGCGCGGCGAGATCGAGGACGTCGCGGAGAAGGGGCTGCAGGACGACGAGTTCGAACGCGCCAAGGGGCACGTCAAGGGGTCGCTGGTCCTCTCGCTCGAGGACCCGGGCGGACGCATGTCGCGGCTCGGGCGTTCGGAGATCGGCCACGGCGAGACGCTCACGATGAACCAGCTCATCTCACGGATCGGGGCGGTCACGCCCGACGACGCGCGCCGCGCGGCCGAGCGGGTACTCTCGCAGCCGATGACCGTGACGGTGCTCGGACCCTTCTCGGGCAGAGACCCACTGACGTGATCCGGGTCGGCGTGATCGGCGCCTGCGGCCGGATGGGCCTCATGGTCTGCCGGGCGGTCGCCGACGCCGACGACATGCGGCTGGTCGCCGCGATCGACCGGTCGAAGCTGGGGCAGCCGATCGGCCACATGATCGGGCACCCGGAGATCGACGTCCCGGTCTCCGACGAGCTCGACCGGCTGCTCGAGGCCGAGGTCGAGGTCGCGATCGACTTCACCCATCCCGACGTCGTGATGGACACGGTGCAGTGGTGCGTCTCGCACGCCGTCCACCTCGTCGCCGGGACGACCGGGATCACGCAGGAGGACCTCGAGGCGATCGAGAAGCTCCTGTCGGACGAGGGGCACGAGTCCAACGTGGTCGTCGCGCCGAACTTCGCCCTCGGCGCCGTCCTGATGCAGCGCTTCGCGGCGCTCGCGGCCCGGTACTTCCCCGCCGTCGAGATCATCGAGCTGCACCACGACCAGAAGGTGGACGCGCCCTCGGGAACGGCGATCGCGACCGTGCGCCGGATCCAGGAGGACCGGTCCGAGGACTGGCGCGGTCCGCTCGACGAGGCGCTCGCGGGCGTCCGCGGCGGCGACGTCGACGGGATCCGCGTCCACTCCGTCCGGCTTCCCGGGCTCGTGGCGCACCAGGAGGTCATCTTCGGCGGCCAGGGACAGACCCTGACGATCCGCCACGACTCGACGGACCGCGCGTCGTTCATGCCCGGCGTGCTGATGGCGGTCCGCGCCGTGATGCGCCGTCCGGGCCTCACCGTCGGCCTCGAACCGCTGCTCGAGCTCCCGCCGCTCGCGGGATGACCCCCGCGACGCGCGTCGCCTGCGTCTTCGCGCATCCGGACGACGACACCTACGGCGTCGGCGGCAGCCTCGCCCTGCACGCCGCCGACGACCTCGAGGTCACGGTGGTCCTCGCGACGAGCGGCGAGGCCGGGCTGATCGCGGACCCGTCGCTCGCCACGCGCGAGACCCTGGGGCGCGTGCGCGAGGCGGAGGACGTCGCCTCCTGGCGCGCGCTCGGGATCGAACCAGACATGCGCTTCCTGCGTCACCCCGACGGCCGGCTCGCGGAGGTGCCGCGCGAGGAGCTCGTCGGCGAGATCGCGGCCGCGCTCCGGAGCGCTCGCCCGGACGTCGTGGTGACGTTCGGCCCCGATGGGATCACCGGGCACGCGGACCACGTCACGATCGGGGAGGCGGCGACCGAGGCGTTCCACGAGGCCCGGGCGTCGGACGCGGACGACACGTTCGGGATCCTCCTGTACACGGTGATCCCGGCGAGCACGCTCGAACGGTTGAACGAGGGACTGCGCGAGCGCGGGCTCGAACCGATCGACTCCACGCAGCCGTTCATGCCGCGTGGCGTCCCCGAGGAGCGGATCGGGGTGCGCGTGGACTGTTCGGCCGCCTACGAGCGGAAGCTCGAGGCGCTCCGGTGCCACCGGACGCAGGCCGAGATGGAGGACGTGCCGTTCGACCTGTGGCCCGGCCTGCTCGGGACCGAGTCGTTCCTCGTCGCGTGGCCCGAACGGTCGCCGCGCGAACCCGTGAGCACCGACCTGCTGGCCCCGTCGCCGGCCTCGTAAGCTCGGCGCATGGAAGTGCAGATCCGCGCGATCTCCGAGCACGAGCTCGTCCCGTTCATCCTGGCGGCGGAGGCCGCCTCGAGCGAGGCGACCGACGAGGCCGAGATCGAACGCGAGCGGTCGCTCGCCGAGCCCGCCCGGTGCTTGGCCGCGTTCGACGGGCCGGACATCGTCGGCACCGCGGGCGCGTTCACGATGCCGATGACGATCCCGGGCGGGCAGACGGTCGTCGGGTTCCCGACGCTCGTTGGCGTGCTGCCCACGCATCGGCGCCGGGGCATCGCGGCGCAGCTGATGCGCCGGCAGCTCGACGACGCGCGCAAGCGCGGCGAGCTCCTGTCCGTGCTGTACGCGTCGGAGGGCGGGATCTACGGGCGCTTCGGGTACGGGATCGGGACGATCGGGCTGTCGATGCACGTGGGGACGGCCCGCTCGGCGTTCGTCCGCGGGTACGCCCCCTCCGGCGAGATGCGGCTCGTCGAACGCGACCGCGCGATCAAGGAGATGCTCGCCGTCCACGAGGCGACCCGGCTCGAGATCCCGGGCATGGTGCATCTCGACGAGCGGCGGCTCACCTACGTGCTCGGCCACGAGCACGGCGCCGAGAAGCTCCGGCCGACGATGTTCGCGCTCCACGAGGGAGCCTCGGGCGTCGACGGCTTCGTCGCGTACAAGGTGGCGCACGAGTGGCCGCAGGGCTTCTCGGAATCCACGCTCGACGTTCGCGAGCTCGCCGCGACGAACCCGGGGGCCTACGCCGATCTCTGGCGGTACGTGCTCGACCTGGACCTGGTCGCCAAGGTCGAGGCATCGAACCGCCCCATCGACGAGCCGCTGTTCCACCTGATCCGGGAGCCGAAACGCCTGCGCGCGCGGATGTCCGACAACCTGTGGGTGCGGCTCGTCGACGTCGCGGGCGCGCTCGGCGCGAGGCGGTACACCGCCGCCGGCCGGGTCGTGCTCGAGGTCGCCGACCTCTTCTGCCCGTGGAACGGGGGGCGGTACACGTTGGAGACCGGCGAGGACGGGAGCGCGACCGTCGAGGGGACGACCGACGAACCCGATCTCTCCTGCACGGTGAGCGACGTCGGCGCCGCCTACCTCGGCGGCACCTCCTTCCGCGGGCTCGCGCGCGCCGGGCGCGTCGAGGAGCGCACGGGCGGTGCGCTCGCCACGGCCGACGCGATGTTCGGGTGGGACCCGGCGCCGTGGTCGCCGTACGACTTCTGACGCGACGTCAGCCGGTGATGCCTGCCACGATGAGCCACACGCCGAGCGCGCCGAGCGCGACCGCGAGCACGTCGCCCAGGATCCGCAGGAAGCGTTCGCTGACGCGGTGCGCCCCGGCGCCGAGCAGGACCATCGCCGAGTCCATGAGCGACACTCCGAGAAGGAGCGCGAGGACCGTGACCACCGCGAGCCCGCGGCCATCCTCCTCGACGGCGCTCGCGACGACCGCGGTCCCCGTCGTCGCGAGGAACACGTAGACGCCGGGGTTCAGCAGGACCGCGACGGCGCCGCGGACGCTCGGATGCAGGCGCGGCCGAGAGGCGTCGACGACCTCGGGACGGCGGTTCTCCCGGAGCGCGTCCACCGCGAGGAACACGAGGAACCCGCCGCCGATCACCTGCACGACCCGCAGGAACGTCTCGCTCGGCTCGAGCGACGACAACCCGGCGGCGAGCAGCAGCATGTAAGCGCCGAAGGTAGCGTTCGCGCCGGCCATCGCGAGCAGCCCGCGACGGACGCCGCCACGCGAGGCCTCGGAGAACAGCAGGAGCTGGACCGGTCCGGGCGACGCGCCGAGCGCGACGCCGAGGCCGAAGGCCGCGAGCGGGATCGACAGGTCCACGGATCAGCTCGGGAGGCGGAGCTCCTCGATCTCGACAGGTGACCCGTCCTCGGTCTTGGACAGCAGGACGCCCTCGCACTCGACGAGCGGCTCGATCTCCCGGGCCGAGAGCCCGAGCACCGCGCGCTCGATCAGGGGGGTGTGCGAGACCGCGAGGCCGCGGCCGTCCTCGGGGACGGCGTCGAGCAAAGCCGAGAGCACGCCGGCCATCGCGAGCGGCGAGCCGTCGTTGTCCTTGGCCGCGAGGCCCGGAACGACGGCGTGCGCCGGGAGCTGCTCGCCGAGGCCCCGCAGGAACCACGCGACGGTCTCCGCCGCCCGCTGGGCGGGGGAGATGAACACGACCGCGTACCCACCCGCGAGCGAGGCGCCGACGGACTGGGCCCTCGCCCGACCCTCCTCCGACAGTCGGTCGGCCTCGGGATCGCGCTGAGCGTGGCGTCGAACCTCGAGCGTCCTCATCCTGCTTCCCCTCCGCGTTCGAACGCGGTCGCGCATCCGAACGTGTGCGATGCGTCGTGTAGCATGCCGCGGCCCATGAAGCCTATCGGTCGGTCCATCGCGCTCGCCGTCGTCTCCCTCGTCGCGTTCGCGGCGTGCACGGGCGACGACGAGCCGCCGGCGGCGACCGCCCCTCCCGGCGGCGAGACCTCGACCTCCGCCGTCCCGACGCCCGCCGAGACCTTCACGGGTGCGCCCGGCACCGCGACCTACACGTACGCCTTGGAGGGCCTGACCGTCACGGTCGAGCTCGACGGGAGCGAGGGCACGATGCAGGTCGAGAACGGCTCGGAGCACGACCTCGACGCGCCCGGCCTGTACGTGCTCGACGCTTCCGACGGCCACGAGGTCGACGGCGAGGTCCTCGCGAGCGCGCCGGTTCCGGCCGACGGCTCGGCGACGTTCGACGTCGCGCTCGACGGGGTCGGCGTCGAGGACATCGGCTTGCTCGTGCTGCTGTTCGGCGCCGACAACTACGGCGCGTTCGTCCGGACCGGGTAGCGACTCAGCGGCTCGCCGGTTCGGTCTCGCCCGCGGCGACCCGCGCGAGCACGAACAGCAGGTCCGAGAGCCGGTTCAGGTACCGCAGGGCGGCGTTGTTCACCTCGGCGCCCGAGTCAAGGATCTCGACGACGCGACGCTCGGCGCGCCGGATCACGCTGCGGGCGACGTCCAGGCTCGCCGACGCCGGGTTCGCGCCCGGCACGACGAACGCGTTCGGCAGGGGATGGGCCGCGACGAGCTCGTCGATCCGGGCCTCGACCCGCCCGGTCATCTCCTCGGTCACGAGCGAGACGCCGGGCTCGAGCTTCCCCCGCTCGTCCGGGTTCGTGGCGAGGTCGGCGCCGACGACGAACAGCTCCCGCTGGAGCCCGAGGAGCTCGCGCTCGGCCTCCGGATCCCCGGTGTGCGCCCGGGCGAGCCCGAGGATGGCCACGGCCTCGTCCACCGTGCCGCAGGCCTCGGTGACGGGATCCGCCTTCGAGACCCGGCCGCCGTATAGCAGGCCGGTCGTCCCGTCGTCTCCCTGCCTGGTGTAGATGCGCGGCACGCTGGCTAGGATATCGGCGTCCTCCGCCCCACCGAGGGGCGGGCTGGGAACACACACAGGAGCCGCAGGAGATGCCGGAGGCTCGAGCGACGCCCCTTCCGCACCTGCAAGCCGTGGCTCGCGACACTCACCAGAGCCCAATGAAGTTCATGTGCAACATGTGGCAGATGTGGTTATCGTGCGAGGCGTGAAGCGCCGCCTCACAGCCCGAAGGAGGCATCATGGCCGGTAGGTTCGGGGCGGTCGTCACCGCCATGGTCACGCCCTTCCACGAGGATCACTCCCTCGACCTCGATGCGGCCCGTTCGCTCGCCGCGCACCTGTACGAACGCGGGACCGAGTCCATCGTCGTCGCGGGCTCGACGGGGGAGTCCCCCACGCTCACGCACAAGGAGAAGCTCGAGCTGTTCCGCGCGGTGATCGAGGTCGCGCAGGGGCGCGGCAAGGTCCTGTGCGGCACCGGGACCTACGACACGGCCGAGACCCTCGAGCTCTCGCGCGAGGCCGAGGGGCTCGGGGCCGACGGACTCCTGCTCGTCACGCCGTATTACAACAAGCCCCCGCAGCGTGGGCTCCTCGCGCACTTCAGCCAGGTGGCGAACGCCGTTTCGATCCCCGTGGTCGCGTACAACATCCCGGGACGCACGGGGATCCGCATCGAGCACGACACGCTGCTGCAGATGACCGAGGTGCCGAACATCGTCGGCGTGAAGGACTCGACGGGTGACTTCCAGGCGATCTCGCGGCTGATCTCCGAGGCGCCGCCGGACTTCGAGGTCTACAGCGGCGACGACTGGGCGACGTTCGGCTACCTGTGTCTCGGTGCCGTCGGCGTCGTCTCGGTGGCGGCGCACCTCGTGGGCGGGCGGATCAAGCAGCTCTGCGACCTGATCGAGGCCGGCGACATCCCCGCCGCCCGGAAGATCCACGAGGAGCTCACGCCGCTGTTCAACGCGCTGTTCATCACCTCGAACCCGATCCCGGTCAAGACCGCGCTCGAGATGGTGGGGCACCCGGTCGGCCCGCCGCGGCTCCCGCTCGTGCCCGCCACCTCCGAGGAGCGCGAGCGGATCCGCAAGGCCCTGGTGGATGCCGGACTCGTCTGATCGCGACGCGCCGTCGTCCGACCCAGAGCACGGTTCGGCGCGGGTCGTCTTCCTGGGAGGCGTCGGCGAGGTCGGTCGCAACATGGCCTGCGTCGAGCTCGACGGGCGCATCCTGATCGTCGACGTCGGGCTCTCGTTCCCCCACGCCGAGATGCCGGGGATCGACCTGGTGCTCCCGGACTTCGAGTACGTGCGCGAACGCTTCGACGACGTCGAGGCCGTCGTGCTCACGCACGGGCACCAGGACCACATCGGCGCGCTGCCGTACCTCCTGCGCGAACGCCGCGATCGGGTGCTCCCGGTGTTCGGGACCGCGTTCACCCTCGCGCTGGCCGACGGCCAGCTCGAGGAGCACGGCGTCCGCGACCGTGCCGAGTTCCATGAGGTGACGCCCGGCGAGGCGGCGACCGCCGGCCCGTTCTCGATGCGTTCCCTGCGCGTCACGCACTCGATCCCGGACGGCATGGCGATCGTGATCGACACGTCGTTCGGCTCGATCCTGCACACCGGCGACTTCAAGATCGACCAGACGCCGCTCGACGGACGACCGACCGACCTGCACGCGCTGGCGGAGGAGGCGGGCCGCGGCGTCCACCTCCTGCTCAGCGACTCGACGAACGCGGAGGAGGCCGGCTACACGGACAGCGAGCGGAGCGTCGGCCCGGTGCTCCAGGACATCATCGCCCGGGCGCCCCAGATGGTGGTCGTGGCGTGCTTCTCGAGCCACATCCACCGCATCCAGCAGGTCGTGAACGCCGCCCGAGCCGACGAACGCGTCGTAGCCTTCCTCGGCCGATCGATGCACCAGAGCGTCGAGGCGGCGAGGACGTTGGGGCTCCTGCACGTGCCCGAGAGCGACGTGATCCCGATCGAGGAGGTCGAGGCCCGAGACCCGTCGCGGGTAGTCGTGATCTGCACCGGATCTCAGGGCGAGCCGTATTCGGCGCTCAGCCTGATGGCGGCGCGCGAGCACAAGTGGGTGAAGCTCGACGCGGGCGACACCGTGGTGCTCTCGAGCAGCCTGATCCCCGGCAACGAGCCGGCGATCCACCGGGTGATCGACGGCCTCTACCGGACCGGCGCCGACGTCTTCCACCTGCCCGCGTATTCGGTCCACGCGAGCGGGCACGCCGGCGCCGAGGAGCTGCGGCTCATGCTCTCGCTCGTGCGCCCTCGGTGGTTCATCCCGATCCACGGGGAGCGCCGGCACCTCGCCCACCACGCGAAGATCGCGACCGAGGTCGGGGTCCCGGCCGACCACGTCCTGATCTGCGAGGACGGGGACGTCGTCGAGGTGGGGGAGAAGGTGCGCGTCGTGGACCGGGCGCCGGCCGGGATGACCTTCGTGGACGGCCTGGGGATCGGCGACGTCGGCGAGATCGTCCTGCGCGACCGCCGCAAGCTCTCGGCCGACGGGGTCGTCGTCGTGGTGGTTGCCGTCGACGCCCACCACGGGCAGGTGCTGTCGGGTCCGGACATCGTGAACCGCGGGTTCGTCTTCGACGAGACCTCGGGGGACATCCTTGAAGCGGCGCGGGAACGCGTCATGCTTTCCCTGCAGGAGCGTGCCGAGGCCGAGGTCGTCGACCGCGGGGTGCTCGAACAGAACATCCGGAGGACGCTCGGCAAGTACTTCTACGAGGTCACGCAGCGGAAGCCCGTGATCCTGCCCGTGATCGTGGAGGTGTAGTGGGCGAGCAAGACGAAGGGCCGCGGCGGGAAGGCGTCGCGGGCCTCGGTCAGGAGCCACCTCGCCCCGTGGGCCCGCGACGCCCTGGGGATCGGCCTCGTCGTGCTCGCGCTCCTCGCGATCCTGGGTCTGTGGTTCG
>DASUQI010000066.1:0-37380 GCA_036280655.1 Actinomycetota bacterium
CCCAGGAGCAGATCTCCCAGCTCACCGAGCAGCTCCGGGGCTCGAACGAGGAGGTCTCCCAGCTCACCGAGCGGCTCCGTGCCGAGGAGGAGCAGGTCGCCCAGCTCACCCAGGCCGCCGACGAGCAGGCCGTGCAGGCCAACGAGCTCATCCAGGTGGCCGAGCACCAGGCCAACAAGGCCGATGAGCGGACCCGCGCCGCCGAGGAACAGATCTCCCAGCTCACGGAGCAGCTCCGGGACTCGAACGAGGAGGTCTCCCAGCTCACCGAACGGCTTCGTGCCGAGGAGGAAGAGGTCGCTCGGCTGGAGCAAGCCGCCGATGAGCAAGCCCTGAAGGCCAACCAGCTCATCCAGGCCCTAGAGGACCAGGCCGGGAGGGCCGACGACCGGGCGCGGGCCGCCCACGAGCAGGTCGATCAAGTGTCCGAGCGGCTCCGAGCCTCGGAGGAGGGCGTCGCACAGCTCACCCAGCGTCTGGAGGCTGAGGAGGAGAAGACGAGAGAGACCGCTTCGCGGCTACTGGCGGCCGAGACCGCGACGAAGCAAACCGAGGTCCGTGCCCAAGCTGCAGAGGAGGAGGTCGAACAGCTGACCCGGCGCGTCCAGACCTCGGAGGAGCGAGCCAGCGAGGCCACTGCGCGCATGCAGATCGCGCAAGGGGAGGCACAGCAAGCTGATCTCCGGATGCGAGCCGCCGAGGAGAAGGCCGCGGAGGCCACCACGCGCATGCGGGCGGCGGAGGACGAGGCACACCAGACAACCGCTGCGGCGCTGATCGCAGAGACCAAGGTGAAGCAGGCCGAGGTGCGCTCGAAAGCAGTGGAGGATCAGTCGGCCGAGACCGCCGGGAAGAACTCGGAGCTGGTGGAGCAGGTGCAGCAGGCCCGTGGCGAGCTGGTCGGCGCGGAGGAACGAGCGCGACTGATCGAGGAGCGGTTCGTGGAGGCCAGCCAGCGGGTCGAGGTCCTCGAAGGGCAGGTCAAGGAGCTCAAGGTACGACTGTCGGTGGCGAAGACGGACCTGCCGATCGGCGCCGTGCCCGACAAGGAGCGAAGCGCCCTCAAGGACGCCTTGGCGACGGAGGTGCGCCGGCCGCTGACGTCGATCCTGGGCGTCAGCCTGGCGCTTAAGCACCACGATCCCGATTCCCACGACGGCCAGGAGCTGGTGCGACAACTCGGGACCACTGCTCGCAAGCTCGATCGCATGGTCACCGTGCTCCTGGAGATCGACAGGCTCGCCGACGGGACCCTGAGTCCGAATCGCCGCCGCACCGACCTCCAGTCACTCGTGCGTCGGGTGGTCGAGGAATCACCCGATCTGACGAACCGGAACGTTCACGTGGAGGCGGACAAGGTCGTGGTGCCGGTCGACCCATTCATGGTCGAGGAGATGGTCGAGACGCTCCTGACCAACGCGAGCCGGCGAACGTCGTCTTCCGCCCCCGTGTGGGTCACCGTGTCCAGCGACCCCGAAGGCGCCGTCATCGCCGTCGACGATGCTGGTCCCGATGTCCCCGAGGAGCTGCGCAAGGCCGTGCCGAACACACCTGAAGACCAGAAGGGCGGCGCCGGCCGGGGCGGGGCATCGACCGGCCTGGCCGTACTGCAGAGGCTTGCGGAAGTCCACGCGGGCAGGGCCTGGGTCGAGGCGCGTGACGGCGGTGGCGCCTCCTTCCGCCTGTTCCTCCCGGACGTGACGCAGATCGTCGCGGGAGACGGCCAGGCGGCCGAGCGCACGTCTGCCGGCGGGAACGAGGAGGAAACGGACGCGAGCGAGGCGTAGTCCCCCGGGGACCTCCCGACCGCACGGTCCTGGCCCGCTCTCGGCCGATACCTCCGACTCCGTCGGAGCAGGGTTCCCGCTTCATGGAGGTCAGCACCGCGCCTCGGCCATAGCCGGTTGATGCTCAAAACCCGAGGCCTTGCGACCGATGGATGAAGCGAGGCCGATGGAACAGCCATCACAGATCACCCGTGTCCTCGTGGTCGACGACCACGAGCTCTTCTCGGAGGCGCTCGAGACGTTCCTCCGACGCCAGGCCGACATCCGGCTGGTGGGCTCCGCTCGCGATGCCGATGAGGCGATGGCGCTCCTCGGGAAGGAGCCGAACGTCGTGCTGATGGATCTCGACATACCGGGGATCGACGGCATCGAAGCCACCCGCCGGATCCGCAAGGTCTCGCCGGGCGTGAAGGTGGTGCTTCTCACAGGCGTCGAACACCCGGACGCGATCGCAAAGGCGCTGTCGGCCGGGGCGTGCGGCTATGTGTCGAAGTCTCGAGCGGTGGATGAGGTGATGGACGTCGTCCGGCAGGCGGCCGCCGGCGAGATCGTCACGCGCGCGGGCGACGTAGCAACCGTTCCGGGGCAACTCCGGGGGAACGTGAGTGAGCCCGGGCTTGCTCGCGTGACGCCACGAGAGACGCAAGTGCTTCGGGCCCTCGCGGTCGGCCAGACGGCCGCGCAGATCGCGGCGTCGCTCGGCATCAGCCCACTCACCGTCCAGAGCCACGTCAAAAGGATCCTCGTCAAGCTCGGGGTGCATTCGAAGATCGAGGCCGTCACGCTGGCGTGGCGTCACGGCCTCGTCCCCACCAACGGCCCCGGGTTGATGACCACGGTACCTTCGCCCGCCGAACACCCGAACCCAGCCTCGAGAGACAGCCCTGCCCGGGTCCTCGTCGTCGAGGACCACCCGTTGCTCCGCAGCGTCATCAGGGTCGCGTGTGAGCAAACGGTCGGTCTGGAGATGGTGGGCGAGCTGGAGGACGGGTCGTCCGCGCTGGAGGCGTGCAGGGAGCTCGCGCCGGACGTGATCCTGCTGGATCTTTCGCTCCCGGGCGACATCCAGGGGCTCGATGTGGCCCGTGCTATCCGAAGGGAAGGGCTCCCCGTGCGGATCCTGGTCCTCACGGCGCGAACCGACGAGGAGGCTCTCTTCCAGACCATCTTCGCGGGGGTGGATGGATACCTCGAGAAGACCTCCGGGGTTCGGATGATCGCGGACGCGCTGAGTCGGGTCGTTGGAGGCGAGCGCATCTTCACACAGGCCCAGATGCGAGGAGCCGTCGCCGAGTTCGGCCGCCGAGCGAGGCAGGCGCCTCGGAAGACCGGCGAGCAACCGAACCTGTCGGCGCGCGAGATCGAGGTTCTCGAGCACGCGGCTCGCGGATCTACGATCGGCCAGATCGCGACGCGCCTGGTGCTCTCGCCCAGGACGGTCGAGACGCACCTCGGCAACGCCTACCGCAAGCTCGGCGTCCGCAACCGCGTCCAGGCGCTGGCCCGTGCCTCCGGGCTGGGGCTGATCCGGATCGGCTGAGCGAAACCGCTGACGGTTCGGCGGCCGCCCTGTTGGTCGAGGAGGTCGCGCAGAGGTCTCCGCGTAGACCATCCCGGGCTCCCGGAGGGCCGCTGCTAGGCTTCGCCTCGGTGTCCTGCTTGCCCGCGTCCGAGGGATTGGCCCCTGGGCTGTGTGTCCTTGCCGGACAGCATGCGTTCGACCGCCTCTTGCACGGAGATGACCGGCCGGCGTGGCTTGATAGGAGCGTGGCATCGCTTCCACCGAGGTGTGTTCGCCGACCGATCTCGACGTGCGGGGGAGGAAGCGTTGCGGGCATGCACGTGCACGCTGTCCGACGACGTCTGTCGACCCTCCGGGTTGATGCGGTTGCTCTGAGGGCTTCCCTCGACGAGGCGGCGTGACACAGGAGAGAGGCATGTCCAAGGTCGCCTACCAGGGGGAGCCCGGCGCCTACAGCGAGCGGGCCGTCGCCGCACTGTTCCCATCGGCCCAGCCACTCCCGTGCGAGACGATCCGCCTCACCTTCTCGCGGGTGACCAGCGGCGAGGCGGACTTCGGCGTCGTGCCGGTCGAGAACTCCCAGGCAGGCTCGGTGAATGAGACCTACGACCTGCTCCAGCGATCGAGCCTCGTACGAGTGGTGGGCGAGGTCGTGATCCGCATCGATCACGCGCTCCTCGCGCCCGCCGGGTCCCGCCTCGAGGGGATCCGGCGCGCGTACTCGCACTGGCAGGCGCTCGCCCAGTGCGAGGAGTTCCTGGCGACCCACCACATCGACCCGGTGCCCGTCCACGACACGGCCGGCGGCGCCCGGATGGTGGCCGAGCGCGGCGACCCGGAGGAGGCCGCGATCGCGAGCGTCGAGGCGGGGACGAGCCTGGGACTTACCGTGCTCGCCGAACACGTCCAGACGCACCCCGACAACTTCACGAAGTTCGGCGCGATCGGCACCCGCGACGCCGGATTGGGGACCGCGAACCGTACCTCGCTCGTCATGGCCGGTGACGACCGCCCCGGCTCGCTGTTCCGCGCGCTGCAGCCGTTCGCCGACCGTGGGATCAACCTCACGAAGCTCGAGTCTCGGCCCCGCAGGGGCGCGCCGTTCGAATACGTCTTCTACATCGACCTCGACGGCTCGACGGAGGATCCGAACGTGGCCGAGGCGCTGGACGGTGTCCGACTGCACACGTCGATGCTGAAGATCCTCGGCTCCTTCCCGGCCTCGAAGGGTCCGGTCTAGGTGTGGACGGCAAAGATCCTGTTCAGCGACTGACGTAGATCCGGGACCCGCTCGCACAGGAGCTTGCGGCCCCTTGGGGCAGGGTGAGTGCGTCGAGGCCCGCCCGATCGCCGACGTGCGTGATTCAATGCCCGGCGATGCCCTCGCGCCGTCGGGCCCGACACGCGGCCCGCTCCCGCGCCCCCTTCCTGCTCCTGGCGATCGTCCTGGCCGCGGGTCTGCTCACCCTGGTTGCCTGGCGGATGGAGCTCGGGGTCTTCGGGGCCTCGGGGAGCTCGGTCGGTGAGGCCACCTCGTCCGCGACCCCCACGCCGGGCACGCCGTCCCCGAGCCCGTCGCCGCTCCCGACCCACTCCCCGCGGCCGAGCCCCGAGCCCGCCAACACGTCGTTCGCGGGGATCACGACGTTCCGCGGCAACGAGACGCGCTCCTACTACGGGGAGGGCCCGGTGCCCGAGGACCCGAGGATCCTGTGGCGCTATCCGGTGGAGGGGAGCCTGTGCTCGATCTCGTCCGACCAGGACGGGCCGAGGGAGTGGTGCGGCACCGGCTGGACCGGCCAGCCGAACGTCCTCGTCGAGCAGGACGGCGAGATCGAGGTGCGGATCAATGCCTACGACGGCGCGTACCACTTCCTCGACGGCCGGAGCGGGGAGCAGGTCCGCCCGCCGCTCCAGACCGGCGACCTCGCGAAGGGCTCGGCCACGAGCGACCCGGACGGGTTCCCGCTGTACTACGCGGGCTCGCGAGACAACTACCTGCGGGTGATCGCGCTCGACCGCGCCGAGCCGACCGTGCTTTGGCAGCTCTCCGCCGACACGAGCGTGCCGAACCCCGTCTGGAACGACGACTGGGATGGCGCACCGCTCGTCGTCGGCGACTACCTGCTCGAGGGCGGAGAGAACTCGTGGTTCTACGTGATCCGGTTGAACCGCGACTACGACGACCGCGGTCGGGTGACCGTGGACCCGAAGGTGGTGCTCACCGTCCCGGGGTTCGACGACGCCCTGATCGACGCGCTCCCGGACGCGAACGTGTCGATCGAGAGCTCGGTGGCATTCCGCGACGGCGTGGCGTACTTCGCGAACTCCGGCGGGCTCGTGCAGGGCTGGGACCTCTCGCGCGTCCTCCGGGGCGGGACGAAGGCCGAGCGGGTGTTCCGGTTCTGGACCGGCGAGGACACGGACGCGAGCGTCGTGATCGACGAGCAGGGGTTCCTGTACGTGGCGAGCGAGCTCGAGCGGTTCACCGACCGGGCCGCGGAGGTCGGCCAGCTGATGAAGCTGGATCCGCGCCGGCCGAACGACCCGCTCGTGTGGTCGTTGCCGATCCGCGAGGAGGGGGGCGACGGTGCGGGCGGCGCGTGGGCCACGCCGGCCCTCTCCGGCCGGATGGTCTACGCCGCAACGAACTACGGCGACCTGATCGGGCTCGAACGCCGGACCGGGAGGGAGCGATGGCGGATCCATCTCGCCGGCCCGACGTGGTCCTCGCCGGTGGTGGTCGACGAAGTGCTGCTCCAGGGGGATTGCGGCGGAACGCTCCACGCGTTCGACGTCTCGAAACCGCTCGTCCGGCCGCCGGTGCTCTGGTCGCTCTCGCTCGGGTCGTGCATCGAGTCGACGCCCTCGGTCCTCGAGGGGAGGATCTGGGTCGGGACGCGGGGCGGCGGGGTCTACGCGATCGGCGACCGGCGGGGCTGAGGCTCAGCCGATGAGCGCGTCGAGCCCGAGCAGCTCGCGGATCGCGTTCGTCCGCCACACGACGAGTGCCACGCCACCCGCGATCAGGGCCGCGTAGCCGAGCGCGCGCACGATCGCCCGGCGGCCGGGCGGGCCGAATCCCTCGGCGACGTAGCCCGCGAGGATCCCCGCGATGAAGCCGCCGAGGTGGGCGCGCCAGTCGATCCTCCCGTTCGCGATCGCGAGCACCGCGTTCAGCAGCAGCAGCATCGCGGCCGAGCGCAGGTTCGCGGACGCGAGGGCCAGGTGGCGCCGCCGGTAGTTGTAGGCGACGAAGGCCCCGAAGATCCCGAAGATCGCACCCGACGCCCCGACGGCCAGGGTCTGGACCGGCCCGAACGCGTACGAGGCCGCGCTCGCGAGGAACCCCGTCACGAAGTAGATCGCGACCATGTTCGCGCGGCCGAACTCCTCCTCGACCGCGCGGCCGAACAGCCACAGCGCGTACGCGTTGAAGGCGAGGTGCAGCAGGTTCGCGTGCAGGAACATCGCCGTGAACAGCCGCCAGAACTGGCCGATGGCCACGGCCGGCGGGTACATCGCGCCCATGTCGAACAGCACCTGGTCGCCGGGACCCTGGAAGAGCGACTGCGGGCCCCCTCGCACGACCTCGACGAGGAACGGCACGACGATCGCGACCAGCAGCACCTTCGACGGGCTGATGCCGCCCCGGAACGGGCGTCCGGGACCTTGGCGGAACTCCTTGCGGGCGGTCTCGACGCACTCGGGACACTGGAACCCGACCGGGGCCGGGATCATGCAGTCCGGGCAGATCGGGCGGCCGCAGCGCGTGCAGTGCACCCGCGTCTGCACGTTCGGGTGCCGGTAGCAGACCTCGATCGTCTGTGCCGGAGGCGACGGCAGCTGATCGTCGTCCACGGAGCCCATCCTACGGAGGGTTCGGCCGGACGAGGCCGAGGGTTCGCTCCGTCAGTTCGTCATCCGGGGAAGTTCGTCGAGCGCGGCCTCGACGTCGGACTCGCTCCACAGCGATGCCCACCGGTCGAGGATGACGCCGTCGTCGCCGACCAGGTAGAGCCACGGCTCGGTGAGGTCGCCGCTCGGGGTCTGGAGCCACTCGGCCGCCGCCTCGTTGAGCACCTGCTCCTGGTAGTCCTTCCAGATCTCGACGTGGATGAACACGGCGCGGTCCCCGTATCGGGCGGCGAGCTCCTGGACCATGTCGGTCACCGGGCCGCAGAACCGGCTCACGCAGAACACCGGCGTCGCGAACAGGACCAGCGCCGGCCGCCCCTCCGCGATCGCGCGCGCGATCGTCCACTCGTGGAGCTCGGGGTCGGGGATCTCACCCGTCGTCGCGGCTCGGGAGTCGATCGCGCCCTGGGGCACGCCCTTCGAGTCGAGCGTCAGGTTCTCGGTCGGCTTCGCTCGGTCGCCGGGGGCGGGGATCTGGGGAGCGTCGAGCACCGGGACGGTGGCCTCGGCGGTCTGGGTCCCCATGCCTTGCACGACGACCGTGACCTCGGCCGTCCAGAAGCCCGGCTGGTCGAACGTCACGTCGTCCGCCTGGTACACCCCGCGGCCCTCGTTCGGCGACGTGACGGCCGGCCCGCCGTTCCGGTCGGGCGTCCCGTAGGTCGGGACGAAGGTCGCGGTCGCCTCCGGGCCAGGCTGGGGCTCGGTCGGTTCGGCCGCGGTCCCCACGAAGGAGAAGGTCACCTCGGCATCGCCGAAGCTGATCAGCTTGTTGTCGTTCCGGACGAGGCCGAACGAGACGCGCTGGGGATCGCCCGCGAACAGGTCAGAGGTCGCCGGGACCGCGACGATCTGCGAGGTCGCCGTCGGTCCGGTGGACGCCGGCGGCTCGTCGGACGAGCACGCCGCGGCGAGCAGCGAGAGGGCGAGACCGGCCATAACCATGCGGCGCATGACACCCATCTTCGCCGGTGGACGCGCTTTGCGTCAGGTCAGGCCGAACAGGCCCCCGCGTTGAGGCCGATCACCCGGATCGCCGAGGCGGTTGCCTCCGCGAGGATCGCCACGTGATCGGCGATCTCGGCGGGCGGCTCCTCCTTCTCCAGGTCGGTCTCGACCACGGACTTGGCCTCGAGGAGTGTGCCGGTGGCCGCGGGATCCTCCTCCTGCGCGACCTCCGCGATGTGGTGAAGGGTCTCGTGGGCACGGTTGTTGAAGGCTGCCTGGACCTCGTCGAACGCCGTCACGCGCCCCTCGGCGATGCCACAGAGCGCCGCCATCGCCTCGTCGGCCTGGTCCTGGGTGACGCCGCCGTGCAGGTCGGTCGCGTCGTCCCCGTTCGCGCCGCAGGCGACCGTCGCGAGGGCGAGCAGCACCGACAGGCCGATGGATCGCATCCGGTCATCCTGTCACGGGGCCGTCGGTTCCCCGACCTCCTCGGCGTCGATCGCGCCCTCGAGGTTGAGCAGGAACGCCTTGCGCCAGGGGTCGCCGCCGTACTTGCCGATCCCGCCGCCCGATGGCACGACGCGGTGGCACGGCACGACGATCGGCAGCGGGTTGTCGTGGAGCGCGTTGCCGGCCGCCCGGGCGGCGCGGGGGCTCCCCGCCTTGCCAGCCACCTCGCGGTACGTCGACACCGACCCGAACGGGATCGCGGCGGTGGCCTCGAGCACCCGGCGCGAGAACCCCTCGGACGTGAGCGACCAGTCGAGCGGCGTCCGGAAGCGGCGGATGCGGCCCTCGAAGTACGCGTCGAGCTGACGGCGCGCGGCCTCGGTCCGCCTCGGATCCTCGAGCACCCGGGGCGAGAGCGAACCGGCGAGCTCCTCGAGGACGTGGTCGGGGTCGGCGTCGGGGAACTCGAGCCGGACGAGTCCGCGCCGCGTACAGGCGACCATCAAGCGACCGAGCGGCGTGTCGACGTACGAGAACCCGACGTCGACCAGCCCGTCGCGGTGCGCCCGCGCGATCGTCGTCTCGCCGAGGCGCCGCGCGACCTCGCGCAGCTCGTCGTCCACCTCGATCGTCGGCATCGAATCCGTCGTCGTCATGTCGACACCTCCTGCATCGCTCGCATCGAGCGGAGCTTCTTCCGCCCCTCGTACGCGTTGGCCCGCGCCGCGTCCTCCGAGACGCCGAGCGCGTCGGCGACCTGCGCGTACGACAGGTCGAGCACGTACCGCTGGATCACCGCGGCTCGCTGCATCGGCGGGAGCGTCCCGACCGCGAGCCAGAGCTCGGGATCGCCGTCCGCGGCCTCCGGCGCCGCCCGCTCCGGCACGTCCTCGACCGGCACCGGCCGCCGCCGTTCGCCCCGCCAGTGATCCAACGCCTTGCGCGTGGCGATCGTGAGGAGCCATCCGCGGAGGTTCGACGCGTCGCGGAGGTCCGGGTAGGCGCGGAGCGCCGACAGGAACGTCTCCTGGAAGCAGTCCTCGGCCGCCTGCCTGCCGACCGAGGCCACGAGGAACCGGAGCACGTCGGTCCGGTGCTCCTCGAGCAGCCGTTGGAACGGCGGCAGGTTCGCGCGCGTCGGGCTCATCCGTGGCGGGCTCATCTCTGGCGGGCACATCCCGACGTAGAACGGCGCCGACGCCGCCCGCGTGAGATCCCTACACGACCGGCCACGGGAACGGCCTCCCCGGCCCGGGCTCGGGGAAGCGACCCGATCGCAGCAGCTCGCGGAGCCGATCGTCCGTCGCCTCGACCTCCGCCGGGGACAGGAGCGTCCGGAGGCGGGCCCCGAGGGGGTCCGACCGCAGGCGGGCGCCGAACGCCTCGAGGTCGCCCGCCGCGCCGGGCGGGATCGGCTCGCCGGCGAACTCCCAGATCACGGTCCGGAGCTTGGGCTCCTCGTGGAAGCACACGCCGTGGTCGACGACGAACAGCTCGCCGTCCTCGCCGAGCAGGCAGTGGCCCGACTTGCGGTCGGCGTTGTTGACGACGACGTCGAACAGCGCCACGCGCCGGAAGTCGTCGGGCCGCTCTTCCTGCATCGTCAGGTAGTGACGGTCGGGGTCGAACGCGACGAACCGCTGCACGGATCCTGGCCCCTGCGGCCCGTCCCGCAGGACCGTCGGCGGCACCCGCGGCCAGCCGAGGTCGCTCGCCACGACGAATGCCGCCACCTCGCGGGCCGCGAGGCTCCCCTCGGGGAAGTCCCAGAGCGGCGCCTCCCCCGAGCGCGGCTTGTAGACGGCGAGCGCGTGCTCGCCCCCGCCGCTCACGCGGGCGAGGAAGGTGAAGTTCGAGGCGCGGGGGAGGAGCCCGAGGACCTCGAGGTCGCCGGTCTCGAGCAGCGTCAGGGTCTCAGGAGCCGCGACGCCCTCCCGCTTGCTCACCGGCCGGCGGCCTCCCGATGGCCGTTCATCGCGGGGCACATGTGGCCCTCCGGGTCCATCGGGTTCCCGCAGAACCGGCACTTCGGCCGCCCGCGCGCCGCCACGGCTGCCCCGTGACGGGCGAGCGCGAACATCTGCTCCCGCGTGGCCCACATGCGGACGCGGGCGGGCTCCGGGAGGTCGTCGTCGCCGGCCTCCTCCTCGCCCGGCGTCTCGACGAGCTCCTCGAGCTCGAGCAGCATGAGGTCGCGGTCCTCCGCGTAGCCGATCGAGAGCCGGCCGGCGCGCCACAGCGGCTCGAGCGGGACGTCGAGCTCGAGCGCCTCCTCCTGCGGGCCCTCGCCGGTCTCGCGGCCGACGGACGCGAGGATCTCGAGGATCGAGGTGCCGAGCAGCTCGACCTGCTCCTTCTCGACGACGATCGTGATGACGCGCTCGCCCTGTTTGGCCTGGATGAAGAACGTGCGCTGCCCGGGCTCGCCGACCGTGCCCGTCGTCAGCTTGTCGACCGGATCGAGATCCATGGGACCTATCCTCGCAGCCTTCGGCCGGACGGCCGGGCCGGGCGGAGCGCCGAGAGGTCGCCGGTGTCGTTCATCTTCACGATCCGGGGGACGCCGTTGCTCATCGCGACCGCCGTGACCGAGCCGGTGTCGATCACCAGGCGCTGGAGGTGGTCGGCGTGCATGCCGGCGAGGTGCGCGACGAGCAGGCGGATCACGTCCGCGTGCGAGACGACCACGACCACGCCGCGCGCGTGCTCGTCGGCGATCGCGCGCAGCTCGTCGGCCGCGCGCGCCTGCACCTCGAGCAGGCTCTCGCCGCCGGGGAAGCGCGCCCCCGACGGCGCGAACATCACCTGCCGCCACAGCTTGGTCCTGCGGAGCTGCGAGATCGGGCGGCCCGTCCAGTCGCCGTAGTCGACCTCGATCAGGCCTCGGCGGATCCGCACCGGGAGCGACCGGGCCTTCGCGAGCGGGGCGGCCGTCTCGCGACAGCGTTCGAGCGGGCTCGAGTAGATCGCGCGCACCGGGACGCCCTCCAGGCGTTCGGGCAGGCCCGCCGCCTCTCGACGGCCGAGCTCGTTGAGATGCACGCCGGCCGCCCACCCCGTCAGGCGGTTGCCGGCGGCGTCGGTGTGGCCATGACGCACGAGCAGCAGCGTCGTCACGGGCCGTAGCGTACCCGCGTCACTCAGAGCGCCCGGCGCTCAGGCCCCGGTCGCCGAGGTCGGGATCGCAGGCAGGCGGACCTCGAACCGCGTCCCCTGCCCGAGCTCGCTCGAGATGTCGATCGTGCCGCCGTGGTTCTCGACGACGTGCTTCACGATCGACAGGCCGAGCCCGGTCCCGCCGGTCTCCCTCGACCGCGCCCGGTCCACGCGGTAGAAGCGCTCGAAGATCCGGGGGACGTCCCGCGTCGGGATGCCGAGGCCGGTGTCGAGAACCGTCAGCACGACCTCGCCGTTGCGGCTCCCGAGGCCGACCTCGACCCGCCCGCCCGGTCGCGTGTAGCGGATCGCGTTGTCGACGAGGTTGCGGACGAGCAGCGCGAGGTCGCGGCCGGATCCGCGGACGCGCGGCACCCGCTCCGCCGACACGTCGAGGGCGACGCCCGCCTCGGCCGCGGGGTCCTCGAACCGCTCGCTCTCGTCGCGGACGACGGCGTCGAGCGCCACCGACTCGTCGAGCTCGCTGCCGGTCTCGAGCCGGGACAGGTCCAGGAGGTCCGAGACGATCCGCGCGAGGCGCGCCGCCTCGCGTTCGAGCTGCGCGGCGAACCGCGGTACCACCGGCGGATCCTCGGTAGCCGCCGTCCGGATCGTCTCGGCGGCGGCCTGGATCGAGGCGGCGGGGGTCTTCAGCTCGTGCGACGCGTTCGCGACGAAGTCGCGACGGGTCTGCTCGAGGCGCCTGGTCTGCGTGACGTCGTCCACGACGAGCACGACCGAGCCGTCGGGGGTGGGCAGGACGGCGCCTCGCAGGATCCGTGCGGGCGAGCCCGTCTCCGCCTCAGCCGTCTCGACCTCTCCCGACGCGAGGGCGGTCACCGCCGCGTCCTTCAACCAGTGGGGGAGCAGGGCGTCCATCGACGCAGGCGCGGACCCCAGGTGGCGCTCGGCCGAAGGGTTCGCGAACCGCGTCGAGCCGTCCGGTCCGAACAGGAGGACGCCCTCGGTCATCGCCGAGAGGATCTGCGACGCGGATCGGCGCTCGTCCTCCGAGGCCTCCAGCGCCCGACGGAGCTCCTCGGTGCCTCGCTCGTGAGCCTGGGCGGCGAGGCGTGCGCGAGCCCGCTCGCGGCGCCAGCCGACGAGCGCCACGGCGGCGACCACGAGCCCGAGGGCCATCAGGAGGAAGGGCAGCGCCTCCATCGCCGCCGAGTGTAGAAGCACGTGCCGGGCCGGGAACCCCGAACGGCCATGTGCCGTTCACGCGTCCGGGGGCGTTCATCCTCCGTTCACACGCGCGCCTGAGCGCGTTCACCGCGCATGGCTACCGTCCCGCCGGATGCCCGACCTTCGACCGCAAGGAGGATGCGGATGGGGAAGCGAAGGAAGTGGTTGACGCTCGTCGCCTCGCTCTCGGCGCTGTCGCTGGTCGCGGCGGCCTGCGGCGGCGATGACGACGACGGGGGTGGAGCGACCGGGGAGACGTCTGAAGAGGTGACGGGATCCCTCAACATCTCCGGCTCATCGACGGTGGAGCCCATCACCTCGCTGGTAGCCGAGAAGTTCATCGGCCAGAACCCGGGCGTCGACGTGGCGGTCGACGGCCCGGGGACGAGCGACGGCTTCGAGCTCTTCTGCAACGGCGAGACCGACATCAGCGACGCGTCGCGTCCGATCGAAGAGGAAGAGGTCACGGCCTGCGAGGAGAGCGGGATCACCCCGATCGAGATCGAGGTAGCACTCGACGCGCTCTCGGTCGTCGTGAACCCGGCAAATCCGATGGAGTGCGTGAGCCTGCAGGATCTGTATGCACTCCTCGGACCGGAGTCCGAGGGCTTCGGCACATGGAGTGACGCGGACGCGCTCGCGACCGAGGTCGGCGGCAACGGCGGTTTCCCCGACATGCCGCTGACGATCGTCGCGCCCGGTGAGGAGTCCGGCACCTACGGGTCGTTCATCGACCTCGTCGGCACGGAGGACATCGCACTTGAGCAGGGCGTCTCCGAGGACGCCGCCGGTGGGCTCCGACCCGACTACCAGATCTCGGCGGACGACAACGTGATCATCCAGAACGCCGCCGACACCGAGGGAGGACTCGGGTTCGTCGGCTTCTCCTTCGCGGAGCAGGCGGGCGATTCCGTCAAGGAGCTCCAGGTCGATGGCGGTGAGGGCTGCGTCGAGCCGAGTCCCGAGACGGTCATCGACGGGAGCTATCCGCTCGGTCGATCGCTCTTCATCTACGTGAACGCGACCAAGCTCGAGGAGAACCCCGCGCTCGGGCCGTTCGTGGACTTCTATTTGTCGGACGAGGGCATCGCCTCGGTCGAAGAAGTCCTGTACGTCCCGCTGCCGGCCGACCGGCTCGAGGCCGCCCGGTCCGCGTGGGAAACGGCGAGCGCCTGATGCGCGGCGGCGCGACGGACACCGTCGCGCGGCTGGATGGGAGGAGGGCCGGGCTGGCGCCCGGCCCTCCTTCAACGGGTGCGGGCGGAGGGATCTGGGACCGACGGCGGCGTTCCCTGATACAACCTGGGCGGGTAACCCGGAAGAGGTAACGACACGATGGCCGAGATCGCGGCTCCGCCTCGTAGGCTCACGCTCACCGATCTCCAGGGCGCCCGACGGCGTCATCGGAGGGAGCGGTTGATGCGCGGCGTGTTCTTCGCCGCGGCGCTGCTCGCCATCGTGATCAGCGTGGCCATCGTGCTCTCGCTCGTCGGCGGCGCCGTGGACTTCCTCCGGAAGGCGGACCTCGGCACCCTGTGGTCGCGCGGCTGGTTCCCGCGGCGGAACTTGTTCGACGTCAAGACGATCTTCGTCGGCACGTTGATGGTGTCGGCGATCGCGATGCTCGTCGCGGCTCCACTCGGACTCGGTGCGGCCCTGTACCTGTCGGAGTACGCGAGCCGGCGCTCCCGGCGTTTCCTGAAGCCGATCCTCGAGACCCTGGCGTCGGTCCCGAGCGTGGTCATGGCGTTCTTCGCCCTCCAGTTCATCAGCCCCGAGGTCGTGCAGCGCTTCTTCGGTTCCGACGTCCCCGTGTTCAACATCACCGCCGCCGGGATCGCGGTGGGGCTGTTGGTGACGCCGCTCGTCGCCTCGGTCGCGGAGGACGCGATGTACGCCGTGCCGAACTCGCTCCGGGAGGCCTCCGTGGGACTCGGTGCCAGGCGCCGCACGACCAGCCTTCGGGTCGTGATGCCCGCGGCCGTCTCCGGGATCACGGCGGCGCTGATCCTCGGCGTCTCGCGCGCGATCGGCGAGACGATGATCGTGGCGATCGTCGCCGGCGGGACGGGCGGCTCCCTGTTCTCGATCGACCCATTGCACGGCGGCCAGACGATGACGGCCGCCATCACGTCGCTCGCGACCGGGTCGGATCAGGTGCGCGGGTCGGGCCCTGCGTACCCGAGCCTGTTCTTCGTGGGGCTGCTCCTGTTCCTGCTGACCCTGGCCCTGAACACCGGGGCCGAGCGCTTCGTGCGGCGCGTGCGGAGGCAGTACTGATGGCCGTCCGCGTCGAGCGGGCCGGGACCGCCGCCACCGAGCAGGTCCGCCGCGCCCTCTCCGGTCGGCGAGCCGACGTCTGGGGCGTCGTCTTCCAGCTCGTGCTCCTCTTCACGCTCGTGTTCGCGCTGGCCGTGTTGATCGTCCTGTTGGTAGACGTCGCTCGGACGGCGATCCCCTACCTGCTCGATCGGGGCGGCGAGGTCTTCGCCACCGGGTACTCGTCCCTTCCGGCCGGCGCGGGGATGAAGACCGGCCTCATCGGATCCCTGTACATCGGCCTGTTCGTGATCGTCCTGGCGCTGCCGCTCGGGGTCTGCGCGGCGATCTACATGGAGGAGTACGCGAAGGACACGCGGCTCACGCGGTTCATCAACACGAACATCCGGAACCTCGCGGGGGTCCCCGCGATCGTGTACGGGATCCTCGGCCTCGCGATCTTCGTGGAGCTGCTGGGTCCGCTCACCGGGCCTGGCTCGGTCGAGGGCAAGAGTCTCCTCGCGGGCGGGCTGACGATCTCGATCATGGTCCTGCCGATCGTGATCATCACGACGCAGGAGGCGCTGCGGGCGGTTCCAAGGAGCATCCGCGAGGCGGGGTTCGGCGTGGGTGCGACCCGCTGGGAGGTGATCCGCAGCCACGTGCTCCCGTACGCGGCGCCGGGGATCCTGACCGGCTCCGTTCTCTCAACGGCACGCGCCCTCGGGGAGACCGCCCCGCTCATCATGGTCGGGGCGGTGACGGGGTTCCTCGCGACCGAGGGTGGGATCCTGAATGCGCTGCAGGAGCGGTTTACGTCGCTGCCCACGCTGATCTTCGCGTACGTCAGGAAGCCGGTGGAGGAGTTTCAGCAGCTGGCTGCCGCTACCATCCTGGTATTGATCGTCTTCATCTTCCTCGTGAACCTCACGGCCATCCTGCTGAGGAACCGGTATGAGCGAAAGTGGTGACCGGATGGATACGACCCAGGACGTGACGGAGCTCGTGCCCGGGGACGCGGGGTCCCAGGAGCGCGAGGCCGCCCGCGTGTCGGTACGGGACCCCCGTCCGGAGCTCGGCGCCGAGACGCAGAAGGACGTCGTGTTCGACGTCCAGGACGTCTCCGTCTATTACGGGGACTTCCGCGCGCTCCGCGACGTCACCCTCCCGATCTACCGCAACGAGATCACGGCGCTGATCGGACCGTCGGGCTGCGGGAAGACCACTTTCATCCGGTGCCTGAACCGCATGAACGACCTGATCGAGGGCGCGCGGGTGGAGGGGGAGATCCTGTACCACGGCGTGAACCTGTACGACCCGAAGGTGGATCCCGTCGAGGTCCGGCGCCGGATCGGCATGGTGTTCCAGAAGCCGAACCCGTTCCCCAAGTCCATCTACGACAACATCGCGTTCGGCCCGAAGATCGCCGGCTACAAGGGCAACATGGACGACCTCGTGGAGGAGTCCCTCCACCGCGCCGCGCTCTGGGAAGAGGTGAAGGGCAAGCTGAAGGAGTCGGGGCTCGCGCTGTCGGGAGGGCAGCAGCAGCGCCTGTGCATCGCGCGCGCGATCGCGACGCGGCCCGACGTGATCCTCATGGACGAGCCGTGTGCGTCGCTCGACCCGATCGCGACGCAGCGGATCGAGGACCTCATGCAGGAGCTCGTGTCCACGTACACGATCGTGATCGTGACCCACAACATGCAGCAGGCGGCGCGCGTCTCCGACCGGACCGCGTTCTTCACCGTCGAGGTCCTCGGCGACACCGGACAGCGCACGGGCAAGATCGTCGAGTACGCCCAGACCGAGACGATCTTCACGAACCCGAGCGACCCCCGGACCGAGGACTACGTCACCGGGCGGTTCGGCTGATGGCGCGCCCGCACTTCCACGAGAAGCTCGACGAGATGGAGCTGCAGCTGCTCACGCTCGGCGAGCTCGCCGAGAACGCCGTCGGCAACGCGGTCGAGGCTGTGGTCCAACACGACGACGACCGAGCCGAGCGGGTCGTCGCGGGCGACGACGAGATCGACCGCATCTACCTCGAGCTCGACAACGGCATCCTGTCGCTCCTCGCGCTCCAGGCGCCGGTCGCCGCGGACCTGCGCCTGGTCTCGGTGATCATGCACTCGAGCCTGCACCTGGAGCGGATCGGCGACCAGGCCGTGAACATCGCGAAGGTCTACCAGGTCACGAAGGACATGCCGCGCAGCGCCACGATCGTGCAGCAGATCGGCGAGATGGGCGACATCGTGGTGGACATGGTGCGCGTCGCGATGGACGCGCTTCGGCGCCGCGACCTCGAGCTCTGCACCCGGCTGCCGAAGATGGACGACCCCGTCGACCGCCTGAACCGCAACATGCACTTCGAGGTCGCCAAGCTCGCCGACGACCCGCGCGCCCTCGACTGGGGGATGCACATGAACCTCGCGGCACGGGCCCTCGAGCGGGTCGGGGACAACGCGGTCGACATCGGCGAACAGGTCTCGTTCCTCGTCTCGGGCGAGTTCCGCGAGTTCACCGACGCATCCCACCCGGGCGGGGTCTCCGCGGCCGATGTCTGACGCGGCCCGCGTCCTGGTCGTCGAGGACGAGGAGTCGCTCGCGGACTCGGTCCGGTACAACCTCGAGCGGGAGGGGTTCCATGTGTCGGTGGCGGGCGATGGGCGCCGCGCGATCGAGTCGTTCCGCGCGGACCCGCCGTCGCTCGTGATCCTGGACCTCATGCTCCCCGAGATGTCCGGCCTCGACGTCTGCCGGACGCTGCGGAGCGAGTCCGACGTCCCGATCATCGTGGTGACCGCCAAGGACTCGGAGGCGGACAAGGTCAGTGGGCTCGAGCTCGGCGCGGACGACTACGTGACGAAGCCGTTCTCGATGCGCGAGCTGATCTCGCGGGTGCGGGCCAACCTCCGGAGGGTGCAGGCGCCCGCGGCCGCAGCTCCGGCCGACGAGGTCCTCGTGGGCGGGCCCACGAGGATGGACGTTGCGCGGCACGAGGTGATCGTCCGAGCCCAGCCGGTGGCTCTCCCGCCGAAGGAATTCGAGCTGCTCGAGGCCTTCCTGCGGCGCAAGGGGCGCCTGCTGACCAGAGACTTCCTGATCGAGGAGGTATGGGGCGCCGACTACTACGGGGATACCCGGACGCTCGACGTCCACGTGAAACGCCTGCGCCGCAAGTTGGAGGAGGACCCCCACCACCCCGCCCACCTCCTCACGGTGCGGGGCCTCGGCTACAAGTTCGTCGACTGACGCGCGGGTTGTCGGCCACCGGCTGCCGGGGTATGCATCCTCCGGATCCCAGAAGGTCGGAGGGAGGACGAGCATGCCCCGGTGGCGGTTCCACCTGGTTCCGCGCGACGAGAGTTTCTTCGAGCACCTCGTCCGCCAGGCGAGCAACATCGAGGAAGCCGCGCAGACGCTCTCGGACCTGATCTCCGAGTACGAAGACGTCCCCGCGAAGGCCCGCCGCATCCAGGAGCTCGAGCACGAAGGCGACGAGATCACCCACCTGATCCTGCGGCGCCTGAATACGGTGTTCGTCACGCCGATCGACCACGAGGACATCCACCGGCTCACGTCCACGCTCGACGACGTCCTCGACCACATGCATGCCGCTGCCGACCTCTTCGTACTGCACACGATCGAGGCCCCACTTCCCGCGATGAAGGCGCAGGCCGACGTGCTGGCCCGCGCGTCCTCGAAGGCCCGGGAGGCCATCGCGCTCCTGCCCAAGTACGCGCAGCTTGGGCCCTACGCGGTCGAGATCAACCGGCTCGAGAACGACGGCGACCGGATCTATCGCCAGGCCGTCGCGGACCTGTTCGGTGGCGACCACCGCGCGATGGACGTCCTCAAGTGGAAGGACATCATCGACGAGATGGAGGCGGCCATCGACAAGCTCGAGGACGTCTCGGACATCCTCGAGACGATCGCGCTCAAGCAGACCTGATGCCGCTCTGGATCGTGCTGGTCCTGGCCTACATGTTCGAGTTCGCCAACGGGTGGACCGACGCCCCGAACTCGATCGCGACCGTGGTCTCGACCCGGGTGCTCCGACCGATCCCGGCCGTGCTGATGGCGGCGGTGCTGAACCTCTTCGGCGCGCTCACGGGCACCGCGGTCGCGAAGACGATCGCGGGCGGCATCGTAGATCCGAACTTCGTGACGCTCGAGACGATCGCCGCTGCCCTTGCCGCAGCCTTCATCTGGGCGGTCGGCGCCCAGTACTACGGCCTGCCCTCGAGCGAGTCGCACGCGCTCGTGGCCGGCCTGCTGGGTGCCGGCTTCGCGGCGGGCGGTTTCGGCGCGCTCGAGTGGTCCGGCACGAGCAAGTCGCTGGAGGGGCTGGTCATCTCGCCGGTCGGCGGGTTCCTCTCGGGCTTCCTGTTGATGGTCCTGATCTACCGGATCTTCCGCCGCGTTCGCCGGAGCCTCGTGACTCGCATCTTCGGCCGCGCCCAGATCTTCTCGGCCGGTTTCATGGCGTTCAGCCACGGGACGAACGACGCCCAGAAGTCGATGGGGATCATCACGCTCGCGATCCTCGTGGCCGAAGGCGGACCGGTGCCCGAGGAGTTCGAGATCCCGGTCTGGGTGATCGTCTCGGCGGCGCTCGTGATCGCGGCGGGCACGATGGTCGGCGGGTGGCGCGTGATCCGCACGATGGGGATGCGGCTGACCCACCTCGAGCCGGTCCAGGGCTTCGCCGCGGAGACGGGGGCGGCCACCGTCATCATCACGGCGGCGCACTTCGGGATCCCCGTATCCACGACGCACGCGATCGGCACGTCGATCATGGGCGTGGGTTCGACGAAGCGGTTCTCCGCGGTGCGGTGGGGCGTCGCCGACGAGGTGGTCACCGCCTGGATCCTCACCTGGCCCTCCTGCATGATGTTCGGGTACGTGCTCGGCAAGGTCTTCAACGCGCTGTACTAGGCACGAGAGAGCCACGACCCTTGCTGCCGTTGCTCGTCGGGACTACCATCCCTGTTCCTTCCCATGGACGAGTCACTGCTCGCGAGCGCCGCAGGCTCTCGATACCTGAACCGGGAGCTGTCCTGGCTCGAGTTCAACGCGCGCGTGCTCGCCCTGGCCGAGGACGCAGCGCTCCCGCTGCTCGAGCGGCTGAAGTTCGTCGCGATCTTCGCGAGCAACCTCGACGAGTTCTTCCAGGTCCGCGTCTCGGGCCTGCAGGAGCAGTTCGAGGCGGGCGTCACGAAGGCGGCGCCGGACGGCCGCTCGCCCGCCGAGCAGCTCGAGGGGATCCGAGAGCGGAGCCTGGAGCTCTGCGCCCGCGCGGCGGACCTGTTCGCGACCGAGCTGGTACCGGCGCTCGAGAAGGAGCGGATCCGGATCGTCCGCTCGCTCGAGGGGCTGGACCCGGCGGAGCTCGCCTTCCTCGAGCAGGAGTTCTCCGAGCGCATCTTCCCCGTCCTCACGCCGCTCTCGGTCGACCCGGCCCACCCGTTCCCCTACATCTCGAACCTGTCGTTGAACCTCGCGGCGATCGTCCGCGACCCGATGACCGGCGAGCGGCGGTTCGCCCGGGTGAAGGTGCCGCCACTGCTGCCGCGGTTCGTCGAGCTTCCCGGCGGCGAGCGGTTCGTGCCGCTCGAGACCGTGATCGCCGCGTACCTCGGGCGACTGTTCCCGGGGATGGAGCTCGTCGCGCACCACGCGTTCCGCGTCACGCGCGACGCGGACGTCGAGGTGGAGGAGGACGAGGGAGAGGACCTCCTGCAGGCGATCCGGAGCGTCCTGCGCCGCCGCCGTCGCGGCGCGAGCACCGTCCGTCTCGAGGTGGACGAGACGATGACGCCAGAGGTGCTCGAGCTCCTCCGGCGCGAGCTCGACCTCGAGGAGCAGGAGGTGTTCACGACGACGGGGCTGCTCGACCTCTCGTCCCTGTGGTCGTTCGTGGCGCTCGACCGGCCCGAGCTGAAGCCTGAGCCGTGGGTCCCGGTCACGCAGCCGCGACTGTCGAACGGCGAGGGCCCGCCCGACCTGTTCGAGGTCCTGCGGAATGGCGACGTGCTCGTGCACCATCCGTACGACTCGTTCGCCTCGTCTGTGGAGGCGTTCGTCGAGCAGGCCGCCCGCGACCCGGCGGTGCTCGCGATCAAGCAGACGCTGTACCGGACGTCGACCCAGGAGAGCCCGATCCTCCGCGCGCTGATCCGCGCGGCCGAGCTCGGCAAGCAGGTGGTCGCGCTCGTCGAGCTCAAGGCGCGGTTCGACGAGGAGGCGAACATCTCCTACGCCCGCGAGCTCGAGCAGGCAGGCGTCCACGTCGTGTACGGCGTCGTCGGGCTGAAGACCCACGCGAAGGTCTCGCTCGTCGTTCGGCGGGAGCGGGGCGGCGTCCGCCGGTACGCCCACGTGGGCACGGGCAACTACAACCCGGTGACCGCCGAGCTGTACGAGGACCTCGGCCTGCTCACCGCCGACCCCGAGATCGGCGCCGACCTCACGGACCTGTTCAACCAGCTCACCGGGTACAGCCGTCAGCGCGAGTACCGGACGCTGCTCGTCGCGCCGCACTACCTGCGCTCGGACCTGATCGAGCTGATCCGCGGGCAGGCGCACCCGGGCGGCAGGATCGTGCTGAAGCTCAATGCGGTCGTCGACCCGGACGTGATCGACTCCCTCTACGAGGCCTCGCGGGCCGGGGCCGACGTGGACCTGATCGTCCGCAGCATCTGCTGTCTGCGTCCCGGGGTGGAGGGGCTGTCGGAGCGGATCCGCGTGCGGTCGCTCGTCGGGCGCTACCTCGAGCACTCTCGAGTGTTCCGGTTCGGTGGTCGGGAGGATGCGTCCTTCTACATCGGCTCGGCCGACCTCATGCAGCGGAACCTCGACCGCCGGGTGGAGGCGCTCGTGCCGGTCTCCGACCCCTCGCTCACCGCGAGGCTCGACCAGGTGCTCGAGGTGCTCCTCGCGGACGACTCGCTCGCCTGGACCCTCGGGCCCGATGGGACGTGGACGAAGGTGCGAAGCGAGCGTGGGATCGAGGCCCAGCATCGGCTGCAGGAGATGGCCGTCGAGCGGGCCGGCCCCGAGCGCGGGTAGGCAGACCCGACGTGTCGGTGAACCTCGAGCGCGAGGCGAAGCTCCAGGTGCCCGTCGGGTTCCGGCTGCCCGACCTGGGAGGCGACGGGCTCGAGGCCGTGGCACGGCCGGCCGAACGGCTCGTCACGACGTACGTGGACACCCCCGACCTCCGGATCGCGCGCTGGGGGAGCAGCCTCCGCCATCGCAAGGGTGAGGGGTGGACGGTGAAGCTCCCCGCGGCCGGCGAGGGCGGGTCGCTGCTCTCGCGGAAGGAGCACGTGTTCGACGGCGAGGACCCCCGCAAGCTCCCGGTGGCGGCGGCCGACCTCGTCCGGGCGTTCGTCCGGGCGGCGGAGCTCGCGCCGGTGGCGCGTCTGCAGACCAAGCGCACCGCGGTCGAGCTGAAGGACGAGCTCGGACGTTCGGTCGCGCAGGTCACCGACGACGAGGTCTCGGTGATGGACGGGCGCAGGGTGGGTGCGCGCTTCCGCGAGGTCGAGGTCGAGCTCGATCCCGGGACGCCCGCCGACGTCGCCGAGGCGCTCGTCGCGCGTCTCCGCGAGGCCGGTGCCGGAGACGTCGAGAACGTCTCCAAGCTGCGGCGCGCCCTCGGGCCCCCCGCCGAGGAGGGACCGGATGTCGTGATCGACGAGCTCGAGGGGGACGTGACCGTCGTACGCGTCGTTCGACGGGCGCTCGCCGCGTCCGCCGTTCGTCTGATCGTGCACGACCCTGGGGTCCGCGTCGGGGACGATCCCGAGGACGTCCACCAGGCGCGGGTCGCGACGCGCCGCCTCCGATCGGATCTGCGGACCTTCCGGGACGTCGTCGACGCCGAATGGGCCGGGCCGCTCCGGGACGAGCTCAAGTGGCTGGGAGCGGCGCTCGGGGACGTCCGCGACGCCGAGGTGCTCCGAGACCGGCTGCGATCTCGCGCTTCCCGGCTCCCCGACGCCGATCAGTTCGAAGCCGACGCCCTGGTCGATGGCCTGGACGCGAGGAGGGTCGAGACGCGAGACGCGCTGCTCGGATCGATGCGCGAGCCGCGCTACGTGGAACTGCTGGATTCGATCGTCGACGCGGCGCACGACCCCCGGGTATTGGACGAGGCGGCCTCGTCCCCCGCCCGCGAGCTGTTGGCCCCCGTCCTCGAGCGACCCTGGAAGCACCTCGAGACCGCGATCGAGCACGTGGTCTCGGATCCGACGGACGAAGCGCTGCACGCGGCCCGGATCCGGGCGAAGCGGGTCCGGTACGCGGCCGAGGCGGTCGCGCCCGTGTTCGGGAAGACGGCCGGCAAGTTCGCCGAGGCGGCGGCCGATCTCCAGGACGTGCTCGGCGAGCACCAGGACGCGGTGGTCGCCGGCGCCTGGTTGCGCGAGGCCAGGACCGGGGAGCATGCGTTCGTGGCAGGAGCGTTGGCCGGGTTCGAGACGCAGGCCGCACGCGAAGCGCGCGACGAGTGGCCCGAGGCATGGAAGGCGCTGTCCCGCAAGAAGCTACGCTTCTGGACGTGAGCGATCTCGTTCGCGCGGCCGGCGGCATCGTGTTCCGCTCGGACGCGAACGGACGCGAGGTGGCGCTCGTGCACCGCCCCCGCTACGACGACTGGACCTTCCCGAAGGGCAAGCTGATCGACGGCGAGGACGACGAGACGGCCGCGCTCCGCGAGGTGGAGGAGGAGACCGGCCTTCGTTGCCGGATCGGGCGGCACGTCGGCGCCGTCACGTACCTCGACTCCCGGGGTCGTCCGAAAGTGGTCCGCTTCTTCGAGATGCTGCCCGACGGCGGGGCCTTCGCCCCGACCGACGAGGTCGATGCCCTGCGATGGGTGCCGGTCGACGAGGCCGGCGAGGCCCTGTCCTACGGGCACGATCGCCGCCTGCTCCGGCGGGCGCTGTCGATGGTGCCGGCCTCCGTCGTGTACGTGGTCCGGCACGGCAAGGCGGGCAGACGCGAGGGATGGGAGGGGCCGGACGAGGAGCGGCCGCTCACGAGGCGGGGCCGCCGCCAGGCGCGCCGGCTCGTCGAGTGGTTCCGGGGCCTCGAGGTCGATCGCATCCTCTCGAGCCCGTTCGTGCGGTGCGTCCAGACGGTCGAACCGCTCGCCGAGGCCCGCGGACTCGACGTCGAGGCGACGGGCGAGCTCGCCGAGCGCACCGACCTCGACGAGGCGCTCGCCCTCCTCGGCTCGCTCGACCACCGGCCGACCGTGATCTGCGGTCACGGCGCCGAGATCCGGGAGCTCGTCGACCGGCTCGAGTCCTCCGGCGCGACCGTGGAGGGCGACCGCGGCATCGCGAAGGGGTCGGTGTGGGTGCTCGAGCGCGAGGACGGAGCCTTCGTGTCGGCGCGCTACCTCCCCGCGCCCCGCGCGTAGCGATCGGTCAGCGACCGCGGTCCCAGGTCCAGCTCGCGAGGTGCGCCACCGGCTCGAACCCGATCCGACGGTAGATGCGTTCGGCCGGCCGGCCGGGCTCGGCCAGGAGGAGGGTCGAGGCCCCGCCGGCCGCGGCCGCCTCGGAGACCGCTCGGCGCGTGAGCGCCTCGGCGTACCCCCGCCGCCTGGCCTCGGGGAACGTGACGACGTGGTCGAGGAATGCGGCGTCCCCGACCACGAGGAGCGAGGCGAACGCCACGGGTCCGCCGCCCTCCCCCCGCACGACGAACCACCGTCGTCCGTGCGGGATCAGCGTCTCGCGCTCGAGGGCCTGAAGCTGATCCAGCGTGTCGGGGTCCTCGACGTCGAACAGGCGCACGGACTCGGCGTGCGCGATCCAGAAGGCATCGTCGAACCGCGCGATCTCCTCCGTCGGGACGTCCGGCCCCGCGCCCTGGGGATCGGTGTGCCCGGAGCGACGGACCATGACCAGATCCCAGACGAGCCGGGCGCCCGCGGTACCGGCCTCGGCGAGCAGGTCCGTCTGCTCCTCGGGATGGAACACCACGACGTGCGTCCGCGGGTCGGCGCCGGCGGTGCCGAGCCCGACAGCGATCTCGGCGAGCGGGACCGGCGAGCGCGCCTCGACCCGGGCGTAGTTGGCCTCGTGGATCGCCGGGTAGCGCCGGTCCGAGACGACGGCTCCCCACCACGCGGGCTCGGCGCGCTCGAACGCCGCGTCGTGCGCGCGCCAGAGCTCGAGCAGCGCTTCGAGCTCGGGGACGGGCTCAAGCGCGGCCATCGGGCAATCGTGGCAGGTCCTCCTCGGCGGCTGCGTTAGGCTCGCCGCCGTGATCACGTGCCGCCTGTATCGGGAGGGCGCGCTGCAGGATGAGGCGCCGTTCGACCCCGAGGTCGTCGCGGGGGCACGGGACGCCAAGGAGCGCGTCTGGGTCGACGTGGTGGACCCCACGGACGAGGAGCTTGGCGCCCTCCAGGACACGTTCTCGCTGCACGAGCTCGCGGTCGAGGACAGCGCCAAGTGGGGGCAGCGCGCGAAGGTCGACTTCTATCCCGAGCACCTGTTCCTCGTCGTCCACGCGCTCAGCCTGGATCAGGCGAACGAGATCGTGGACCGCGAGATGCACCTGTTCGCCGGCGCCGGCTTCTTCGTCATCACGATCCGGCGGGAGCCGCGGTTCGAGTTCGGGGACGTCGCGGCCCGGCTGGCGGGCACGGCGCACCTCGTGGACGAGGGGATCGGCAACCTCCTCTATCTCCTGATCGACGAGATCGTGGACGGCTACCTCGACGTGATCGATCGCTTCGAGGACCTGACGGACGACATCGAGGATGCGCTGTCTCGGGAGGACGGGCCCGTCGACGAGGAGGAGGCGTCGCGGGACCTCGCGCGCCGAATGTTCCTGTTGCGCCAGCAGGTCGTTCGGTTCCGGCGGTTGGCGGCGCCGATGCGCGAGACCGTCGACCTGCTTCTCGAGACGCCGCAGATCGCGATCCCCCCGCTCGTCCCCTACTACCGCGACGTCCTCGACCACGTGATCCGCGCGCTCGAGCTCCTGGACAACGTCCGCGACGTGCTCACGTCGGCTCGCGAGCTGCAGATCGCGGAGCAGGCGAACCGGATGAACGTTGTGGTCAAGAAGCTGTCTGCGTGGGCGGCGATCATCCTGATTCCGACGCTGATCGCCGGGATCTACGGCATGAACTTCCGTCACATGCCGGAGCTCGACTGGAGGTTCGGGTACCCGTTCGCGATCGGGCTGATGGGGGTCTCGTCGTTCGTGTTGTACCGCTCGTTCCACAAACGCGGCTGGCTCTGAAGGGGAGCGAGGGCCGGGCGCCGTCGGCGCCCGGCCTCGTTTCGTTCTCATCAGCCGCAGCCGGCCCACGCGTTCCAGGAGCGCAGGGCCTTGGCCATCCGCACCGACACGATGATGCTCGCGCGTCCGTTGAACACCGACCGGTCCGGCACGCCGTACGCGTCCGCCCGGCCCGGCCAGTACCGCGTGGCATGCTGGAACAGGCCGGCGTAGCCGTTGGGGTTGTACGCGCGCGGGCTGAGATCCGATTCGCACCGCGCGACCGCGAGCGCCTTCGCGGGGCCCCCGGGGGTGTCCCACCGGTTCGCCGCGCATCGGATCAGCTGCTTGATGTGCCAGCGCCCCTCCTGCCAGTCGTAGTCGCAGACCCAAGGGGGCACTTCGTGCGCCTCGGTGGCCGGCGCCGGGGAGGCCGGGGCCAGCGCCACGAGCGAGGCGCCTGTGAGCGCCGCGACGAGGGCGCGGCGCGCGATGTGTCGTCCGATCATGCGTGACGTTCACCCTCGCGGCGGACGTGGCTGGCTGCCAGGTCCTGCCGGGCCTCGTGCGGGCGTGCCGAGACCGGCCCGCGGCAGGTCGTGGGTGCGTACCTCACCTCCTCGTGGTTGGACACTCCGGATGACCTGCACCGCACCGTTAGCCACCGGGTCCCGGCCCCCTGACACCGCGCGCGCCGAGCACTCCACCGGGCGTGGAGGAAGACACGTGAGGGGGTGGGGGGATGGACCGAAGGGGTCCGGTGCGTCGCGACGACCCTAGCAGTGGGGTCCGACAAACCGGTGACCCCGGGTCAGGCCCGCGTCTGCGGGTACGATGAGAGGCGTGCCTGCCAAGGTCCTGCTCGCGGCCCCACGGGGCTACTGTGCCGGCGTGGAACGCGCCGTCGAGGCGGTCGAGCGAGCCCTGCAGACCCACGGCGCACCGGTCTATGTGCGCAAGCAGATCGTCCACAACCTGCACGTCGTCCGCGACCTGGAGGCCAAGGGCGCGGTCTTCGTCGACGAGGAGACCGAGGTGCCGGAGGGCGGCGTCGTGGTCCTGTCGGCGCACGGGGTCGCGCCCGAGGTGTACACGAACGCCGAGCGCCGGAGCCTCACGGTGCTCGACGCGACGTGTCCGCTCGTCACGAAGGTGCATCTGGAGGCGAGACGGTTCGCCGATCGCGGCAACACGATCGTCCTGATCGGTCACGCCGGGCACGAGGAGGTCGTCGGAACGACCGGGCAGGCGCCGGCGCGGACGATCCTCGTCCAGGACCTCCGGGAGGCCCGCGAGCTCGAGATCCCGGACACCGACGGGCTCTCCTACCTCACACAGACCACGCTCTCGGTCGACGAGACCAACGAGATCGTGGCGGTCCTGCGCGAACGCTTCCCCCACATCCAGGGGCCGCCTCGCGAGGACATCTGCTACGCGACCCAGAACCGCCAGGACGCGATCAAGGAGGTCGCCCGTCGTTCGGACGTCGTCCTCGTGATCGGCTCGGACAACTCGTCGAACTCGAACCGCCTCGCGGAGGTGGCGCAGGAGCTCGGGACGCCCGCCTACCTGGTCGACGACGAGACGGAGGTCGACCCGGCGTGGATCGACGGCGCCGGGGTGGTCGGCGTGACGAGCGGCGCGTCGGCGCCCGAGCGGCTCGTCGACGGGATGCTCGACTGGCTCGCGGGGCAGGGCGCGACCGAGGTCGAGGAGCTGCGCCTCACCGAGGAGCGGCTGCGCTTCTCGGACGTCCGCGTCTAGCCCGCGTCCCGGCTAGCTCCACGCCGAGAACTGGTCCCGGTCGTCCTCCGGTTCGAGCTCGGGGACGGCCACGAGCGTCCGCGTCGCGGCGATCCCCTCGAGCGACCGGAGGTCGCCCACGATCACCCGGGCCGCCTGCTCCCACGCGTACGGCACCTCGACGATGAGGTCGTACTCGCCGGCGATCAGCGCGACGGCGGCGACGTCCTCGAGCTCTCCGATCGCGTCGACCACGTGCGCGGCGGCCCCAGCCGCCGCTCGAACGTGGACGAAGCACGCCTCGCCGCGACGCTGCAACGGCACCGGCCGACGGAGCCCGCCGCCGGCGATCCCGAGGACGTCGCCCGGCACGACGGGGGCGGTCACCGTGCGGAGGACGCCGTCGATCCGGTGGACGTCTCGGGCCACGGCCTCCGCGATCGCGTTCAGGCTCGGCGTGCATCGCCGCGAGGACGTCCCAGTCGCCGATCACCGCGACGGCGGCGCGGACGCCCCTCGCGTTCTCGGGCTGCACGACGACGTCCTCGACGGCTCCCGGCCGCACCCGGAGGTAGAGGAACGCGTCCACGGTCAGCCCGCCGTCGCGGCCGGAACGCGGCAGAGCGCCTCGAGCTCCTCCGCGCCCTCCTCGGGGCCGACCGCGATCGCCCGGTCGCCGGCCCGCAGGATGAACGGCCCGCGGGGTCGGTAGATCCATCGCGCGCCGCGCTGGACGGCGAGCACGAACATCCCGGTCTCGGTCTCGAGCCGAAGGTCCTTCAGGCTCCGGCCGTCGGCGGGCGTGCCGGCGTCCACGACGGTCTCGAAGCTCGTCTCCTCGGTCTCCTCGAGCGCGAGCTGGACGACGGGATGGAGCGGCTCGCCCTGCTCGACGTACCAGGTCATGTCGCGCGCGGCGTCGGACATCGACTCGCTCGCGTTCGCCAGGCGCAGCAGCCCCCGGAGCTCGTCCGGGTTCCTCGCCTCCGGCGCCGCGCGCAGCACCCACGACTCGAGCTCGTCCTGCAGGATGTCGCTCCGCGCCTCGAGCGCCGATACCTCCGCCGCGAGCGCGCGGTTGTTGAACAGGATCGAGGAGTACGCGAGCCCGACGGCCGCCTCCGAGAGGTCCTTCAGCTCGACGAGGAGGTCGACCGCGCGGTCGAGCTCGGAGAGCGGCGGCCCCTCCTCCTCCGCGGGTCCGGGGACGCCCGGGGCCCCTGCGAGCTCGCGGAGCAGCACGACGCCTTCCTCGGGCCCGCGGACGAGCAGCACGTCGTCCTCGGAGATCACGTCGTCAGGGCCGGGGTCGAACTGCCATTCGATGCCGCTGCGGATCGCCATGACCCACATGCCGGTCTCGGTGGGGAGCGAGAGGTCCCGCAGCGACCGGCCGATCACCGCCGCGCCGCTCCGAACCTTCACGCGCGCCGTCATCTCGTCGGCGTGCCGTAGGTCGCGACGCACTGCGTCGGGGATCCCGAGCCGCGCCTCGATCACGCGCGCGATGTCGGACGCAGCCTCGCCCACCTTCTCGACCGCGTCCGCGATCCAGAGCACGCCGGCCATGCCCTCCGCGTCCTCCGGGCTCCTCGCCGCGAGCATCGCGACCTCCCGGAGGCGGCGCAGATGCCCGTTCATCCGCTCGTCCAGGCGCTCGACCTCGCGGGCGAGCTTCTCGTCGTTGAAGAACACGGCCGCGTATGCGAGGTCGACCATGAGCTCGGAGGCGTCCTTCAGCTCGACGAGCAGGTCCTTGACGCTCTTCGGTTGGTCATCCATGGATCGTCACTCCGGATACTCCCATAGCGAACAAGACGGCGGCGACGCCCACGAGGTCCATCAGGCTCGTGATGATCGGGACGCCCTGATTGTCCGGATCGAGGCCGAATCGGGACGTCACGACCGCCACGTAGTAGCCGGCCACGAGCAGGATCGGCAGGACGATCAACCCGGCGAGCACGGTGCCGGCGACGATCGTCCCGGCGTCCGGATGCAGCACGCCGGCCCGGTCCGCGAGCCCGGTGAGGTTCGACAAGGCGACGGCGACGATGCCGATCAGCGTGAACACCGGCAGGCCGAACCCCACGACGATCGCGCCGTCGATCACGGCGGGCGGCTCGGGCATCCCGCGCGGCGTGATCACGCCGAGCTGGAGCTTGGAGGACAGCCGCGCGGACAGGATCCCGCCGAGGGCACCCGCCTGCGACACGAACGGCGGCAGCAGGATCAGGATTGCGGGCACCGCCTCGAGCGATGGACGCCGCGCCTCCAACAGCGCGCCGGCGAAGATGTCGAGGAGCGGAAAGACCGCGATCACCGCGGTCATCTCGACCAGCGTCCGCCGGACCTCGCGCCGCGAACGGACGGCTGCCGCGAGCGCGATCAGGCCCACGACCGTGCAGCCGGCCGCGACGACCGCGTTCACCGCGTCGTGGCGCGGGATGAACGTCGCGAGGAACAGCGCCGGCAGCGTCACCATGTCGCCGATCGCCGTCACCATCGGCGTCGAGACCGCGTCGAGGTCCCACCCCTTCCGGTACGAAAGGAGCGCGAGCCCCACCGTCACGAAGAGGATCGCGACCGATGCGATGGCGCCGCCGACCACCGAGATCGTGACGAAGTCCCAGAACGAGATCGTGGACTCGCCGAACGCCGCCGCGACGACCTTCGCCATCCCGGCCAGGTAGAAGGAGGACAGGAACGTCGAGATCACGACGATCTCGACGTTGCGGCCGAGGAGGCCCTCGCGCCGCAGCGTCGGCTCGAACAGGCCCGCGTGGATCCCGGTCCCGAGCCGCGCGCCCATCGCCCCGAAGATCGTTCCCCGCATCCCGACGGCGGCCGGGATCAGCACGAGCAGGCCCGGGAGCAGGTTGAGGGTGTGGGTGATCGAGCCGAGCGTCAGGCCGGCGACGAACGACGCGGCCGTCGACAGGGTGAGCGCGACCACGCCCTGGCGGAGCGTGCGGCGCTCCGCCAGGAGGTAGGCCCACAGGCGACGGGGGCGTGGGAAGGCCATAACGGCTCGCTCATCGGGTCCTTCTCAGGCGTTCGCAACAGTGGCGGTCTTCGGCCACCGAAGGAGTGATACTCCGGAAGCCCGGGGCAGTATGCCCCTGCGAGCACTGCGGGACAACCTCCGGCGGTCTCCCTCCGGACGCGCTCAGTCAACCCAGTCGCGCGTGACGAACAGCCAGAACGCGAGGCCCGCGTACGGGCCGTAGCGGCGGAAGCGGCGAAGGATCGCGGCGTCCGAGGCAGACTTCCGGCCCGCGAGCTTCGCGTAGGTCGGCCGCGTCCACGAGTCGAGGATCAGGCGGTGGTAGCGCCCGATCGTCATCATGATGTGCGCCGCCGCGTACGGACCGACGCCCGGGAGCGCGAGCAGCCGGTCCTCGAGCTCCTCGTCGGGGAGCTCATCGGGCGTCGCCCTGGCGAACGACTCGAGGTCCACCTCGCCCTCGGCCACCGAGCGCGCGAGCGAAACGAAGTACGCGCCGCGGTACCCGGTCCGCGCCACGTCCCGATAGAAGGACTCGCCGGCTTCGGCCATCGCCTCCGGCGTGGGGAACGCGCGGCCGAACGGTTCCCCGTCCCGGGCGCCCGGGGCGGCGTCGCCGAGATGCCCGACGATCGCGTCGACCATCCGCTTGGTCGCGGACCACGTGCAGTTGGTCGTGCAGACGGTCTTCACGACGTCCTCGAACACGGTCGGGCTCTGGATCATCCGGCCAGCGCCGGCCGCAACCCAGCGCAGGTCGGGATCGCCCGCAGCAGCCTCGTAGAAGCCGGAGAGGTCGGCGTCCAGACGCAGGACGTGCCGAACGGTGCCGACGAGCTCGGCCACCGCCGTCTCGGAGACCGACGGCCCGAGGACGGTCACCCGGGCGTGCCCGCGACGCCCGGGCTCGATCCGAACGGTCCTGGGCCGCCCCCGCCGGGTCCGGAGCGTGATCTCCGTCGACCGATAGTCGGGCGCCGGTTGGAGCGGCGGGAGATCGACGAACCCGTGGGAGTTCAGCGTCCGGACGAGGTCGACGGGCTCGCCGCCGGCGCCCCGAAGTCGCAGCTCGACCGAGGTCGTCACTCCTTTTCGGGGGGCTACCGTTCGCGCGTTCGCGCTCACTCGTTGAGCCCCCCGAGCCCCCCCTCGCCGACGCGCTGGCGGTCGCGCCATGCCCGGACCTTCGCGCGGTTGCCGCAGGTGGCCATCGAGCACCACCGGCCCGAGTGGTTCTTCGACCGGTCGTAGAAGACCGACCGGCAGGTCTCGTCGGCGCAGAGCTTCAGGTGCTCGAACGTCCCGTCGAACGCGCTCACGAACGCGATCGCCACGATCTTGCCGAACGCGGCGGGAACGCCCGCGCCCTTGGGCTCGAGGGTGGGGACGTGCGCGCGATGGAAGTGCGGGTGCAGGCCGGCGGCGAGCCCGATCCGGTCGATCGCCTCGGCGTCGGAGGCCGAGATCGTCTCGCCCTCGCCTGCGAGGATCAGCGCGCGGATCGCGTCCCGGAGCTTCATATAGGTCTCGAGGTCCGCCTCGGCGAGTCGCTCGCCCCGGGGGAGCAGGCCGCGATCGGACAGGAACCACTCGATGAGCTCGAGCGGTGGGTCGAGGTGCCGCCCTTCCTCGTCGTGGACGTGCAGGTTCGTGAACCGCTGGAGGAGCTCCAGCTCCCCGGGGGCGGACGGCGCCGTGTCGTGCTGGTCGTAGTCGAACATCACGACCCGAGTGTACACCAGTGAAAAGTGTTGACAAGTTACGCTAACCAACCTAGAGTTTAACGCAGGTTACGAGGAGGAGGTGGTGCAGGTGCTCACACCCGGGATACTGAGCGAGCTGAGCAGGGCTCGGGTCGAGGCGCTCCGCGCCGACGGAGGTGCCCGCCGAGCGAGGCCGCGCCCCCGTCGGCCCGGACGGTTCCGCCTCGCGCTGGGGACCAGGATCGCGAGCGCCGGCCTCCGGCCCACCGGAGAAGGAAGGTGATCGGGTGGAAACCGTCCTCAACGTCCTGACCGTGCTCGTGATCGTCCTGCTGTGGGTGGCGGCCATCGCGTTCGGACGTGATTCCCGGCAGGGGAGCGACTGGAGCTCGTCTCCGGGCATCGGAGAGCGGACGCCGCACCTCGGCGACTGACCCCAGGGTTCGTGGGCCCGGCCCTCGAACGCGTTCGTGGCTCGTAGCATCTCCTGGCGTGACGCTCGAGTTCACCGACTGGGCGGTCGAGATCCTGCAGCGCTCCCACGCCTCGGCGCGCCGGTTCAACCCGGCGGCGACCGTCCGGATGCATCGCGCGGGCGCCGGGGTCGAGTTCGAGCTGACCGATGAGCGGCCCGAGGCCGACCTGCTCGTCGAGCGAGACGGGTTCGAGCTCCTCGTCGAGCCCGGCCTCGAGGGGACCGTCGACGTGGTCGAGCCCCACGACCAGCTGATCCTGCGACCACCCGGCGACCCGGCCCGGAGCGTCCGGGACCACTGAGGATCCCGCAGGACCGAGGACTACACTCCTAGCACCGTGCCCACCGCCAACGATCCCGAGCACACCGCCGATCCGAACGTGTCGGCCGTGGAGTCGGCGCGACCGCTGCACGCCCTCGGCGGCGCCGGACCGGTGATGCTGATCGGCGGGGCCGAGGACAAGGTGCGCGACCGCCTGATCCTGTCCAGGTTCGCCGGCTTCTCCGGCGGGGAGGGGGGCCATGTCGTGGTGGTCTCGACGGCGTCGTCGCTCGGGGACCTCGCGACCGAGCGGTACCGCGAGCTCTTCGACGACCTGGGGATCGGCGAGATCACCGGGATCCGGCCGGAGGAGCGCTCCGAGGCCGAGGACCCGGACCTCGCCGCGAGCCTCGGCGCCGCCACCGGCGTGTTCCTCACCGGGGGAAATCAGCTCCGGCTTTCGTCCGTCGTCTCGGGGACGCGGCTCGCCGACGCGATCCACCGCGCGCACGATCGCGGGGCCGTGATCGCCGGGACGTCCGCGGGCGCGAGCGCGATGGCCGCGCACATGATGGCGTTCGGGCGGGGAGGGGAGACGCCGAAGCAGCGGATGGCGCAGCTCGCCGCCGGGCTCGGGATCCTCCAGGGCGTCGTGATCGACCAGCACTTCGAGCAGCGCGGGCGGTTCGGCCGGCTGCTCGCGGTCGTCGCGCAGTCGCCCTCCCTGCTCGGCATCGGCCTGGACGAGGACACGAGCGCGATCGTCTACTCGGACCGGTCGCTCGAGGTGGTCGGCAAGGGCGCCGTGACGGTCCTCGACGGCTCGCGCGTCCAGACCGACGCCCACCAGGCCAAGGGCCACCGGCCGATCATGGTCTCGGGCGCGGTCGTGCACTCGCTGCCCGGCGGCACGTGGTTCGACCTGCGGACCCGCGAGCTCCTCGCCGGGGCCCGGGGCGAGGAACGCGAGGCCTCGGAGTGACCGAGAGCCGGACCCGCACGCGCGCCGATCGTCGGCGGGCGAAGGGAGAGCCGGCGTCGGAGAAGCGGCCGCTCGCCCCCGACCTGCGCGTCGTCGAGACTCAGGCCTTCCGCGGCCCGAACTACTGGTCCTACGACCCGGCGATCCGCCTGCTCGTCGATCTCGGCGCGCTCGAAGACTGGCCGTCGAACACGATCCCCGGGTTCGTCGACGGGCTGCTCGAGATGCTCCCCGGCATCGCCGAGCACTCCTGCTCGCTCGGACGCCGCGGCGGGTTCGGCGAGCGGCTGAACGAGGGAACGTGGCTCGGTCACGTCGCCGAGCACGTGGCGCTCGAGCTCCAGCGCGAGTCGGGCGCGCACGTCTACCGGGGCAAGACGCGGAGCGCCGGCAAGGCCGGCCGCTACAACGTGATCTACGGGTACTGGGAGGAGCGCGTCGGCGTGGCCGCGGGGCAGCTCGCCGTGCGGATCGTGAACCACCTCGTCGAGGCGGACCCCGAGTTCGAGTTCCTCCGCGAGCTGGAGCAGCTGATCCTGCTCGCCGAGCGACGGGCGTTCGGGCCGTCGACGCAGGCGATCCTCGACGAGGCCGCGAGCCGCGACATCCCCTTCATCCGGCTGAACGAGGCGTCGCTCGTGCAGCTCGGATGGGGGAGGTACCAGCAGCGGATCCGCGCGACGATGACCTCGAAGACGAGCGCGCTCGCCGTGGACATCGCGGGCGACAAGGACGTGACGCGCCGGCTCCTCGCGTCGGCGGGCCTCCCCGTCCCGCGCGGCGAGATCGTCCGGACAGAGGAGGAGGCGATCACCGCGGCCACGCGGATCGGCTTCCCCCTCGTGACGAAGCCGCTCGACGGCAACCACGGTCGCGGCGTCGGCCTCGACCTCCGGAGCGAGGAGGACGTGCGGGGGGGCTTCGGCCGTGCGCTCGCCGAGGCGCGGCGCGGGCTGGTCGTGGTCGAGAGCTACGTGACCGGCAACGACTACCGGGTGCTCGTCGTGGGCGGACGGATGGTCGCCGTCGCCGAGCGCGTCCCGGCGCACGTGACCGGCGACGGCAAGCACTCGGTCACCGAGCTCGTCGAGATCGCGAACTCGGACCCGCGCCGCGGCATCGGGCACGAGAAGGTGCTGACCCGGATCAAGGTCGACGACGCGGCCGCGGAGCTCGTCCGGACGCAGGGGTTCGAGATGGACGACGTGCCGCCGGAGGACGCGTTCGTCAAGCTCGTGGCCACCGGCAACATGTCGACCGGCGGCATCTCGATCGACAGGACGTGGGAGGCGCACGAGGAGAACGTCGAGATCGCGGAGGAGGCGGCGCGCGTCGTCGGCCTCGACGTCGCGGGCATCGACTTCCTTACGCCGGACATCACGCAGCCCGTCCGGGAGACCGGCGGTGCGATCGTCGAGGTGAACGCGGCGCCGGGGTTCCGGATGCACACGCACCCGACCGAGGGTGAGGCGCAGTTCGTGGCGAAGGACGTCGTCGACCTGCTGTTCCCCTCGGGGACGCCGTCGCGGATCCCGATCGTCGCCGTGACCGGCTCGAACGGCAAGACGACGACCACGCGGATGGTGGCGCACATCTTCAAGGGGATGGGGCGCTCCGTCGGCATGACGACCACCGACGGCATCTACATCGACGAGCGGCTCGTGAAGCGCGCCGACGCGAGCGGGCCGAAGTCGGCGCAGATGGTGCTGCAGAACCCGCGCGTCGACTTCGCGGTCTTCGAGACCGCCCGCGGCGGCATCCTGCGCGAGGGCCTCGGCTACGGGAAGAACGACGTCGGCGTGGTCCTCAACGTGACCGGGGACCACCTGGGGCTGAAGGGGATCGACACGATCGAGCAGCTCGCGGCGGTCAAGCAGGTCGTGGTCGAGGCCGTGCCGAAGACCGGGTGGGCGGTCCTGAACGCCGACGACCCGCTCGTCACCGACATGCGCAAGGCGTGCAGTGGCAGCGTGATCCTGTTCTCGATGCAGGAGAAGAACGAGCTCGTCGACCGCTGGGTGCGCCGCGGGCGCAAGGCGGTCGTCCTCGAGAAGGGGCCGCGCGGCGAGATGATGGTGATCAAGGAGGGCCGGCGGACGATGCCGATCGCGTGGGTCCACACGCTGCCGGCCACCTTCGAGGGCCGGGCGCGGATGATGGTCCAGAACGCGATGGCCGCCGCCGCCGCCGCGCACGCCGCCGGGGCGCACCTCCACGACATCCGGCAGGGGCTGCGCTCGTTCACCACGTCGATCTACCAGGCGCCCGGCAGGCTGAACGTGTTCGATCTCGACGGGGTGAAGGTCGTGATCGACTACGCGCACAACGCCGCGGGGCTCGAGACCTTGGGTGACTTCGTCGAGCGCCTCACGTCCGAGGCGCCGGCGGGCGGGCGCCCGGGCGCGCCCTCGTGGAGCGCGAACCTCCGGGTCGCGGTGGTCGCGACCGCGGGCGACCGGCGCGACGACGACATGCGCGAGCTCGGGCGGGTCGCGGCGCGGTATTTCGACGACGTGATCGTCCGCGAGGACCGGAACCCCCGTGGCCGGGAGCGCGGCGAGACGGCCGCGCTCGTGCTCGAGGGGGTGCACGAGGCGATGTCGACCGGGGCGCGCGCCGGCAACGCCGAGGTCGTGGTGGACGAGATGGAGGCCACGCGCAAGGCGCTCGACCGTTCGCGGCCCGGCGACCTCGTCGTCCTCTGCGTTGACTACGCGACCGAGGTCTTCA
>DASUQI010000067.1:0-17396 GCA_036280655.1 Actinomycetota bacterium
GCTTGTCGACGACGCGGACCTTGGGCCGCTGCTCGTCGAGATCGCGCTCGTCGTGCTCGGTCAACGTTCTGCCTTCTTCTGGGCGCCGCCCTTGATCTGGATCCTCTTCGGCGTGGCCTTCTCGACCTTCGGAACCTCGATCGAGAGGACGCCGTCCTCGAAGCGCGCCTCCACCTTGGCGGCATCCACCTGCGGAGGCAGGCTGACGGCTCGGCTGAACGAGCCGTACCGACGCTCGATCCGGTGGTAGCTCTCCTCGGTGACCTCCGACGCGAACTCCCGAGTACCACTCACGGTGAGCGTCGAGTCCTCGACGGAGACCTCGACGTCGTCGGCCGCGATCCCCGGCAGCTCGACGGTGACGACGACCCTCTCGTCGGTCTCGTACACGTCCATCGCCGGCATCCACGGCCCGTGGCGCTCGCGACCGAACGCGCGCTCGATCAGTCGGTCGAACCGGTCGTCGAGCAGCCGGATGTCCGGCAGCTGGTCGCCCCACAACATGATGCGATCCCTCATCGCTCTCCTCCTTCGTCCACGATCTCGCCCTCGACCACGTCGTCCTCACCCCCGGCGCCGGACGGTCCGCTCGCATCACCCGATGCCGCGCCTCCGGCAGCCGCCGACTGCTGCGCGGTCTGCTGGGCCTCCTGCGTCTGCTGGTACATCGACTGCCCGATCGCCTGGAACTTGCCCATCACGGCGTCGGTGCCGGCCTTGATCTTCTCGACGTCCTCGCCCTTCAGCGCCTCCTTGAGCTCGTCGTTCAGCTTCGTGAGCTCGGCGCGGTCGTTCTCCTGCACCTTGTCGCCCCATTCCTCGAGCGACTTGTCGACCTGGTAGGCGATCTGGTCGCCCGCGTTGCGCGCCTCGGCCGCCTCGCGGCGGGTGTGGTCCTCGGACGCGAACTTCTCGGCCTCGGCCACCATGCGGTCGATGTCCTCCTTGGACAGCGCCGTCCCGCCGGTGATCGTCATCGCCTGCTCCTTGCCGGTCGCCATGTCCTTGGCGGAGACGTTCACGATCCCGTTCGCGTCGATGTCGAACGCCACCTCGATCTGCGGCATCCCGCGCGGCGCCGGCGGCAGGCCGGTCAGCATGAACTTGCCGAGCGAACGCACCCCGGGCGAATAGACGGTCTCGGCCTCGCCCTGCAGGACGTGGATCTCGACGTTCGTCTGGTTGTCGTCCGCGGTCGTGAAGGTCTCCGACTTCCGGGTAGGGATCGTCGTGTTGCGCTCGATCAGCTTCGTGAAGATGCCGCCCTTGGTCTCGACGCCGAGCGTGAGCGGCGTGACGTCCAGGAGCAGGATGTCCTTGACGTCGCCCTTGAGGACCCCGGCCTGGATCGCAGCGCCGACAGCCACGACCTCGTCCGGGTTTACGCCCTTGTGCGGCTCCTTGCCTCCGGTGAGCTCCTTCACGAGCTCCTGGATCACCGGCATCCGCGTGGAACCGCCGACCATGATGATGTGGTCGATCGCGTCCACGCTTTTGCCCCAATCCTTCACCGCGAGCTCGAACGGCTCGCGGGTGCGTTGGACGAGGTCCTCGGTCATGCGCTCGAACTCGCTGCGCGTGAGCTTCATCTCCATGTGCAGGGGGCCGTCGGGGCCCCCCGAGATGAACGGGAGGTTGATCGTCGCCTCGGCGACCTGCGACAGCTCGATCTTCGCCTTCTCCGCGGCCTCCTTCAGCCGCTGCAGCGCCATGCGGTCCGCGCCGAGATCGATGCCGTAGTTGTTCCTGAACTCCTTGACCATCCAGTCGATGACGCGCTGGTCCCAGTCGTCGCCGCCGAGCTGCGTGTCGCCGTGGGTCGCCTTGACCTCGAACACGCCCTCGCCGATCTCGAGCAGCGACACGTCGAACGTCCCACCGCCGAGGTCGAACACGAGAATCGTCTGGTCGTGCTGCTTGTCCAGGCCGTAGGCGAGCGCCGCGGCGGTCGGCTCGTTGATGATCCGCAGGACCTCGAGCCCCGCGATCTGCCCGGCCTCCTTCGTAGCCTGGCGCTGCGAGTCGTCGAAGTACGCGGGCACCGTCACGACCGCCTGGGTGACCGAGTCGCCGAGGTACGACTCAGCGTCGCGCTTCAGCTTGCCGAGGATCTGCGCCGAGATCTCCTGCGGCGTCCACTGCTTGGCGTCGACGTCGACGGACCACTCCTTCGACCCCATCTCGCGCTTGACCGACCGGACCGTGCGGTCCGGGTTCGTGATGGCCTGCCGCTTGGCGACCTCGCCGACGAGGATCTCGCCGTTCTTGGAGAACCCGACCACCGAGGGGGTGGTGCGGGAGCCTTCGGCGTTCGGCACGACGGCCGGCTCGCCCGCCTCGAGCACCGCCACCACGGAGTTCGTCGTTCCCAGGTCGATCCCGACCGCTCGTGTCATCGTGTTGCCCCTTCCTTCTGTCAGTCGCGCTTCAGCGAAGCTGCATGATAGAACCTGAGTGCCTCACTATCAACCCTGGGTGGCTCCGTGTCTATTCCTGAGCCGGTCGCGAAGCCTCGCGTCGTGCCTGGGGCCGCGGGGTATGCTCGCCCCGATGCTCGTGCGGGCCGCGGTGCTCCTCCTGCTCGTGGGTGCGGCGTTCGCGCTCGCCGCACGCAGGGCCCGTGAGCTCACGCGGATGGTCCGGCTCGGCAGGCCGGTGGACCGGAGCGGCGACCTCTCCCGCAGGGCCGGCCGGGAGGCCACCGAGGTCCTCGGGCAACGCAAGCTGCTGCAGCGGTTCGGCCCGGGGTTCATGCACGCCCTGATCTTCTGGGGCTTCCTGATCCTGCTGACGACGATCCTCGAGGTGGGGGGCCAGGTCGTGGACCCGGCTTTCGAGCTCCCGATCGTCGGCGGGACGGCGTGGCTGGGCTTCCTCCAGGACCTGCTCGCTCTCGGCGTCCTTTTCGGGATCGCGATCGCACTCACGATCCGCCTCGTCCAGCGGCCGGAGCGCTTCGTCGGCAGCCACGGCACCGACGCCTACCGGATCCTCGGCCTGATCTTCTGGATCGTCGCGACGCTGTTCCTCGCGAGAGGTGCGCGGATCGCGCTCGGGTACGCGCCCGAGACCTGGTGGACGCCGGTCTCGACCACGGTGGCGGCCGGCCTCGGCTGGATGTCGGAGGGGGTGCAGCGGGCGACGATGTGGACCGCGCTCTGGGTCCACCTCCTGATCATCCTCGGGTTCCTCGTCTACCTCGGCTACTCGAAGCACCTGCACATCGCGACGAGCGCGATCAACGTCTGGCTCGCGAACACGCGACCGCGAGGCACGCTGGCGCCACTGAGGATCGATCTGGAGGCGGCCGACGGCGAGGTCTACCTCGGGGCGGCGACGATCGCCGACCTCACGAGGAAGGAGGCGTTGGACCTCTACGCGTGCACGGAGTGCGGGCGCTGCCAGTCGGCCTGCCCCGCCTGGAACACCGGCAAGCCCCTCTCGCCGAAGCTGCTCGTGATGAACCTGCGCGACCACCTGTTCGAGCAGGGGCCGCGGCTGCTCGAGGCCGCGCGGAACGGGGCGGAGGTCGAGCCCGTCCCGGTCGTGCCCGACGTCGTCGACGAGGAGGTGGTCTGGGCGTGCACGACGTGCGGCGCGTGCATGCAGGAGTGCCCCGTCGACATCGAGCACGTCGACACGATCGTCGACCTGCGACGGAACCTCGTGATGGCCGAGTCGCGGTTCCCCAGCGAGGCCGGCGCCATGCTGCGGAACCTCGAGAGCGCGAACAACCCGTGGGGCCTGGCGCAGTCCTCGCGCGCCGACTGGGCCGAGGGGCTCGGGGTCCGGGTGATCGAGGAAGGCGAGCGCGCCCCCGAGTACCTCTACTGGGTCGGATGCGCGGGTTCGTTCGACGACCGGGCGAAGGAGATCTCCCGGTCGGTGGTCCGGCTCCTCGACCGCGCGGGCGTATCGTTCGCGATCCTCGGGCCGAGGGAGCTGTGCACCGGCGATCCCGCCCGGCGGATCGGGAACGAGTACCTGTTCCAGACCCTCGCCGAGCAGAACGTCGAGACGCTCGCGGGCGCGGAGGTCACCACGGTGATCGCGAACTGCCCGCACTGCTTCAACACCCTGCGCAACGAGTACCCGGACTACGGGGGACGCTTCGAGGTCGTCCACCACACGCAGCTGTTCGCGCGTCTGGTCGCCGAGGGGCGGCTGCGCCCGGGCGGCCGGCTCCAGGAGACGATCGCCTATCACGACCCGTGCTACCTCGGGCGCCACAACGACGTCTACCGCGACCCGCGCCGTGCCCTCGCCTCGATCCCGGGCGTCGACACGGTCGAGATGCCGAGGCACGGAGAGCGCGCGCTCTGCTGCGGCGCCGGAGGCGCTCGGATGTGGATGGAGGAGCGGATCGGCAAACGGATCAACCAGGAACGCGTCGAGGAGGCCGCCTCGACGGGCGCCGACACGATCGCCGTCTCGTGCCCGTATTGCCTGATCATGCTCGACGACGGCGCCCAGGCCCGCGCGGACGTCGGCCGCGTCGAGGATCTCGCTCAGATTCTCGACCGCTCGGCCGGAGCCCCCTAGCCCCGGTCGCGCCCCGGCCACGCACGGCTCTGGGACCAACGTTCAAGGCGGCGCCCCGAACGACCGAAACGTGGTCTAGGACGAATGGACCAGCATCCGTCGAGCGAGGGATGCCGATCCGTGTGACCGGCACGCCACGCCGACGGGAGCTCACGGCGCGGGCACGCCGATCGAGGGACGGAGGACGGTGGAAACAGCGATGGGGCTTCGTGGCGGGCGGGAGACCCCGGTCCCGCCGGCCGAGGTCGTGCGCCCGCTCGTCGATCTCGAGCACGCCGTGCGGTCGACCACGCTCGCGCGCGCGGTCGAGACCGCCGCCGCGCCCGACCGGGCGATGCTCGCGTACGCGGTCCACGACGGGCTCACGCAGGTCGTCACGGCGTCGGTGCTGGAGCTCGAGTCGCTCGCGCGCCGTGTCGACGTTGCACCGTCCGAGGTCGCCCGCGCCCTGCGCGAAGCGGTCGACGAGCTCCGCCGGGCGCTCGACGAGATCCGCGACGTGCTGACGACGCTCACCCCGTCCGAGCCCGTCACCGCAGAGTCCCTCAAGCAGACGCTCGACCGCGCGCTCGAACGGTGGCAGCTCCCCGCAACCTGGTCCGTCGAGGGCGACCTCACGTCGGTGCCCCAGGCGGTGCTCGACGTCGTGTCGTCCGTGGTCGGCGAGGCGGTGGCCAACGCTGCCAAGCACGCCCGGACGGACCGCGTAAGCGTCCGGGTCCGGGCGACCGACGGCTCGGTCGAGGTCAGGGTCGAGGATCACGGGACGGGGTTCACGGTCGGCCCGGCGGCCGCCGGACACCTCGGCCTCCAGATGATGCACCGGCGCGTCGCCGAGGCGGACGGGACCCTGGACATCGGTCCCGCCCCCGACGGCGGGACACTGGTCGTCGCCCGTCTCCCCATCAACGATCCCGGAGGTACTTCGTGAAGGTCCTGATCGTCGACGATCATGAGCTCGTCAGGCGCGGGCTCGGCCACGTCGTCCGCGACTGCTTCCCCGACGCCGAGGTGGTCGAGGCGTCGAACGCGGCCTCGGCGCTCGAGCTGATGCCGCACGACGTCGAGATCGCACTCGTCGACGTCCGCATGCCGGACTCGGACGGCCTCGAGCTACTCCACGAGCTGAAGACCCGGTGGCCCGACGTGCCGGTCATCATGCTGACGTCGTTCGACCACGCCCACTACGTCCGCCGCGCTCTCTCCGAGGGCGCGGCCGGCTACATGCTGAAGGACGCGACCCCTGACGACCTCGAGCAGGCGATCAAGGTCGCGATCTCGGGAGGCGGCAACGTCCTGTCGCCCAAGGTGATCCAGAACCTGTTCGAGGCGACGGCGGCCGACCCATCGGCTCCCGAGGGATCGCGGGGTGCTCGTCCCGCCGGGGCGCTCACCCAACGGGAGACGGACATCCTCGCGCTGCTCGCCGAGGGCAAGAGCAACCGCGACATCTCGCGCGCGCTCTACCTGTCCGAGAAGACCGTCAAGGCCCACCTCGCGGCGATCTTCCGCAAGCTCGGCGTCACGAACCGGACCCAGGCCGCCATGGCGGCCGTCTCGATGGGTATCGGGCCGGACCTGCGCATGGTGGACACGGGCATACGAGGCATCGGCGGCGGGGGCTAGCGATCGTGCGCGAGCCCGGCGGACGCTCGGTCGAACCCGACCCGGACGAACGCGACGAGCACGCCTACGAAGACACCTGGTACCGGGCGCTGAAGGCGCATTCGGACCACCTCCAGAAGGACCCGCCTTCGCCCGATGAGGACGACACGCCCGAAGACGGCTAGGTCTCGCCCTCGAACTCCTCGAAGAACCGGCTGGCGGTCGGACCGCGCTGCCCCTGGTACTTGGACCGCCGCTCGGCCGACCCGTACGGCACCTCCGCCGGCGTGCTGAGCCGGAAGAACGAGACCTGCCCGATCTTCATCCGCGGATAGATCGTGATCGGCAGGTTGGCGACGTTCGAGAGCTCGAGCGTGAGGTACCCGTCCCACCCCGGGTCGACGTATCCCGCCGTCGAGTGGATCAGCAGCCCGAGGCGGCCGAGGCTCGACTTGCCCTCCAGCCGCGCCACCGTGTCGTCGGGCAGACTGACGCGCTCGTAGGTGGACCCCAGCACGAACTCGCCTGGGTGCAGGATGAACGGCTCGTCGCCCTCGACCTCCACGAGCTCGGTGAGGTCCGGCATCTCTCGACGGACGTCGATGAACGGGTACCGCGAGTTCGCGAACACCCGGAACTGCCGGTCGACGTGCAGGTCCACCGAGGATGGCTGCACGCACCCGTCGTCGAACGGATCGATCTCGATCCGGCCGGCCGAGATCTCCTTGCGGATGTCGACGTCGGACAGGATCATCGCATCGGCGCTCCTCCGCGGGCTCGCGCCACGTCGCCCGGCCGGATGGCTAGACTGTCTCCCGCTCGGCCCCCGGCCGAACAACGCGGGCGTGGTTCAATGGTAGAACGCAAGCTTCCCAAGCTTGAAACGGGGGTTCGATTCCCCTCGCCCGCTCGATCGCCTCACCCCAGCCCGCCCGATTTCAGGACGACCGGCCCCGTCGGACACAGCTCGTAGAGCGGGCAGTCCTCGCAGCGCGGGCGCCCCGCCTTGCAGATCTCGCGGCCGAGCCGGATCAGCCCCATATGCAACGGCGTCTTGAGCGGATCGGCCACTGCGGCCTCGAGCAGCCGCTGGGCGCGTTCGGCGGAGGTCTTCGGGACGAGCCCGAGCCGCGTCGCGACGCGGTGCACGTGCGTGTCGACCGGGATCGTCTCCCGACCGAAGGCGAACCCCATCACGACGGCCACGGTCTTCGGGCCGACCCCGGGGAGCGACGAGAGGTACCGCCGGATCTCCTCGTCCGAGCTGGCCGCGAGTCCCGAGATGTCGTAGCGACCCTCGCGGTGGTGGACCTCGCGCAGGATCGCCTGGATCCTGGCAGCCTTCGTGTTGGCGAGCCCTCCGGGACGGATCGTGTCGGCGAGCTCGTCCACGGGCGCCCGCACCACGTCGTCCCACGCCGGGTACCGGCCCCGAAGCAGGCCGAACGCGCGCTCGGCGTTCAGGTCGCTCGTGTGCTGCGATTGGACCGTGAGGATCAGCTCGTCGAGCGGGTCCGAGGCCCGCGGCGGGAGCAGGTCGCCGAAGTGGCGTTCGAGCCGCCGGACGATCGCCCGGACGCGCCGCCCGTCCGGGGTCACGACGCGGTGGCGTGGTTGCGGAACTGCGTGAGGTGCGGCAGGAACGTGAGCGGCACGGTGTCGGTGGGTCCGTTGCGGTGCTTGGCGACGATCAGGTCCGCGAGCCCCTTCTTGGCCGGGTCGAAGTCATCCCGGTGGATGAACATCACGACGTCGGCGTCCTGTTCGAGCGCGCCGGATTCGCGGAGGTCCGAGAGCTGGGGCCGCTTGTCCTGACGCCGCTCGGGATCGCGGTTCAGTTGCGAGACCGCGACCACCGGGATCTGGAGTTCCTTCGAGAGCATCTTGAGGCCGCGGCTGATCTCGGCGATCTCCTGCTGGCGGCTGTCGACCCGGCGGGTGTGGGACATGAGCTGGAGGTAGTCGACGATGATGAGGCCGAGCCCCGTGCTGCGCGCGGCGAGGCGTCGCGCCTTGGCCCGGATGTCCACGAGCGTCACGTTGCCCGAGTCGATGATGTAGAGCGGTGCCTCGTGCAGGGTGTCGGCGGCCTGCGCGATCCGCGACCAGTCCTCCGCCCCGACGCGCTTGTTCCGGATGCTGTCCCACGGCACCCTCGCCTCGGCGCAGAGCAGCCGCATGCCGATCTCCCACCTCGACATCTCGAGGGAGAACATCGCGACCGGCCTGCTCGAATCCACCACCACGTTGCGGGCGACGTTGGTGACGAGCGACGACTTGCCGACGCCCGGACGCGCGGCGACGATGATGAGGTTGCCCGGCTGCAGCCCCGACAGCAGGGTGTCGACGTCGCGGAACCCCGTGGGGACGCCGACGAACGGCGACTCGCGGTTCTGGAGCTTCTCCAGGTCCATCATCGCCTGGTCGACGAGCTCGTTGAGGGAGGCGACCTGCTCCTTCTCGTCGTGGCGGGCGACGTCGTAGATCCGCTGCTCGGCCTGGTCCGCCACGCGCTCGGGTTCCTCGGGGGCCGAGAACGCGAGCTCCATGATGTCGGCGGCCGCACCGATCAGGCGGCGCAGCAGCGCGGTCTCTGCGACGATGCGCGCGTAGGAGGGGGCGGCCGCCGGCGTCGGGACCCGCTCGACCAGGTCGTGGATCGCGAGGTGGCCACCGACCTCCTCGAGCGTCCCGCGGCGCTTCAGCTCCTCGACGGCGGTGATCGCGTCCACCGGGTCGCCGCGCCCATAGATCTCCCGCAGGGTCTCGAAGATCGTCGAGTTGGCGGTCCGGTAGAAGTCCGTCGGCCGGACGATCTCGATGACGTCCGCAATCGCGTCGGGCGAGAGCATCATCGAGCCGAGGACGGACTCCTCGGCCTCGAGGTTGTGCGGCGGGACGCGCTCGGGGCGCATGCGCCGAACGTCGTCGGCTGCCCTTACCACCCCCGCCTCCCGCCGCTCGTGAACCGGCCAAGGCTAGGTCCGCGTCCGCGCCGGGGCCAGCGGAAAACCCTTGGGGAAACCCGATCCGCTGGTCCTGCCTGAAGAATCCTTGTCACTGTGCCTCCGACCTGCGCTTCCACATGGGGAAAACCGTGTGGATTGGTGTGTAGCGCCCCGCACCGACATCCGGATGACAACCATGTGATTCTGTCCCTTCCCCGGCCTCGCGTCCATAGACAGCCCACAACGGGGGCGCTCGGGCGTTACGTTCCGTCGAGATGGACGATCCCGGGCCCTCGGACAGGGATCGCATCGACGCGATCCATCGGCACGCTCACCAGGCGCTGCGCTACTACGCGACCGCGTTCCTCCGTGAACGCGGCGACGATCGCGATCTGATGCGCGTGTACCTCGATCTGACCGGCAACTTCATGGCCCTGATAGAAGGCGCCTCGCTGGATGAGGCAAGCATGATGGAACGACGATCCGAGATCGTGGAGCGCTACCTGGAGGAGGCCAAGCGCGATCCGTGGACGCCACCTTGCAGCTTCTGCGGCGAGGGTCCGACGGTTGCCTGGTTCGAAGGCCCCAGCTTCAAGACCTTCGTGGACACCGCCGAGAAGGTCCGGGCCGAGGAGGCATGGCTCGCGTGCGCGACCTGCCTGTCGCTCGTTCAGGCAGAGGATCGCGACGAACTCGTCCGGCGAGGGATCGAACGGTGGCGCCGTCGCCGCGGTGGGCTCAGCCCCGACCCTATGAACGTCGACGCGATGGTCAGTTCGGGTCACGAGCGCTTCTGGGGACCGCGCTCGGCCTGACCAGCACCGTTACGGCGCGCGGGGAGGGGCTCGGCCCGGGCGTCGTCGAGCGAGCCGGAAGAACCTCAGAGCCAGCCGAGCACAGTGAGACTCGCAGCCCGGGCCGAGTCCCGACCTCAGCGCGCCCTTCGACCCGCTGAGGCCGGAACGCCTAGGCCGACTGCTCGTCCGGGACGACCTCGACCGAGATGACCGGATCGACCTCGGCGAACAGGTGGACGCGCACCTCGTGGACGCCGACCGAACGGATCGGCTCCTCGAGGTGGACGTCGTGCCGGTCGACCCGAACGCCGAGCTGGCGATCGAGCGCCTCGGCTACGTCGCTCGCGGTCACGCTCCCGAACAGCCGTCCCTCTTCGCCCGCGTGCGCAGAGACCTGGACGGGCGAGGCCATCAGGCGCTGCGCGACCTGCTCGGCCTCGGCCTTGGCCTCGTTCACCCGCGTGGTGTGCGCGCGCTTCAGGCTCTCGACGTGCTTCTCTCCGCCCCTGGTCGCCTTGACGGCGAGCCCCCGGGGCATCAGGTAGTTGCGCGCGTAGCCGTCGGCGACCTCGACGATGTCGCCGGGGGCGCCGAGCTTGTCGACTGGCTTCTGCAGGATGATCTTCATCGCGACGAGTACGGAAGCAGCGCCATCTCGCGGGCGTTCTTGACCGCCGTCGCGACCGCGCGCTGGTGCTGCGCGCAGTTGCCCGTCACGCGGCGGGCGCGGATCTTGCCTCGCTCCGAGACGAACTTGCGCAGCATCGCCGTGTCCTTGTAGTCGACGTGGTCGAGCCGCTCCTTGCAGAAGATGCAGACCTTGCGCTTCTGCTTCTTCTGCCAGCCCTTGTCTTCCTTCTCCCGCTTCGCGGGGCGTTTCCTAGCCTTCGGTGGCATCCAGCGGAGTCTCCTCGTTGCTCGTGGGAGCGCCGACCGTGGCCGGTGCCCAGTCGCCCGAACCTCCGGAGCGACCCTGGCGCTCGACCTTCGCGGTCGCCCAACGCAGGCTCGGACCGACCTCGTCGGCCTCGATCTCCACCACCGTGCGCTTGTCGCCCTCCTGGGTCTCCCAGGAACGCATCTGGAGCCGGCCCGACACGACCACGCGCGTGCCGCGGGTGAGCGTCTCGGCGCAGTTCTCCGCGAGGCTCCGCCAGGCGTTGACCGAGAAGTACGACGTCTCGCCGTCCTTCCACTGGCCCGACTCGTCCTTGAAGCGGCGGTTCACGGCGACCCGGAACTTCGCCACGGCGGCGCCGTTGGGCGTGTACCGCAGCTCGGGGTCGTCCGTGAGGTTGCCCACGATGGTGACCTGGTTCTCGCTCGCCATCTCCATCACCTTCCGATCAGCGACCGCTCCCCGGCGGATGGCGTGCCGGGAAGGGGGAAGATCCGTTCGTCACGCGGCCTCGCCGCGTACGACCACCTTGAACCGCAGGACCTCGTCCGCGAGGTGCAGCGCGCGCTCGAGACCGGTGATCGCTTCGGGATCGGCCGTGAACTCGACCACGACGTAGTACCCCTCGGACTGCCGGTCCACCTCGAACGCGAGCCGTCTGCGGCCCCACCGGTCGACGTTGCCGACCTGGCCGCCGCTCTCGCTGACCGAGCGGGTGATGCGGTCCAGCGCCCCGGAGACGACGGCCTCGTCGGCTTCCGCGGGCAGTATGAGCATGACTTCGTACTGCCTCAGTGCCCCACCTCCTCTGGTCTGGTCGGCCCCCACGGGGGGAGCAGGACGTGTGGTTGGCCTCCAGAGTGTACCGGGCGTCCTAGGAGGCGACCCTAGCACCGGCCGGTGACAGGCACGCCGCGACGGCTCCGAGGCCCGGGTACACTTCCGCCGACTGCCGTGCACTTCGGCGCAAGGAGGCGCGAGCGATGAGGGTGACGATCCACGACCTGGGCGCGTGGAAGGCGGAGGGCACGCGGTTCGCGATGCTCACCGCCTACGACTTCCCCACCGCCAAGCTCCTCGACGAGGCCGGCATCCCGGTGCTGCTCGTCGGCGATTCCGTCGGCAACAACGTCCTCGGTTACGAGAACACGCTGCCGGTCACGATGGAGGAGATGCTTCACCACACGCGGGCGGTCGCCCGCGGCGTCTCGAACGCGCTCGTGGTCGGGGACATGCCGTTCCTGTCGTACCAGGTGAGCGTCGAGGAGGGCATCCGCAACGCGGGACGGTTCCTGAAGGAGGGGGGAGCCGGCGCGGTGAAGATCGAGGGGGCGCAGATCGAGCTCGTCCACCGGCTCTCCGATCTCGGGATCCCCGTGATGGCGCACGTTGGGCTCACGCCCCAGTCCGTCCACGGGCTCGGCGGCTACCGGGTCCAGGGGCGCGGCGAGGAGGCGGCGCGGCGCGTTGCCGACGAGGCTTCCGCGCTCGAGAAGGCGGGGGCGTTCGCGATCGTCCTCGAGGCCATGCCGGCGGAACTGGCTGCCGAGCTCACCCGGACGCTCCAGATCCCGACGATCGGCATCGGCGCGGGCCCGGGGACCGACGCGCAAGTGCTCGTGCTGCACGACCTGCTGGGGTTGTCCGAACGCCTCCCCAAGTTCGCCCGCGCCTACGCGAACCTGCGCGGGGCGATCTCGGAGGCGGCCGGCACCTTCGCCGCCGACGTCGCGGCCGGCCGATTCCCCGACGACGAGCACTCCTACCAGTAGGCACGGCGGCACCGGAGATCCCCCGGACGGGCTCAGGCGCGCCCGGGATTCTGCCGATGAACAGGGGGACGGCACGAACGGCGGGGCCGCCTCCCCCTCGGCGGCCCCGCCATCCCTTTCCGGCCACCTCCCCGCCGGGAGCGGAGCCCGGATAATCGGCGGGTGCCGACCACGGAGCGACGGATCGGGTTGGGGATGGTCTTCCTGCTCCTCGCCGGGACCCTCGCACTCGGGCACGCGATCAAGGCGCCCTGCGTCTCGGGCGACTGGGGCGACGGCCGCCAGTACACACGGCTCTGCTACACGGACATCGCGCCGCTGCTCGGCAAGGAAGACCTCGCCGGGGACCGCCTCCCGTACCTCGACCCCTGCGGATCCGGGGCCGAAGGGGCCTGCGACGAGTACCCAGTCCTCACGATGTGGACGATGCGCGTCGCCGCCTGGACCTCGGGGGCCGACATCGCGCGCTTCGTGTACGCGAACGCGATCCTGTTGTGGCTCGCGGCGTTCGCGACCGCCCTGTGCCTGTACGTCATGGTCGGCTCGCGCGCGCTCTACTTCGTGCTCGCGCCGACGCTCGCGATCTATGCGACCACGAACTGGGACCTGATCGCCGTCGCGTTCGCGACGGGTGCCACCCTCGCGTACCTCCGGCGACGCGACGGGTGGGCGGGGCTCCTGCTGGGGCTCGGTGCGGCGGCCAAGCTCTACCCGGCGCTGCTCTTGATCCCGTTCGTCGCCGGGCGGCTCCGCCAGGGCGAGCCCGAGCGGGGGACGCGGCTCGCGGCGGCCGCGTTTGGAACCTGGGTCGTCGTGAATCTGCCCTTCGCGATCGGCGGCACGTCTGGCTGGTGGGAGTTCTTCCGGTACAACACGGAGCGGACGGCGGACTGGGACAGCCTGTGGTTCATCGCGTGCCACCGGCTGACCGGTGAGCTCGGCTGCTCAGTGGACTGGCCGGCCGACCTCGGCTCGGCGATCCTGTTCCTTGCCTCGGTCGCGATCGTCTGGCGGCTGAAGGCCGTGCGGGACGCGGAATTCCCGCGGTGGACGCTGGGGTTCCCGATCCTCGTGCTGTTCCTGCTCTCGAGCAAGGTGTACTCGCCGCAGTTCAGCCTCTGGCTCCTGCCCTGGTTCGCGCTCGCCGTGCCGAACCTCCCGCTGTTCGTGGCCTTCCAGCTCGCGGACGTAGGAGTGTTCGTCACGCGGTTCTCCTGGTTCGGGACCATGATCGGACTGGACTCGGGGCTCGCCGGACTGCCGATCGGGGCGTTCGAGATCGCCGTGGTGGTCCGCGCCGCGATCCTCCTGCTCTGCGTGGTCGCCTGGGTCCGCCGGAGCGAGACCACCCTCACGCAGCCGCTCGTGCCGGCGAGGGTGGCGGTGGTCGATGCCGCCGACTGATCCCCCGGTCGACGTCGAGAGCCTCCCCTCCGGGGCACGGCCCGCCGGAGATAATCCGACAACGATGTCTGGCTCCCCGAAACGCACGATCGGGCTCGGGCTGGTCTTCGCGCTGCTTGCGGGAACGCTCGCGATCGGGCACGCGATCAAGGCGCCGTGCGTCTGGGAGTCCTGGGACGACGGCCGCCCGTTCAAGTACCTCTGCTACACGGACATGATCGCGCTGCACACGAGCGAACAGCTCACCGGCGGGCGCCTGCCGTTCCTGGACCCGTGCGACATCCCGCCGGGGAGCACCTGTGACGAATATCCGGTCCTCACGATGTACGCGATGCGCCTGGCGGCGTTCGCGTCCGGCGACTCGAACACGAAGTTCTTCTACGCGAACGCGATCCTCGTGTGGATCGCGGCGTTCTGGATCGCGCTCCTGCTCTACATCATGGTCGGGACCCGCGCGTTGTACTTCGTCCTCGCGCCCACGCTCGCGCTCTACGCCACGAACAACTGGGACCTGATCGCGGTGGCCCTGGCCACCGGCGGAACACTCGCGTACTTCCGACGACGCGACGTATGGTCCGGCGTCCTGCTCGGGCTCGGCGCGGCGGCCAAGCTGTACCCCGCGTTGTTGGTGATCCCGTTCGTCGTCGGCCGGTTCCGGAGTAAGGAGCCCGATCGCGGGATCCATATCGCGTGGGCGGCGGCCGGCACGTGGATCGCGGTGAACGTGCCGTTCGCGCTCTTCGGAACGCTCGGGTGGTGGGAGTTCTTCCGCAACAGCGGTGCGCGCGCGGCGAGCTGGAACAGCGTGTGGTTCCTCGTGTGCGAGCGTGTCACCGGCGAGGGGTGCACGAACACCCGGGCGATCAACATCGTCTCCGCGTGGCTGTTCGTGATCCTCCTCGGCGTCGTGTGGAGGATGAAGGCCAAGCGCGAACCCGGGTTCCCGAGATGGACCCTCGGGTTCCCGATCCTCGTGCTGTTCCTGCTCACGGGCAAGCTCTACTCGCCGCAGTTCAGCCTGTGGCTCCTGCCCTGGTTCGCGCTCGCGCTGCCGAACCTCCGGCTCTTCGTCGCGTTCCAGCTCACGGACGTCGCCGTCTACGTGACGGAGTTCTCGTGGCTCGGCGGCGGCGTCGAGGGGGGCCTCGCCGGGCTGCCCCTCGGGGCGATGCAGCTCGCGATCCTCGCCCGCACGGTCGTCCTCGTCCTCTGCCTGGTCTCGTGGGTTCGGCGGCGCGAGCCGGTGCCGACGGCGGCCCCGCCGCTCGCCCGGGATGCGCCCGTCCCGGTCGGGACCTCGGAGGTCCGGGCGTGAGCACCGGGGCCGGGACGGACTCGGGCGTCCGAGGCCCCGAGCCGGCCGGCGACGCCGCGGACCCGGTCGAGGCCGCTCCGCCAGCGGCCGGATGGAGGGAGCTGGCCGCCGGGGCGTTCCGTTTCTCCCTCCTCGCGTTCGTCGGCCTTCGGCTCGCGATGCTCCTGATCGGGGTGGTCAGTGTGGCGCTGTTCCCGTCGCTCGCGCCCGTCGGCGTCTCGGGGTGGCGCGCGGGACCCGTCGACCTCGGATGGCAGCACGCGTTCGCCGCGTGGGAGCGGTTCGACGCGCTGTGGTTCCTGAGGATCGCGGACGGCGGCTACCGGTTCGAGGACGGGAGCGCCGCCTTCTTCCCCTTGTACCCGCTCGCGATCCGCGGCGTGTCGTTCGTGCTCGGCGGCGCGCCGCTCGCCGCGGCGACCCTCGTGTCGAACGCGGCCTTCCTCGCCGCCCTGTTCGTGACGTATGTGCTCACGACCGCCGAGCTCTCCGAGCGCACGGCCCGCACCACCGTGGTGCTGCTCTGCGTGTTCCCGGCGTCGCACTTCTTCCTCATGCCGTACAGCGAGTCGCTGTTCCTGCTGCTCGCGGTCACGGCCTTCTGGGCCGCGAGACGCGGTCGATGGGCGAGCGCCGGCGGCGCGGGCGCCCTCGCCGCGCTCACGCGAAGCCTCGGGGTCGCCCTCGCGCCGGCGTTGGTCGTCGAGGCCCTGCACCAGCGGGCCGAGCGGGGCGCCCGCGTCTGGCCCGGGGTGGCGGCCGCCGCGGCGACCGGGCTCGGTCTCGTTGCCTACCTCGCGTACTGGGCCGTTCGAGCCGGCGACTGGTTCGCGCCGATCACCCGACAGGCCAACTGGGAGCGAACCCTGTCCTTCCCGCTCGTCACCCTGTGGAACGGGACCGTCGACGCGTTCCGGTACCTCGACGACCCGAACGGCGGCTACTGGCTGCTCGACTGGGTGATCGTGGTCCCGATGCTCGCCGCGTCGGTCTACGCGGTCGTGCGCCTGCGCCCCTCCTACGGCGTCTACTTGTGGGCCGGCCTCCTGCTGCCCCTCACCTTCGCGTTCGAAGGCCGCCCCCTCATGTCGATGCCCCGGTTCCTGCTGCCCCTGTTCCCCGCGTTCTGGGGCCTCGCGCTCGGGCTCGAGCGCCTGCGCGTCCCGAGGGCGGTCGCCTACGTGGCCGGCGCCGTGGGGCTCGGGATCCTCTGCCTGCTAACGGTCAACTGGTACTACATCTTCTGACGCTGGCCGCCCTCGTTTCGCAGGCGATTTCCGCACGGGTTCGCATCGAGCGACCGTCGATGGCCATCCTCCTCTGTCGTCGGCCTCTTGTTCTTTACGGATCGACGACAGAAGGGGGCGCGATGGACACGCTAATTCGTGAGTTGGGATGGACGTACTCTTGTCCCATCTGTGGGACCAGTTCGACAATGACAAGGCTCCCGAGGATTACTCATGTCCGTTCTGCTGCACCCAACAAAGACCCTCGCGGGTAGCTGATCGCGCCGGGTGGGAGTTCCCTGACTGAAACGGAGAGACAGGGAATGAGCACCTACACCTACGCCCCACAACGGGGAAGAGCGATTGCAACGCACCTCTGAGAAACGCTCTTGTTCCACGCCCGGATGCTCCACCTAACTCTCGGTCTACAACCCATCTCACTCTTGTTGGATTCACGAGCCAGTCACGCTGATGCGCTATCTCTCGCCCACGCGGTCCTAGGCAGAGTCGGCACAGTCCCGGCGCAGCCCGTAGTCGTTATGGAACCGATTATCTCAACATCCGCGAGGAGGACCGGACGCTTCGGGGGGTGCTGGTCGGGATGCTGCGGGAGGCTGATGGCCACCCTGCCTAGCGGTCGACCTCGAACCACACGGCCTTCTGTCCGTCGAGGGAAAGGCCCCAGCGGTCGGCGAGCTCGTCGACAATCCTCAATCCCCCGAAGTGGACTCGACCGTTCGTTCCCTCCAGGTTGAGTCGGTCGAAGGTGAACCTTGGAGCACCGTCCACGACGGCCACCCGGATCACGGAGTCATCGTCCCGCAACCGTAGACCGATCCGGCCATCCGCCTCAGGCTTGCCATGGCGAACCGCGTTGCCGACGATCTCG
>DASUQI010000068.1:0-3472 GCA_036280655.1 Actinomycetota bacterium
CGTCGCCACGATCGGACACGTGCACCCCCTAGGGCGGCAGCGTAGCCGCCGGGAGCGGGTGTGGGGAGCGGCCCAACCGGCCAGGTGTGCCGAGCGTCACACCCGGTCGGTGCCCCGGACCACCGTGGGCGTGCCCGGCGCGGGCATACCGTCCCCCACGAGCTTTCGAGGAGGGAGGACACGATGGCGACGACAGGAGCGGCACTCGGCCCGGAGCGCGGGTACCTGAACAGGGCCTGGTTCGCGGTGGCGGCGGTGGTCCTCATGGCCGTCGCGGCGATCGTCCTTTCGATGGCGTTGACCGGGAACGATCCCGCGGGGGGCACGACCCCGACCCCGGTGAAGGACAACGGGCCGGCCCAGGTGCAGCACGAGCCGGTCGTCGTGAACGGCGAGGTGTGTGGACAGTGCCGGTGAGGTAGACCCCCTCTCCGCACGCGAAGGGGGCCGGCCCGAAGGGCCGGCCCCCTTCTACATCTCGGGCCCCACCGCGGCTCCGTCGCTCGTAACGGACGTCACGTTCGCTCCGTGCGGGGGACCACCGAGCCGATCGAGGTCCGAGCCCTACCGTCGTTGCGAATCGCCGGTACGGCGGCCGACGAGAAGGGGGAACGAGATGAGCATCGGGGTCGGAACGCTCAAGCCGAAGACCCGGATCGTGCGTCCGGTGTGGGTGGCCGGATCCCTCGCGATCATCCTGGCCCTCACGGTGGCCGTGATCGTCACGAACTCCGGGCGGGAGACGGCTCGTGACGCGACCGGGACCCAGACCGCGGTCAGTGGGACGGCCGCGAACACGCCGAGCGAACTGCGCGGCCTCGGCACCACGTCCGGCGAGACGACGTTCGCAAACACCCCGTCGGAGCTGAGCGGTGGGCTCCCGACGGGAGCCGTGACCGATGAGGGCCTCTCGCCGATGGAGCGCTACGAGATCGCGATCGAGCGATACGCCAGGCATCAGCTCAAGTAGAACGAGCAGCTGAATGGAACGGCCCAGTCGCCAAGCGCCGGGCCGTTCCTTTCGTGTGTGAGGTGGCCCCGCCCGGCGACCGGGAGCCGGCCAGGAAGACCGGAGCGCTCTCCCGTTCTAGGCGACGGCCCCGTGGCACTTCTTGTACTTCTTGCCGCTCCCGCAGGGGCAGGGCGCGTTCCGTGGCACCTTCTCGCTCTTGGCCTGCGGGGAGGCGCCCGGTGCCTGCTCGGGTTGGTCGCCGTGCTGCGTCTGCACCCGCTGCGGGCGGGGGCGGCCGGGCTCGTCCTGGCGGACGAGCTGCACCCGGTAGATGTACCGGACGAACTCCGCCTGGATCGCCTCGGTGAGCTCCTCGAACATCAGGTGGGCCTCGCGCCGGTACTCGGTCAGCGGGTCCTTCTGGCCGTACGCCCGCAGGTGGATGCCCTCCTGCAGGTAGTCCATCTCGTAGAGGTGCTCGCGCCACTTCGTGTCGGTGATGTTCAGCAGGACGAGGCGCTCGAGCTCCCGCATCGTCTGCGAGCCCAGCGCCTGCTCCTTCTCGTCATACCGCTCGAGGGCGTCCTCCACGGCGCGCTGCTCGAGCTCGGCGGAGCTCACCATCTCCTCGAGCTCTTCCCTCGTGATCGTCGTCGGGAAGACCTCGGTGAGGCCCGCGAGGACGAGGTCGAGGTCCCACTCCTCGTTGAAGATCTCCTCGGGGGCGAGATCGCGCACCGAGCGACGGACGACCTCGTCGACCATCCGCAGCGCCTGGTCCTTGAAGTCCTCGCCCGAGAGCAGCTGCTCCCGCTCCTCGTAGATCACCTGCCGCTGCGTGTTCATCACGTCGTCGTATTTCAGGACGTTCTTGCGTCGCTCGAAGTTGAGCTCCTCGATCTGGCGCTGGGCCCCCTCGACGGCCTTCGTAACCATCTTCGCGGTGATCGGCTCGTCGTCCGGCCACTTCAGCCGCTCCATGATCGAGCCGATCCGCTCGGACGCGAACATGCGCATCAGGTCGTCCTCGAGCGAGAGGTAGAACAGCGACTCCCCGGGGTCGCCCTGCCGGCCCGAGCGCCCTCGGAGCTGGTTGTCGATCCGGCGCGACTCGTGCCGCTCGGTGCCGAGCACGTAGAGCCCGCCGACCCCGACGACCTCGTCGTGCTCGGTGTCGGTCTGCTGCTTGAGCTTGCGGTAGATCGGCTCGTACTCGGCCTCGTACTCCTCCCGCTCCTCCGGCTCCATCTCGAACAGGAGGTAGCGATCGTTGTCGAACTCGCGTGCCGCCATCTCCTGCCGGGCGAGGTACTCGGGGTTGCCGCCGAGCAGGATGTCGACGCCGCGCCCGGCCATGTTCGTCGCGACGGTCACCGAGCCGAGGCGGCCGGCCTGCGCGACGATCATCGCCTCCTTCTCGTGGTTCTTCGCGTTCAGGACGTGGTGCTGGAGCCCGCGACGGTTGAGGAGCGTCGAGAGCTTCTCGGACTTCTCGATCGAGACCGTGCCGACGAGGACCGGCTGTCCCTGCTCCACCCGGTCCGAGATGTCCTCGACGACCGCCTTCCACTTCTCGTCCTCGGTCTTGTAGATCAGGTCCTGCTCGTCGCGGCGGATCATCTCGCGGTTCGTGGGGATCTCGGCGACGTCGAGGTCGTAGACGGACTGGAACTCGGTGAGCTGGGTCTTCGCCGTCCCGGTCATGCCGGCGAGCTTGTCGTACATCTTGAAGTAGTTCTGGATCGTGATCGTCGCGAGGGTCTGGTTCTCCTCCTTGATCCGGACGCCCTCCTTCGCCTCGATCGCCTGGTGCAGGCCCTCGGAGTAGCGCCGGCCTTCGAGCACCCGGCCGGTGAACTCGTCGACGATCTTCACCTCGCCGCTCGACACGAGGTACTCGACGTCTCGGTGATAGTGCTCCTTGGCCCGGAGCGCGTTCTGAAGGTGGTGGACGAGCGGCGTGTGCACGTGCTCGTACAGGTTGTCGATGCCGAGGGCCTCCTCCACCTTCGCGACGCCCGACTCGGTCACCGCGACCGTCTTCTTCGCGTCGTCGACCTCGTAGTCGTCGTCGCGCTTCAGCCGCGGAGCGATCCGCGCGAACGTCTGGTACCACTTCGCGCTGTCGGCCACCATGCCGCTGATGATGAGCGGCGTCCGGGCCTCGTCGATCAGGATCGAGTCGACCTCGTCCACGATCGCGAACGCGTGGCCGCGTTGGACCATGTCCTCGGCCCGCATCGCCATGTTGTCTCGGAGGTAGTCGAACCCGAACTCGTTGTTGGTCCCGTAGGTCAGATCGGCGGCGTAGGCGGGACGACGGTCGGCCGGCGCCATCGAGGCCTGGATCAGCCCGACCGAGACGCCGAGCGCCCGGTAGATCGGCCCCATCCACTCGGAGTCCCGCTTGGCGAGGTAGTCGTTCACCGTGACGACGTGCACGCCGCCGGCCGCGAGCGCGTTCAGATAGGCAGGCATGGTGGAGGTGAGGGTCTTGCCCTCACCGGTCTTCATCTCGGC
>DASUQI010000069.1:0-78466 GCA_036280655.1 Actinomycetota bacterium
GACGCAGGCGATGAGCTCCGCCGCATCGCAGCGGAGACGAAGAGGAGGAAGGCGAGGGCGCGAACGTCGCTCGGGACGCTCATCCGAGGCCGATTCGCGAGGAGATTGATGCTGTTCGGGGTGATGCACCAACGCGTCAACGTGACGACCGCCAGCATCCCCGGTCCCGAGGTGCCGCTCTACCTTTGCGGCGCGAGGGTGCTGGAGGTGTTCCCGGTACTGCCACTCATCGCCAACGAGCCTCTCGGCGTCGGCGCGCTCTCGTACGCGGGAGCGCTGAGTATCGGCATCGTCGCCGACCGGGACGCCTACCCGGATCTCGACGTCTTGGTGGCCGGAGCGCGTGAGGAGCTGGAGCTGCTCGGCGTACCGACCCATCCGACGCCAACGCTGAAGGAGGTACTCGTATGACAACGATGACGATCCGAGACGTTCGGCTGTTCGTCGAGGTCGTTGGCCGTGGTTACCCACTCGCGCTGATGCACGGCGGCCCGGGAGGAGATCACTGGACCATGCTGCCGTTCCGGGAGTTGTCGGACCGGTTCATGCTGGTCTTCTACGACCATCGCTGCAACGGACGGTCGGTCGGCGCGCCCGTCACGTCGATGACTTGGGAGAACCTCACGGCGGACGCAGATGCGCTGCGCGAGAGGCTCGGGTTCGACAAGTGGGCGGTGCTCGGGCACTCGTTCGGCGGCAAGGTGGCGCTCGAGTACGCGCTGCGGTACCCGGATCGCTTGTCGCACCTCGTCCTGCTCGACGCGGGCGGGGACAGCTTCTGGGACCAGGAGAACGCGCCGGAGTTGCTCGCCAAGCGTGGGTTCGGCCGCAAGAAGGTGGAGCTTGCCCGGCGGTGGTTCAACGGTCGGATCGCGCCCTGGGAGTTCTACCCGACGCTGATGAGGCTCGGCACCGCCTACGACCCCCACACGAGCTTCCTCTCGGGGATGCGAATGATGTTCGCGGAGCGTCGCTCGAAGGGGCGACCACGGGCCGAGATCTTCGGCTTCAGTCACCTGACGAAGGGCTGGACGGTCATGGACCGTCTTGCCGAGATCAGGGTGCCGACGCTGGTGATGGCTGGGCGGGACGACTTCGTGTTCCCACCTGAGCACCAGGGTCAGCTCGCGGCCGGGATCCCGGGCGCGCGTCTGGAGATCATCGAGCGCGCCGGGCACAACCCGCACAACGAGCGAACTGCCGAGGTCATGAAGGCGGTCAGGGACTTTATCCCGACCGACGTTCGCCTCTCCGGCGGCGTTGCGGCGGCTGCGTGACGCCATGGCGACGATCGGCCTGCTCGGGGATCACGCCTCGACCGAGGTCCCGGCATCCCACCTTGACCTCGTCGAATGCCCGCCGGTCGCCGCCCTCACCACGGTCACGCCAGGTGGGTATCCACAGACCTCCGTCGTGTGGTGCGACTTCGACGGGGAGTACGTGCGGATCAACACGATGCGCGGCTTTGCCAAGGAGCGGAACATGCGTCGCGATCCGCGGGTGACACTGCTCTGTTACGACCCGCGCCGACCTCTGCGCTACCTCGAGGTCCGGGGAACGGTCGTGGACATGACCGAGAACGGTGCGGCCGAACACCTGGATGACCTGGCCTCCAAGTACGAGGGCCGGCCGATCCGCTTCTTCGGCGATTCGATCCCGGCACGCTTCGCGAAGACCGAAACCCCGGTGCTGTGCCGGATCCGCCCGACGCATGTCGCGGCGGTCGACGCCACGGGGGCAAGAACATGAGCACGCTCGTCGCCCCAGAGACCCTCCCGATCCCGGCCTCGCACCTCGATTTGCTGACCGGACCGATCTGCGGGGTGCTCACGACGATGGGCGGCGACGGCCAGCCGCAATCGAGCCTGGTGTGGGTCGACCACGACGGCGAGTGCGCACGGACCAACACGACGCTCCAGCGGCAGAAGGGTCGGAACATGCTCGCCAACCCGAAGGTCAGCCTGCTGGTGGTCGACCCGGGTAACACGTCCCGCTTCATCCAGATCCGCGGCGACGCGGAGCTCGTCACCGACGGCGCGTTCGAGCACCTCGACGCGCTGACCCGCATGTACACGGACCACCACTGCTTCTACGGCCACGTCTACCCGGTCGCTCAAAGATCGCGCGAGACGCGAGTGATCTGCCGGATCCATGCGCGACGGATCACCCTCGACGCGATCCACGCCGGAGATTGAGGCGAACGTGGATCTGAAGGCACTCGTCGGGAGCGGAGACAGGATCGGCCTTTTCACGCTGCCGTTCGTGATCGTCGGTCTGGTTCTGAACGTCGCCTTTCCAGCGCTCTTCGATGTCGGCGGTCCACCGCCCGTCCTGGCGGTGGTCTCCGTGGTCGTCTTGATCGTCGGCGTCACGATCTGGATATGGTCGGTCGTGCTGATCTTGACGAGGGTTCCTCCAGGAGAGCTGATCACGAGCGGGCCGTATTCCTTGGTGAAGCATCCGCTCTACACGGCTGTGGCTCTGCTGGTGCTCCCATGGATCGGCTTCCTGCTCAACACGTGGCTGGGAGCTCTGATCGGGATCGTCTTGTATGTCGGGTCCAGGATCTACGCCCCTGCGGAAGAGGCGTCCCTGTCAGAGACCTTCGGCGCGAAGTGGGATGAGTACTCCAGCACGGTGAAGATGCCGTGGCTGTGAACGAGAAGCCGTCGCCCCGCGTCGCGTGGCCGTGTCTTCGACAGGCGATCACCTTCATACTCGGAATCTACCTTCCATCTAGTGGAGGGCAGCAACCGATGAGCAAGGCATCGCGCGGAGCTGATCACCCGGCACGCGAGCGCCGGTTGGAGCGACTAAGTCCGCTCGACGTGAGCAACCTGCGGGTGGAGGACCATGGCCTCCCCATGCACGTTGCGGCGCTCGCCATCCTCGAGGGAACGCCCCTCCTCGACGATTCCGGGCAGGTCCGGCTTGACGCGGTATGCGAGCACCTCGAACGGCGCTTGTACCTGGCCCCTCGTCTACGCCAGGTGCTTCACAGGCCAGGGTTCGGTCTGGGACCGCCGCTCTGGGTTGACGACCCGAGCTTCGATATCCGTGAGCACGTCCAAACCCGCGCCATTCCCGCGCCCGGCGACGAGGAAGCCCTGCTCAAGGGGTGCTCGGAGCTGAACGAGCCGCCGCTCGACCGATCCCGCCCGCTTTGGGAGGTCTGGCTGTTGACCGGGCTGGCAGACGGCACCGTCGGGTTACTGGTTCGGCTGCATCACGTGGTTGCCGACGGCATCGCAGCCCTGGCCCTCATCGGTGCGCTGCTCGACGCGTCTCCCGATGCCCAGGCCCCGGTCACCTCACCCTGGATCTCCAGGCCCATACCCAGCACGCGGGAGCTGTTCGCCGACAACCGCGCTCGTCGTGCGGAGGCCGTGTCGCTTCTCCGCCACCCTAGCCGGATGGGCCGTCGCCTCGGGTGGCTCGTTGGCCAGGGCCGGCAGGTCCTTCGCGACGGGTTCGCCCCGCGCACCTCGTTCAACCGGCCGGTGGGGAGGCGCCGCCGTCTCGTCCTCGTCAGAGCGGATCTCGACCGGGCCAAGGTCGTGGCCCACGGGCACGGGGCCAAGGTAAACGACGTCGTGCTGACGGCGGTGGCCGGTGGCGCCCAAAGACTCCTCGAGAGTCGGGGAGAGCTGAAGCCGGGGCTCGTCCTGAAGACCACGGTGGCGGCCTCGATTCGGGGGCCCGCCGACGATCCGGCCACCGGCAACCTGGTGGGGATCATGCTGGCCCCGCTGCCCGTGACAGAAGCCGATCCGGTCCGCCGGCTGGAAGGGATCGGCCAAGCGATGGCGAAACGGAAGCGACATCCTCCCTACCAGCCCAGCGCCCGGTTTTCCCAGCGGTTGTGGGTGCGTGCGATGTTTCACCAGCGCCTGGTCAACCTGTTCACCAGCAACCTTCCTGGTCCCCCCATACCCCTCTATTTCGCGGGGGCACGGATCCTCCAGCTGTTCCAGGTCGGTGTGATGCAGGGAAACATCACCATCGGGGTCGGGGTGCTCTCGTACGCGGGCCAGCTGAACTTCGACATCGTCGGTGATGCCGATGTAGTCCCAGACCTGGATGTGTTTGCGGAGGGACTCTCTGACGCCCTGGACCAGCTGGAGGTCGAACTCCAAAGTCCGACATCTCTCGGTCCGGGTAGTGGCCGGGAGCAGCCGGGTGAGATGGAGGGGCGCCCCCTCGGCCCGGACCGATCCGGATGGGGGACGTGATGGGCATCAAGCACGTTGTTGGCCTGGGGGTCCTGGCGCTGGTCGGATACGACAGAGTTGTGCGCCCGCGGTTGCTCGATTGGGGCTCCACCCCGGATGAACGGAGCCGACCACTCCCGGGCGATGAGATCGTGACCGACGTCGTCCCCGCCGCGATGGGACGTCATACGCGGGCGGTGACGATCGACGCGCCGCCGGAGGCGATCTGGCCGTGGCTGGTGCAGATCGGCGATCGCCGCGCCGGGTTCTACAGCTATGACTGGTTCGAGCGGGCGACCGGGACGGTGCACTACATCGAGGGCAGGCATTCCGCCGCCCGCATCCATCCTGAGCTGCAGGACCTGAAGGTCGGCGACCGTATCGACACGGGCTCGATCGGCCCCGACTTCCGGATCGGCTCGCCGGTCACCGTCCTCGAGCCGAACCGCGCTCTAGTCATGGGCACATGGGCCTTCGTGCTGGACCCGCTCGCAGGCGGCAGGACCCGGCTGCTAGTACGGGAAGCGTACCCCGGATGGATCCGTCTGGCGGTGCCGGTCCGATTCGGGCTGCTCCGGGCCATCGGGGCCGCGATCGACTACGCGGTGGGGGAGCCGCTGCACTTCGTGATGGAGCGCAAGATGATGCTCGGCCTCAAGCAGCGGGCCGAAGGTGCTGCCACCCAGCCACCGACGAGCGCTGGACGTCGCGGCGATGATCGAGTGACGCGGTAACGGAATCTGCGCCCCCAGGCCCAGAGCGAGCACCCACAACCGCCGAGACCTCCAACGAGGACGGGGCCACCTAGATCCATGGCGGGGAATACGCCTCGACTCCCCCCAGGGACCACGGACAGCCCCCGGGACTATCCTCAACCCGGCGGATCCGGGGGTGATGAGATGGGCCCACGCCGCGGGAAGCTAGCGTTGACCCTGGACACGCTATCCGCAGTCCCCATCTGGGCGGTCAGCCCGGTGGTGCGACGCTGGCACATGCGCTGGGGAGCGACGGACGCCGAGGTAGCTGGGCCGATGCCGGGTGACGAGGTCGTCCCTCGGGCGCAGTTCAATGCGACACGGTCCATCACGATCGACGCGCCGCCAGAACAAGTGTGGCCGTGGATCGCGCAGCTCGGCTACCGCCGTGGTGGCTTTTACACGTACGACCAGGTTGACAACGCAGGTGAGCCGAGCGCCGACCGCATCATCCAGGAGTACCAAGATCTCAAGGTCGGCGACCCGATCCCCATGTGGCACGAGTCGCATGGTCTCGCGATCGCGTACGTGGTCGATTCCTTCGAGGTCCCCACGTGGATGCTGTGGGTGCATCGGCCGCATGAGAACGAGGATCCGGACAGCACATGGAGTTGGCGACTCTACGAGGCGCCGACCGGAGCCACGCGGCTCGTCACTCGCATGAAGCAGGACTACCGATGGGGGACTCCGCAATTAGCGTTGTTCAACCTGATCCTGATGGAGTTCGGAGACTTCGCTATGGAACGGCGGATGCTGAAGGGGATCAAGGTGAGAGCAGAGCGACTGAAGCGGAACGGTTCGGCCGATGCTCAGGAGTGACCAGAATCGAACCCGGTCCGGAGTCGTCCGCTGAAGGGCAATCGGATTCGCCTCCTCACCCGACTCAAGCAGCGCACCTCGGGAGTCTCGGCGCAGCGATCTTGGCGCTCGTGCTGCTGGAGGGCCGCACGTGCTCGGCGTCCTGAGAACGGCGCCCGGAGGAAGGGACGATGTGGACCTTCAAGAACGTCTTCGCGCTCGGACTGATCCTGTTCGGGACGACGTTCCTGTGGATGACCGCGTCCATGGCCGGCAAGACGCCGCCACCGAGCGGGACCGCGTGGACGCCTGGAAACGTGCTCTGCTGCGTCGCGATTATGGGCTTCGCGATCGCGGCATGGGTCGTGTTCAAGGAGTACTCGTGGTGGGAAACACCCGCTCTCTTCTGTCCGGCGTCGTCGGGCTGGCGGCCGTGGTCCCGTTCGTCGTCGGGCAGAGCCAGCTCGATGTGGGGTTCGGAGACCTCGGCGTCCAGATCAACCTGTGGATGCACATCGTGGGCAGCGCGGCGGTGATCGCGATCGTCTTCCTGCCGGCGGCTCACGACTGGGTCACGCGGTGGCTTTGACGTGACGCGATCACTCGCCCGAGCCCGCCACACCCGGCGTCAGCCGCCAAGGAGTCGAGCTTATGAGCCGAGCGGAGCGTGAACGATGAGGATCGCGTATCTCTACTGGATGAAGGACGAGCCCGACCGGGTCAAGTCGGTCGCGCCCGAGCACGCCGCGTATTGGCACGACCTCGCGTCTCCCGGGTACCTGGGTGGGCCGTTCGCCGATCGGTCGGGCGGATTGATCACCTTCGAGGCCGATTCGCTTGAGCACGCGGAGAGCATCATCGCCGCCGATCCGTTCGTACGGGAGGAGCTGCTGGAGAGCTCGGTGGTGAAGCAGTGGTTACCGGAATAGACATTCGCCGAGCGCACAACACGCGAACTGCTGTGGGCGGAAGGCAGGCCGACGTGGGCCCACAGGACGCGGGTGGGTCATCGATAGGTCGACGTCCCCAAGCCTGGTGGGAGGAGCCGAGGTGACGTGAGCGAGCGTGGCTGGGTGACCGTCGAGAACGCGGTCGAGATCGCGCGGCCTCCGGAGGACGTCTTCGACTACCTGACCGACATCACCAAGGAGTTTGCGTGGAACCCCCGGACCCGGCGCGTGGAGAAGCTCACCCCGGGGGAGATCGGTGCCGGCACTCGGTTCGATGCCGAGTGGATCAAGGGCAACCCGACGACCGTGGAGTACGTCCCGTTCGAGCGTCCGACCGCCTGGGCATCGATCGCTCGTTCCCGGCCCCTGGACGCCAGGGCCGAAGGACGGGTCTCGCCGACGGAGCGCGGCTCCCGCGTCGTGATCAGGACCGAGCTGCGACCCAAAGGCCTGCTCGCGCTCCTGTTGCCGGTGATGCGACGGACGATGCGCCGGCGAGAAGAGGAGAACCTGGAAAGGGTCAGGACGATCTTGGAGGGGAAAAGGTCATGATCGTCATGCCTGCCGTCCGGTCCCCCAAGGTTCGGGGCCCGAAGGGAACGGGAGGTAGTCGTGGCAACGTACCGCGAGGACATGCGCCGGGCCTGGGAGCGCATCAACTCGTTCCCGACGCAGAGGCTCGAGACGCCCTTCGGGACGATCGAGTACGCCGATCGGGGGGAGGGTGTGCCGCTCCTGCTATCGCACGGCGTCCTGGGTTGCCACGTCGATACCGACCACGGCTGGTGGGCGGACCTGGCGGGGCCGGGATTACCGGGTGATCGCACCGTCACGCTTCGGCTACTTCGGCTCAACGATGCCGAAGATGCCACGCCCGCCGACCAGGCGGAGGCCTACGCGATGCTGCTCGACCACCTGGGCGTCGATCGCGCCGTCGTGATCGCGTTCTCGGCGGGGAGCGGGTCGGTGCTCGAGTTCGCGCGGCGTCATCCAGAGCGCGTGATCGGGCTGATCCCGGCCTGCTGCCGATTGGGCGGAGGGATCACCACCCCTCAGGCGTTCCGCGCCGCTCTTCCGTCTCGCCTACAGCTCCGACCGGCTCTTCTGGATCTTCAGGAGGGTCATGCCGGGCGCGTACTCGCGGATGATGGGGAGGCCAAAGGGGTATGGGCCCTTGTCACGGGAATCGGAGGCGATGGCCGACTTTCTCTTCCCCCTCAAACCCAGGCGCGACGGTGCCGTCTTCCACGGGTTCGTCTCGAACATCGCCGCGGACCGGTTCCCCCTCGAGGAGGTAGCCGTTCCGACGCTGGTCATCAACGCCAGGGACGACACGTCGTTCGCGCCGTACCGGTTCGCCGTCAGGGCGGCAGAGCGCATCCCCGGCGCGAAGCTCGCCAGCATCGAAAGGGGTGGCCACTGGTTCCTTGGCCACGCCGCGGAGGTACGGGACGCGATCGGTGCGTTCGTCGGCGGATGACCTGAGCCCCTCCGATATGGATCCCTGCCCACGGGCCCCCCGGGACCATGACCTGGGGGAGTACTTCCGGGCTTCCCACGGCGCACCCACGATGGCTCTTCCGGCTCAGACCTGTCTCGGAACCCTGCCGGTCATCGTGAACATGAATCGCATTACCTTGTGGCCGGCATCGGACGTGGGGCTAAACATCAGGGGGCAGCCACCGTCGATCACGGTGATGCCTCGCTGGCGGCCGAACTTGGTGGCGGCGTCGGAGACGCTGCTGGCCGCAGGCCCATGGTGCATCCATACGTGCTTGATCCCGAGATCCGCGGCTTCGCGCATGGTGTCCTCGGCAACCTCGGGCCTGGTCCCGATCACGACCGCGTCGACACCGTCGGGTATCGACTTGAGGTTCGGGTAGGAGGGGTCCCCTTCGACCTCGTTCGTGTTGGGGTTGACGGCGAACACCTGGTAACCCCGCTGGCGGAGGCGCTTGTACACGACGTTGGAGCCATGGTCCCGAGGACTCCTGGACACTCCGGTCACCGCGATCCGCTTCTTGGACAGAAACTCCGCTGCAGCGTCCCTGGTCTTGGTCATGGGTTTTCTCTGCTCCGCTCCTCGCCTCCGTCACGAGGGAGCATCGCACAGGTTCCCAGCGAGGTGCCGGCACCCCAGAGTCGAAAACGCCAGACTGCCGTCCGCATGGAGGAAGCGTTTCGGCCAGGTAGCTCCCCATGCCGGATCTCCTCCACGCTGAAGCTCGGACGGGCCTGCGGCGGCGCAGCTCGTCGATTCGTCCGCTCGTCGTAACCGTCCGCTCCCCGGACTGGTTCGCTTGAGCTCTCGCAGTCGGTCAAGGCAGTGAGGGAACGCCTCGCTCACGGCGTCGCGTCAGCTGCCACAACTGGCTAGGTAAGCGGCCAGCCTCGGGATTGTGGGAACCTCCAGCTCCGTGTCCAGGCCGCGACTACACATCGCGGTGGCGGCCCCGTGTACGCCGCGGGGCCAATGCGGGGCCACTGGCCCTTGCGACTCCCGGATATGGCCTCTGACCTGCGTAGTCCCAACGGGGTTCGAACCCGTGTCTCCACCTTGAGAGGGTGGTGTCCTAGGCCACTAGACGATGGGACCGTCGGCCTCGGGCCGGCAAGAAGTGTAGCAACCGCTCTGCGTCCAGCAGGGTGACGAGCGACCGGCTGTGCCCTCCCGAGCTAGTCCTCGCCCTGGTCCCGGGTGAACCCGAGCTCGCCGTCGAACTCTTGGAGCTTCTCGATGTGCATCCACGAGTGCCGGCTCGAGATCGCGACGAGGAGGTCGTGCACGTCCTGGTCGGGCAGATCGCCCGGCTGCTCTCGGATGATGAACCGGCAGCGGAAGTGGTCGCCGGTCTCGGTCATCGCGCCGGTCGGCGGGAACACCTTCGTCCCGCGGCTCGAGATCATCTTCAGCGACAGCTTCGTGTCCTGCGTGAGCTCCATGAGCGAGGCGCCGAGCTCGGCCGCCGAGAGCGGCGACTCGACGAACACATCCAGGCCCACGACCGCTCGGCTCGACGGCTTCACGTAGTCCGGGGCCGGGTCGATCTTCGGCAGCTGGAGCGGCCGGACGTCCCGAACGGCCCAGGCCTCCGTCCGCGCTCCGAGGTTCCCAATGATCGCGTTCGCGTAGTCGGTGGTCGGCGTCCCCTTGTCGTAGCCGACGACGTCCCCGGTGAGCAGGCCCGACTCGAGCGTCACGAAGACCGCGTGCTCGATCGCCGAGGCCTCCTCGAAGTACCCGAGGTACCGCAGCATCAGCACCGAGGAGAGGATCACCGCCGTCGGGTTGATCACGTTCTTGCCGGCGTACTTCGGCGCCGAGCCGTGCACCGCCTCGAAGATCGCGACCTCGTTGCCGATGTTCGCCGACGGCGCGAACCCGAGCCCGCCGATCAGGGCCGACGTGAGGTCGGACAGGATGTCGCCGTTCATGTTCGTGGTGACGATGACCTCGAACTGCTCCGGCCGCTTCACGAGCTGGTGCGCGCAGTTGTCCACGATCACGTGCCACGGCTCGATCTCGGGGTAGTCGGGCGCCACGCGTTCGAACACGCGCTTCAGCGTCCCCTCCGAGAGCTTCATGATGTTCGCCTTCGTCGCGCAGGCGACCTTCGTGCGTCCCTCGCTCCGGGCGTACTCGAACGCGAACCTCGCGATCTTCTCCGAGCCCTTCTCGCTGATCAGCTTGAGCGCCTGGGCGACGCCCGGCGTCTGCAGGTACTCGATCCCCGCGTAGAGGTCCTCGACGTTCTCCCGGACGATCACGAGGTCGATGCCCCGGCCGCTGTAGGGCGTTTTCACGCCCGGCATCTCCCGGACCGGGCGGACGTTCGCATAGGTCTCGAACAGCTTGCGGAGCGTGACGTTCGCGGACTTCTCGCCGAAGCCGACGGGGGTCTCGAGCGGACCCTTCAGCGCGACCCGCGTCTTCGAGATCGACTCGATCGTCTCCGGCGGGACGCCCGAGGGCAGCCCCTTCTTGAACACCTCCGCCCCGGCCTCGCGCTCCTCCCACGCGATCGGGACGCCAGCGGCCTCGACGATCCGCCTGGCGGCGTCGACGCACTCGGGACCGATCCCGTCGCCCGGGATCAGGGTGACGGGGGTCGGATCGGATCGGTCGGTCACGGGCGCTCCTTCCTCGGGTCGGCGGTCATCCTAGCGCCGGGCCCCCGGGGCTCCGCCCCTCGCCGCAAAGGATTGCTAGGCTCCCGCCGCCCATGTCCCGGACGCCCCCCGGCACGTCCCGAGCCGTCGTCGCGTTCGCCCTCGTGGCGTCGTTCGCCGCGTCGTGCACCGCGACGTCCGGCGGGACGGTCGACCCACCGAGCGGGCCCACCTCGTCCCCGGCGGGATCGCCGTCCGCGCCCGCCTCGCCGTCACCAGAGCCCGGGCCCACCAAGCTCGAGATCGCGCGCGAGCACCTCAAACACCTGGTGTTCATCGTCCAGGAGAACCGGTCGTTCGATCACTATTTCGGCACGTTCCCGGGCGCCGAAGGGTTCCCCATGCGCGACGGGGAGCCGGCCGTGTGCGTCCCGGACCCGATCCTCGGGCGGTGCGTGTACCCCTACCACTCGACGAGCCACCTGCAGCAGGGGGGGCCGCACGACCAGCGGGCCTCGACGGCTGACGTGAACGGGGGACGCATGGACGGGTTCGTCAGCACGGTCGTCGACCGCTCGCAGTACTGCGCCGACCACCGAGGCGATCCGCAGTGCGCCGACTATCTGGGCCCGGAGGGGCAGCCCGACGTCATGAGCTACCACACGGACGAGGAGATCCCGAACTACTGGCGGTACGCCGAGGAGTTCGTGCTCCAGGACCACCTGTTCGCGCCCGCGGACTCGTGGACGCTCCCGGCCCACCTGTTCCTCGTGTCCGCCTGGGCGGCACGGTGCGAGCACCCGCGCGATCCGATGTCCTGCGTGTCGAACATCGACCTGCTCGAGGAAGGCGACGCGATGCGTCGGGGTGAGGAGGACGTCCCGATCTGGGCGTGGACGGACATCACGTATCTGCTTCACGAACACGGGATCGAGTGGGGCTACTTCGTCGGCGACGACACGTGCCCCTTCGAACCGTGCGAGCGAGGCGCCGGGCGCGAGGTCACCGTGTCGAACCAGAACCCGTTGCCCTGGTTCACCACGATCCGTGAGACCGGTCAGATGGAGAGCATCCGAGGACACTCCGAGTTCTACGACGCCGCGGCGAACGGGACGCTTCCCTCCGTGTCCTGGGTGATGCCCTACAACGGCGTGGGCGAGCACCCGAGCGCGGGGGAGCCGATCTGGAAGGGACAGCGGCACGTCACGAACGTGATCAACGCGCTGATGCGCGGGCCCGACTGGAACGAGACCGCGATCTTCCTAACCTGGGACGACTGGGGTGGGTTCTACGATCACGTCGAACCGCCGAGGGTGGACCGCAACGGCTACGGCATCCGGGTCCCGGGGCTCCTCATCAGCCCGTGGGCCAGGGCGGGGATGATCGACTCGCAGATCCTGTCGTTCGACGCGTACCTGAAGCTGATCGAGGACCTCTTCCTCTCGCACGAACGCCTCGACCCCGGGACCCTCAGCCGCCCCGACTCTCGCCCGACGGTCCGGGAGGAGGTCGCGATCCTCGGGGACCTGTTGAAGGAGTTCGACTTCGGCCAGGACCCGCTCCCACCGGTGATCCTCGATCCCGTGGCGGGCAGGCCGTCTCGGTAGCACGTTCCCGGACGGCTCCCGTCCACCCCCGGGGCCCGCGGTAGGCTCTTGCGCCGATGCGCGCCCGCAGGCTCGCCGCCGCGATCACCGTCGCCCTCCTGCTCGTCGCCTGCAGCCAGGGGGTGAGGCCGTCCGGCACCGGCCCGTCGGGCCCGAGCGGCGGCGGGACGACGAAGCTCCAACGAGCGCGAGACCACCTCAAGCACCTCGTGTTCATCGTCCAGGAGAACCGATCCTTCGATCACTACTTCGGGACCTTCCCCGGCGCGAATGGGATCCCGATGCGCAACGGCCGTCCCACGGTCTGCGCGCCCGATCCGATCTCCGGCCGGTGCCTGCCGCCGTACCACACGATCCGCCAGCTGCAGCAGGGCGGCCCGCACAACGAACGGTTCTCCGAGATGGACGTGAACGGCGGCCGGATGAACGGGTTCATCCGAGCCGCGGTGGAGGGGCCGATCTACTGCGCCGACCATCGAGACGATCCGCGATGCGCGAACGGCTACCTCGGTCCGGCGGGGCAGCCGGACGTGATGAGCTACCACACGAAGCGGTCGATCCCGAACTACTGGCGGTACGCGAAGGAGTTCGTCCTGCAGGACCGGATGTTCGCGCCGGCCGACTCGTGGACGCTGCCGGCCCATCTGTACCTCGTCTCCGCCTGGGCCGCCCGCTGCGCGCGCCCGCATGATCCGATGTCGTGCGGCTCGAACCTCGAGCTGCTCGAGGAGGCGCAGCGGATGCGCGAGCGCGCGGACATCCCGATCTGGGCGTGGACGGACATCACCTACCTCATGCACGAGCACGGCGTGGACTGGGCGTACTACATCGGTGACGACACGTGCGTGTTCAACTGCTCGGGTCACGACGGGCCCGAACACACGGTGTCGCAGCAGAACCCACTCCCGTGGTTCACGACGATCCGCGAGACCGGACAGATGGACCGGATCCAGCGGCACGCCGACTTCTTCGCCGCCGCCGCCGCCGGGACGATGCCGTCCGTGTCGTGGGTCATGCCCTACAGCGGCGTGGGGGAGCACCCGAAGGCCGGCGAGCCGATCTGGAAGGGGCAACGGCACGTCACGAGGGTGATCAACGCGCTGATGCGAGGCCCCGACTGGAACGAGACCGCGATCTTCCTGACCTGGGACGACTGGGGCGGCTTCTACGACCACGTACGGCCGCCGGTGGTGGATCGCAACGGCTACGGGATCCGGGTCCCCGGCCTCCTCATCAGCCCGTGGGCCCGGGCGGGGTTCATCGACTCGCAAACGCTGTCGTTCGATGCGTACCTGAAGTTCATCGAGGACCTGTTCCTGTCCAAAGAGCGGCTCAACCCCCGGACGCTCAGCCGCCCGGACTCGCGCCCGACCGTCCGCGAGCGGGTGTCGATCCTCGGCGACCTCCTCCGCGAGTTCGACTTCGCCCAGGACCCGCTCCCGCCGCTCGTCCTGGATCCCCGGCCGTAACCGCGGGAGGTCGCGACCACCGGGTGGAGCGCACCTGAAGGGCCCGGGACCTGGGCTGTTAGCATCGAACGACCGCACTGGGCCGTGGGGTAACGGTAGCCCGGTTGACTCTGGATCAACTAGTCCAGGTTCGAATCCTGGCGGCCCAGCTCTCTATCCTTCGGACGGTGAGTCCTGAATCGGTGACAGTTCGCGCAGAGGACGTCGCATTTCCCGATCTCGTGCCTGAGGGAGCGCTCGTCGTACCGTCCGGCGAGGGCAACCGCCCCGATGTTGAAGCGCTTTCGCGTACCGCTCCGGTGGTCGAAGTCCATCACGAAGACCGGGAATCGGCGTCGCAGTCCCGCAGGGGCGATCCTTGGCTTCCCGGATGATCCGTCGAACCCGCGCACGGCGCTGTTGGTTCCGGATCCCTGCGCGTGCCCGGTGTCGCTCCGCGTTACGTCGATAGTGCTCGTTCTGATACTCGCGTTGGCAGGGAACGCAGTAGCTCTGCACGCTGTCCCTGCGGCCTGCGTTCATCGAGAACGCCGACAGAGGCTTCCTGGTGCGACACCTCGGACACCTCTTCACGCGCGGACGCGACGCCCTCCGCCGACACTGTCTCGGGTTCCGAAAGCGAGTCAGGCGGCCTGTCCGTTCACGGGGAACGTCTGGAGTCCGGGCGGGACGCTCGAACGGAACGACTCGAGGATCCGGCGGAAGTCCGCCTGTTCCGAATCCCACCCACCCGGAGGGAAGACGGCCGCGATCAGGTAGCCCGTCTCTCCGTCGCCGAGGGTCATCGCCGCGGCCACGCCGGCCGTGACGTCACCGCCGTTGTTCACGTCGGCGACGATCAGCCGCGCATCGTCCCCACCCATCGTCGCTCGGTCGTCGATCACGACGTCGATGACCGGCTCGCTCGTGAGGAAGAACAGCGCCATCTCGTCCAGGTCGTCGAAGCTCTGCGACGCCACTGCGAACGCCTGGTAGACCGTCTGGTCGGGGGGCTCCTCGGCCGCGCCGGCGAACCCGCCGCCGAATGCGGAGGCGGGCGAGGGGCTCGGGGCGGGCGGGCTCGAGACGACCCCGGTGAGCAGGTCGGGCCCCTCCTGTCCCGACTGTGGCTGGGTGACCGTGACGTCGTTCGCGGCCGGAAGGTTGAGCGTGAACAGCCCCTCCTCGTCGTAGTACCGCGCGAACTCGCGGCCCGGGTCGTTCGAACATGCAGCGAGCGCACCCAGGACGATTAGGAACGCCGCTCGGAGGGGAACCTTGTGCATGGGCAAGATGGTTGCACGCCAAGGCGGGAATTGACCAGTGGCCCGGAGCGTGCATACCGTGAAGATGTCGAGCCGTGGGGGTGGACCGTGAACAAGAACGGGTTGGTCGCCGAGGTGTCGAAGCGCACGGGAGCGAGTAAGGCCGACGTCGGCAGAGCGATCGACGCGTCGATGGATGTGGTGCGCGAAGCCGTGTCTCGCGGCGAGCGCGTGTCGCTCGTCGGATTCGGGACGTTCGAACGCAAGCGTCGGAACCGCCGGATCGCCCGGAACCCACGGAAGCCGGAGACGCCGATCGTGGTCCCGGCGCGCGATCTGCCGTGGTTCACGCCGGGCAAGGACTTCCGGGAGATGGTGGCCTCGAAGCGGAGGCGGTCGACGTCCAGGCGCTGAGGACGCCCCGTCCCGCGCTCAGAGCGTGACGATCTGCAGGGTCCGGGCGACCTTCCTTCCGCCCTCTTCCACGAGATCGAACCGGACACGCTGACCGATCCGGAGGCCCCGGAGCCCCGAGCCCTCCACCGACGTCGCGTCGATCGCCACCTCGGTTCGGTCGTCCATCAGCAGCGAGCCCGTCCGCTCCTGCTCGTCGAAGTCCCGGATCGTCCCCTGGGCCATCGTTCCTCCCAATCAGGCGCGAAGCCGCGCGTCGAGATCCATCTCGAGGCACACCTCTCGCGTTCGGCCCAGCCGGCCGTCGGCGAGCAGCGTGAGGATATCTCCGGGGCGGTCCACGTCGAACGACAGCTCCTGTCGTTCGACGACGGAGACGGGGAGCCCCCGCTGGGTCGCGAGCTCGACGTGGCGGCGGAACGAATCCGGGCCGAACCGCGCCGGGATCGCCTTCGGCGGTCGGCGAAGGAGCAGGCTGGTCCCCGCGCCGTCGGCCGAGGGCGCGAGCACGACCGCGCCGAGCGTCCGGAGCGCGACGTGCAGCGTCTCCGCGGTGACGAGGGGAACGTCGGCCGGCAGGACGGCAAGGGTGCCGGCCCCCTCCTCCTTCGCGAGCGACTCTACCTGTCGGATCGCGCTCGCGAGCGGCGGCTTGTCCTCGGCAACGGGCCTCGCGCCCCTGCGCGCGGCGATCTCGAGGGCCACCTCGTCGGGGGAGACGACCCACGTCTCCCAGCCAGGAACGCCGAGCGACGCGTCGAGCACGTCCTCGAGCATCGCGAGCGTGAGCGCCCCCCGCTCGAGGTCCGTCAGGGCGGGTGCCAGGCGCGACTTGGCGCGCGAGAGCGACTTCACGGGAACGGCGAGGACGCGCACGCCTCAAGGCTAGTCCTCGCCCGGCCGAACGCACCGCGCCGGCACCGGCTCGCGCAGAGGGATAGCATCCGTCAGCCCCGGAGGAGGCGGACCTGGAACCCTGGTACCGGACGCTCGAGCTCGGCCTGCGACCGCCCTTCCAGCTCTGGTTCAACTGGCGCATGGAGGGCCTCGAGAAGATCCCGGCTTCGGGGCCGCTCATCGTCGCGGGGAACCACCTCTCGTACCTGGATCCGTTCGCCCATGCCTTCTTCGTGATCAGGGCGGGCCGGCGTCCGAGGTTCCTCGCCAAGCAGGAGCTGTTCGACGTCGCGGTGGTCGGGTCGGCGCTGCGCGGCGCGGGACAGATCCCGGTGCGACGGGGGACCGGCGACCAGTCACCGCTCGACGACGCCCGCCGCGCCCTCGAGGCCGGGGAGGTGGTCGTGATCTATCCGGAGGGGACGACGGCCACGTCCGCGCCCGACCATTCGCCGGGCAGGGGAAGGACCGGGGTGGCCCGGCTCGCCCGCATGACCGGCGTCCCGGTCCTGCCCGTCGCCACCTGGGGCGGCCAGTACGTGTGGCGCAAGAGCGGGCGGCAGAGCCTCGCGTTCGGCAGGCCGATCTGGCTCCTGGCCGGCGAGCCGATGGATGTCGGCAGCGGCGACGCGGACGGGGCCGCGCTCCGGACCGAGACCGACGAGGTGATGGCGGAGCTCGGCGGGCTCGTCGACCGCCTCCGCACCGGATACCCTGCCCGGTGGGCCCGGCGATAGGCTGAGCCGATGGACGGCGTCCCCGAGCGAGGGTTCGCGACCCGTGCGATCCACGGCCAGGAGCTCCCACCCGTCGAGCAGGACGCGCCGAGCGTCCCGATCTACCAGACCGCCACCTTCCGGTTCGACTCGTCGGAGGCCTTCGCCGAGACGATCAACTTCCGCCGCCCCGGCTACACGTACACGCGTGGGTACGGCAACCCGACGCTGCTCGCGTTCGAACGCGTGATGGCGGAGCTCGAGGGGACGGAGTCGGCGATCTCGTTCGCCTCGGGCATGGCGGCGATCCACACCGTGGTCACGACGCTCGCGTCGAGCGGCGACACGGTCGTGGCGAGCTCGGAGCTGTACGGCGGGACGTACTCGCTGTTCGACAGCGTGCTGCCGCGGTACGGCGTCGACGTCCGGTTCGTCAGCCCGCACGACCACGACGCGGTGCGCGCCGCGCTGGGGGGCGCCGCCTTCCTGTACGTCGAGACGATCGCGAACCCGAACGTCACCGTCGCCGATCTCGAGGCTCTCGGGAGCGTCGTGGGCGAGGCCGGCGTGCCGAGCGTCGTCGACAACACGTTCGCGTCGCCGTATCTCTGCAACCCGGCGTCGTACGGGTTCGACTACGTGCTGCACTCGGCCACGAAGTACATCGGCGGGCACGCCGATCTGATCGGCGGCGTCGTCTGCACGACCGAGGAGCGGATGGCGGGCCTGCGCGCGACCGTGATCGAGACGGGGGGCACGATGGCGCCGCTCGAGGCCTGGTTGTCGATGCGCGGCCTCATGACGCTCGAGATCCGGATGGACCGGCACTCCCGCACCGCGCTCGAGCTCACGTCGTGGCTCGAGGGCCATCCGAAGGTCGAGCGCGTGCACTACCCGGGGCTTCCGTCCCACCCCCAGCACGAGGTCGCCCGTCGCGAGCTCGCCCGCGGGTTCGGCGGGATGGCGGCGTTCGAGGTCGTGGGTGGCGTCGATGCCGGCCAGCGGTTCTGCGACGCGCTCGAGCTCGCCTGGGTCGCGGCGAGCCTGGGCGGCATCCAGACCCTCGTGTGCCACCCGGCCTCGACGACGCACCGGCAGCTCGACCCGGCCGCGAGGAAGGTGGCGGGCATCGCCGACGGGCTGATCCGGCTGAGCGTCGGCCTCGAGGACCTCGACGACCTGAGGGCGGACTTCGAGCGCGCGCTGGAGAAGGTGTGATGGGGAAGCGGCGGGTGGCCGTCGTGTTCGGCGGGCGGTCGGCCGAGCACGAGATCAGCGTGCTCTCGGCGCGCTCGGTGATCGACGCACTGGATCCCGAGCGGTACGACGTGGTCGCGATCGGCGTGACGAAGGAGGGCCGGTGGCGCCTGATGCCCGCGGGGCCGCCCGCTCTGGCGGCCGGCGAGGCCGCCCTTCCCGGCGTGGAGCCGGCGGCCGGGGCCGAGATCGCGCTCGACCAGGATCCCGGCTCGCAGGCGATCGTCGCGGCCGACGGCGCTCGAACGTCGATCGACGTCGTGTTCCCCGTGATGCACGGGCCGTACGGGGAGGACGGGTCGATCCAGGGGCTGTTCGAGATGGCCGGGGTGCCGTACGTGGGCTCGGGCGTGCTCGGCTCGGCCGTCGGGATGGACAAGGCGGTGCAGAAGGTGCTGTTCGAGGCGGCCGGCATCCCCGTCGTCCCGCACGAGGTCGTCCACGAGCGCGAGTGGGAGGAGGACCCCGAGGCGGTCGAGGCCCGGGCGCAGCATCTCGGTTACCCGATGTTCGCCAAGCCGGCCGCGCTCGGCTCGTCGATCGGGATCCGCAAGGTCGACGGCCCGGACGAGCTCCGAGCCGCGCTCGAGGACGCCTTCCGGTACGGGAGGAAGGCGGTGCTGGAGCGTTCGATGGATCGCGCGCGCGAGCTCGAGGTCTCGGTGCTCGGCAACGACGACCCGGTCGCCTCGGTCGCGGGCGAGATCGTCCCGCGCGGGCACGATTTCTACGACTACGAGGCGAAGTACCTGGACGAGCACGGGGCGGAGCTGGTGATCCCCGCCGACGTTCCCGGCGAGGTGCTCGAAGAGCTCCAGCGCATGGCGGTCGCCGCGTTCCGCGCGATCGATGCGTGTGGGATGGGCCGGATGGACTTCTTCCTGTTGGACGAGGACCGCCTGTTCCTGAACGAGGTCAACACGATCCCGGGGTTCACGAGCATCTCGATGTACCCGCGCCTCTGGGATGCCTCGGGGCTGCCCTACCCGCAGCTCGTGGACCGGCTGATCGAGCTCGCGATCGAACGCCACGAGTCCGAGCGCAAGAAGGGCACCGCGACCTGATCGGAAGCCGTTCGGGCTCGCCGGCTCCTACAGGTGGACGACGGGGCAGGTCAGGGTGCGGGTGATGCCCTCGACGCCCTGGATCTTGGCGACGACGAGCCTGCCGAGCTCGTCCACGTTCTTCGCCTCGGCGCGCACGATCACGTCGTAGGGCCCGGTGACGTCCTCCGCCTCGGCGACGCCCGCGATGTCGCGGACCTCCTTCGCCACCTGCGCCGCCTTGCCGACCTCGGTCTGGATCAGGATGTACGCCTGAACCACGCTGACCTCCTCGTTCGCGGGCGGCCATGCTATGCGGCGGCTCCCGGAGACGACAAGCGCCCGCCGGGGCGATCGGTTGCGCGTCGTGGGATGATCGAGACGTGGCGCCCCGCAAGAAGAAGCGCTCGCGGGAGGAGGATCCGCTCGCCACGTACCGCCGCATCCGCAAGCCGATGCCCCCTCCCGAGAAGGTCATCCGCGACCGCCGGCGCGAGCTCGAACAGGAGCAGGCGCAGAAGGAGATCAGCGACGATGCGGAACGATGACCGGCGGAGGTCGCTGATCTTCGCCGACCGGGTGGAGGCCGGCGAACAGCTCGGCCTTGCGCTCGCCGAGCGCCTCGGTCCCGATGCCGTGGTGCTCGCGATCCCGCGCGGCGGGGTCATCGTGGGCGAGGCGGTTGCCCGCGCGACCGGCGCTCGGCTCGACGTCGTCGTTCCGCGGAAGATCGGCGCGCCCGGCAATCCCGAGCTCGGGCTGGGCGCGGTCGCGCCGGGCGTTCGCGTCCTGGACCCAAGGATGGTGGCGGGGCTGGGGGTGAGCGACGAGTACCTCGAGCGCGAGATCGCGGCGCAGGAGTCCGAGATCGAACGGCGCCAGCACGCGTACCGCGAGGGCCGCCCGCCCGTCGCGGTCCGCGGGCAGGTCGCGGTGGTCGTTGACGACGGCGTGGCGACCGGCGGGACGGCGATCGCCGCACTGCGGTGGGCGCGGGAGCAGGGCGCGACCCGTGTGATCCTCGCGGTCCCGGTGGCGCCCCGACAGGCCCTGGCGCGTCTGGCCGCGGAGGCGGACGAGGTCGTCGTGCTCGAGACGCCGGAGCCGTTCTTCGCGGTGGGCGAGTGGTACCGCGACTTCGATCAGACGAGCGACCGGGAGGTCGTGTCGGCGCTCGCGCGTTCCGCCGGGTCCCGCGCGTGAGGACGGTCGAGCTCGTGATCGCCGGCGTGTTCATCGCGGGCGGGCTGCGCTCGATCTGGTACTGGGGACGGCGGCGGTTCGAGGGAACGGACGTGGTCGACCACATCCTCTACGCCCTGTACCTCACCGGCCGGATAGGGCTGTGGTTCGCGATCGCCGGCTTCTTCCTGATCTACGCGACGATCGACGTCCAGGGGCGCGCGGCGCTCGACGAGCTCGAGCAGTACCGGTGGTACTTCATGGTGCCGCTGGTGTTGGCGCTCCTCCAGCTCGGCGCCGGGTGGTTCCTCGGCCGGCGCGGTCCGACCGGCGAGGCGCCTAGCCGGCAGCCTTGACGATCTCGGGCGAGAGCTCGGGGAACTCCTCGAGGCGGGAGACGCGCTCGGCCTTGAGGTGCTCGACTGCCTCGGTGTACTCGAGCAGGCGACCCTCGCGTTCGTAGAGACGGCGCGGCTGCAGCAGCTCGATGTCGTCGAACCCGGGGACGCCGTCGGCCACGAGATACCCGAAGTCGTCGTCGCGGACCCAGGAGATGGTCTGCTCGGCGATGCCCTTCACGCACGCCGAGGTGTGCGGGATCTTCACCTTCTTCGAGCGCTCGTCGTCGTCCTTGCCGCCGACGCGGCCGGTGTTCAGGAGGTAGGTTTCGATCGGGTGGGTCGCGAGCAGCTCGAGCATGCGGTTGCCCTGAAGGTCGTGGGGGAGCGGGAAGAACGGGTTCGTCCCGGGGACGCGGAGGAACTTCCCGGCCTCGGAGGCGCCGCCCGCCGACGTGCCGGTCGTCTCGCCGAGCATGAAGTACGCGGCCGCCTGCTCCTGGTCGAGCTTGGCCACCGACGGGATGATGTTCTCGTTCCGGTTGAGGATCAGCAGGTAGTCGACGGTCCCGACCTCGGTGGCGTCGCGGTACCGGGCGAGGTCGTCCATCCGGAACACCGCGCGGCCGTTCTGCGTGTAGCTCTGTTCGAAGAAGTTCACGTCACCCCGGTCGTCCTGGTACACGTTCTCGAGGTACGTGGTGGGCTTGATCACCGCGTTGTAGATGTTCGGCTCGAAGTCCGGGTCGAGGCTGAACGTCTTCGCGAAGCACCCGTTCTCGGTGCCGTGGGCGTGGCCGCCGGGCATCAGCGCGACGAAGTCGTCCTGCACCGGGAGCGAGTCGTTCTGCGTCGTGAACGTCGTCGTGGTCTTCCCGGTGCCGGAGAGCCCGATGATCATGAACACCTTCTCGCCGGCCGCGGTCGGGACCACCTTCAGGCCGGCGTGGAGGGCGAGCCCGCCGAGGTCGTACACCTTCTTGTTCCACATCCGGAGGCCGCCCTTCTTCGACTCTCCGAAGTAGTCGGAGTTGAGGACCCGCGTGACGCCCTGGTCGAGGTCGACGGCGATCACGCGGTCGTCGGGGTAGCCCGGCGCCTCGAGGCTCGGCGTGTAGATCACCTGCACCTCCGGCTCCCCACCCGCCCCCTCGCCGTCGTCGCGCGGGAAGTAGAGCTTCTGCTGCATCCCCGCGATGTTCGCGTTCGCCTGCTCGATCGTGAGCCGCGCACGCGTCCGGAACGACGGGTCGTTGCCGATGAAGCCGTCGATTACCACGACGTCGCGCTCGCGGAGGTACTCGTCCTGCATCGCGGCGATCCGGTCGTATTCCTCGCGCGTCATCGTCTTGCCGCTCGAACGCTCGGCGACGACGAACGTGCTGCCGGAGCTCCTCGAGGTGACGCGGGTCTGGACGTTCACGTTGCCGAACGCCGTCACGCGGCTCTGCGGCATCGCCTCGGTGAAGCGGCGCAGTTCGTCCGCGGACGGGTTGTCGTGCGTCGCGCGCGCCTCGACCTTCAACGGTTCTCCTTCGTCGGGTGACTCGCGGAGCCGAAGGCCGGCTCGGAGCGATCACTATCCTACCCAACGGATGCAGGCCCCTCTGGATGGGGGCGGCCGTGCCTGGTAGGGAGACGCCCATCGAGCTGACCGAGGACGAACTCGTCGAGGCGATCGCGCGCGTGCTCTCCGGCGACGAACCCGGGGTCCTGGTGGGGATCGGCGACGACGCCGCGGTGCTCGAGCCCCGGGGCGGCGACCTCGTGTTCACGACCGACCTCCTGGTCGAGGGCATCCATTTCGAGCGCGGGTCGAGCTCGGCGCGGGACCTGGGGGCGAAGGCGGTGACCGTGAACGTGTCCGACGTCGCGGCCATGGGTGCGAGCCCTCGGTACGCGATCGCGGCCATCGGCGTTCCCGAGGACGTGGAGGCGGCCTGGGTGATCGAGCTCACCGGCGGGATGCGCGAGGCGTGCGCCGAATACGCGCTCGCGCTCGTCGGCGGCGACACGAACCGGGCCGAGCTGATCGTCCTGTCGGTCGCCGTCGTCGGCGAGGTCGCGCCCCGACGGGCCGTCACGCGGTCTGGCGCCCGACCCGGCGACCGGATCGTCGTCACCGGTTCGCTCGGGGCGGCCGCGGGCGGCCTCGCGATCTCGAAGGCGCCGCCGGAGGAGGCGGCGGCGGCGCTCTCCGAACCGTGGGGACGCGAGCTGTCGGAGGCCCTGGCCCGGCCGGTCGCCCGCGTGGGCGAGGCGGAGATCCTCGCGAGGACCGGCGCCACCGCGATGATGGATCTCTCGGACGGTCTCGCGATCGACCTGCCGCGCCTGTGCCGCTCGAGCGGCGTGGGGGCGCGGGTCGCGCTCGGGAAGGTCCCGGTGGCCGACGCGCTCGAACGAGGCGCGGGCGCGCTCGGGGTCGAGGCGCTCCCGCTCGCCCTGTCGGGCGGCGAGGACTACGAGCTCCTGGCGACGATGCCGCGCGACGCCGTCGAGACCGCGCGCGCCGGCCTGTTCGAGGCGTTCGGGACGAAGCTGTCGGACGTCGGCGAGATCGTCGAGGGGTCGGGCGTCGAGGCCGTGGGCGACGACGGCTCGACGTCGCCGCTGGAGCCGGCGGGCTGGGATCACTTCGGCCGCGGGTAGCCTGGTCGCATGGATGCTGGTGCGCCGCGGCCGCGCGCGCTCTCGGTCGCCGGGTCGGACTCGGGCGGCGGCGCGGGGATCCAGGCGGACCTCAAGACCTTCAGCGCGCTCGGCGTCTACGGCATGACCGCGATCACCGCCGTGACGGTGCAGAACACGAAGGGCGTGAGCGGCTACGAGGCGTTGTCGCCGACGACCGTGGGCGAGCAGATCCGCGCGGTCGTCACGGACATCGGGGTCGACGCGGCGAAGACCGGGATGCTCGCGTCGGCCGCGATCGTCGAGGCCGCCGCGGACGCGCTCGGCGAGACGGGCGTGCCGAACCTCGTCGTCGACCCGGTGTTCGTCTCCAAGCACGGGCACGCCCTCCTCGAGGAGGACGCGGTGCGCGCGCTCCGCGACCGCATCCTGCCGCTCGCGATGCTCGTCACGCCGAACCTCCCCGAGGCGACCGGCCTGGCCGGGTTCGAGGTCTCGTCCCGCGACCTGATGCAGGACGCCGCCGAGACGATCCTGGCGATGGGCCCGGGCGCGGTGCTCGTCAAGGGCGGCCACCTCGAGGGTGCGACGGACGCGGACGACCTGTTCTTCGACGGCGACCGGATGGAGTGGATCGAGGGAGAGCGGATCGACACCCCGCACACGCACGGGACCGGCTGCACGCTCTCGTCGGCGATCGCCGCTCATCTCGCTCGGGGCGCCGAGCTCCCCGAGGCGGTGCGTGCCGGGAAGGCGTTCGTCACCGAGGCGATCCGGCACGCGCTCGAGCTCGGGGACGGGATCGGACCCGTAGATCAGCTCTGGTCGGTGCCGCGGCCCTCGTGAGGGATGGCTAGACGGCGCGCTGGACCTTGCCGGCCTTCAGGCAGCTCGTGCAGACGTGCAGGCGCTTGGGCGTCCCGTTCACGAGGGCGCGGACGCGCTGCACGTTGGGGTCCCACCGCTTGGGGGTGCGGTGGTGCGAGTGGGAGACCTGCTTGCCGAAGAACGGCTTCTTCCCGCAGATGTCGCAGACGGCTGCCATGGCCGAGGAAGGGTAGCAGACCCCTCGCGTTCGCCCTGGTGGGCGCGCTTGCCAAGCGGCTCGAGAGGGCGTCAACTATCGGCAACCGACCGCAGGGGGGAACGTCATGGAGACGGACGATCCGGTCATAGACCCGAGCCTGGGGCCCATCGAGAAGGCCGCTCGCGGTCGCGACGTCTACGTGTTCTACACGGAGACCTCCAACAAGGTCCCATCTTTCGACCCGGACGCGAATCCCGACTACCGGTTCCTCGCCGACCTCGAACCGTGCACCGGTGGCTGGAGGTGGACGGCGTTCTCGATCATCGAGCCCAAGGACTTCCTCCAGCTGCTGGAGGCCGCCGAGCGGATCACCGTGGCCCCGGATCCGCCGGACGAGACGGCCAAGCCCGGGAAGTACGGCCAACGGGTCCTCCGGCGGACGAAGCACTACAGGTACTTCGGGTTCGCCCGGCTGAACGTGGAGCGCCGTCGGGTGGAGGAGGTGCTCCTGGCGATCAACGATGAGACCACCCAGGGCTATAGCGGGTCGGCTCTCGTGCAGGGCAAGTTCGAGATCCTTGTCGAGTTGGGCGGGGAAACGCCGGACGAGGTCTGCGAGAGGCTCCAAGCGCTCGCCGAGGTTCCCGGCGTGATCCAGGTCGAGGCCGCGAGGGTGACCGGAGACGAGTACTACTACAGGCCGCGCAAGCGCAGGGTCGGCGAGCCTGAGGACGCCGCGTAGCGGCTAGCCCAGGCGCTCGGCGAGGTCCTCCGCGCGCGCGAGCTCGCGGACGGAGCGCAGGCGCTCGAGGGTCGGCCTAGCTCTCGAGAGGAGATCGCGCGCGCGATCCTGCTCGGTGGCGCCGGCGAGGACCTCGGCAAGGGCGAGCTCGGTGCGGGCCGCCTCCCATCCGCCCTCGAGTTCGGCGAATCCGGCGGCGGCGCGCTCGAGCAGTGCAGCCGCTCGACCCTGGTCTCCCGCGGCGAACGTGGCGAGCCCCTCGAGCCGATCGGCGAAGCACGGAAGCGCCAGCAGTTCGGCCTCCTCGGCGTGATCGCGAGCGGCGTCAACCAGCGTCTCGGCCTGGTCCCACGCCGCCTGTTCGACGAGGAGCTCGCACCTTGCCTCGAGGACGATGCCGCGGGCGTAGCCGTGCCAGAGGGTCTGCGGCAGGTCCAGCGCCGCCCGCGCTTCGTCGAACACGCCTCGTCGCGTGAGGAGCAGTGCCTTCCACACGGCGAGCCCGGCCGAGGGGCGCTCCTCCTCACTCTCCAGCCATCGGATCACCTCGAGGATGCGATCCGCCTCGGCGGCGTCGCCCCGCGCATCGTGGACGTACGCCGCCGCCCCGAGGTGATCGGAGGCGTAGCCGGGTGGCTGTCCCCGGCGGTCCCCGAGCAGTTCGTCGATCCGCGCGACGTCGCTGAGGAACGCTTCCCACTCGCCGAGGCGGCATCGGGCGACCGCTCGCCAGTCGAGGCAATAGAGCGCCCAGGTCGGGACCGTCGCGAGCGTGGCGTCGACGCCCCGGTCGGCGTGGCGCTCGGCGTCCCGGTACCTTCCGATGTGGTACGCGCACCACGCTGCCATCGCGTAGATGTCGCCGAGCTCGGTCGGATCGTTCAGCGACGGGGCGAGGTCCAGCCGGCGCTCGACGAGCCGGCCCCACGGCCCGTAGAGGCCACGGTCCTGGAAGTATTGGCCGATCCCATCGAGGGCGGCCGACGCCAGGTCGGGCCTGTCGAGCCGCATCGCCATCGCCGCGGCCAGCTCCCCGGACTCCCGCGCCTCCAGCTCCTCCTGCTCGGTCCCGCGACCCTCGCCGAGCGAGGCGGGCCAGAAAGCCTTCACGACGAGCAGCCTGGCCAGTTCCTCGCTGTCGCCATCGCCGGCGTTCGTGATCCCGAGCTCGAGGTACGGCCGGGCCTCCTCGCGCGGTGGCCGCGAGCGCATCGATCCTCTGCCGCGGGTCGGGATCTCGAGCGCCTTCGCGCACAGCTCGGCGATCTCCCGCGGGTCTGCCCCCGGCACCTGCACGAGGATGTCGACCGCCTCCTTCAAGCACTGCCACCCGCGGTCCCCGTCGGAGTCGAGGAAGTAGATCTCCCCGAGCGCCTCGAGCGCCCTCGACCGGTCGAGCGACGAGGGCGCGAGGGACAGCGCGAGCTCTCCCTGCCCCTCGGCGGCGCTCAGCGCGAGCTTGGCCTTGGCCTGCCGCGACGCAAGGAGCGCGTAGCCGAACGCCTCGGCCTTCAGCCGTTCCCGCTCCTCGCCGTCTCGGGCGGCGCCGTCTCTGGCGAAGCGGTACGCCTGGGCGTAGTGATGGGCCAGCAGGTCTGAGTACTCCCCTCGGCGTTCGCCCGCGCGCTCCTCGATCCAGCTCGCGACCTGCGTGTGCGCGCGTTGGCGTTCGCGGCGGGGGAGGCTCTCGTAGGCCACGTCACGGGTGAGGATGTGGCGGAAGGTGTATTCGCGCTGCCCTTCCATCGCCGAGCTCAGCCGCGCCATCACCAGCCCGCGGTTCTCGAGGCTCGACAGCACGTCGTCGATCTCGCCGATGCCTCCCGCGACCTCGGCCTCGAGCAGGCGCGCGACGGTGCCGCTCCAGAACTCCTTGCCGACCACGGCCGACGACCGGAGCACGCGCTTCTCGAGCGGCTCGAGCAGGTCGATCCGCGCGGCGAGGACGGCCTGGACGGTATCGGGGATCTCCACGGTCTCGAGCGTGTCCGTCCCCGCTCCGCCGTCCCCGTCATCGCGGTACGTCTTCTCGATCAGATGATCGACGATCTGCTCGAGGAAGAACGGGTTCCCGCCGGCCCGCACGAGGATCCGCTGACGGACCGAGGGCGGGAGATCGCCCCGATCGCCCTCCACGAGGAGGTCGAGCAGTCGCTCCGATTCGTCGGGTCCCAGCGGCTCGAGCATGATGCCCGAGTAGTTCCTCGACCGGGCACCCCAGTCCGGGCGCCCGGCGGTGAGCTCCCGCCGGGCGGCGCTCAGGAACAGCACCGCGCGGTCGACGCGGTCGGTCAGCTCTTCGAGAAGGTCGAGCACCGCCGACCCGGCCCAGTGGAGATCCTGGATGATCACCACGGCCGGCGAGGTCCGCGCGAGTGCCGAGAAGAAGGCCCGCCAAGCGGAGGCCACCTCGAGCCGAACCTGACGGGGCTCCATCCCGCGGAGCGGCGAGGACGGGTCCTCGAGGCTGACCGTGACGGCGAGCGCCGCCGCCGCGAGCTCGGGATCGTCGGTGTCGCCAACCGAGAACAGCGTCTTGGCGTCGGCCTGGATCTTCGCGACGGCCGTCGCAGGCTGGTCGCTGTCTTGGACCCCGGCGTGGCGCTTGAGGATCTCGGCGAGCGGCCAGTAGGCGACCCCTTCCCCATAGGGAAGGCAGCGGCCGTGGACGACGGTGGGCGCTCGCTCAAGCGCCTCGGCCCACGACTGGAACTCCTCCACGAGGCGTGACTTGCCGACGCCGGCCTCACCGTAGATCGTCACGAGACTCGGCCGGTCGTCGGTGACCATCCGTCGGTACAGCGTCTGCAGGAGCTCCATCTCCTGCTGGCGACCGAGCATCGGCGTTCGGCTACTCGTCTCGCGCTCGAGCCCTGGCAGGACGTCGAGTACGTCATACGCCCTGAGCGGCAGCTCCTTCCCCTTCACGCTCAGGGGCGCGATCTCCACGAAGCGGAAGCCGCGGGCGCCCCGGATCGTCCGCTCGGACGCGAGGATCTGTCCAGGGGCGGCCGACTGTTCGAGGCGGGCAGCCACGTTCACGCTGTCGCCGGTGACCAAACGACCTTCGAGACGCTGCCGAGTGACGGCGAGGACCTCCCCGGTGTTCACGCCCGTCCGGACCGCGAGCCTGACGCCATGGTGTCGGTCGAGGGTACGGTTCAGGTCCGTCAGCCGGTGACGCATCCGCAGGGCGGCGCGGAGTGCTCGCGACGGATCGTCCTCGTGCGCGACCGGAACGCCGAACACCGCCATCACTGCATCGCCGATGAACTTCTCGACGGTTCCGCCCTGCAGCTCGATCTCCTCGCGCATCGCATCGAAGAACGCGTCGGTCACCTCGCCGAGATGCTCGGGATCCAGACGTGATCCCAGCGCGGTCGATCCCACCAGGTCGGCGAACAGCACCGTCACGAGCTTCCGCTCCTCACCCGCCGGGGCCGTGGCTACCGGGGAACCGCAGGACGGACAGAAGCGCGCGTCCGCAGGAAGTTCGGTTCCGCACCGCTCGCAGAGGTCGGCCAGCCTCGATCCGCACGTGCGGCAGAAACGCGCGTCGTCGCGGTTCTCTGCTGCACAGGTCGCGCAGGTCTTCACGGCGTGAGTCTAGGAAGCGGCCTCCCCGATTCCTAGCGGTGTCGTGTCAGCCGGCACCGGTGCCCGTCCCCGTAGGTGCGATCGATGTCAGGGTCTCGTTCAGCACCTCTTCGGTGATCGGTCCGGACCACGTCCGTACGAGCTCGCCCGACGCGTCGTAGAACAGCGTCGCCGGCTGGCCGAGGATCCCGAGCCCGTCGCGGATCGCCCCCGGTCCGTCGAACACACTCGGGTAGGTCCAACCGTACTCGCGCATGAACGCCCGCGCCGAGCCGCGTTCGTCCAGGATATCCAGGCCGAGGAACTGCACCCGGTCGCCGAACTCCTCGTGGGCCGCTGCGAGATGCTGGGCCTCGTCGCGGCAGGGTGCGCACCACGACGCCCAGATGTTCACGAGCACCGGCGCGCCCTCGAGCTCGGCGAGGAGCTGATCGTACGCGGCCATGTCGAACGCCGGGAGCTCGTACGGGTCCGTCGGCAGCAACGGGCCCTCGGCCGCATCGCCCCCGCCGCTCGAGCAGCCGGCCGCGACGAACGCGCACAGGATGGTCGCGACGAGCCGGCGGAGGCGCACGGGCCGCATGGTAGAACCCACGTGATGGGATACGTCCCGCGCGCGACCGCGGTTCGTCGATGACGCTCACGTTGGAGTCGCCGATCCCGGCGATCGACCGCCGGCTGTCGGAGCGCCGCGTGGGCGTTCGGACCCAGGGGCCGCCGGCCAAGGACGTCCTCGCCGGCATGGGCATCGCTTCGGTGCGGGACTTGCTCCATCACTATCCGCGCCGGCACATCGACCGTTCCCGCGTCGCGCGGATCCGCGACCTCGAGGTCGGGTCCTACGCGACGGTGATCGCGAAGGTCCGGCGCGTCCACAAGCGACAGACCCGTCGGCGCCAGGCGATGGTGACGGTCACGCTGTACGACGGGTCGGGCAACCTCGACCTCACGTTCTTCAACCAGCCGTGGGTGGCCTCCCAATACAAGGAGGGCTACGAGGTCGCCGCGTCCGGCGTCGTCCAGCTCTATGGCGGCAAGCGACAGTTCGTGAAGCAAGAGGTCGAGCTGCTCCGTGGCGACGAACAGGACCTCGTGCACACCGGGCGGATCACGCCGATCCACCGAGCGTCCGAGGGCATCACGCCACGCACGATCCGCGAGCTCGTGTGGCGCGCGTTGGAGCAGCTTCCGGAGATCCCCGATCCCGTCCCGGCCGACGTGGTCGGCGGCGAGGGGCTGCTCGATCTCGACACCGCGATCCGGCGGATCCACTTCCCGGAGGACCAGCGCGAGCTCGCGGCGGCGATCGACCGGCTGAAGTTCGATGAGCTGTTCACGCTCGAGCTGGGCGTCGCGTTCCGTAAGCGCCGGGTCGAGGGCGCGGAGCAGGGCGTCGAGCACGTGCCCGGCGGGTCCCTCACCGACCGGCTCTTCGCCGCGCTGCCGTTCGAGCCGACGGCGGCGCAGCGGCGCGCGACCGAGGCGGTCGCGGACGCCATGGCCCGGTCGCACCCGATGAACCTCCTGCTGCAGGGCGACGTCGGCTCGGGCAAGACGCTCGTCGCGGTGCACGCCGCGCTGCTCGCGATCGGCTCTGGGCACCAGGCCGCGATCATGGCCCCGACCGAGGTGCTCGCGGGTCAGCACGCCCGGTCGATGGAGGCGCTGCTCGGGCCGATCGGCGCGCGCCCGTACCTCGAGGCGCGGACCCGGCCCGCCGCCGACGGCCAGACGTCCCTGCTCGACGGGCCGGACGCGGAGGACGCGACGAGCGTCACCTACGCGTTGCTGACGGCCGCCGTGACGGGCAAGGACCGCGCGGCGATCCTCGACGGGATCGCGAGCGGCGAGGTCGACCTCGTCGTAGGGACCCACGCCCTCGTCCAGGAAGCGGTGGCGTTCGCCGACCTGTCGCTCGCGGTGATCGACGAGCAGCACCGGTTCGGCGTGCACCAGCGCATGGCGCTGAAGGGCAAGGGCGGGGCGCCGGACGTCCTGATCATGACGGCGACGCCGATCCCGCGGACGCTCGCGCTCACCTACTACGGCGACCTCGACGTCGTGGTGCTCGACGAGATGCCGAAGGGACGCCGGCCGATCGCGACGCGCGTCGCGCGGACAGAGCCCGAGCGCTCCGCCGCCTACCGGCTCGTGCGCGAGGAGGTGGAGGCCGGCCGCCAGGCGTTCGTGGTCTGCGCCGCGATCGACGAGGGCAACCGGTCGCAGGTCCGCGCCGCGGAGGCCGAGGCCGAGCGGCTCGCGACGAAGGTCTTCCCGGACCTATCCGTCGAGCTGCTCCACGGCCGCATGCGCCCGGCCGAGAAGGAACGCGTGATGGAGGAGTTCCGCTCGGGCCGGCACCACCTGTTGATCTCGACGACGGTGATCGAGGTGGGCGTCGACGTGCCGAACGCGACCGTGATGCTCGTCGAGAACGCGGAACGGTTCGGGCTCGCGCAGCTGCATCAGCTCCGCGGGCGGATCGGGCGGAGCACCCGCCCGTCGACGTGCATCCTGTTCGACGGCTCGGAGGAGACGAACGACGAAGCGCGGGCCCGTCTCGACGCGTTGGCGCGAACGACCGACGGGTTCGAACTCGCCGACGAGGACCTGCGGCTGCGCGGCGAGGGGACGCTGTTCGACGTCAAGCAGTCGGGCATGCCCGACCTGAGGCTCGCGCGGCTCGCCGACGACCTCGAGCTCGTTCGCCGGGCCCGGGCGCGCGCGTTCGAGCTGATCGACGCCGAGCCCGACCTGTCGGGGCATCCCGAGCTGGTCCTCGAGCTCCGCCGGCGCTTCGAGAGGTCGATCGACTGGCTCTTCCACTCGTGAACGCCACGCTCGGCCGGGCGCTCGCGTGAGGATCGTGGCGGGGTCCGCCAAGGGGGTCCGCCTCGCGAGCGTCCCGCGCGGCGTCCGTCCGGTGTCCGACATGGCGCGCGAGGGCCTGTTCTCGAGCCTCGGGCCCGCGGTCGAGGGGGCACGGGTCCTCGACCTGTACGCGGGGACCGGCGCCATGGGGATCGAGGCCCTCTCCCGGGGCGCCGAGCGCGCGGTCCTCATCGAACGCAACCGGCTCGCCATCCGCACGATCCGGGAGAACCTCGAGCGGACCCGCCTCGCCGGCTGGGCCGACGTGCGGCAAGGGGAGGTCACCCGGATGCTCATGGGAGATGACAAGTTCGGCGGGCCGTTCGACGTCGTGCTGGCGGACCCCCCCTACGCCGCCGAGAAGGAGGAGATCGCGTCGGTCTTGGCCGGGCTCGCGCGCGGATGGCTCGTCTCGAGGGGCTGGACCGTCGCGCTCACGCGCCCCAAAGGGGCTGCTGAACCGGACCGTCCGGTACACTGGCTCGCCGCGAGGCGCCTTTCCTACGGCGACACCCTCGTCCTGATCTTCCAGGAGGCGTAGATGGGCTTGACGGCCCTGTGTCCGGGGACGTTCGACCCCGTCACCAACGGTCACCTCGACATCATCGAACGGGCGGCAGGGCGCTTCGACGCGCTGGTGGTTGGTGTGCTCGACAACCCCGCCAAGCAACCGCTGTTCAGCGCCGAGGAGCGGGTCGGCCTCCTCAAGGAGGCGACCACCGAGCTGTCGAACGTGACCGTCGAGGCGTTCTCGGGATTGCTCGTGGAATACGCGAACCGGCGGGGCGCCGACGTGGTCGTCAAGGGCCTGCGCGCGGTGACGGACTTCGAGTTCGAGATCCAGATGGCGCAGATGAACCACCGGCTGGCCGGCGTCGAGACCCTGTTCATGACGACGAGCCCGCAGTGGTCGTTCCTGTCCTCCTCGCTCGTCAAGGAGGTCGCGCGGTTCGGCGGTGACGTCGCGGGCCTGGTCCCGGCGCCGGTCGCCGAACGGCTCGCCGACCGTCTGCAGGGGGCATCGTGATGGACCTCACCTCCCGCATCCAGGCGCTCGAGGACATGGTGCGCGACGCGAAGTCGATGCCGCTGTCCTCCTCGGCGCTCCTGAACCGGGACGAGATGCTCGAGGTGATCGACGAGCTCAAGTCCTCGCTGCCGGACGAGATCAAGCAGGCGCGGTGGGTGGTCAAGGACCGCGAGGAGCTGCTCGCCAAGGCGCGGCGAGACGCGGAGGTCATGGTCGAGCAGGCCCGGGCCGAGCAGCTGCGGCTCGCCTCGCACGAGGCGGTCGTCGAGCGGGCGAACGAGGAGTCCGAGCGGATCCTCCAGCAGGCCGAGAACGACGCCCGGAAGCTGCGGCTCGAGGCGGAGGACTACGTCGACGCGAAGCTCGCGCAGCTCGAGAACGCGCTCCAGAAGATCCTCGAGGACATGATCGGCTCCAACGACGCGCTGTCGCGGACGATCGACCAGGTCGTCGCCGGCCGCGAGAAGCTCCGCGGGGTCGCACCGACCACCGGCGTCGAGTTCGGCGAGGGAGAGGTCGAGCTCTCGGTCGAGGAGCCCGAGGCCCCGCCCGAGGAGGGAGCCGAGAGGTGATGCGAGCAATCGACGTCCGCGACCTGCTCGAGCAGCCCGGTTCCTCCCGGACCGTCCACGTGGACGAGCCCGTCGCCGGCCTTCGGACCGAGCTCGCCGACGTGCCCGAGGACGCGCCGATCGAGGGCGACCTCACGCTCGAGAGCGTGAGCGAGGGCATCTACGTGAGCGGCAGGGTCCAGGGCCGGTACTCGATGCGCTGCGCCAGGTGCCTGAAGGAGTTCACCCGCGAGTTCGACCTCGAGATGGCCGAGCTCGTCCCCCGCGAGGCCGGGCCCGAGGACGACTACACGCTCGCGAGCGATCTCACCCTCGACCCGGAGCCGATGGTGCGCGACGCCGTCGTGCTCGAGATGCCGTTCTCGCCGCTCTGCCGTCCGGACTGTCTCGGCTTGTGCGAGATCTGCGGCGGCGACCGGAACCTCGGCGAGTGCCCCGGGCACGAAGCCACCGATCCGCGTTGGGCCGGGCTCGACGCGTTGTGGCTCGACGACGAGGCCCGCTAGGGCCACCCACGAGAAGGAAGGAACGACCATGCCGGTACCGAAGCGACGCCAGAGCCACACCCGGGGCGCCAAGCGCAAGGCGAACTGGAAGGCGCAGCCGCCCACGTACTCGGAATGTCCGCAGTGTCATCAGCCCAAGCTGCCGCACCGGGTGTGTGGCAACTGCGGCTTCTACGCCGGGCGCCAGGCGATCGAGGTCGAGTAGCCGCGTGGCTCGCGGGCGCGGGTCGGAAGGGGACCGATCGCTCGATCGGGTGCTCAGGGTGCGGTTCCGCGACGCCGCCCTGCGAACGCTCGCGCTCACCCATCGCTCCTACGCGTTCGAGAACGACCTGCCGGCCAACAACGAGCGTCTCGAGTTCCTAGGCGACGCCGTGCTCGGCGTCGTCGTCACGGACATGGCGTTCCGTGAGTTCCCGGACAAGCCCGAGGGCGAGCTCGCCAAGCTCCGGGCCGCGATCGTGCAGATGGACGCGCTCGCCGATATCGCGCGCGACCTCGGGATCGGCCGCTTCGTGCTGCTGGGCAAGGGCGAGGAGATGAGCGGCGGCCGCGGCAAGAGCAGCATCCTCGCCGATGCGCTCGAGGCCCTGCTCGGCGCCGTCTACCTCGATCGGGGGCTCGACGCCGCGCGCAAGCTGATCCACCGGGAGTTCCGCCCGCGGATGATCGCGTACGAGCGCGGAGAGGGGCCGCGCGACTACAAGACGATCCTGCAGGAGATGGCCTCCGCCGAGGTGCGTTCGGTGCCCGAGTACCGGATCCGCGAACGCGGACCCGACCACGAGAAGGAGTTCACCGCGACCGTCTTCCTCGCCGGCAAGGAGTGGGGGTCCGGGGAAGGGCGCTCCAAGAAGGAGGCCGAGCAGCAGGCGGCCCACGAGGCGTACCTCCGCCTGTCCGAGCAGGAGTCCGCGACCGCGGAGGCCGAACCCGCCTCCGCCTCCCGCGAGGACGGCCGCGTCGCTCAGCGCGGACCTGACAAGGCGAGTGCGACCGCGCGAGCCAAGGCGCGCCGGAAGGAGGGGGCGTAGGTGGAGCTCCCCGAGGTCGAGGTGATGCGGCGGGACCTCGAGAAGGACGTCGTCGGCCGCAAGGTCGCCGAGGCGGAGGTCCGCCCCTCGAAGAACGCGATGCGCGTGATCCGCCGCCACGGCAAGCGCAAGGAGTTCACCGACCGGCTCGTCGGCCGGAAGTTCATGAAGACCGAACGTCGCGGCAAGTACATCCTGCTCACCCTGGACAACGGCGACGTGCTCGTGACCCACTTCGGGATGAGCGGGCAGTTCCTCCGCGGGACCAAGCGCGTGCCGCTGCCGCCGCACACCCACGTCGTCATCACGTTCCAGCAGGGAGGCGACCTGCGGTTCGTCGACCCGAGGACGTTCGGCGAGATGTTCGTGACGGCGGCCGACGACCTCGGGAAGGTCCGCGAGCTGCAGCACATCGCGATCGACCCGCTCGATCACGTCTTCACCTGGCAGGCCTTCGGGGCGGCGCTCGCACAGCGGCAGGCGAAGATGAAGCAGCTCCTCATGGACCAGAAGGTCGTGAGCGGCCTCGGCAACATCTACTCGGACGAGGTGCTCTTCGCCGCCGGGCTCCGGTACGACCGGATGTCGGACACGCTGTCGTCGCAGGAGGTGCGGCGCCTCTACCGGGCGATGCAGGAGGTCCTACAGGAATCGATCCGGTCCCGCGGCACCACGCTCGAGGACGAGGCCTACGTGGACCTGTTCGGCAAACCCGGCGAGTTCCAGAACGAGCTCAAGGTGTACGGCCGCGCGGGGCTGCCGTGCCGACGCTGCCGCACCCCGATCGAGGTCGTGAAGATCGGCGGGCGGAGCGCGTTCTTCTGCCCGCAGTGCCAGTCCTGAGGCGTCGCCACCGGCGTCCTCGCTCCTCGGCATAGGGTTGTGGTCCGTCACGAGGAGGGGCGATGGACGAGGTGGAACGGAACATGCGCATGGTTCGGCGGGTAGAAGAAGCGTTCAACGCTCGCGACTGCGAGGCCCTCAGCGACCTGATCGCGGAGGGCTTCGGTGGTCACAACCCTGGCTCGAACGATGTGACGATCGACGGGCCTGAAGCCAACAACGAGGACTGGCACGCAGCGCTCCCCGGCAAGCGAACCGAGATCATCAGAACGTTCGGGGAGGGTGACAAGGTCGTGGCCGTGATCAGGGACCGTGGCACGAATACTGGCGGTCTCCCATGGTTCGACATCCCAGCCAACGGAAGAGCGATGAACACGACCTGGCTACAGATCACCCGACACGACCGGGCCGGCAGGATCGCCGAGATGTCGGCGCTCGCGGATGTCCCCGGTCTGCTGACACAGCTCGGCAGGATCGTCGTTCCGAAGAACACGAGCGATGACTCCGGAAGAGGCGAAGGACATCGCGCGACGATTCGTCGACGAGGTCTGGAACCGACGCGATCTGCATCACGCGGCCACGAGGTTGCCGATCGACCCTGCGGCCGGCAGCTCGGCCGATCGTCCTTCAGGGCTGCAGCGAAGCGGCGTCGAGCGGTTCCGCTCGTTGCTCGACGCGAGCGCTGACCTCCGGGTCGAGATCTTCGATCTGGTGTCTGACGGTGGGAACGTCGCGATCCGTTCGCTTCACAGGAACCGATACGGGAGGTGTCTTCCCAGGTGCCGGAAGGACGGGCAAGCGATTCGACCTCGAAGGGATCGATGTCTTCGTGGTCGACGGCCAAGGGACGTTCGTCGAGCACGAGGGGATAGTGGACATGCGGGCCGCGATGGATCAGCTCGGGCTCGTGTCGGCCCCCCCTGCCCGGCCCGCAGTTATAGGAGCACGGCGCCGACGTCACGCATCCGCTGAAGCGCGCGGTCGCCGTCGCCGGGCGTCCGGTCGACCGCCCGGATCGCCGAGGTGAGCACGTCCACCTCGAGCGCGCGGCCCCGGGCGTCAGAGACCGTCTCCACGACGCAGTAGTCGGTCGTGAGGCCGCAGACGACCAGTCGCCGGATCATGCGTTCGCGCAGCTCGTGGCCGAGGGCGGTCTCCCACGTCTCGCCGCTCCGCGGGTCGCGGACGCTGAACGCGGAGTAACCGTCCTCGCCGCCGACCCCTTTGTGGATCACGAGCGCCGAGGGCTCGAGGTCCAGCTCCGGGTGGAACTCGCCGCCCCACGTGTCGTGCACGCAGTGGACCGGCCAGATGCCGCCGTCCTTCTTGAAGTGTGGCGTGGAGGGCGGATGCCAGTCCGCCGAGTAGACGACGTCCGCTTCGGCGGCGACGGCGGCCGCGATCTCCGCGTTCACCAAGGGGACGATCTCGTGGCCACCCTCGACGTAGAGGCTGCCGGCAGGATCGGCGAAGTCGTTCTGGATGTCGACGACGAGCAGCGCCGTCCGTCGGTCGTACTCGGCCACGTGCCTAGTATGCGCGGGTGAAGCGGGTGCGGGTGACGGTGGAGGGTCACGTCCAGGGCGTCTTCTACCGGGCGACCTGCGCGCGGCTCGCGCGCGACGCGGGCCTCGCGGGGCACGTCCGCAACCTCCCCGACGGTCGGGTCGAGGCGGCGTTCGAGGGGCCGGAGGCCGACGTCGACCGTCTCGTCGAGTGGTGTCGGACCGGCCCCGAGACGGCACGGGTCGACGAGGTCGAGATCGTTGCGGAGCAACCCAGCGGGGACCGGGAGTTCCGCGTCTCGCGGTGAGGAACGTTCGCCGAACTTTCCCCTTCGAGATGCGCGGTCGGCCCGAGGGCCACTGTTAGCATCGAGCACCGATGTTCCTCCGCTCCCTCCAGGTCCGAGGCTTCAAGTCGTTCGCCGACAAGACCGTCCTCGAGTTCGCGCCGGGAACCTCCGTCATCGTCGGCCCCAACGGCTCGGGGAAGTCGCACCTCGTCGACGCGATCAGCTGGGTGCTCGGCGAGCTGGGGCCGCGGGCGCTCCGCGGCGGACAGATGGCCGACGTGATCTTCGCCGGCAGTCCGCAGCGGGCGGCGCTCGGGATGGCGGAGGTCAAGCTCGTGATCGACAACTCCGCCGGACTGATCCCGGTCCCGATGAGCGAGATCGAGATCAGCCGGACGATCTTCCGCTCCGGCGAGAGCGAGTACCGGATCGGGACGCAGGTCGTCCGGCTCCTCGACGTGCAGGAGCTCCTGTCCGAGTCCGGCATCGGACGCGCCCTGCACACCGTCGTCGGCCAGGGCCAGCTCGAGGAGGTGCTCACCTCGCGCCCGGAGGACCGGCGCACGTACATCGAGGAGGCCGCGGGGGTCGCGAAGCATCGTCGGCGCAAGGAGCGCGCCGAGCGTAAGCTCGCAGGCCTCGACCAGGACGTGCTGCGGCTCCAGGACGTGCTCGCCGAGCTCAAACGGCAGCTGAAGCCGCTGAAGCAGCAGGCCGAGATGGCCAAGCGCCACGAGGACCTCACGGCCGAGGCCGACCGGGTCGCGGTCCGGCTCGCTGCGGCCCGCCTCCGCGACCTGCTCGCCGAGCGCGAGCGTCGGACCGGAGGCTGGGACGAGGGGCTCGCGCGCCGCGCGGAAGCGAAGGAACGGCTCGAGGGGCTCGACGAGCGCGTGATCGCGGTCGCCGACGAGCGCGCCCGCGCGGTGTGGGCGCTCCAGGAGGCGGAAGGTCGGTTCGCGGAGGCGCAGGCGGCTCGCTCGGCGACCGAGCTCGAGTTCCGTCGCGCGGTCGAGCTCGAGTCCGAAGCGCGCCAGGAGCTCGCGGCCGAGGCGGGCCGGGGGGCTCGGCTGTCCGCGCTCGACGAGGAGATCGCGCGGCTCGAGTCGCGGTCGTCGGAGCTCGCCGCCGAGCTCGAGCGGCGCGAACGCGAGCTCGACGCCGCCGAAGGCGAGTACCGCGAGGCGGCCGAGGCGCGCCGGGAGGCCGAGGACGCGCGCCGGGTCGCGGCGGAGGAGTCGGCCGCCCGCCGGGCCGAGATGGAGACGTTGCAGCGCTCGCTCGCCTCGCACGAGCGGGACCGCTCGCGGCACGAGGAGCTCATCGTCGAGGTGGGCGAGCGCCGCGCCGCCGCGGAATCCCGCCGGGCCGCACTCGCCGAGGAGGTGGAGCGGCTCGACGCGACGACCGCGCCCCTCGCCGATCGCCGGGCCGAGCTCCAACGGGAGCGCCACGGGCTCTCGGACGCCGTCGCCCAGCTCGAGGAGGCGCACGGCCTGCACGAGCGCCGGCGCGACGTACTCCGCGCCCGGCTCGCGGATCTCGAGGAGACCCCCGGCTCGCGGTTCCTGGAGGGCCATCGCGGCCGCGCGGTCGGCCTCCTCGGCGAGCTCGTGAAGGCGCGGCAGGGCTGGGAGCGGGCGCTCAGGGCCGGCCTCGGCCCGCTCGCGGACGCGGTCGTCTATCGCGACGGCGCCGAGGCGGTCGCCGATTCGACCGAGGGCGACGGAGCGACCCTGTCGATCGCCGGCGGTGGCCCCGCGTCGTTCGCGCTGTCGGGCGAGCGCACCCTGCTCTCGATCGTCGACGCCGACCCTTCGGTCCGCGGCCTCGTCTCGACGGTGCTTCGGGACGTCTACCTGGCCGAGAACCTGGAGGAGGCCGCCGCCAAGCACGCGAGCCACCCGGAGACGTCGTTCGTGACGCCGGCCGGCATCATGATCGGCCCGGCGGTGATCCGGACCACCCCCGAGGCGAACTCCCGGGCCGACGAGGTCCGCCGCGAGCTCGCGGTCGTCGAACGCGACCTCGCGAAGGCGGCGTCCTCATTGAAGCCGCGCCACCGCCGGCTCGAGGAGATCGCCGCAGAGCTCGAGGAGCTCGCGGCGGGGATCGACGAGGCCGACGCCCGGATCACCCGCGCCGCGGAGGAGATCGGCAGGATCGAGGCGGAGCTCGGCGTGACGGGGCGGGAGGAGGAGGTCCTGTCGCAGAGGATGGCCGGCATGGACGACGCCGCGTCCGCGTGGCGCGACAGCCTGTCGGCGTTCCCGCCGGTCGCGCACGAGCTACCGGAGCTCCCGCGGGTCCCCGAGCCGCCGATCCACGCGCGGGTGGAGGCCGAGACCCTCCGGCGCGACCTCGCGACGGTGCAGGCGCGCCGGTCCGATGCACACTCGGAACGCGAGGCGCTGGCGACGAGGGACGCGGAGGCGCTCCGCGAGGAGGTCGCGAGAGGCGAGGCCGAGCGCACCAGGGCCGCCGCTCGCCTCACGGATGCGGAGGCCGCGCTCGAGGCCGCGGGGGCCGCGCGGAGGGCGGCGCTCGAGGCCGAGCGAGCCGCCACCGACGAGGAGTCGGAGACCAACCGGCGTTGGCGGGAGGCCTCGACGGAGCTCGAGCAACTGCGGCTCAACTACGAGGAGGATGACGCCGCGCGCGGCGATCTCGAACGCCGGATCCGCGACGCCGAGCGCCTCCTCCGCGAGGGCCACGACCGCGATCCGGAGGCGGCGGTAGCCGAGCTGGGTGAAGAGGACACGGTCGCGGCGACCGAGCGCAAGGCCGAGCTCGTCCAGCGACGGCTCGCGTTGCTCGGTCGCGTGAATTTGCTCGCCGGCGGCGAGTTCGAGGCCCTCCAGGAGCGTCATGACTTCCTGCACCGGGAGCTCGACGACGTCCGGCGCGCCCGGCGCGACCTGCTCGAGGTGATCCAGCGGATCGAGACCGAGATCACGACGACGTTCGAGTCCGCCTATCGCGACGTGGCCGCGGAGTTCGAGCGGCTGATCGGCGAGCTGTTCCCCGGCGGCGAGGGGCGGCTCGTGGCGACGGAGCCGGGCGACCTGCTCTCGACCGGGATCGAGATCGAGGCTCGCCCCGGTCGCAAGCGCGTGAAGCGGATCTCGCTGCTGTCCGGCGGCGAGCGCGCGCTGACGGCGCTCGCGTTCCTGTTCGCGATCTTCAAGGCGCGGCCGAGCCCGTTCTACCTGATGGACGAGGTCGAGCCCGCCCTCGACGACGTCAACCTGCACCGGTTCATCACGCTCGTCGAGGGGTTCGCGCGCGAGTCGCAGGTCCTGATCGTTACGCACCAGAAGCGGACGATGGAGGTCGCCGGGATGATGTACGGCGTGTCGATGAGCAAGGAGGGCACCTCCAAGGTCGTCGCGCAGAAGATCGACACGCCGGCATCCGCATCGGAGGCGGACGAGGTCGTCGCCGTCCCAGAGCCCGACGCCGTTCGGTAGCCTCGGCTGCCGTGGAGCTCGTCCTCGCGGTCGCCGCCGCCGTCCTGCTCGTCGTCGTGATCGGCGTCCTCCTCGTCCGGCGGCGCGCGCCGTCGAAGGGCGGGCCGGCGTCGCCCACGGCCGATACCGCGGTCGCGGAGGGGACCGCAGACGCGGCCGTCGCCGAGCCGAGCACGGTCCGGCCGGAGGGGCTCGGGGGCCGGATCCGGTCGCTGTTCGGGTCGGGGGTCGCCGACCCGTGGCCCGGCTTCGAGGAGCTCCTCGTGCGGGCCGACGTCGGCCCGGCGACATCGGCGAGGATCGTCGCCGACGTCCGTGAGCGCTACGACGCCGGAGCCGATCCTTCGGGGCTCGTCCGGACAGAGGTGGCGTCGATCCTCGGGGGGGACGAGCCGCTCCGCCTTCCCGACGACGGGCTCGGGGTCGTGATGGTCGTCGGCGTGAACGGCTCGGGGAAGACCACGACGATCGGCAAGCTGGCCGCCCGGTTCGCGGGGGAGGGCAAGAAGGTGAGCCTCGCCGGCGCGGACACGTTTCGTGCCGCCGCCTCCGAGCAGCTGGGCGTGTGGGCCGAGCGGACGGGCGCGCACCTGGTGAGCCAGGAGCGGGGGGCGGACCCCGGGTCGGTGGCGTTCGACGCCGTGTCGGCGGCGCGCGCCCGGGGGTCCGACGTCCTGATCGTGGACACGGCCGGGCGGCTCCACACGAAGCAGCCGCTGATGGAGGAGCTGAAGAAGGTCCGGCGGGTCCTCGAGAAGGCTGCCGGGCGCCCGCCCGACGAGACCCTGCTCGTCCTGGACGCCACGACCGGTCAGAATGGCATCGCGCAGGCGCAGGCGTTCACCGAGGCGGTCGAGGTGACGGGCGTCGCGCTCACGAAGTTGGACGGTACGGCGAAGGGGGGAGTCGTTCTGGCGGTGCGAGATCGGCTGGGCGTCCCGGTGAAACTGATCGGCCTCGGCGAGGGGGCCGGGGACCTCGAGCCGTTCGACGGCGAGGAATTCGCCGAGCGTCTCCTCGGAGGCTGAGCGTGGCCAAGGCCGACATCCTGATCGTGGAGGACCACGCGACGATGCGCGGGTCCGTCCGCATGCTGCTCGAGCCCGAGGGGTTCGAGATCCGGGAGGCCTCCGACGGGGGCATGGCGCTCGAGATGGCGCGAGAGCGCCCACCGGATCTGATGCTGCTCGATCTGAACCTCCCCGGGATCACGGGTCGGGACGTCCTGGCCCAGCTGAAGACCGACGAGTCCACGAAGGACATCCGCGTGATCATCGTCACGGCGACCGGCGAGGAGGGGCGGGAGTACGTCCTGTCGCTCGGCGCCGATGACTACCACACGAAGCCGTATTCGGCGATCGAGCTGCTCCGGACGATCGAGCGGGTGCTCGGCGGCTCCGCGGAGCCCGAGGCGCCGGCCGGCGAGCCGGGCTCCTAGCGGTCGCTGCTCGTACCCTAGGACCGATGTTCGACACGCTCACCGGCCGTCTCGACGCCATCTTCAAGAAGCTGCGGTCGCGCGGGAAGCTCCACCCGAAGCAGGTCGAGAACGCGCTCGCCGACATGCGCGTCGCGCTGCTCGATGCCGACGTGGCCGTCGAGGTCGCCGACGACCTCCTCGCCCGCGTCCGCGAACGTGCCCTCTCCGAAGAGGTGATGCAGAGCCTCACGCCCGCCCAGCAGGTGGTCAAGGTCGTCCGCGACGAGCTCCAGGAAACGATGGGCGGCACGCAGGCGGCGTTCGTGCTCCCGCAGGCTCGTCCCGCCGTCGTGATGATGGCCGGCGTGCAGGGGTCGGGGAAGACGACGGCCACGGCGAAGCTCGCGCTCATGCTGAAGTCGAAGGGCAAGCGCCCGCTGCTCGTGGCCGCCGACCTCTGGCGCCCCGCCGCCGTCGAACAGCTCGTGACCCTCGGCGGCGAGATCGGGGTGGACGTGGTGTCCGACGGGAAAGACGCGGTCAAGGTCGCGAAGAACGCGCTCAAGCAGGCGGGGAAGGACGGGTTCGACGTGATGATCGTCGACACCGCCGGGCGGCTGCACGTCGACGACGAGATGATGCGCGAGGCCCGTCGCGTGAAGGACGCGATCTCGCCGCACCAGGTGCTGATGGCCTGCGACGCGATGACGGGACAGGACGCCGTCGTGCAGGCCCGGGCGTTTATGGCCGAGGTCGACACGACCGGGTTCGTGCTCACCAAGCTCGACGGCGACGCGCGCGGCGGAGCCGCGCTGTCGATCACCTCGGTGACCGGGCGCCCGGTCTTCTTCGTCGGGACGGGGGAGCGGCCCGGGGACCTCGAGCCCTTCTACCCGGACCGGATGGCGTCGCGGGTCATGGGGATGGGCGACGTCCTGTCGCTGATCGACAAGGCGCAGGGGACCGTCGATCAGGAGAAGGCCGCCGAGGCCGCCGAGCGGATGATGAGCGCCCGATTCACGCTCGAAGACTTCCTCGTGCAGATGCAGGAGGTCCGCAAGCTTGGACCGCTCCAGGACCTGCTGGCGATGCTGCCTGGGGTGCCCGGAGGCAAGAACGCCCTCAAGGACCTCGAGGTAGACGAGGGGCAGATCGTGCGGGCCCAGGCCATCATCCAGTCCATGACCACGGAGGAGCGGCGGAATCCCGCTATCATCGGCGGGTCCCGGCGCCTGCGGATCGCCAGAGGGTCCGGCGTGACCACCGCGGACGTGAACTCCTTGCTGAAGGAGTTCGACCAGGCCCGGAAGATGATGAAGAGCATGCTGGGCGGCACGAAGATGCCCAGGATCCCGGGGATGCCGAACATCACCGGCTAGGAACCAGGAGAACAGGACATGGCGGTACGGATCAGACTGAAGCGGCTCGGCGCCAAGAAGCGTCCCGTCTACCGCGTCGTGGTGGCCGACCAGCGCAGCCCGCGCGACGGGCGGTTCATCGAGAACATCGGGACCTATCGCCCGCTCGAGGACCCCTCCGGCATCGACATCGACCAGGAGCGCGCGCTCTACTGGCTGGGCGTCGGCGCGCAGCCGTCGAACACGGTGAGGGTCCTCATGACCAAGGTCGGGATCTGGGACGCGTTCACCGCGGGCAAGTCCGGCGCGTCGGGCGAGAAGAAGGCTGCCGCCGAGGCGTCCTGACGGCCATGGCGGACGGCGTCCGAGACGTCCTGGAGTACCTCGCGAGGGAGCTCGTGGGCGATCCCGACGCCGTGCAGGTCGAGGAGAGCGAGGACGACCGCGGCATCCTGCTCACGCTCCGCGTCGCCGAGGGCGACATGGGCAAGGTGATCGGGCGGGGCGGGCGCACCGCCCGCGCCATCCGGACGATCGTGAAGGCCACCGGGATCCGGCAGGGCATCCACCACACGGGCGTCGAGATCCTCGACTGAGCTCGAGGGACCTGATGGACGAGCCGACGGTCGCGGTCGGTCGCGTCGGGCGTGCCCACGGCGTTCGGGGCGAGCTGTCGGTCGTGGTGCTCTCGGAGGTGCCGGAGCGGTTCGAGCCGGGAGCCACGGTCTCGCTCGAGGACGGCCGGACGCTCACGGTCGACGCGGCCCGCCCCCACCGCGACCGCATGCTCGTGCGCTTCCGCGAGGTGGGAGACAGGACCGCCGCCGAGGCGCTCCAGGGCTCGCTCCTCGTGGTGCCCCGCGGCTCCTCGCCCACGCTCCCCGAGGGGTCCTGGTGGGATCACGATGTCGAGGGCTGTGAGGTGGCGACCGAGACCGGCCGGTCGCTCGGCACTGTGGCCGAGGTGATCCACACCCGCGCGAACGACATCTGGTCGGTCCTGGACCCGTCGGGTTCGGAGACGCTGATCCCCGTCCTGAAGGACGTGGTCGTGAGCGTGGACACCGCCGGCAAGCGCATCGTCGTGCGCGAGATCCCCGGCCTCACGACCGAGGAGGAGGGAACGGCCGCGCGCGACGAGGTGTAGAGGGTTCGTGAAGCGAACCTGCCTCGTCATCCTGGGCGTGATCGCACTCCTGGCGCTGTCGCCCGGCGTGGCGTCCGCCAAGATCCCGCCGTTCACGGTGGAGGCCTCGCCGACCGACCCCACGGCCGGCGACGTGGTCCGTCTCACCGTCAGGTTCTGGGACGACCCCGAACACACGGACCCCGCGAGGTGGGTGGATTTCCGCCTGAAGCGATTCCTCTGGGCGCACCCGGCAGGATCGGTCGACGAGGCGACGTCTATCGACCTGCGGCTGGTCCAACCCGGGGTCTACCGGGCCGAGATGACGGCCTCCTCGCCGGGCCGCTGGATCCTGTGCCCCTGGCAGCGACGGTGCGGCACCAGCGAGCCACCGACGCCCGGCTGGCCCGAGGATGCGTATCCCACGAGGATCGAGTTCGAGGTGGCCTCGCCGGTGGCGGAGCCCGCCGGGAGCTTCCCCACTGCGGCTCCGTCCCCGTCTCGCCTGCCGGTGCCGCTCCTGGCGCTCGCGGCGCTCGTCGTCTCGGCCGCGGTCGTCGCGAGGCGCTCGGTGCGGTCTCGCCGCACCTGAGGCGCTAGCCTCCCTGCGTGCGCGTCGACGTGTTGACGATCTTCCCCGGCATCCTCGAGGGACCGCTGCGCGAGAGCCTCCTCGGGCGTGCGACCCGGGAAGGTCTCGTCGACCTGGGGATCCACGATATCCGCGACTTCACCGAGGACAAGCACCGGCAGGTCGACGACGAGTCCTATGGCGGCGGTCCCGGGATGGTGCTGAAGCCCGAGCCGGTGTTCGCGGCGACCGAGTCGCTCGGCCCCGGAGACCGGCGCACCCTGCTGCTGTCGCCGGCCGGCCGACGGCTGGATCAGGCGCTGGTCCGCGAGCTCGCGGCCGAGCCCTGGCTGGTGCTGATCGCGGGCCGGTACGAGGGCGTGGACGAGCGGGTCGTCCAGGGCCTTCCGGCGGAAGAGGTATCGATCGGCGACTACGTGCTTTCCGGCGGCGAGATCCCCGCGCTCGTTGTGATCGAGGCGGTGACGCGCCTCGTCCCGGGTGTGATCGGGCGCGAGGAGTCCCACGAGCGGGACTCATTCGGCGACAAGGGCCTGCTCGACCACCCCCACTACACGCGGCCCGCGGAGTTCCGCGGGATGGAGGTGCCCGAGGTCCTGCGCTCCGGCGACCACGCCGAGATCGAGCGCTGGCGCCGGGAGGCCGCGCTCGAGAAGACCCGGCGCAACCGCCCCGACCTGCTCGGCGACGCCTGAGCGTCGGGTTCGCCCTGCTACCATTGTCGTCCCGCCATGAACAAGACCGATCTCGTCGACCAGGCGTTCTTGCGCGCCGACCTGCCGGAATTCCGCCCGGGTGACACCGTCAAGGTGCACGTCCGGGTCGTCGAGGCCGGGCGCGAGCGCATCCAGGTGTTCCAAGGCGTCGTGATTCGCCGCCAGGGCGGGGGGCTCCAGGAGACCTTCACCGCACGGAAGATCTCGTTCGGCGTGGGGGTCGAGCGCACGTTCCCGCTGCACTCGCCTTCGATCGCCAAGCTCGAGGTAGTCTCGCGGGGCCACGTCCGCCGCGCCAAGCTCTATTACCTCCGCGAGCTCCGAGGCAAGAAGGCCCGTATCCGCGAGCGCCGCCTCGGCGAGGGGGAGCTCGCCGCGATCGCCGCCGCGGAGGCCGAGCGCTCAGCCGCCGGCGCCGCGGCCGAGGAGGACGCTGCGGAGGAGCCCGACGAAGCGACTGCCGATGGCGAGGTTGGCGAGCCGAGCGGCGAGGACGAGACCGCCGCCGAGGTGTCCGAGGCGGCCGAGGTCGAGCCCGACGCGGAGACCGCGCCCGACCCAGAGGCGAGCGACGAGCCCGAGACCGCCCCCGACGCCGAGCCGGCCGACGCCGAGGTCCAGAGCTAACGCTCCACACCCGGGACCGGCTATCGGTCCCGTCCTCTACCATCCCCCGCGGGGCGATGTGATGGTGCTCGCTGATCGGATCCACCGCAGTCGTCGTGCGTCGGATGGTTGAATCGGCGCTGGATCTCGGGCACTACGAGCGTGGGCTCCGCGCCCAGGGCTTCCGGCTGATCGCGGGTGTCGACGAGGCGGGGCGCGGGGCGCTCGCGGGACCGCTCGTCGCCGCGGCCGTGATCCTGCCCGACGGCTTCGATCTCGAGGGCATCAACGACTCCAAGATGCTGACTGCCAACCAGCGCGCGGTCGCGTTCGACCGGATCGTCGCGGACGCGGTGGCCTGGTCGGTGCATCGGTGCATGCCGACGAGGATCGACCGGCGCGGTCTCCAGCGGACGAACCTCTCCCTTTTGCGGCGATGCGTCACGGGCCTGTCCGTCCAGCCCGACTACGTCCTCTCCGACGGCTTCCCCGTCCGCCGGCTCCCCGTCCCGAACCTCTCGATCAAGAAGGGCGACGCTGTCACCGCGTCGGTGGCGGCCGCATCGATCGTCGCGAAGGTGACCCGCGACCGGATGATGGATCGCTACCACCGGCGGTTCCCCGAGTACGGGTTCGACCACAACCGCGGCTACGGGACGAACGGGCATCGAGACGCGCTCCGGCGACTCGGCCCCACTCCGATCCACCGGTACTCGTTCAAGGGCCTTAGGACCGGCTACTACGACGGCGATAGGGTGACCGAACCGTGAACCACGACGAAGGCGACATCGAGCGGTTCGAGGAGGAGCGCGAGCTCGAGATCTACCGCGAGTACCGGGACGTGGTCCCGATGTTCTCCTACGCCGTGGAGACGGAGCGGCGCTTCTACCTCGCGAACCAGGTCGAGCTCGCCGAGCGCAGCGACGGGTGGGTGGAGCTGAAGCTCGGCGACGCCTGGGTGTGGGACATGTTCCGGCCGGCCCGGTTCGTCTCGAGCGTCCGCGTGTTGACGCGCCGCGACGTGAACGTCGAGGAGCTCCGGCAGGACGACTCCGTCCAGCTCCCCGAGTAGTCCGGGCGATGTCGGCGGCCGCCGCTAACGTCCGGCCGTGCGGGCCACCAGTGAACGTTCCGAACGCGGGCGCGTCGGCGAGGACGCCGCTCTGCGCGCCTACCGGCGGCGCGGCTACGAGTTGGTCGCCCGCAACTGGACTTGTTCGCTCGGCGAGCTGGACCTCGTCCTGCGGTTCGGCGACCGGCTCGTCATCTGCGAGGTGAAGACGAGGGGCGGCGCTGCGTTTGGGGGCGGCTACGACGCGGTGACGTGGTCGAAACGCCGAACGCTCCGCCGGCTCGCGGAGGTCTTCGTGCGGCAGGCGTCGATCGAGATCGCCGAGATCAGGTTCGACGTCGCGAGCGTGTGGGTCGGCGACGGCGTCCCCGACGTAGAGATCTTCGAGGACGCGTTCTGACGCGAGTCGTGTCGGTGCCTCGCGCTAGGGTCGCGCGACGGTGTACGGGCGCGTCAACGGTGTCACGGTCGTGGGGGTCCGCGGACACCTGGTCGTCGTCGAGGCGTACATCGGGCGAGGACTGCCCTCGCTCACCCTGACGGGGCTTCCCGGCGCGGCCGTGCAGGACGCGCGCGACCGGATCCGGCCGGCCGTCGAGAACGCGCGGCTCGAATGGCCGCTTCGCCGGGTGGTCGTCAACCTGTCGCCCGGCAACCTCCGGAAGGACGGGCCGGGCCTGGACCTGCCGGTCGCGATGGGCGTGCTCTCGGCGTCGGCGCAGGTACGTTCGGCGGTGCTCGCCGGGTGGGTGTTCGCGGGCGAGCTCTCGCTCCGAGGCGAGCTGGTCTCGACGCCCGGGATCCTCTCGGCCGCCGTCGCGGCGGCTCGAGCCGGATCGCGCGGCATCGTCGTCCCGAGCGCCAACGCCCCCGAGGCCGCGCTCGTCGAGGACCTCGAGGTCGTCGGGGCGCCGACGCTCGGCGACGTGGTGTCGTTCTTTCGAGGTGCATGGACGCCGTCGCCGCCCGTGGACGATCGACCCTCCGGCGACGGCCGGCACGAGGTGGACCTAAGCGAGGTCCGCGGCCAGGCCCAGGCCCGCCGCGCGCTCGAGATCGCCGCGGCCGGGGGCCACAACGTGCTGCTCGTGGGCTCGCCCGGCGCGGGCAAGACGATGCTCGCCCGGCGACTCGCGACGATCCTGCCCACGATGTCCCGGCCCGAAGCGCTCGAGGTCACCCAGCTGCATTCGGTCGCCGGGGTGCTCCACGGAGGCCTCGTCCGGGAGCGACCGTTCCGCTCGCCGCACCACTCCGTGTCGGCGGCGGCTCTGCTCGGCGGCGGCGCGGGGTACCTGCGGCCCGGCGAGGTCTCGCTCGCGCACCACGGGGTGCTGTTCCTCGACGAGTTCACCGAGTTCCGGCGGGACGCAGTCGAGGGGCTCCGGCAACCGCTCGAGGACGGACGCGTCGTCGTGACCAGGATGGCCGCGACGGCGACGTTCCCGGCGCGGTTCACGCTCGTGGCCGCCACCAACCCGTGCCCGTGCGGGTTCGCCGGCGATCCGGTCCGACGGTGCAGGTGCCGGGACGATCGCCTGCAGGCGTACGCGGCGAAGCTGTCGGGTCCGCTGCTCGACCGTGTCGACATCCACCTGACGGTCCCGAGGCTCACCAAGCGCGAGCTGCTCGGCGAGGCGCACGCCGAGTCCTCGTCGTCGGTCCGCCAGCGCGTTGAGGAGGCGCGCGGACGACAGCGTCGCCGCTACGCGACCCTCGGGCCGATCTGCAACGCCCAGCTCCCCGGCCCGCTCGTCCGTCGCGAGTCGCGGATGTCGCAGGAGGCCCGGTCGATGCTCGCCGCCGCGGTCGATCGTCACGGCCTGACCGGTCGTGGGTTCGACCGGGTGCTGAAGGTCGCGCGGACGATCGCCGACCTGGCGGGGATCGACCGCGTGATGCCCGAGCAGGTCGTCGAGGCGCTCGCGTATCGCGCGAGCACGCCCGCGACGGAGCTCGAGCGTGTCGGGTGAGGCCGAGGGCCCGCCGTGGCCGACCTGGCCGGACGGGTTCGTCCTGACCGACGAGGACCGTCGTGCGCTCCTCGTGCTCTCGGCGCTCCGAACGATCACGCCGCGACGGCTGATCGCCCTCGCCGCCGAACGCGCCACGGCCGCCGCCGTGCTCGCGCACGTCCGAGGCGGACGCGCCGGGAGCGACGGCGACCGGCGGTTCGCCCGCTCGCTGGATCCGAACGCACTCGCCGCCCGAGCGGAGGCGTCGGGCGCCCGGTTCGTGACGTGGGGTTCGCCCGAGTACCCGTCGCAGCTCGAGCAGATCCACGACCCGCCCGCCGCGCTGTATGTGATCGGTGCGCCGCCGCCGGACGTCACGCGCGCCGTCGCGATCGTCGGGGCCCGCAGGTGCACGGCGCTCGGGCGGGAGCAGGCCGCCGACCTCGGCAGCGCGCTCGCGCTCGCCGGCGTGACGGTCGTGAGCGGCGCCGCCCGAGGCATCGACGCGGCGGCGCACGAGGGGGCGCTCTCGGCCGGCCGGGCGACGCTCGCGGTGCTTGGCTGCGGCGTCGACGTCGCGTACGACCCCGGCGGTCGGGACCTCCTGCGGCGCATCGGTGCGAGCGGGACGATCGTCTCGGAGTTCGCGCCCGGCACGCCGCCGGAGCCGCGCAACTTCCCCGCGCGTAACCGGATCGTCGCCGGCCTGTGTCGGGCGACGGTCGCGGTCGAGGGCGCGGCCGGTAGCGGCTCGCTCATCACCGCGGAGCACGCGTTGGAGTTCGGGCGGGAGGTATTCGCCCTGCCGGGTTCCGTGACGAGCCCGCTGGCGCACGTCCCTCTGCAGCTGATCCGGGACGGCGCCGGGATGATCCGCGGCTCCGAGGACCTCCTGCACGACCTCGGTCTCGAGCTCGACGCGCAGGCCGTCCGCGAGGATCTGAGCGACGCCGAGGTGAGAGGGCTCGGCGCGCTCACCGGTCCGACGCTTCCCGAACGGGTCGCCGCCACCCTCGACATCGGCCTCCCGGAGGCGGTCGCGGTGCTGATGGAGCTCGAGCTCCGGGGCTTCGTGCGGAGCGTGGGCGGCCGGTACGAGGCCACGCTGAAGGGCGCCGCCGCGTCCGCCCGCTGAGCCGTCGGCCGGCACCGGCACCGCCCCGCTCGGCTGCTTGAACCACAGGAGCGTGGTTGGTACAAGGTTCCGACCCGAGCCGAGAGGGACCGATGGCCGCCCGCCCCAACCATGCCGCGTCCGACCTCGCCCCGAGCGACGTCGGCAGCGGCGACGCGGCCTCCGACGAGGCCCTGATCGGCGCGTTCGCCGACCATCTCCGCTACGAGCGCCACCTCGCGCCCTCGACCGTCGCGGCCTATCGGAGGGACCTCGCCCAGCTCTCGCGGTTCCTTGGCCGGGGCGGCCACGGGATGTCGACCGCCCGCCTGGACGATCTCCGTCGCTTCCTCGCCCAGCTCACGACCCTCGGGTACGCTCGCGCGTCGATCGCGAGGAGGGTCGGGGCGATCCACACCTTCTATCGCTGGGCCCGAGGGCAAGGCGTGATCGAGCGCGATCCCTCGGTCCTGCTCGGCCGGCCGAAGGTCACGTCCAGGCTGCCGGTTGTGCTTCGGCCCGCGGAGGCGGCCGCGCTCGTCGAGGCGCCGGAGGTGGGGGTGGCGGCGGAGGCCGACGAGGAGGCCGCTCGTCGGGCCCGCGCGGTCGCGCTCCGCGACCGGGCGATCCTGGAGCTGCTGTACGGGTCGGGGCTGCGCGTCGCCGAGGTCACCGGCCTGACCCTGACGGCGGCGGACCTGGACCGCGGGCGCGTGTCCGTGATGGGGAAGGGGTCGAAGGAGCGCGAGGTTCCGATGAGCGACGTCTCCCGCGAGGCGATCGCCGCCTGGCTCTCGGAGGGCCGGCACCTGCTCGAGCCGGGGGCGGGCGAGACCGCGCTGTTCCTGAACCTCAGGCGTCGCCCGATCTCCCCACGCGACATCCGGCGGCTTGTGGGACGATACGGAGGCGCCACGCTGTCCGGTCGACGCGTGTCGCCGCACACCTTGCGACATTCGTTCGCCACCCATCTGCTGGAGGGAGGAGCCGACATCCGCGCGGTCCAGGAGCTGCTCGGCCACGCCAGCGTGGCGACCACCCAGCGCTACACGCACGTCACCCGTTCCCGCCTGTTCGAGGCCTACCGGCAGAGCCACCCGAGGGCCTGATGGCGCGAACCACCAAGGCCGGCGAGGCTGGCGAGGCGGGCGGGGCGAAGAAGGCCGGCAGATCCGGCAGATCCGGCGCGAAGGCCTCGCCCCGCAGCGGTGCGAAGGCGGGGACCGGCAAGCCGAAGGGCGCCCCGAACGCTCGCGCGACCGACGCGCCCGCGCGCAGGAAGGCGACGACGTCGGCCGAACCGATCGCTCGCGACGACCTGGATGAGCTCGCGCGTCTCTGGGAGGAGTTCAAACGGGAGGGCTCCGCCGCGCACGCGTCGTCGCGCGAGCGGCTGATCCTGCACTACGCGCCGCTCGTGAAGTACGTCGCGAGCCGCGTCGCGACCGGACTCCCGTCAAGCGTCGATCAGGCGGACCTCGTGTCGTACGGGATGTTCGGGCTCATCGACGCGCTCGAGAAGTTCGATCCCGAACGCGGCAACAAGTTCGAGACGTACGCGATCCCGCGGATCAAGGGAGCGATCATCGACGAGCTCCGGGCTATGGACTGGGTCCCGCGCTCCGTCCGCTTCAAGGCCCGGGAGATCGAGAAGGCGTACTCGGACCTCGAGTCGATCCTGAAGCGGGCGCCGAGCGAGAAGGAGATCGCGGAACGGCTCGGCGTGTCGCTCCCCGAGCTCCACGAGGTCATCAACCAAATCTCGTTCGTCCAGGTCCTGCAGCTCGACGAGATCCTCAGCGTAGGCAGCGACCGAGGAGAGCAGGTCTCGCTCCTCGACACGCTCGCCGACCGCAGCGTCGACCCGACGACCGGGCTCGAGGGTCAGGAGACCCGCGGCCTGCTCGCCGCCGCGATCAACTCCCTGTCCGAACGGGAGAAGATCGTCGTCACGCTCTACTACTTCGAGGGGCTGACGCTCGCCGAGATCGGGGGGATCCTCGGCGTCACCGAGTCCCGCGTCTGCCAGATCCACACGAAGGCCGTCGGGCAGCTGCGGCTGCAGTTCGTCGAGACCGACTGATCCCACCGCCTCGCACTGCGAGCCGCGAACCGTGAGCTTTGTCACGGTCTGGGGACCGAGGGCACGGTACGGTCCGCCTCCGACGACGGACGGAGGCACCCGATGGCATCCCGACTCCCGGCACGGCGCGTGCGGACGCATCGCGGCGCGATGTATGTCCTCGCCGTCCCGATCGCGCTCATGGTGGTCGGGCTCGGTTCCCCCATCTCCGCGGATGCGCCGCTCTCTACCGCCGGGTGGCCGTGGCCGGTTCGCGGACCCGTGATCCGCGGGTTCGACCCGCCCGAGGATCCGTTCGGCGCGGGTCACCGCGGGATCGACATCGCCGCGTCGGTCGGGACCGCCGTCGTCGCGCCGGCCTCGGGCACGGTGGCTTTCGCCGGCAAGGTCGGCGGTCACCTGTTCGTGACGCTCGACCACGGCGGCGAGCTGACCACCACCTACTCGTGGGTCTCGGCGACCTCGGTGCGCAAGGGCGACGTCGTGACGGCCGGGCAGGCCTTCGCCGCGACCGGGTCGGGTCATCCCGGGTCCGTCGTCCCGCACCTGCATCTCGGCGTGCGGCTCGCGGGCGCGTACCTCGATCCGTTCGCGTTCCTGCTCGACCTGGGCGTGGTCGACCTCATCCGGCTCGCCCCGCTGTCGGCCTGAGTGGCCGCTCGGGCGCACCGCGCTCGCGACGTCTAGGATGTGCGCCCCCCGACCAGGAGGGCTGTTCCCCGAGTGCACGATCGGCCACCCATGCGCGCCGTCCGTCTCGCCGGCATCGTCGCGGCCGCCGCCGTCGTGGCGACGCTCGTGACCGGAACGGCTGCGGCGCAGGAGGGCCGGACCGCGTGGTCGCAGTTCCAGGGAGGCTCCGCCCACGACGGGTTCCGAGACGACGGGCCCGCACCTCCCTACCGGGTCCGGTGGTTGTTCGCCGACCCGTCGGGCGACCGGCTCTCTGCGGCGATCGTCGTCGCCGAGGTGGCGATCACGGTCGGTCCCGAGGCCGTCTATGGCGTGGACCTCTCGGACGGGGCGATCGCGTGGGAGATCCAACGGGCCGGCGGGCCGCTCTCCGTCCCGGCGGTGGGGACGGCGGGCGGACAGGACGTGCTCGTGTACGTCGACGGCCCCGCGCCCGGGTCCTCGGACCCCTCGCCAACGCCGACCGCCACGGCGTCGCCCGGCGCCACCGATGACGCCGACGACGAGGCGGTCTCCGAGCTCGTCGGCGTGACGCTCGCAGATCGGACGGAACGCTGGCGCGTCAGCCTCGACGCGATCTCGCGCAGCGGTGTCACGATCGACGGCGACACGGTGTTCGTCGGCGATCAGGGCGGGACGCTGTCGGCGTACTCGCTCGCCGACGGCACGTCGCGATGGTCGACCACGGTGACCGGACGCATCGACACGCCGGTCGCCTCGGCCGACGACGCCGTGATCGTCGTCGCCCGCGACGCGGAAGAGGGCAGGGTCGCGCTCGTCGCGTTCGACGCGGCGACCGGGGAGCGCGCGTGGCCGCCGTTCGAGATCCCCGCGACGTCGACCGCCGGCTCGGCGCCGTCGCTCGCCGACGGACGGGTCATCCTCGGGTCGGCGGACCGGTTCGTGCGCGCCGTGAGCGCCGAGGACGGGACCGAGGTGTGGACCTCGCTCGTTCTCACGCTCTTCTCGCCCGCGACGGCTCCCGCGCTCGGCGACGGAAGCGTCTTCGCGGCCGACTTCGGCGGCGGCCTGTACCGGCTGGACGCCGCCGACGGAAAGCGGGTGTGGAGCCATCAGCTGAACGAGGTGATCCTCCGCGGAGCGCCGGTGGTGTCCGGGGACGCGGTCATCGTCGGGCTCGCCGACGGTCGGCTGGTCGCGGTCGACGCGGCGTCGGGACACCTGATCTGGCAGGAGGACCTCACGGAGGGGGCGCTCGGCGCGGTCGCGATCTCGGACGACGCGCTGATCGCCGTGACCGGGGGACCCCAGGCGGGTCTCGTCGCGTTGGAGAACGACCCGGAGGGAACCCTCGTCGACGTGCCCTCGCCGACCGAGTTCGACCCGGGGACGACGTTCGGGCGCTACGCCGCCGCGGCGACGATCGTCTTCGTCGTCGCGTTCGTTCCCGGGATCTACGCGCGGCGGCGGTTCGGCTCCGGCCTCGTCTCGGAGGGCGAAGGGGACGACGAGCGCGACGACGAAGACGATCCCGGCGAAGGAGGCGGCGCGTGAGCGGGAAGAAGAAGCGTCGTCCGGCGACGTCGCGCCCGCCCCAGCCGCTGGAGATCGAGCCCGCCTCGCGCGCCGAGACGCCCGAGCCGCGTCGTGGGTTCGGCGGATTGCTCGGGGGCGGCCCATCGATCCTCCCCTCGATCCCGCGCTCGCTCGGCCGGGGCCTGCTCGCGGTCGTGGCCCAGCCGATCCTGCTCGTCGTCGCGCTCGTGCTGCCGTTCCTCGTGTGGCTCGCGCTCCTCGCGATCGGCTTCGAGGGCTCGGCCGGCAGGCTCGTCGACGTGCTCGCGCTTCCGCCGATCGCGACCTACTTCGACCTCGGGACGGGCGCGAGCGTCGTCGGGGTCGGCCCGGCGTTCCTCGTCTTCACCGCGGTCTCCGTCCTCGTCCGCGGCGTGGTCTACGCGCTGCTCGCCGGCATGGTCGTCGAGGCGCTCGAGGACGGCCGCGTGAGCAGGTACGGCCTGCTGCGCGGGGTCGCCGCGATCCCGGTCGTCCTGGTCGTGCAGGTGATCTCGTTCTCGCTGATCATCGCCGGCAACCTCTTCTTCCCGATCCTGGGCCCGGGGATCGGGTTCCTCGCGTTCGTGGCCGTCCTCGTGGGGGGCCTGTTCTTCCTCGGGTTCGCGCCGACCGCGGCGGTCCGGCAGGGACGCGGCGTGCTCGAGACGATCCGTCGCTCCGGTCGAGCGGCGCAGCTCCCCGGAACGCGACAGCTCCTGTTCTGCGCGCTGTACTTCTTCGTGGCGCTGCCCGTGGTGGTCGGGCTCGTGCCGGGCGGGACCCAGCTCGGTGCGAACCCGTCGCTCGCCGCCTGGGTCTTCATCCTCGCGGTGAGCGTCGTGCACCTTGCCTTCATGGCGGCGCTCGCGTACCGGTGGATCGCGGTCGAGCCGCTGGTTCCCGAGGAGCCCGTGCGCCGGCGGGTCGCGCGTACCGAGCCCGCGAGACGCCAGGCGTCGCAACGCCCGCGGGGCCGCCGGTAACCCTCCGGGGCGCCGAACGCCGCTGGTAGACTGCCCCTTCGCCGGCGTCTCGACGCCGAGCACACACGCCCGGGGATCGCTTCCGGGGTCCCGGCCGGCAGCACGAGACCGGGCCGGACGCGAGCCGAACCGGGCGGAGGGACAACCGGAAGGAGGCGCACCGTGCCTGTCGTCACCAGGCGGGAGCTCCTCGAGGCAGGGGTGCACTTCGGGCACCAGACCAGACGCTGGAACCCGAAGATGGGCCGGTACCTGTACGGGGAACGCTCCGGGATCTACATCATCGACCTCGAGAAGACCCTGGCGGGTCTCGAAGAGGCCTACGGGTACGCCCGCGAGATCGGTCGGCGCGGCGGAGTCGTCCTGTTCGTCGGGACGAAGAAGCAGGCGCAGGAGGTTATCGCCGAGCACGCGAACCGCGTCGGCATGCCGTACGTCACGACGAGGTGGCTGGGCGGGATGCTCACGAACTTCCAGACAGTGTCGCGGCGCCTGCTGCGTCTCCGCGAGCTCCGCGAGATGGAGCGCACCGGCGCGTTCGACTTCCTGCCGAAGAAGGAGGCGATCCGCCTCCGCCACGAGCGGGAAAAACTCGAGCGCAACCTCGGCGGCATGCAGAGCCTCGAGCGGCTGCCCGACGCGATCTTCGTGATCGACACGAAGAAGGAGCACATCGCCGTGAACGAGGCCCGCAAGCTCGGGCTTCCGGTGATCGCGATCGTGGACACGAACTGCGACCCCGACGAGGTCGACCACGTGATCCCCGGCAACGACGACGCGATCCGGTCGGTCTCGCTCGTCACGAGGCTGCTCGCCGACGCGCTCGCCGAGGGGCGGCAGGAGGGCCGCGAGGCCGTCGTCACCAAGGTGATGGGTCCGGAGATCACGCCCGAGCCCGAGCCGGCGCAGGCCGTCGCCGAGCCGCCGCCCACCCCCGCGCCCATGACGGCCGCGTCCCCGCAGGCGCCGGCCGAGCCGGCGGCCGCCGACGCAGCGAAGGAGACGACATGACGATGACCGAGATCACCGCCGACCAGGTGAAGGCGCTCCGGGAGCTCACGGGCGCCGGGATGATGGACTGCAAGCGGGCGCTGCAGGAGGCCGGCGGCGACATGGCCAGGGCCGAGGAGATCCTCAAGACCAAGGGGCTCGCCTCGGTGGCTCAGCGCGCAAGCCGCTCGACCGGACAGGGCCGGATCGACGCCTACGTCCACTTCAACAACACGGTGGGGGTGCTGATCGAGGTCGACTGCGAGACCGACTTCGTCGCCAATACGGAGGAGTTCAAGCAGCTGGTCAAGGACCTGGCGCTGCACATCGCTACCCCGTCGGCTCCGCGATACGTCACGCGCGAGGAGGTCCCGGCCGAGGTGCTGGAGAACGAGCGGCGCCTCTTCGAGGCGCAGGCCCGCGAGATGGGCAAGCCCGACAACGTGATCCCGAACATCGTCGAGGGCAAGCTGAGATCCTTCTACGAGGAGACGGTCCTGCTGGAGCAGCCCTATGTGAAGGACGACTCCAAGACGATCCAGGGTCTGCTCGACGAGCTGTCGGCCAAGGTGGGTGAGCGGATCGTGGTCCGCCGGTTCGTCCGGTACAAGGTGGCCGAGGAGACCGAGTAGGGTGACCGGCATGCCGGAGGGCGAACCGACCCCACCCGACGACCGGCCGCTCTACCACCGGGTGCTGCTGAAGCTCTCCGGCGACGCGTTCGCGCCCGCGGACACGGGGTACGGGATCTCGACCGACTCGACGGGGCTGCTGGCTCGAGAGCTCGCCGACGTCGTGGACCTCGGTGTGCAGACGGCGGTGGTCGTCGGCGGCGGGAACATCTTCCGTGGACGCCAGGCCCCCGGCATCGACCGGTCGCGGGCCGACTACATGGGGATGCTCGCCACGGTGATGAACGCGCTCGCGCTGCAGGACGCGCTCGAGAAGATCCACGTGCCTAACCGGGTCCAGACGTCGATCCACATGGCGCAGATCGCGGAGCCGTACATCCCGCTCCGGGCGAAGCGGCACCTGGAGAAGGGGCGCGTGGTTGTCTTCGCCGCCGGGATCGGCGCGCCGTACTTCTCCACCGACACCACTGCCGCGCAGCGGGCGCTCGAGATCGGCGCGCAGGCGATCCTGAAGGGCACGAAGGTCGACGGGGTGTACACCGCGGACCCGCACGTCGATCCGAGCGCGCGCCGGTTCGAGTCGATCGAGTACCTCGACGTGCTGCGCGAGGGCTATTCGGTGATGGACGCGACGGCGATCAGCCTGTGCATGGAGAACGCGCTCCCGATCATCGTGTTCGACTTCCGCGAGGAGGGGAACATCCGCCGCGCGGTCTCGGGCGAGCGGATCGGCACCCTCGTGCACGGAGGTGTGCGGTGACGGTCGACTCGGCCCTCGGCGCCGCATCGGAGAAGATGGACAAGGCGATCGGCGTGCTGAAGGAGGAGCTCGCCGGCGTCCGCACGGGGCGGGCGACGCCCGCCCTGCTCTCGCGGATCGTCGTCGACTACTACGGGACCCCGGTCCCGATCCAGCAGCTCGGGTCGTTCTCGGTGCCCGAGCCTCGAACGCTCATGATCACCCCCTACGACCGGAACGCGATCCCGGCGATGGAGAAGGCGATCATGTCGAGCGACCTCGGGATCAACCCGGGGAACGATGGCACCGTGATCCGACTCTCCTTCCCCCCGCTCACCGAGGAGCGGCGCAAGGAGCTGATCAAGCTCGTCCACCACCGGGGCGAGGAGGCACGGGTTGCCGTTCGGAACATCCGCCGCCACTCCAAGGACGAGCTCGAAAAGCTTGAGCGCGACGGCTCCATCTCGGAAGATGACCTTGCACGCTCCGAGAAGGAGCTCCAGAAGCTGACCGACAAGCACATCGCCGGGATCGACGAGGTCGTGGCGCACAAGGACGCCGAGCTCAAGGAGATCTGAGCGTGCCCGAGGACGACGAGCGGACCGAGGGCGAGGACCTCTTCGAGGACCTCGACAAGTTCTTCGCCCCGATCCAGGACGTCGACTGGCCCGAGCCCAAGAAGGCTGGCGGTCCCCCCGAACGGCCGCACGAGCCCGAGGAGCCGGCCGCCGAGGCGGAGTCGGAAGCCGCCGAAGCGGGGCGCGGCTCCCCGGTGACGTTCGAGACCACGACCGAGGACAAGCCCGACCAGCCCGAGCTCCCGGCCGAGGAGCGTGAGGCGGGCGAGGAGGACGTCGACCTGTTCGCCGACGAGTGGCGGCGGACCTCCGACGTCTCCACCGAGGGCGAGGAGGGCGAGTCCGGGGAGCCCGGCGAGACCGAGGAGGGCGTGGGCTCCTACCTGTTCGAGACCGACGAGGAGGACGAGGGGCTCGAGGGCGAAGAAGGCGAAGCGGAGGCCGCCCCCGCGCCCCAGCAGCGCTACGTCGAGATCCCGGCCGACCGGGAGCCGCTCTCGGCCGAGGACGAGGTCATCCGGGAGGAGGCCCCCGACCTCGAGGCCGTCGAGGCCGCGGCCGACCATTTCGCGGAGTCCGTCCGCGACGAGGTCGAGGTGGAGGGCGAGGCCGCCCCTCTCGAGCCCACAGAGCAGGTCGCGATCGCGGCGCTGCTCGGCGACGAGGACGAGGAGGAGTCGGCGGAGGAGGCCGCGCGCACCGTCCGGGTCGGCGGCGAGGGCCTCGGCGGACCCAGCTGGCAGGAGCCGACGGCGATGGAGGTCGGCGGCGAGCGCGAGGAGGCGGCCGAGCGGAACGTCCCCACGGCGTTCCTCACGGGCATCGTCCTCGCGGCGCTCGCGGTCGGCGCGATCCTGCTCGGGCCCGGGCCGTTCGCGATCCTCGCGGGCATCGTGGTCCTGTTCGCGCAGGGCGAGTTCTACCTCTCGCTGCAGAAGCGTCACTACCAACCGGCCACCGCGCTCGGCCTGGTCGCCGGCGCGCTCGTGCTCGGCGCCGGCTACTACCGGGGCGAGAACGCGATGCTCGCCATCATGGCGCTGTCGTTGTTCGGCACGTTCCTGTGGTTCATGACCGTTCCGGTGCAACACCGCCAGAACATCGTGTCGAACATCGCGCTGTCGGTCCTCGGCATCGCGTATATCCCGCTGCTCGCCGCGTACGCGCTCGCGGTGCTGAAGCTCCCCGACGGCGAGGGGCTCACGCTCGCGATCATCGGGCTCACGTTCGTGTACGACACGGCGGCGTTCGGCGTCGGCTACTTCTGGGGGAGCCGGCCGCTCGCCCCGAACATCAGCCCGAAGAAATCCTGGGAGGGCGCGATCGGCGCGACGCTCGTCACGATCGCGGTGTCGGTCGGCGTCGTTGGGTCCACGGTGGACCTGCTCGACACGGTCGCGAATTCGGTGGGCCTCGCGGTCGTCGTCGCGATCTTCGCGCCACTCGGCGACCTCGCCGAGTCGCTGCTGAAGCGCGACCTCGGCATCAAGGACATGGGCGGCATCCTGCCCGGGCACGGCGGGGTGATGGATCGGATCGACTCGGTGCTGTTCGTCGCGCCGGCGGCGTTCATCTACCTCCGGCTGATCCTGCTCTAGGCACCACGTCGCCGTTCGCGCCGGACCGACCGCAACCTTCGGCCACCCGGGACGTTCTGTAACGACGAGGTGGTCGTTCCGCTGGAACCGGACCAGCAGGGTGCCCGTGCTCCAGCCGGGCCGCTTTCGGCCGATACCTCTCTTGACGGCAACCTGACCGAGAGGGAGGCCCGGGCTCCGAAGTTTCCGGGCACCCCGGGGTACTCTTGAGTCCCATGCGCTCACTGGTGATCCTCGGCTCGACGGGATCGGTGGGGACGCAGGCGCTCGACGTCGTGCGGCGCAACCCCGACCGATTCCGGGTCGTCGGCCTGTCCGCGGGGGCGAACCAGGAGTTGCTCGTCGGTCAGATCCGGGAGTTCCTCCCGCCCCTGGTCGCGATCGCCGACGAGGAGGCGGCCGCCGACGTCCGCGAGAAGCTCGCCGGGATCACCGGCGTCGAGGTGCTGGTCGGCCCCGAGGCCGCCGAGACCCTCGCCCGCGACGCCGAGGCCGACATGGTTCTGAACGCGCTCGTGGGCTCGGCGGGGCTGGGGCCGACGCTCGCGACCCTGCAGGCCGGCAAGATGCTCGCGCTGGCCAACAAGGAGAGCCTGGTGGTCGGCGGCGAGCTCGTCGTCGATCTCATCAAGGGGGAGCCGGAGCGGCTCGTCCCCGTGGACTCCGAGCACGCCGCGCTCGCCCAGTGCCTGCGTGGCGAGCGGCGCGAGGACGTCAAGCGCGTGGTGCTCACGGGCTCGGGAGGCCCGTTCCGCGGTTGGACGCACGCCGAGCTCGCGAAGGCGTCGGTGAAAGAGGCGCTCGCGCACCCCGTCTGGCAGATGGGGCCGAAGATCACGATCGACTCGGCGACCCTGATGAACAAGGGCCTCGAGGTGATCGAGGCGAAGTACCTGTTCGGGCTCGAGTACTCGCAGATCCACGTCGTGATCCACCCGGAGGGCATCGTCCACGCGCTCGCTGAGTTCCGCGACGGCTCGATGAGCGCGCAGCTCGCGGTGCCGGACATGCGCCTGCCGATCCAGCTCGCGCTCGGCTGGCCGGAACGGCTGCCGTCGGGCGTCGGGCCGGTGCCGCTCGCCGACAAGCAGCTCACGTTCGAGCCGGTCGATCGCGAGGCCTTCCCCGCGATCGATCTCGCCTATCGGGTGGGCGAGCTCGGCCGGACCTTCCCCGCGGTCATGAGCGCGGCCAACGAGGTCGCGGTCATGGCGTTCCTCGAGGGCAAGATCCCCCTGACGCGCATCGTCGAGGTCGTGCAGGCGGTCGTCGACGAGCACGAGGCGCCCTCGTCGGTGGTCTCGGTGGTCATCCTGGAACGGGCCGACACGTGGGCCCGCCGCCGGGCGGCCGAGATCATCGAGGCCCGGTAGGGGACCTCGGATGGCCGCCCTCGGCATCGGTGCCTTCATCGTCGCGTTGATCCTCGTGATCGTGATCCACGAGGCCGCGCACTTCGGCGTTGCGCGCGCCTTCGACATCAAGGTCATCGAGTTCTTCGTGGGCTTCGGGCCGAAGCTCTGGTCGAAGATGCGCGGCGAGACCGAGGTCGGGTTCAAGGCGATCCCCGCCGGAGGCTACGTGAAGATCGCCGGCATGAACCCGTTCGAGACGACCCCGCCCGAGGACGTGCCGAGGACCTTCGGGGCCAAGCCGATCTGGCAGCGCTCGCTCGTGATCGTCGCGGGGCCGCTCACGCACTTCGTCCTCGCGTTCCTGTGCTTCGCGATCTGGCTGGCATTCGTGGGGCAGCCGGAGTCGCGTGGCGCTCGCATCGCGCTCGTCGACGCAACCCTGAACGGCGCCCCGTCGCCCGCCTCCGTCGGCGGGCTCGAGGAGGGCGACATCGTGCTCGCGGTAGGGGACATCGAGGCCCCGACCACCGACGACCTCCGCCAGTACACGACCGCGCACGTCGGGGACCCGATCCCGTTCACGATCCGCCGGGACGGCGAGACCGTCGAGGTCACGATGACGCCGAAGCTCGACGTCATCGAGGGCGAGGAACTCGGCCGGATCGGCGTGCAGGTCGAGCCGCTTCGGATCGTCCGGGTGACCGAGGGGCCCGTGGGTTCGGTCACCGGCGGCGTCGAGCTGGTCGGCGAGAACCTCGTCGGGACCGTGCAGGGCGTGGCGAGGATCTTCGGGCCGGAGGGCTTGGGGCGCCTCGTCGACCTCGTCTTCACGGACGAGCAGCGCGAGGCCGGGGACCCCGCGAGCGTCGTCGGGGTCGGGCGCGTGGCCGGCAGCCTCGCCTCGGACGACCGCTTCGGGGACCTGCTGTTCCTGTTCGCGCTCGTGAACGTCTTCGTCGGGTTCCTGAACCTGCTGCCCCTCCCGCCGTTCGACGGCGGGCACCTCGCGATCCTCGCCATCGAGAAGGTCCGCGGCCGACCGGTGGACCTGCGCAAGGTGATCCCGGTCTCGGCGGCGGTGGCGGCGTTCTTCGTGATCTTCACGGTGGCGGTGGTCTACGTCGACATCGTGAAGCCGCCGGTCTAGGCACGCTCGCAACGATTTCTCAACACGGCCCCGGAAGGGCCGCTACGACCGACGGCTACGATGGGGCGCGTGACGCAGCAGACCGTCCTGGTCGTCGACGACGAGGCCGCGATCTCCGAGGCGGTCCGCGCGCGCCTCTCGAGCGAGGGGTTCCGCGTCCTCGTGGCGGCGGACGGGCCGCAGGCGCTCGAGCTCGCGGCGGGCGAGCGCCCCGACCTCGTCGTGCTCGACCTGATGCTGCCGGGGATGGACGGGCTCGAGGTGTGCAAGCGTCTGCAGCACGACCGTTGGGTCCCCGTGCTCATGCTGACGGCGAAGGCCGAGGAGGCGGACAAGGTGGCCGGCTTCGCGGTCGGCGCCGACGACTACCTCACCAAGCCGTTCAGCCTTCGCGAGCTCGCGATCCGGGTGAAGGCGATCCTGCGGCGCGTCGAACGGATCGAGTCCACGCCCTCGAGCGATCCGATCGAGAAGGATGGGCTCTCGGTCGATCCCGCTCGGCGGAAGGTCTCGGTCGACGGCTCGGACGTGCACCTCACGCCGCTCGAGTTCGAGATCCTGCACGCCCTCGTGCGCGAGCCGGGGGTCGTGTTCACGCGCGAGCAGCTGATGGACAGCGTCTGGGGGTACCGCGACTACGCGGGCGGGCGCGTCGTCGACTCGCACGTCGCGCGGATCCGTCGCAAGCTCGGCGAGGACGGGGCCGAGCCGCGCTTCGTCCGCACCGTGCACGGCGTCGGCTACGCCGCGGTGGACGCCCGCGCATGACGCTCCTGCAGCGGCTGCCGACGATCCGCTCGAAGCTCGGGTCGGTCATCGTGTTCGCGGTCGCGCTCACGATCCTGCTCGTCTACCTGATCCTCGGCGTCGGGTTCCAGGTGTTCACGATCCGCGAGCGCCTGTGGGAGCTCGTGCTCGCGGGCGTGATCGGCGCCGCGATCGCCCTCGTGATCGCGCGCTGGGTCGCCCGCGGGATGACGCAGCCGCTGCGCGACATGGCGCAGGCCGCGCACCGGATGGAGACTGGCGACTACTCACAGCGCGTGTCGACCGACTCGCGCGACGAGGTGGGGCAGCTCGCCGTCGCGTTCAACCGGATGAGCTCGGAGCTCGAGAGCCTGGAGCGGCTCCGCCGAGACCTCGTCGCCAACGTCTCCCACGAGCTGAAGACGCCGATCTCGGCGCTCCGCGCCCACCTCGAGAACCTGCTCGACGGCGTCGAGCGGCCCGACCCCGAGACGCTACAGGTGATGCTCGCGCAGTCCGAACGGCTCGGACGGCTCGTCGACCAGCTCCTCGACCTGTCGCGGCTCGAGTCGGGCGACGTGCCGCTCGAACGCGGGAACGTGGAGCTCGCACCGCTCGTCGCCGAGGTGCTCTCGGAGATCGAGGTGGCGCGCCCCGAACGCGGCGTGCGCCTCGCCGACGCCGTGCCGAAGGACATCCCCCCCGTGTTCGCCGACCGCGAGCGCGTCCACCAGGTGCTGTTCAACCTCCTGGACAACGCGGTGCGGTTCACCCCCGAGGGGGGCCGCGTGACGGTCTCGGCCTCCCGGCACAACGGCTCGGTCGACGTCGCCGTGGCCGACACCGGGCCGGGCATCGCGCCCGAGGACCTTCCGCGGGTGTTCGAGCGGTTCTACCGCGTCGACGAGTCGCGTTCGCGCGATGACGGCGGGACCGGCATCGGGCTCGCGATCGCGCGTTCGGTCGTCGAGGCGCACGGCGGCAGGATCTGGGCCGAGAGCGAACCCGGCCGCGGTTCCACGTTCACGTTCGAGCTGCCGGCGGCCCCACCGCCGGTCGAGACGAGGAGGCCCGAGTGAAGTCGGTCACCAGCACGGTCGAGCTCACCCCGCCGGCGCGCTACGAGTTCGTGGACCTCACCGAGCACCTGGAGCGGGCGATCAAGGACTCGGGAGTGACCGACGGCGCCGCGGTGGCCTTCTGCGCGCACACCACGTGCGCGCTGCTGATCAACGAGTGGGAGGACGGCGCGCTGGAGGACCTGCGGGCGAGGTTGCTCCACCTGGTGCCGGACGCCCTGTACTACGCGCACGACGACCTCGGCCGCCGCACGCAGAACCTCGAGGAGTCGCACGAGCGCCGCAACGGCTCGGCGCACGTGAAGGCGATGCTGCTGTCGGCCTCCTCGCACACGATCCCGGTCGGTGCCGGCGAGCCGATGCTCGGGCGGTGGCAGCGCCTGATCCTGTTCGAGATGGACGAGCCCAAGGACCGCCAGGTCGTCTTCCACGTGTTCGGGAACTGACCACAGCGAGGTGGGACACTTGACCCATGCCTGCTGAACGCCGGAGATCGCGACAGGTCCGCGTCGGCGACGTCACGATCGGCGGCGACGCCCCGATCCGCGTCCAGTCGATGACGACGACGAAGACCTCGAACATCGACGCGACCCTCCAGCAGATCGCGGCGCTCGTGGCGGCCGGGGTGGACGTCGTCCGGGTCGCCGTGCCGCACTGGGAGGACGCCGAGGCGCTCAAGGCGATCGCCGCCAAGTCCACCGTGCCGGTCGTGGCCGACATCCACTTCCAGTGGAAGTACGCGATGGCGGCGCTCGAGGCGGGGATCCAGGGACTTCGGATCAACCCGGGCAACATCAAGTACCAGGACAAGGTGCGACTGATCGCGCGCGAGGCCAAGGCGCGGAGCGTCCCGATCCGGATCGGCGTGAACGCCGGTTCGCTCGAGAAGGACCTGCTCGAACGCCACGGCTCGCCGACGCCCCAGGCGCTCGTCGAGAGCGCGCTGAACGAGGCGCGCATCCTCGAGGAGGAGGGCTTCTTCGACATCAAGATCTCGGTGAAGCACTCGAATCCGAGCGTGATGATCGAGGCGTACCGTCTGCTCGCCGAGGCGTGCGACTACCCGCTGCACCTCGGCGTGACCGAGGCCGGCCCGATGCCGATGGGCGGCGTGAAGAGCGCCGTCGGCATCGGGACGCTCCTCGCGGAAGGGATCGGGGACACGATCCGCGTCTCGCTCACCGACGACCCGGTCGAGGAGGTCAACGTCGGCACGTGGATCCTCCAGTCGCTCGGGCTCCGCCGGCGCGGGCTCGACCTCGTGGCGTGCCCGAGCTGTGGCCGCGCGGAGGTGGACGTCCTCGGGCTCACGAAGCGGGTGCACGAGGCGATCGAGCGCGAGGGCCTCAAGGTCCCGATCCGGGTCGCGGTGATGGGATGCGTGGTGAACGGGCCGGGCGAGGCGCGCGAGGCCGATCTCGGCATCGCGGCCGGCAAGGGGCAGGGGTTCCTCGTGGTGAAGGGCGAGGTCGTCGACAAGATCCCCGAGGACCGGCTCGTCGAACGGGTGATCGAGGAGGCGCGCCGGATCGCCGCCGAGCGCGAGGCGGCGCCCGCGCCGTAGCTCGCCCGGGAGGTTGCCGTTCCCGGGCACACCGTGCATCATTCGGCCTCTTCGAACGCCCAGGGGGAGTCAACGTGCCCGTGCCTTCGCCTCGCCGCCTCATCGCGTCCGCGTCGGTCCTGCTGCTCGTGCTCGCGCTCGCCGTGCCGTCGCTCGCCGACGACGTGGCCGGCCGCGGGAGGCGGGGAGCTCCCTCGCCGCACGAGTTGCCCGCCCGGGGCAACGACGCGAGCGTGGACCCGCTCGTCCGCACGCAGCTCGCGCGGAACGGCTCGGCCGACGTGCTCGTGACCCTCGATGGGGCGTCGGTGCTCGCGAGGGCCCGGGTCGCGTCTGCAGGGGGCTCGCAGGAGCTGCTCCGCACGACCGTCCCCGCCTACCGGTCCCTCAAGGACGAGGTCGGGGCGCGCGTCCCGGGACTGAAGATCCTTCAGAACTACCGTGCGCTGCCGATCGTGTTCGCCCGCGTCGGTTCGAACGGCCAGCTCGAGCGCCTCGCTGCCGATCCCGCGGTGATCGGCGTCGAAGCCGACAGGGAGGACGAGCCCTTCCTCACCCAGAGTCTGCCGCTGATCGGCCAGCCGACGGCGGCCGCGGCCGGGCACACGGGAGCCGGAACGGCCGTCGCGGTCCTCGACACCGGCGTCGACTACACGCGGGCGGCGTTCGGCAGCTGTGGCGCGCCGGGGCCAGGGTGCGCGGTGGTCGTGGCGCAGGACTTCGCGCCCGAGGACGGGATGCTGGACGATCCGGCGGCCGGGCGGCACGGGACCAACGTCTCGGGGATCGTGGTCGGGGTGGCTCCGGACACGAAGATCCTCGGGCTCGACGTGTTCAACGGGCTGACCTCGAACACGTCGACGCAGGTCGAGGCGCTCAACTTCGTGATCGCGAACCAGGCCACGTACAACATCCGAGCGATCAACATGAGCCTCGGCAGTCCGGAGAGCTACTTCACGTCGTCGTGCACGGGTGCCTCACCCTCCCGGGAGACCGCCTTCGCGAACGCGAGGGCGTCGGGGATCCTCCCGGTGGTCGCCAGCGGCAACGACGCGTTCTCGAACAACGCGTTCCACGTCGGGATCGCTCTGCCGGCGTGCATCCCGGGCGCGCTCCCGGTCGGAGCGGTCTACGACAGCGACGTCGGCAGCCGAAGCTGGGGCGGCGGCAACGATCAATGTGCGGACGTAACGACGTCTGCAGACAAGATCACGTGCTTCTCGCAATCGTGGACCGGCAACCAGGTCCTCGCGCCGGGCGCGTTGATCAACGCGGCGGGGGTCACGCAGGGCGGGACCTCGCAGGCGACCCCGCACGTCGCTGGAGCCGTGGCGGTCCTCCACGACGCCGCCGGCGTGAGCTCGGACGTGCCCGCGCTCGCGACCGTCGATCAGGTCGAGACCGCACTGCTGAACTCCGGACTCCAGATCCTCGATCCGCTGACGAACGTGAACTATCACCGCCTGGACCTCCCGGCGGCGGTCGCGGCGCTGGGGATCACGCCGCCCCCTCCGACCACCTGCACGGTCGCGGGGACGAGCGCCGCCGAGGTGCTCGAGGGCACGCCGGGCGACGACGTCTACTGCGGCGAGGGTGGGGGCGACCTGATCGTGCTCTCCGCCGGGAACGACACCGTGATCGGCGGGGGTGGGTTCGACTTCGTCTCGCTCGAGGACGCGACGGGCGGCGGCACCGTGGACCTCGGCGCCGGCACGGCCGTGGCCCTCGGGATCAGCGCCACGCTCGAAGGCGTGGAGGGCGCGGCGGGCAGCGGGTTTGCCGACACGCTCGTCGGCAACGGGCAACAGAACGAGTTCCTCGGTCTGGGTGGCGACGACGCGATCGACGGCCGGGGTGGGTTCGATTTCGCCCGGTACGACTTCGCCTCGGGGAGGATCCGCGCGAACCTCGGCACCGGGCAGACGACGGGGGAGGGGACCGACACCCTCGTCGGCGTCGAGGGGCTCGTCGGCGGCACGGGCAACGACGTCCTGCGCGGCAACGGGAAGGCCAACACCCTGTACGGCCTCCGGGGCAACGACGTGCTCCGCGGGGGCGCCCGGGCCGACCTCCTGTTCGGTGGGCCGAACGCGGACCGGCTGTTCGGCGACGGCGGGAACGATAGGCTGAACGGCGGGCCGGGTCCGGACTCCTGCGATCCGGGTCCGGGGGGAGGCAGCACGACCTCCTGCTAGGCGCCCGGCGAGTGGGGGTGCGTGCCCCCGCTCGCGCTCGTCCCGGCGTGGGCGAGCTCGAGGAAGCTCCGGACGATCCCCGGGCCCTCCGGGGTCAGGATCGACTCGGGGTGGAACTGCACGCCGTAGCGCGGCAGCTCGCGGTGCTGCGCGGCCATCACGAGGCCGTCGTCGCTCCACGCCGTCAGCTCGAGCTCGCGGGGGAGGTCCTCCCTCGTGATGACGAGCGAGTGGTACCTCGCCGCCTCGAACGGGCTCGGGGCGCCGGCGAGGATCCCACGCCCCTCGTGGTGAACGAGCGTGGCCTTGCCGTGGGTCGGCCGGCCGCGTTCGACACGCCCGCCGGCCGCGACGGCGAGCGCCTGGAGCCCGAGGCAGACGCCGAGTACCGGCACCGGTCCAGGGAGCACCTCGAGCAGCTCGAGGAAGCAGCCCGCGTCCTCGGGCCGGCCGGGTCCGGGCGACAACACGACGGCGTCGGGCGATCGTGCCGCGAGCGCCTCTGCGGACTCGGCGTCGCTGCGCACGACCTCGGTCCGCTCGCCCAGCGACCCGATCAGCTGCACGAGGTTGAACGTGAACGAGTCGTAGTGGTCAACGACAAGGATCACGGGATCCTCCTGGTCCTTCCGGCGAGGACCTTACCGGCTGACGCTATCCTGAGGCGTCCATGAGGCTCTCCCACCTGTACGCGCCTACCCTGCGGGACGACCCGGCCGATGCCGAGGCCGCGTCGCACCGCCTGCTCGTCCGCGCCGGGTTCATCCGGCAGCTGATGTCGGGGGTGTTCACGACGCTGCCGCTCGGGATGCGGACGATGCGCAAGATCGAGGCGATCGTGCGCGAGGAGATGGACGCGTCCGGCGCGCAGGAGATCCGGATGCCGATCCTCCTGCCGTCCGAGCCGTGGAAGAAGACCGGGCGGTGGCAGGCGTACGGGCCGGTCATGTTCAAGCTGATCGACCGGCACGAGCGCGAGCTCGGGCTCGGCCCCACTCAGGAGGAGGCCGTGACGCCGCTCGTCGCGGGCGACCTGCACTCCTACCGCGACCTGCCGGTGAACCTGTACCAGGTCGAGTGGAAGTACCGCGACGAGTTCCGCCCTCGGTACGGGCTGCTCCGCGTCCGCGAGTTCCTGATGAAGGACGCGTACTCGTTCGACCGGGACGACGAGGCGATGCACGTGTCCTACGGGACGATGATGGACGCCTACCGGCGGATCTTCGACCGGTGCGGCATCCGGTACGTCGTGGTCGAGGCCGACCCCGGGACGATCGGCGGCGGCACGAACCACGAGTTCATGGCCGAGGCCGAAGTCGGCGAGGACCTGTACGTCGCCTGCCCGAACGGCGACTACCTCGCCGACATCGAGGCCGCGAGGCCAATGGCACCCGAGCCGTTCGAGCCTGCCGAGCTCGAACCGCTCACCGAGGTCTCGACCCCGGGCGCCGCGACGATCGCGGCCGTCACCGAACAGCTCGGCGTTTCGGCCGAGCGGACGCTGAAGTGCATCTTGTTCCGGGCCGGCGACACGGTGGTCGCCGCGCTCGCGCCCGGCGACCGCGAGATCGACCAGGTGAAGCTCGAGCGCCGGTTCTTCCCCACGCCGGTGGTGCCGTTCGAGGACGCGGACTTCGCGTCGAACGGCTACGCGAAGGGGTTCGTCGGCCCGCAGGGTCTCGCCGCGGACGTCGTCGTCCTGGCCGACGAGGCCGTTCGAGGCGGCGCCGACTGGATCACCGGCGCGAACGCGCCCGACCGGCACGTGACCGGCGCGAACACGCCCCGTGACTTCCGCGTCGACGAGTACCTCGACCTCGTGCAGATCCGCGAGGGCGACCGGTGTCCGATCGACGGCGCGCCGCTTCGGATCGAGCGGTCGATCGTCGTCGGCCACATCTACGAGCTGGGCACACGGTACTCCGAGCCGCTGGAGGCGCGGTTCGTCGACGAGGACGGGAGCGAGCAGCACTTCCGGATGGGCTGCTACGGGTTCGGCATCGGGCGGACGATGGCGGCCGCCGTGGAGCAGTTCCACGACGACGCCGGGATCGCTCTGCCGAAGGTCCTCGCGCCGTTCGAGGTCGTGGTCGTGATCGCGAACCGAGACGTCGAACGCGTGGTCGCCGAGGGCGAGCGCGTCTACCGGGAGCTTCTCGACCGCGGCATCGAGGCCGTGCTCGACGACCGTGAAGAGACGGCCGGCGTGAAGTTCGCCGACGCGGACCTGATCGGCTACCCGGTGCAGGTGGTGATCGGCAAGCGCGGGGTCGAGGCAGGCACCGCGGACCTCAAGCTGCGCTCGAGCGGCGAACGCTCGCAGGCCGAGCTCGCCGGCGCCGCCGAGGCCGCAACGTCGCTGCTCGGCAAGGCGCCCTGAGATGGGCGAGAAGCGAGCGCCGAGCGCGCTCCGCGACTTCGTCAAGCTCCGGCCAGAGGTCGAGGCCGTGCTCCAGCACGTCGGCCTTCGGACCTGGGACCTCGTGCTGATCGACGCGACCGGCCTCTGGGTCCGGGACGAGTTCGAGAGCGAGGAGGCCGCCGAGGCTGCGTGCCGGGAGCTCGGGATCCGGCTGCACCGCGGGTGGGACGACCCGCGGCTCGAGCGCCGGATGAGCGCCCGGGACCACTGGAACACCTCCGACGGACAGCGCCGCGCCCTCTGACGGACCCGGCGCCCGGAGGTCGGGAGGCGGGCCGGCCCGATGGCCGACCCCGCCGCCGACGGGGTCGATCAGGAGTCGAGCGTGACCGCGAGTGCGACCACGTCGTTCGCCGGATCGAAGGTCACGAGGGCGGCCGCGGGTGAGCAGCGTGTAGAGCCTTGCGCATGATCCCTCCTTCGATCGGTGGAAGTCCGGTCGCCGGCGTTCTTCCGATACGCAACGGCGGTGGGACCGCACGATGGGAGGAGGGTTCTCATCGACGCGGCCGCGTGAGCGACCCGGCGCTATACTTGACCCGCCAGGAAACGCATGCGGTTTCACCCGGAAGTGGGCTCGCGCCCACTTTCAGTTTTCGAGGGGGTCGTTCGAGTGGGCAGCGGGGATGTCGAGGAGCTCATCCGGCCGGTCGTGGAGGCCGAAGGGCTCGAGCTCTGGGACGTCACGTTCCGCCGCGAGACCGGCCGCAGGGTCCTCCGGGTCACGGTGGACCGAGACGGCGGCGTCGACCTCGACACGATCTCCGGGATCTCGGAGCGGCTGTCGCGACGGCTGGATCTCGAGGGATTCGCCCCCGACACGCCCTACTCGCTCGAGGTGAGCTCACCCGGGCTGGAGCGGGCCCTCCGGGAGCCGCGGCACTTCGAACGCAGCGTCGGGCAGCAGGTGAAGGTGAAGACGGCGGAGCCCGTGGAGGGTCGCAGGGTCCACGAGGGCGAGTTGGTCTCGGCCGACCCGGAGGCGATCGTGATCGCATCCGGGGGCGGAGAGCTCCGCGTCCGGTACGAGGACATCGACTCGGCAAGGACCGTCTTCGAGTGGGGACGGACGAGGAGCAGGACATGAACCAGGACATGATCGCGGCGCTCCGCGAGCTGGAGCGCGAGAAGGGCATCGCGTTCGAGACGATCCTCGCGGGGCTCGAGGAGGCGATGGCGTCCGCCTACAAGTCCTGGTGGAAGCAGCAGCATCCCGAGCTCGACGAGGAGACGACCGGCGTGCGCGCGAAGATCGACCCCGAGTCGGGGGACCTGCGCGTGTGGGTGCAAGAGCTCGAGCGGATCGAGCACGAGGGCGAGGAGGGCGAGGTCACGGTCGAGACCAACGTCCTGTCCGAGCAGGAGGTGCCGGTCACCGACGAGTTCAAAGGACGGATCGGCGCGCAGACCGCCAAGCAGGTGATCTTCCAGAAGCTCCGCGACGCGGAGCGGGAGATGACGTACGAGGAGTTCGCCGGCCGCGAGGGCGACGTGGTCACCGGCATCGTCCAGCAGTCCGAGCGCCGGTACACCCTGCTCGACCTCGGCAAGGTGGAGGCTCTGCTGCCACAGGCCGAGCAGGTGCCGAGCGAGCCCTACCGCAACGGCGAGCGCCTGAAGGGCTACATCACCGAGGTGCGCAAGGGGACGAAGGGTCCCCAGATCGTGGTCTCGCGCACGCACCCCGGGCTGCTGAAGAAGCTGTTCGAGCTGGAGGTGCCCGAGATCGGTGAGGGGATCGTCGAGATCCGGGCCGTCGCACGCGAGCCCGGCCACCGCTCGAAGATCGCGGTCTCCTCGAACGAGCCAGCCGTCGATCCCGTGGGCGCCTGCGTCGGGCCCAAGGGCTCGCGCGTCCGCAACGTCGTCACGGAGCTCCGGGGCGAGAAGATCGACGTCGTCCCCTGGAGCGCCGAGTCGGCCACCTTCGTCGCCAACGCGCTTCAGCCGGCCAAGGTGAAGGAGGCTCGCGTCGACCCCGAGACGCAGACGGCGCTCGTGATCGTGCCCGACTACCAGCTCTCGCTCGCGATCGGCAAAGAGGGGCAGAACGCGCGCCTCGCCGCCCGGCTGACCGGCTGGCGGATCGACATCAAGAGCGAGACGCAGTTCGCCGACGAGCAGCGCGGTCCTCGTCCGACCGAGGCTGAGGCGGCTGGGGCCGCTCCTTCGTCCTCTTCGGCGCAGCCCGCCTCGGAAGAGGCCGAGGAAGCGCCGGCGGAGGACTCACCCGATGGCGGCGCCGGGTCGGACTCGGAAGCGGCCTCGGCCGTCCAAGAGGGCGCGCCCGATGATGACGCAGTGGTGGTCGGGGAGGCGGACAAGAGGCCCGCGCAGGCGGAGGAGAAGGCCGAGGCCTGAGCGTGGCGGTTCGGCACGTTCCCGAACGGACGTGCGTGGGGTGTCGCGGTCGCGCAACCAAGGCCGAGTTGATCCGGATCGTCCGCGGGCCCGCCGGAGAGATCGAGCTCGACCTGACCGGATCGGCGCCGGGTCGCGGTGCATATCTCCACCGGCGGCTCGAGTGCCTGGAGGCGGCGTTCGCGCGCGGTTCGCTGGGGCGTGCGCTGCGAACGAGCGTGTCCGCGGAGCGAGCCGCTACCCTAATGGCGAACATCATGACGACCATCGGAGAGGGACTCGGGGCGTGAGGGTTCACGAACTGGCCAAGGAGCTCGGGGTCGCGAGCAAGGAGCTGCTCGCGGCGCTCAAGGACATGGGCATCGACGGCCTCACCGCGTCGTCCTCGGTCCCCGACCAGGCAGTACCGCGGCTGCGGGCCTCGGGCGGCAAGGCGGTGCCGGAGGCCAAGATCAAGGAGGCGGTCGAGGAGCCGCTCCCGAAGACCCGCCCCCGGAAGAAGGCCGCGGCGGCCGAGACCGTCGAGGCGCCGCCGGAGGCCCCGTCGGAGCCGGTGCCCGAGCCGTCGACCCCGCTGGCCGAGCCGGCGGCCGCGCCCGTCTCCGCTCCGGAGGTCGACGCGGGACCGGCCCTGCCGACGCTGAAGCTCGTGCACGGCTCCACCGCGCAGGACGTGGCCGACAAGACCGATCGCTCCGTGGGCGAGATCGTGAAGCAGCTGATCTCGCTCGGCGAGATGGCGACCGCCTCGCAGTCGCTCTCCGACGACGCGCTGACGTTGCTCTCGGCCGAGCTCGGCTACGAGGCCGAGATCGTCGGGATCGAGGACGAGGAGGAGGAGCCCGAGGAGGAGGTCGACGAGAGCCGGCTCGAACCGCGCGCGCCGGTCGTCACGATCATGGGACACGTCGACCACGGCAAGACCCTCCTGCTCGACGCGATCCGGAGCACGGACGTCGTCTCGCAGGAGTTCGGCGGCATCACCCAGCACATCGGCGCCTACCAGGTGCACACGAACGGCCGCGAGGTGACGTTCATCGACACCCCCGGCCACGAGGCGTTCACGGCGATGCGGGCGCGCGGCGCCCAGGTGACCGACATCGCGGTGCTCGTCGTGGCGGCCGACGACGGCGTGAAGCCGCAGACGATCGAGGCGCTCGACCACGCGAAGGCGGCGGAGGTGCCGATCATCGTCGCGGTCAACAAGATCGACAAGCCTGAGTCCGACCCGCAGCGGGTGCGGACGCAGATGGTCGAGCAGGGGATCGTGCCGACGCAGTTCGGCGGCTCCTACGAGTTCGTCGACGTGTCCGCGAAGGCGCGCACGAACCTCGACGACCTGCTCGAGACGATCCTGCTCGTGGCCGACGTCGAGGAGCTGAAGGGCGACCCGGTCGGCCGGGCGCGCGGCGTCGTCCTCGAAGCGCACCTCGACAAGGGCCGAGGCCCGGTCGCTACCGTGCTCGTCCAACGCGGGACGCTCGACGTCGGCGACACGCTCGTGTCCGGAACTTCGTGGGCGAAGATCCGCGCGATGCTCGACGAGAACGGCCAGCAGGTGAAGCAGGCTGGTCCGAGTAAGCCGGTGCAGATCCTCGGCTGGTCCACGACGCCGAACGCGGGCGACGAGGTCCGCGAGGTCGAGGACGAGCGCGGCGCGCGGCACGTCGTGCAGGAGCGCGAGGCCAAGGTCCGCGCCGCCGAGCAGGTCGCCACGCGCCCGCCGACGCTGCAGGAGCTCATGGCGCAGGCCCAGCGGGACGAGGTACCCGAGCTGAACCTCATCGTGAAGGCCGACGTGCAGGGCTCGATCGGGGCGCTCGTCGACGCGCTCGCGAAGCTGCCGCAGGATGAGGTGCGCGTGAACGTGATCCGCAGCGCGGCGGGCGCGATCACCGAGAGCGACGTCAATCTCGCCCTCACCTCGTCGGCGATCGTGATCGGATTCAACGTCCGCCCCGACGCGCAGGCGCGCGAGCTCGCCGAGAAGGAGGGCGTCGACGTCCGACTGTACCGGGTGATCTACGACGCGATCGACGACATCCGGAGCGCGCTCGCCGGCATGTTGAAGCCCGAGGAGCAGGAGACCCTGCTCGGTCGCGCCGAGGTCCGCGCGCTGTTCCGGGTGCCCAGGATCGGCGTCGTGGCCGGTTGCTACGTGCTCGACGGGACGATCGTCCGCAACGCTCGGGCCCGCGTCGTCCGCGACGGTGTCGTGGTGTACGAGAGCCGGGTCGGCTCGCTGCGCCGCTTCAAGGACGACGTCCGCGAGGTCGCCGAGGGGTTCGAGTGCGGGATCGGCATCGAGAACTTCAACGACGTGCACGAGGGCGACGTCATCGAGGCGTTCGAGGTCCGCGAGGTCGCCCGGGAGCTCTAGGGCGCGACGGATGATGGTCGCGCTCGCTCGCTTCGACCTGCGGATCCCCGGCTGCGGGTCGCTGAAGGAGAAGCGCCACGTCGTGAAGACGCTCACGAACGCGATCCGCTCGAAGTTCAACGTCGCCGTGTCCGAGGTCGACCACCAGGATCTCTGGCAGCGCACGGCGATCGGCGTGGCGGCGGTCGCGGGGGAGGAGTACCACGCTCGCAAGGTGCTGCACGAGGTCGAGCGGCTCGTCGAGCGGTGGGCAGAGGTCGAGGTGATCGAGACGGACGTTACGGTGCACTACCCCGAGGACGAGGAGCCGTGAGCGCCGAGGGCGGCCGTCCGAGCCGCGTCTCCGAGGAGCTCCGCGAGATCCTCGCCGAGGAGATCCCGAAGCTGAAGGATCCCCGGGTGGGGTTCGTCACCGTGACCGGGGTGAGCGTCACGCCCGACCTGCACCTCGCGCGCGTCTTCTACACGGCGATGGGGGACGAACGCGCGCGGCGCGCGACGGCCGCCGCGCTCCGGTCGGCGCGCGGCCATCTCCGGCAGGTGATCGGGCACGAGGTCCGGATGAAGGTGCTCCCGGACCTGCGGTTCGAGGAGGACGCCGCGATCGAGCGGGGCGACCGGATCGAGGAGCTCCTTCGCGGGTTGCAGGAGCGGGAGGAGGACGCGTGAGCCCCGACGCGATGGACAACGCCGCCGCGGCGCTCTCCGGGACGACGAGCGTCGCGATCGCCTGCCACGTGAACCCCGACGCCGACGCGCTCGGCTCGATGCTCGGCCTGTCGAACCACCTGCGAGGCATGGGCAAGGAGACGGTCTGCTCGTTCGGGAACGACCCGTTCGAGGCTCCGCGCTGGGCCGGGGAGCTGCCCGGCGGCGACGCGCTCGTCCCGCCCGCCGGGTTCCCGAAGGAGCCGCCCGTGATGGTGACCTGCGACTGCGCGTCGTTGGACCGGCTCGCCTCGCTCGCCGGGAACGCGGTGCGGGCGAAGACGCTGATCTGGATCGACCACCACGTCACGAACGAGGGGCTCGGGTCGATCCCGATCGTCGATCCGGACGCGACGTCCACGAGCGAGCTCGTCTGGCGGCTGGTCCGGCGCCTGGGCGGCGAGGTCTCGATCGACACCGCGAAGTGCCTCTACGCGGGCCTCGTCACCGACACCGGTCGCTTCCAGTACGAGGCGGTGCGGCCGGAGACGCTCCGGCTCGCGGCCGAGCTCCGCGAGTTCCCGTTCGAGCACACGCGGCTCGTGCAGGCGCTGTACGAGGACAGCGGCCTGCCGGACCTGCAGCTCCTCTCGGTTGCCCTGCGGCGGATCCGGCTGGAGGAGGACGCCGACCTGGTCTGGACCTACCTCACGCAGGGCGACCTTCGCGCGGCGGGGCTCGACGGGGGCGGGACCGACGACCTGATCGACGTGGTGCGGACCGCGCGGGAGGCCGACGTCGCGGCCGTGATCAAGCAGCAGCGCGACGGCCGATTCAAGGTCAGCCTGCGTTCGCGCGGCGACCACGACGTCGCCGCGGTCGCGGCGCGCTTCGGCGGGGGCGGCCACCGGCTGGCCTCCGGGTTCACGTCCTCGAAGGGCCTGGCAGAGACCGTCGACGGATTGAAGGCGGCGCTCGGCAGCGGTTCGTAGCGATGCCCGAGGGGCTGCTCCTCGTCGACAAGCCGCCTGGGATGACCTCGCACGACGTGGTCGATGCCGAGCGCCGGGAGCTCGGGACCCGGAAGATCGGCCACGCCGGCACCCTCGACCCGATGGCGACGGGCCTGCTGATCCTAGGCGTGGGCCGGGCCACGCGCCTGCTCCGCTACTTCGGGACGCTCGCGAAGACGTACGAGGGGGCCGCGCGCCTCGGCGAGGAGACCGACACGCTCGACGCGGACGGCGAGGTGATCCGCACGTCGTCGGTGGACGCGTCGCGCGATGCCGTCGAGCGGGCCGCCGCGGCGCTCGTCGGCGACTCGATGCAGACGCCTCCCGCCTACTCAGCCGCGAAGGTCGGTGGCCGGAAGCTGTACGCCGAGGCACGGGCGGGGAGGCCCGTGGAGGCGCCGCCCCGCCCGATCAGGGTCGAGGCGTTCGAGGTGACAGCGTTCGACGGGCGGGACGTCGGGTTCCGCGTGACGTGCTCGGGCGGGACCTACGTGCGGGTCCTGGCGGCCGACCTCGGGATAGCCCTCGGCTGCGGCGCGCACCTCGTCGCCCTGCGCCGCACCGCGATCGGGCCGTTCGACGTGGCCGACGCGAATCCGCCCGGGAAGGGGGTCCCCCTTCCGATCGGGCGGGCGGTGGCGCATCTGCCGAGGGTCGAGCTCGAGGGCGAGGA
>DASUQI010000070.1:0-2195 GCA_036280655.1 Actinomycetota bacterium
CCCCGAACCTGTTCATCACCCCCCACGTCTCGGGCAACACGCCGGAGAGCTGGCGCTGGCAGGTCGAGTTCTTCTGCAAGAACCTCGGTCTCTACCTCGACGGGTCGGCCGAGGCGATGGGGAACCTCGTCGACTACGCGGCCGTGCGGTGATGAGCGGCGGCGGCGCAACGGACGACACGGTCGCCATCCAGACGGTGACCGGCCCGGTGACGGCGGACGGCTTCGCTAGCGGGCTCGCGCACGAGCATCTGTTCGTCGACTTCCTCGGCCCGGCCGATCCGCGTTACGAGCAGGTCGACTGGGACGAGGTGCGGTCCGCGTGCGTCGACCGGCTCGAACCGGTCGGTGCCGCGGGGGTCGACCTCCTCGTCGACTGCACCTGCATCGGGATCGGGCGCAACGTGGACCTGCTCCGGGACGTGTCCTCCTCGACGGGGATCCGCATCGCTTGCGCGACCGGGATCTACAAGGCGCTCCGGCCGCCGGGGCTCCGGGACGCGTCGGTGGACGAGCTCGCCGGCCTGTTCGTCCGCGAGCTCACCGTCGGCATCGACGATGGCGGCGTGCGGGCGGGGTTCGTCAAGCTCGCGACGACCGAGGACGGGCCGACCGAGGAAGAGACGCTCGTGCATCGGGCCGGCGCCATGGCCGCCGCGACCACGGGCGCGGCGATCGTCCTGCACAGCCCCCGGTCCGACGTCGCCGGGACCGTCCTTCGAACGCTCGAACGCGAGGGCTTCGACCCGGCGCTACTCGTCTGGGCGCACGCGCAGGAGTCGACGCTCGAGGAGAACCTCGCGGTCGCGGCCCGGGGCATGACGGTCTCGCTCGACGCGATCGGCACGAGCGACGACGAGGAGATGTTGCGACGGATCGAACGGTTCGCCGAGGCAGGGCGACGGGAGCAGGTCGTGGTCTCGAGCGACAGCTCGCTCGTCGTCCACCCCGCCGAGCTCGCCTACGAACGCGACATCGAACACCTGCACCGGACGTTCCTCCCGGAGCTCGAACGGCGCCTCGGCGCGGAGATCCGGGACGTCCTCACGCATCGGAACGTCCTGCGAGCGTTCGGTGTCGGGCGGGCCGAGCACGCCCGGTCGTCGGCACGTTCGCCGGCCGAACCCGCGAGGAGGCGCTGATGGAGACCAGGAGGCTGGGACGGCTCGAACACCTGAGCACCGTGCTCATCTACGGCGGCGCAGCGCTGAGCGACGTGCCGCAGGACGTGGCCGACGACTCGATCCGGTTCGCGCTCGAGGCCGGCATCAACCACTTCGATACCGCACCGGCGTACGGCGGCTCCGAGCTTCACCTCGGGCGGTGGATGCCGACGATCCGGGACCGGATCTTCCTCGCGACGAAGACCGGCGACCGGCGGGCCGACGACGCCTACGCGAGCATCGTGCGATCGCTCGAACGCCTCCGGGTCGAGCGCGTGGACCTGCTCCAGCTCCACGCGGTCGGCGACCTCGAGGACCTCGGCGCGGCCACCGGTCCCGGGGGCGCGGTCGAGGGCGCCGCCCGGGCCAAGGACGAGAGCCTCGTCGCCGCGATCGGCATCACCGGCCACGGCATGCAGGCCCCCGCCGTCCACCTCGAGGCGCTGCGACGGTTCCCGTTCGACACGGTGCTCACGCCGTTCAACCACCGGCTCGCGCGCGAGCCCGCGTACCTTCGCGACTTCGACGCGCTGGCGGCGGAGACCCGAGCGCGCGACGTCGGGCTCATGGTGATCAAGGCCGGCGCTCGGAACCTGTGGCGGGCGGGCGAGACCCCCCGCTACGCGACGTGGTACGAGCCGCTCGACGAGCAGGCACACATCGACGCGGCGGTCGCCTTCGCGCTCGCCCGGCCCGAGGTCACCGGGATCGCGACGGCCGGTGACGTCCGGCTCCTCCCGATGTTCGTCGAGGCCGAGCGGCGGCGCGGCTCGCTCGGAAGCGCCCGGATCGACGAGGAGCTCTGGCGTGTGCCCGAGTTCGAGCCCACCTTCGTGCGGGTCGAGGGAAGGGAGTTCCCCGACTGGCTCGGCCCCCTGCTGCCGGGGTCGTGACGGGCCGCACCGGCGGGGTCACGGCCGGCTGGTGGGAGGGCCGGCCGTGGCGACTGATCCAGACCAACCTGCGCGAGATCGACATGCGCGACATCGACGCCGCCCGGTACGTCGAGGAGCTGCGGGCGTTCGACGCGACG
>DASUQI010000071.1:0-21961 GCA_036280655.1 Actinomycetota bacterium
GACGTCCACGTCGGCATCGCCTCGGGCGAGGCCGCGACCGGCCTCGGCCCCGCCGGCCAGCTCCTCGTCACCGGTCCGGTCGTGAACGCGGCGGCCCGGCTCCAGGCGGCCGCCGGGCCCGGCGAGATCCTCGCGGGCGAGACCACGGTCGCGCTCACCGTGAACGAGGTCTCGTACGCGGACCGGAAGAGCGTCCAGGCGAAGGGGTTCGACGGCGAGCTCGCCGGCTTCCCGGTCGAGAGCATCACGCCCCGCTCGAGCCGCCGGACGATCCCGTTCGTCGGCCGCACGAGCGAGCTCGCGATCCTGCGCGAGAGCCTCCACCGCGCGACGAGCACCGGCCACCCCGCGCTCGTCACGATCGTCGGCGAGCCTGGCATCGGCAAGTCGCGCCTCGCCGACGAGCTCGTCGCGGGGCTCGGCGACGACGTCCCCGTGCTCGACGGGCACGCCCGCCCGTTCACCGACTCCGCGACGTTCGCGCCGGCCGCCACGATCGTGGCCGAGCTCGCCGGCCTCGAGGAACAGGACCCGCCCGACAAGGCGAAGCGGCGGCTGCACGAGCTCGTGGAACGCCACGGCATCGCGCAGGACCACGTGGTCGAGCGGCTCTCGCTGCTGTTCGGCATGGCGGACCGTCCGAGCCGGTCGTCGTTCGTGCAGGACGTGCAGTCCGGCTTCCTCACGCTCGTCGACGGCATCGCGAGCGACGCGCCGGCCGTGCTCGTGTTCGAGGACGCCCACACGCTGAAGGCGCCGATGCTCGACCTGATCGAACGGCTCGGGACGCCGGCACGCGCCGGCAAACGCAGCGCGCTCGTCCTCACACTCGCGCGACCCGAGCTCCTCGACGCCCGCCCGGCCTGGGGCACGACGACGGCGAACGCGGTCCGCCTCCAGCTCGATCCGCTCACTTCGGCCGAGTCGGTCGACCTCGCGCGGCAGGCGTCGGGCCGGCGGATCGAGGACGCCGAGGCGACCGAGATCGCGGAGCGCGCCGGCGGCAACCCGTTCTTCATCATCGAGACGACCGGCATGTTCCTGCCGGGCGGGGCCGCGTCCGGGACGGCGCTCCCGCCGACGGTGCAGGCCGTCGTCTCGGCGCGGCTCGACCAGCTGCCGCCTCGCCTTCGCGAGCTGACGCGGCGCGCCTCGACGTTCTTCGTCTCGTTCGATCTCGACGAGATCCGCACGATCGACCCCGACGTCAGCGACGAGGAGCTCGAGAAGCTCGCGGAGGCCGAGGTCATCGTGCGTGAGGACGAGAGCCACGCGGTGCCGCGCTGGCGCGTTCGCCACGCGACGCTCAAGGACGTCGCGTACGCGAGCCTGCCGAAGCGCGAGCGCGTGCGCCTCCACCAGCTGCTCGCCGACCGTCTCCTCGGCGCGGGGCATGCCGCGTGGGCCGCGGACCACCTCGAGCTCGCGGCGATCAACGCGCTCGACCTCGACCGGGACGATCGCGAGGTCGCCGAGCGGGCGGTCCGTGCGCTCGTCGACGCGGGCGACGTCGCGCGGCGGCGGATGGAGAGCCGGACCGCGATCGACTACTACGACCGCGCGCTCGCGCTCGCCGGCGCCGAGGAGCGCTGGGGCATCCGGGAGGGAAGGGCGCTCGCGGGAGCCGGCGAGGCGCACTACTGGCTCGGCGAGTACCCCGCTGCTCGGCAGGCGCTCGAGCGAGCCGTCGAGCTCGGGACGGCGACGGGCGACGCGTTCACGCTCGCGCTCGCGCTGCGGTTCCTCGGCGACATCGCGATCAACGTCGAGGCGGACCTCGACAAGGCGGAGGACCTGCTCGCGCGGTCGCTCGCGGCGGCCGAGGAGTACGGCGACCCGTGGGCGATCGTGCGGACGCTCCTGTTCGCCGGGTGGGTGCCGTGGACGAGGCGGCAGAACGCCGAGGCGGACGCCATCTGGCGCCGGGCGCTCGAGGTCGCGGACCCCGAGGACGGCTGGGCCCGCGTCCGCGCGCTGAACTCACTGTCGGTCAACCTCACCGGCGGGCCGGGGTACGGGCCCGAGCACCCCGAGGCCGCCGAGCGAGCGCTCGAGGTCAGCGACGAGGCGCTCGTGCTCGCCGAGGAGATCGGCGACCAGTTCAGCGTCGCGATCGCGACCGTGCAGCGGTCACGGGTGCTGGACGACATGGGCCGGCAGGAGGAGGCGTTGCCCGGGCTCGACCGTGCGATCGCGATCTTCGAGGAGCTTGGCGCGAGGTGGGAGCTCGCGGACGCCCGCGCCGAGCGCGGGATCGTGTACCGGGAGCTCGGGCGCCTCGACGAGGCCGAGGAGGACCTGCGGGCGGCGATCCGCATCTCCGAGGAGCTCGGCGAGCGGCAGATGGGCGAGTGGACGTGGCGGGCACTCGCGCTCGTCGCCGAGAAGCGCGGCGACCAGGCGGAGGCCGAGCGCCGGTGGCGCCGATCGCGAGAGGCCCAGGCGCAAGGACCGAAGTAGGTCGCGACGCGAACGCCGGTCGCGGCGGTGATGTCCCGATCCTCGGGTCGGCGTCCTCCAACGCCCGTGATCATCGGTCGCGGCTCTCGCCCTCGATCTCGTCACGGACGGCCCCGAGCACCTCAAGCTCGATGAGATCCTTCGGTCGTCCGGCCGCGCGTTTCATGCGCATCAGATCGTCGATCGATGCCACGAGGACCTCGAGCCCGTCGAGATCGAACACCTCGGCTCGCTCGGCGAGATCGTCGAAACCGCCCACCCCAGCGTGCGTGCCCAGGATGTCGAGGTCTCCGGCACTCGATGTGAACGTGAAGTGATCCCCTGCGGCGAGGGTCTTGGCATCCAGGAGGAACGGGACCGCTTCGCCGACACCGCGGAGCTCCACATCGAGCTCGCGAAGGGCTTCCGCAAGACGCTCGAGGTTCTCGGGCGAGCGCTCGTAGCAGATGTCCGTGTCGCGCGTGACCGTCGGTGAGCCGTGCAGTCGTCCGCCGAGTCCCCCGATCACGACGAAACGAACGCCGTGACGATCGAGCGACCTGAAGACCGACAAGGGGTCCCATTGCCCACCGCTCACCTCCGCTTCGCTCCTGCGAGGAACCTGTCGAGAGCGCGGGCCTCGGCGACGGCCGCCCGGAGCCGCTCGATCGGCGACAGCCTGCGCAGCTCCCAGACCTGCGTGCGATCGACCCCAGCTCCAGGTCGCGGAACGCTCAGGAGCTCCTTGCCGCACGCGGCGAGCAACCGGTCGAGGGTATCCACCCGGGGGACGACCGTCCGTGACTCGATCCGCGCGACCGTCGGCTGCGGCATCCGGGCCTTGAGGGCCAGGGCGCGTTGTGACAGACCTGCGTGACGTCGGGCATCTCGCAGCGTTCTGGCAGGATCCACGAGGGGATGATAACACGTATGCTATCACTCCTCGATCCGCGAGCCACCCGCCCCTCCCGGCCTCGCGAGGACTGAATCCCCTCTGAGGGAAGCTCAGACCGGCTCGATCGCCGAGATCCGGTACGTGGGGGGCGGCTCTTCCCCTGAGCTTCGGCACGTGAGGACCCGCGGCTCCGAACGCTCGACGACCAGCCGCACGACGATCCGCTCCTCCCCCGACTGGAACGTCGCCGAGACCTCGTCGCCCGAGCGCTCGGCGCTCACGAAGACGACGTCGTCGACGCCGTCGAGGCCTTGCTCGAGGCGGAACGCGTGCTCCGCGGCCTGGACAGGCATCGGCTCGCACGAACGACCGCGGTAGTGCGTCAGGTCGATCTCGCGGGCGGCGTAGGCCGCGGCGACCCGCGGACCGTCCTCGGTCCCGACGCGTCCGAAGTAGAGCCCGTGCGGGAACGCCACCACGTTGCCGGCGAACCGGTCGCCGCCGATGTGGCTGCACTCCCACGTCTCCTCGGGGAACTCCCTCGAGAGCGCCAGGGCGAGCGGGCGGCCGCGTTCGGCGCAGCATGGGTCGTGCCGACCGTGCGTGCAGACGACGAACAGCGGCGCATCGTACGCATCGAGCCCAAGCCGGTCACCCCGACCGAGCGCCGGCAGGTCGAGTCCGAGCGCATCCTGGATCGAGCCGAGCGTCGTCCGTTCGATCCACGGCGGCTCGGGACCCGACCGCATCACGAAGCACGCCCCGCCCGACGCCGTCGCTCCCACCCGCCGGATCAGCAGCGGCCGAACCCCGGCCGCCCGGCACCTCCCGCGCAGCTCGGCGCCGAACCCCTCCGGCAGCCGCGCGTCGACGAACGCGTCCACGCCCCACGGCCCCGCGTGCTCGAGCAGCAGCCACGACCGCACGGTGGACGCGGTCCCGGCCAGGGGTTCGTCGCGGGCGAGGCTCTCGGCCGAGCATCGGAACGCCGTGTCGGACATCGGCGGAAGCGTACGGGCCGCCGTCCGCGCCGACCCGCTACTGACCCAGCCGCAGCAGCCCCTCGCGCACCAGCCGCCGGACGAGCACGAGCCGGCTCGCCTCGTCGGGCACCGACGCCTCGAGATCCGCCGGCCGGAACCGAGCCTCGGCGGCGATCCGCAGCATCGCGGGCTCGAGCCACAGCGGCATCTCGAGCCGCCGGTCGCCGAGCAGCACCAGCAGCCGGTCGTCGAGCTTCCGGATCACCAGCACGGAACCCGGCCGGCGTTCGAGCAACGAGCCGTCCCGGATCAGCTCGAGTTTGAGCAGGTCGACGAGTCCGCCCCGGAGCAGCGCCGCCCGCGACGAGAGGAACGAGACCCACCGGTCCGAGACGAACCTCTCAGCGTCGACGCGCCCGAGCTCCTCGCCCGCCCGCGCCAACCGCGACGCGAGCTCGCGCGCGAGCGCAGAAGGATCCGCCGTCCACCCCGCCGGCACCGGTTCGTCGAACGACGCATCCGAGGCCAACGCCCCGCGCACCGCCGCCGACACCACCTCCCGCCACGGCGTCACGTGCACGCCGACCGTGAGATGGCCCGAGACCGACTCCTGCGCCCGGGCCGCGTGCGGCGTGCCCTCGGGCATGTAGATCGTGTCGCCCGAGGCGACCTCGGCGTGCAGCGGCTCGCGCTCGCCCTCCGACGGCGCCGCGTGCACCTCCCACGACTTGCGGCCGAACGCCTGCAGCACGAAGACGTCGTGCCCGTCCGAATGCAGCTCGAGCCCCTGCGCGCCGGGCGGCGTGACGTACGCGTTCACCTGGCAGGGGTGACCGAGCTCGAGCTCGAGGTCGCGGACGAACCGCGCAACCGGCTCGTGGAGCCGGTGCAGGCCCTGGAGCACGATCGTCGCGCCGTCGTGGAAGCGTTCGAACACCCGCGCCGGATCGGCGATGCCGCTCACCGCCTTGCCCCCGGTCGTGCCCGAACGCGTGTACGCGGACTCGGGGATCGACTCCCCGGCTTTCACGAGGCGGAACGACGGCGTTCGGAGCGACGTGGTCGAAAGCAGCCGGTCGACGTCATCGAGGCTGAGGAGGTCGGCGAACCCGCGCGCGTCGGCGCTCGGGTGCACGAGCGCGCGGCGACCCCAGGTGTGTTCGAGGAACGCGGCGGCGTCACCCGTGCAGCGGGCGAGGGCCGAGCGCTCGGCGTCGGAGCGCTCGAGGCGGGCGACCGAGCTCACGAAGGCTTGTCGGTCGAGTCCGTGTCGTCCGAGTCGGTCGAATCCTTGTCGTCGGAGTCGGACGAATCCTTGTCGTCCGAGTCGCTCGAGTCTTGGTCGTCGGTCTGCGGCGTGTCGGTGCCGTCGGCGTCCTGCGGCGGCCGCTCGGTCTCGGAGGATCCGGCGCTGCCCGAGATCGTGGTGATGTCCTCGTCGGACAGGGTCTTGGCGTCGTCCGTGGGGTCCATGCGAGCCTCCTCCGTTCGGGGACGGGTCGATCGTATGCCCAGGCTCGTGGGCGCGCCAGACCACGGCAGCGGACGACCTCGAACCCCATCTGCTCGTCTGCGCCGGACCGCGCGTAGGCCACTCGGGGGATTGCACGGACCGGAGCCGTCTGCTGGTCTTCCCACGGGAGGGGAGATCGGATGAGCCTCGGTGACGCGGCCTCGGCGCTGCGCTCCGAACGTCGCGCCCTGAGCGACAGGGTCTTCGACCTGGTGCGTCCGCTCGTCCGGCGTCGAGGGCCGATCGCAGTGGGTGCGATCGCGCTCAGTCCACTACCACGCGACCCCGCATGAACGGGTGGATCAGGCAGATGTACTTGAACCCCTTGTCGGGCGACCGCTTGGGGAACCGGAGCGTGTAGTTCGCATCCGTGGGCGCGTTCGCCCCCCGCACGCCCGAGCTCTCGAGATCGCTGCCCCGGAACGCGCCGTTCCCGATCTGCGGCAAGAATCGATCGTCGAGCTCGATCTCGAGCTGCGTCGGGTCGTTGCAGAAGGGCGGCCCCTCGATCTCGGGTGGGTTGTCGGGGCCCGGACCGGCATCACCGTCCGGGTCGCACACGATCGGCGAGTTGGCCGCGATCTCCAGGGCGGTTCCGCGCGGCATCGTCACGGAATGGTCCTCGAAGCTCAGGCTGTCGAAGTGCCACTGCACGCGATCGTCCTTCTCGAGACGCAGCTTCTGGGGGTAGAAGCCGTAGAGCGCGACGTGGTTGCTGTCGACGCCCGCCCACGCGTCCCAGACCCGGCCGCCTCCCACGGCGGGGTGACTCGTCTTCCGTGAGCTGAACCGCTCGTGCAGCGCGTTCGCCGTGTCGATGTCCTGTTCGAGCGCGGCCGCGTTCGCGTCTTCGAGGTCGGCTGGATCCGAGGCCGGCTGGCCGGCGCCGACGACGTCGACCTTCATGCGCATGTCCGGGCCGTGGATGATGCAGAGGAGATAGAACGAGGTGCCTGCGCTCACGTCGACGGTCGCCGAGAAGTCCATCGGGCCGAAGAACGGGGCACCCGAGTTCACGGCGGACGACCCGTCGAATGAGCAGGCCGGCTGGGCCGGTCCGCCGCAGCTCGGGTCGCCGGCGAAGATCGCCTCGTTGTTGAACTTGAATGCGTCGGCGCCGTCGTCCTCGTCGGGTTCGATCAGGGCGAACGGCTGGTTCGTCCCGAACGTGGCCTGCGTATCGACCCACTCCACCGGTCCGGCCCCCACCGGCAGGAAGGTCGCCGTGTGGAACCCGTTGCTCGTGAAGTGGAGCGTATCCCCCTGGTGGACGTCGATGTCTCCGGGGAAGAAGCGCGACGACTCGGCGGCCGGGGCGCCCTCGAGGAACTGTCCAACCTCGACGTCGTACGTCGTCTGGGCCTGGGCGATCCCTCCCGGGAGCACCGTCCCGACCGCGAACACGAGCACCAGCAACGTGAGTTTGCGGTGTGTCCTCATCTCGATCCCCCCGACGAGACGTGGCGGCGGCAGGACGGCGCGCCGCGCTCCACCGGGAACGAACGTAGGCCCTCCCCCGACGGCGGTCAATCCCCGACGCGTGCGGGCCGTACCCTGGAACCGTGACGGTGGCTCGATCGTGACGCCGGTCGTTCCCGACACCCGATGGAGCGGAGATCCCCCGCCGATCCCGCCCGCGTCCGGGCGGCGCTTCGCGATCGCGGCGGGCCATCACCTGGCGGCCGAGGCCGGGACCGAGGTCTTCGATCGCACGGGGAACCTGTTCGACGCGGCCGTGGCGGCGACGCTGGTCTTGTCGGTGGTGGAGCCCCAGAACTTCGGCCCGGGCGGGGAGATCACGGGCCTGATCCACACCGGGGGCCGGACCAGGGTCCTGGCCGGTTCCACGGTCGCTCCGGCGGCGATGACGCCCGCCGCGTTCGACCGCCTCGGGCTCGACGTGATCCCGGGCGACGGGCTCCTCCCCTCCGGCCCGCCCGCGCTCCTGCTAGCCATGGTCGTGCTGCTGCGCGACCTCGGGACGGCGTCGTTCGCGCAGGCGGCCGAGCCGGCCGTCCGTGTGGCGGCCGACGGTTTCTCCGTCGATCCGGGACTGGCGGGCGAGATCGCCGTGCACGCGGAGACGTTCCGAACGATGTGGCCGGAGACCGCCGAGGTGTGGATGCCGGACGGCGGTCCCCCATCGCCGGGAACGGTGATCCGACAACCCGCCCTGGCCGAGACGCTGACGCGACTGGGCGACGCGGGCGACCACGAGGCGGTCCTGCGGGAGCTCCGAACGGGTTTCGTCGCCGAGGCGATCCTCCGCTTCGCGCGGGAGCCTCACCCGTCCTCGGTCGGGGATCACCCTTCGTTCCTTGCTCCCTCGGATCTGGCGGCGTTCGACGTCGCCTGGGAGGACCCGGTCTCGTGGACCGACCGGCTCGGCGGGACGATCTGCAAGGCGGGGCCGTGGACGCAGGGGCCGATTCTGCTGCAACACCTGGCCGTGATGGAGGCGGGTTCGTGGGCCGATCTCGAGCCGCTCGAGCCCGAGCTCCTACACGCCACCGTCGAGTCCATCAAGCTCGCGATGGCCGACCGCGAGGGCTACTACGCCGACCCCCGGACGACCGTCGTGCCGCTCGAAGACCTGCTCTCACCCGCGTACGCGGCCGAACGAACCCGGCTGATCGATCCCCACCGCGCGAACGCCCCGGGCCCCGGGACGCCGCGGCCGGGCCTGCGGCCCTGGGCCGGATCGCCGGTCACGGACCGGGCAGTCAGCGGCGACACGACCCATCTCGACCTCGCCGACGACCGCGGGGACGCCGCGGCCCTCACGCCCTCGGGCGGGTGGTTCTCCTCGCCCGTGATCCCGGAGCTCGGGTTCCCCCTCGGCACCCGGTGCCAGATGTTCTGGCTGGACCCCACCCACCCGAGCGCCCTGGCGCCGGGCAAGCGCCCGCGAACCACGCTCACCCCGACGCTCGTCCTCCGTGACGGCCGCGTCGAGGTCGTCCTGGGAACGCCCGGCGGGGACGCGCAGGACCAGCTCCAGGCGCAGCTGCTCCACGCGCTCGCGCACGGCTGGCCGCCGGAGGACGCGGTGGACATGCCGACGGTGATCAGTCAGCACTCCCCGAGCTCGTTCTTCCCCCACGGCGCGCAGCCGCTCCGCGTGGACGCGGAGACGCGGATCGGCCGGGAGGCGGTGGACGACCTCGCCGCTCGCGGTCACGACGTCGTCGACGTCGGCCCGTGGAAGCACCAGCGGCCGCAGGTCATCCGGGTCGACCCGGACGGGACGATGAGGGGGGCGGTGTCGCGAAGGTGGGGAACCGGCGGCGTGATCGCGTCGTGATCCGGTCCTGCCGGACTTGACCGCGGAACGCTGGTGCGATTGATTCGACCTCGCCCGGACAGGGGGAGGGGATCCGGATGACCGTCACGCTCGACGAGGGCCGCCTGGCCCAACTGACATCGTCGTTCTCGGGGAGGTTGTTGCGCCCGGCGGACGAGGGGTACGAGGAAGCCAGACTCGTCCACAACGGGCTGGTCGACCGGCGCCCGGCGCTCATCGCTCGCTGCCTGAGCGCCGCCGACGCGGCGGCCGCCCTCGTCTTCGCCCGTGACGGCGGCCTCCCCGTCTCGGTTCGGGGAGGTGGACACAACATCGCCGGCCGGGCCGTGGTGGATGACGGCGTGATGATCGACCTCGCCACCATGAAGGAGGTCGAGGTCGACCCGTCGGCCCGGACCGCTCGTGCGGGTGGCGGGGTCGTCTGGTCCGAGTTCAACGCCGCGACCGCCGAGCACGGTCTGGCGACCACCGGTGGGTTGGTCTCCACGACCGGCATCGCCGGGCTCACGTTGGGCGGCGGCCTCGGATGGCTCATGCCCAAGTACGGGCTGGCGGCCGACAACCTCGTGTCGGTGGAGCTCGTCTCGGCCTCCGGGGAGATCCTGCAGGTCTCCGAGGAGAGCGATCCGGACCTCTTCTGGGCCTTGCGAGGAGGCGGCGGCAACTTCGGCGTCGCGACGAAGTTCGAGTATCGCATCCACCCGCTCACGGAGGTGGTGGCCGGGCTGGTGGCGTATCCGTTCGACGCCGCCGGGGACGTCCTGCGGTTCTTCCGCGACTTCACCGCCGGCCCCGTGTCCGACGACCTGATGGTCCTCGGGGCGCTCGTGCACGCGCCGGACGGGTCGGGGGCGAAGCTCGCCGCGATCGCGATGTGTCACGTGGGGTCCAAGGAGGACGCGGACCGCGAGCTCGAGCCCATCCTCGGGTTCGGTTCTCCAGCCCTGACGGCCGTTGGCCCGATGCCCTACCCCCAGGCGAACACCCTGCTCGATGCGGGGTATCCGAAGGGTGCCCTCAACTACTGGAAGTCGGGGTTCCTCGGCGGTCTCGACGACGCGGCGATCGACGCCATCGTGGAACAGTTCTCGACGACCCCGTCGACGATGACGGCGATCGGGATCGAGCACTTCCACGGCGCGGTCACCCGCATCGGCGTGAGCGAAACCGCGGTGCCGCATCGGGAGCCGGGGCACAACATGTTCATGACCTCCGTCTGGACGGACCCGCAGGCCACCGGGGCGAACATCGCGTGGACCCGGGACGCGTTCGCGGCGATCCGTCCGCACCTGGCGGACCGTCGGTGGCTCAGCTATCTCGACGACGACGACGGTGCTTCCGACGTGATCCGGATGGCGTACGGACCGAACTACCAGCGACTCGCCGAGATCAAGCGTCGGTACGACCCGGAGAACGTCTTCCAGAGCAACCACAACATCGAGCCGGCAAGCGCCGCCTGACGCCGGTCGATGCGGGGGACGGGCTAGCGCGAGAGGTTCGAGCGGACCGCCTCGACCTCGGACCGCAGGATGTTCCATCTCGTCCTCCAACCGCTCGATCCTTCGTCGGCGCGCGGCGACGTGGCCTCGAGCCGCCCATCCCAGGAGGCCCCCGGAGATCGCGGCGACCCCGAGGGTGAGGGCAGAGATGAGTGCTTCGAGCAGATCGCTCGTCGGAGCGCTCATCGGATCACACGGATCGGAACGCCGAGGTCGAGCTCGGCCCAGTGCCGATCGGTCGTGACGGCGACCACATCGAGACCGGCAGCGAGCGAGATGCAGGCCCGATCTCCGCGCGACAGCCCGGCCCTCGGCGAGCGCCCCCACAGCTCCGCCGTCGCCCGCGCCTGCATGACGTCGAACGGGTAGATCTCGACCCCGAGACCCAGGAGGTCGTACTCGAGACCTTCGGTCTCGACGTGGTGCTGGATCGACTTCTGGAGCACTTCGGCGAGGTTCACCGTGGACATCACGCTCCCGTCGAGCAGGGCTTCGACCTCATCGGCTCCGGGTTCCTCGGCAAGAAGCGCCAGGACGGCGGACGCGTCGAGGACCACCCGATCCATCGAAGGCGGAGACGCCGTCATCTCGATTCTCGCCGAGCCTCCTGTCGACGCTCGCGGATCAGCTCGTCCGAGAGACGTCCCTTGCCCCGGGGGCGCGCGTACCGTTCGCGAACACGCTTCAGCAGCGCCTCGCGGGGCTCGAGGATCAGGCGGTCTCCGTCGGTTCGCAGGGCGAGCGGCGTGCCCTCGCCGAGCCCGAGCTCTCGGCGGATCCGGGCGGGGATCACGATCCGGCCCTGCGGACCAACGTTCACCACATGCTCCGGATATGCCATCAGGTGACGATAATGGCACATCTTGGGGAGATGCCAAGACTGCAGGGCTCGGACCGGAGGCTGTGGCTGGGTGACCGGCACGATCCGACGGCGTCGAACTCCTTCGCTTGGGTAGGGTCGGGGGAGCCGAAGGTGGAGGTCCCGATGCTCGGATGGGTGGGCGACATCGAGCGCGCCACGCTCGAGAACGAGACGTTCCGCACCGTGCTGCACACCGGCGAGCACGTGCAGCTCACGGTCATGCGGCTCGGGCCGGGCGAGGACATCGGCCGCGAGACGCACCCGCACCTCGATCAGTTCCTGCGGATCGAGTCGGGGTCCGGGCGGGTCGAATTCGGCCGGAGCGAGGACGCCGTGGACGAGACGCACGAGGTGCGGGACGACTGGGCGATCATCGTGCCGGCGGGCGTGTGGCACAACGTCGTGAACACCGGCGATGGCGAGCTGAAGCTGTACTCGCTGTACGCGCCGCCGGAGCACCCGGACGGCACGGTTCACCGTACGAAGGCGGACGCGATGGCCGCCGAACACGACTGAACGGGAGGAAAACGATGAACCTGATGGGCTACCTGAACGACCACCTGGCCGGCGCCGCCGCAGGGATCCAGCTCGCCGAGCGCTGCCGAGATCGAGACCCGGGGAGCGAGCTCGGTCTCGTGCTCAAGGCCCTGGTCCCCGAGATCGAGCAGGACCGGGAGGTAGCTCGAGCGCGTGGTCCGGTCCCTCGGCGGGTCACCGCCCAGGATCAAGCGAGCCACCGCGCTCGGCGCCGAGCGGATCGGAAGCCTGCGGATGTGGCTGCCGATGATCGGTCCCGGCTCGGAGGAGTCGGCGCGGCTCGAGGAGCTCGAGCTGCTCAGTCTCGGCATCGAGGGCAAACGACTGCTGTGGGCCGCGCTCGCGCAGCTGTCCTCCACGGACGCGCGTCTGATGGGGTTCGCGTTCCCGGAGATGAAGCAGCGAGCCAAGTCGCAGCGCGACCGGCTCGAGCGCTTCCGGCTCAAACTGGCGGGCGAGGCGCTCGGTTCGCCGATCACCCGGATGCGGGCGACGGCCTAGTCTGAAAGGGATGGCGGACCACAACGCGCCGATCATCGAGGAGTTCCGGGCCAACGGCGGCAAGGTCGGCGGCTTCTTCGAAAGCGCGAGCCTGCTCATCCTCCACACGAAGGGCGCGAAGACCGGCCGGCCGCAGACGGTGGTCCTGAACCACCTTCCGGACGGCGAGCGGTTCGTCGTGTTCGGCACCAAGGGCGGTGCGCCTGAGGATCCCGACTGGGTCCGCAACGTCCTCGCCGACCCGAGTCCGACCGTCGAGACCGGCACCGAGACGATCGCCGTTCGGGCGGCCGAGATCACGGGTCCCGAACGCGACGAGCTCTACGCGAGGCAGGTCGAACTCCGGCCGGTCTTCGGGGAGTATCCGAAGAAGACCTCGCGCACGATCCCGGTGATCGGGCTCGAGCCCGTTCGCTGAGCCGGGCGGGTCGCGTCGACGGCGCCGTGCCGGCATCGATGACTCTCCGGTCGGCGAGGCGTCTATCTCCACTGGCGGGTACCGGACACAACGAGGTGATCCGATGCGGAAGCTGATCGTGAGCAACCTGATCTCGCTGGACGGCTACGCGTCCGGCCCGGGCGGCGACGTGATGGCGCTGCCGTTCGACACGACGTTCAGCGATTTCAACCTCGAGCTCATGCAGGCCGCGGACACCCTGGTGTCCGGCGCGGTGACGTACCGCGCGTTCCTGAGCTACTGGCCTCCGGTGGCCGACGATCCGGACCAGCCCGAGGTCGAGCGGGCCATCTCGCGCCGGCATCGTGACCTGGAGCACCTCGTGGCGTCCGACACGCTCACCGCCGAGGAGACCGAGCCGTGGCGCGAGAACACCCGGATCGTGCGCCGGGACGAGGCCCCGGAGGCCATCGCTGCGGCCAAGGAGGGCGAGGGCGGCACGCTGGTGGTGTTCGGCAGCATGACTACGTGGAACGGCCTCCTCGCGGCCGGCCTGGTCGACGAGCTGCACATCATGGTCGGCGCCGGCGTCCTGGTCGACGGCGTCCCCGCCTTCTCGGTCCGGCCGCCGGGCTCGATGCGGCTGACCGGCGCGCGGCAGCTCGGCGGCTCGAACCTCGCGCTGCTCGTCTACGAACTGGCCTGACCGCTTCTCGCCCTGCGGTCCGGGCGGTTAGGGCTCGTAGACCTCGATCTGCCCGTCGATCCACTCGGGCTCGGCGTCGAGCAGGGCCCGGTACTTCTTGTACTCCTCGTGCTGCTCCGGGGACGCGGCGTTCTTGTCGTACGTCGCCTTGTCGTCGAAGACCGCGAGGAGCCAGACCTCGTCCTTCCAATGGTCCGGGACGACGACGTAGGTCGCCCGCTGTCCCTCCACCGTGCGCCCGGGCGGCGTCATCGTCTCCCGCAGCTTGTCCACGTTCTCTCGCGAGACCTTCATCCGTGCCAGCGTCCCGTACATCGCTCCTCCCCTCTGCTTGCCGAGGCAAGCGCCCGATGCGTGCGACCGTGCGGCCGTAGCCTGACACGTCGGTGCGACCGTCGCTGCCGGCTGTCTGCGCGAGCCCCTTGCGGGAGCGCACCCCTCCGCGATTGGATGATCGAAGGTCGGCCCGCCGAGGGGAGGCTTGCGATGGAAGGCTCCGCGCCGAACGCGCCCGGCACGACCACCACGACCACCGCGCCCGCGGACCCCGGCCTCAAGCGCGAGGCGATCGGCCTGCGCGAGGTGTTCTTCCAGTCGGTCACGCACATGGCGCCGGCCGCGGCCGTGGCCTTCTCGATCATCGTGGGGGCGAACTTCGCCTCGGGCGCCCTGCCGCTCTCGGTGATCTTCGCGCTGGTCGGCTGCCTGCTGGTGGCGATCTCGATCGGCCAGCTCGCTAAGCACCTGCCGTCGGCCGGCGGCTTCTACACGTACACCGCCCGAGGGATCCACCCGGTGGTGGGCTTCCTCGTGGCGTGGGGGTACGCGTTCGTCGAGCCTCTCGTCGCCCCGGCGCTGTACCTGATCTTCGGCCAGGTCGTCGCGCAGATGCTCGCGACCGAGTTCGGCTGGTCGTTCTCGCAGTGGTGGTGGATCGCCGCGATCGCCGCCGCCGTCCTCGTGTTCCTCCTCGGCTGGTACGGGATCCAGATCAGCACGCGCGTCGGGACGCTCCTCGGGCTGTTCGAGATCGGGGTGTTCGCCGCGCTCGCGATCTGGTTGATCGTCGACGCGGGCGGCAACAACGATCTGAGCGTGTTCGGCACGTCGTTCGCGACGGTCGAGGGGTTCGACGGCATCTCAGGCGTGATCGCCGGCTCGGTGTACACGATCCTCGCGTTCATCGGGTTCGAAGCCGCGGCCCCGCTCGCCGAGGAGACGAAGGATCCACGGAAGACGATCGGACGTGCCGTGATCCTGTCGTGCATCGGGATCGGCCTGTTCTACATCCTCACGACGTACGCGGCGGCCGTGTACTTCGGCCCCGCGAACTTCTTCGAGTTCCCGCTCTCCGGCGAGGGGAACCCGTGGGACGCGCTCGCCCGCGCGGCGTGGGGCGCCGGCTGGGTACTGGTGTTCCTCGCGATCGCGAACTCGGCGATCGCCAACTCGAACGCGAGCTCGAACGCGGCCACGAGGACGTGGTTCGCGATGGGGCGGATCCGGATCCTGCCCGCGATCCTTGGCCGGACGCACCGGACGCATCGCTCGCCACACGTGGCGGTGTTCGTGCAGTTCGTGATCGGCGTCGGCGTCGCGCTGTGGCTCGGCGCGCAGTACAACAGCCCGTTCACGGCGTTCGCGATCCTCGGCACGATGATCGGCGCGGTCGTGATCGCGATCTACATGGCGGTGAACTTCGCGTGCCTGCTGTTCTACGCGACCGAGAAGCGGCGCGAGTTCAACTGGTTCCTGCACGGCGTGATCCCGATCCTGGGGATCCTCGCGTTCGTCCCGGCGTTCCTGGTCGCGATCGGCGTCGGCGGCTCGGTCCTCGACTTCGTGAGCCAGCTCCCCTACCCGTTCAGCGTGGTCGGGCCGGTAGTCGGGATCTGGTACCTGATCGGGCTCGTGTACCTCGTGTACCTGATGATCGCCCGGCCGACCCGGCTGCAGGACACCGCGAAGGTGTTCATCGAGGAGGAGGCGGCGGAGGTCTCGGCGCCGGTGTAACCGGCGGAGGGGGCGTTCGGATGAGCGGACTCGACGGCTACCTGAACGACCACCTCGCGGGCTCAGCGGCGGCGCTGCAGCTCGTGGAACGCGCCCGCGCGCGCGATCCCGAGAGCGAGCTCGGCTACGTCCTCGTGGGGCTGCGCGACGAGATCGAGGAGGACCGCGCGGTGCTCGACGGCGTCCTCGCGACGCTCGGCGGCACGGCGAACCCGGCGAAGCGCGCCGGGGCGCTCGGGATGGAGCTGCTCGCGAACCTGCGGACGACGCTGCCGGTCGTCGGAGCGGGGTCATCCGACGCGGCTCGGCTCGAGGAGCTCGAGGTGCTGAGCCTCGGCATCGAGGGCAAGCGGCTGCTCTGGAAGACCCTCGCCGAGCTTTCGAGCGAGGACGGCCGGCTCGCCGGGTTCGACTTCATCGAGCTCGAACGGCGTGCTGATGCCCAGCGCGAGCGGCTCGAGCGGTTCCGGCTCCAGCTCGCGGCGGCTGCGTTCAAGGCCTGAGGCGGCCCGGAGGCGAGCGCGGGGCTCGGCGCCAGCGCGTCGCCGGTCGCGCCGTACTCGGCGCGTCCCCCCGCGCCCGTGGGACCGAGCACCACGAGACCGGTCTCGATCCCGACGCGAACGGCCAGGTCCGGCGAGCGGGTGTCGTCGCCCGACGTGCGCACGATGCGGAGGGCGGCTCGGATCGCGCGCTCCGCGTCGTCTCGTGGGTGACCGGGGCGCCGAACAGTGCGAGCACGCCATCGCCGGCGAGGTCCTTGACCGTGCCGCCGAACGCCTCGACGGCGTCGACCATCCGCCCGACCGCGCCGCCGAGGATCTCTCGGGCGTCCTCGGGATCGAGCCGCTCCGTGAGCCGGGTCGAGCCCACGACGTCGGCGAACAATGCCGTGACGACCTTGCCGCTCCTCGCGCATCTCCCCCCCACGGCTCGATTCTGCTCGTCCGTCCCCGGGGAGGCCAGAGCCGTTCGGTGGCCGCCCGGTTTGCCCGGCCGCTACCGTCGGTACAAGACGTGGAGGACCGAAAGGAGCGAACGATGAGCCTCATGGGCTACCTGCACGACCACCTGGCCGGCGCCGCCGCGGGGATCCAGCTCGCCGAGCGCTGCCGAGACCGAGATCCGGGGAGCGAGCTGGGTCTCGTGCTCAAGGCCCTCGTCCCCGAGATCGAGCAGGACAAGGAGGTGCTCGAGCGCGTGATCCGGGTCCTGGGCGGGTCACCCCACCGGGTCAAGCGCGCCACCGCGCTCGGCGCCGAACGGATCGGGAGCCTGCGGATGTGGCTCCCGATGATCGGTCCCGGCTCGGAGAAGGCGGCGAGGCTCGAGGAGGTCGAGGTGCTCAGCCTCGGCATCGAGGGCAAGCGCCTGCTGTGGGCCGCGCTCGCGCAGCTGTCCTCGACGGACGCCCGCCTGAGCGGGTTCCCGTTCCCGGAGCTGAAGCAGCGAGCCAAGTCGCAGCGTGACCGGCTCGAGCGCTTCCGGCTCAGGCTGGCGAACGACGCGCTCGGTTCGCCCGTCACCCGGATGCGGGCGACGGCTTAGCGATCACGACGCTCACGAGCTGCCGGGGGTGCCTCGGTTCGCTCGGCGGGGATGTCCCGTTCGGCCGGCAGGAGCGGGTGCCCGGTCACCACCGCCCCTGCGACATCGACCAGCTTGGCCTGTCTCGACCGCGCGTGGTCGCGCAGGAGATTGAAGGCAGCCTCCTCGTCGATCCCGTGTCGCTCCATCAGGATGCCCTTGGCCCGCTCCGTGAGCGCCCGCCGGCCGAACGCTCCCTCCAGGTTGTGGTATTCGGCGAAGCGCCGGAGCACCACGTCGATGGCGCTCTGCAGCTCCTCCGGATCGCCGCCGTCGACGACATAGGCGAAGATCCCCCGCTTCGCGGCTTCCATGATGAAGCCACGGTCCTGAACTTGGAGGATCGCGATGACCGGGCAGGCGGCCTCGTGGACGATTTGGTCGATCATCTCCAGGGCCCGGCCCGTGCCCTGGCTGACGATGACGAGCGCCACGTCCGGCAGCTCGCTCGTCGTCAGGCGCGCAACATCGGAGAGCGAGGACTCCCTCGCGATCACCTCGTGGCCGAGCCCCATGACCGTCTTCGTGACGAGGTCGAGGTGTTCACCACGCCCGTCGGCAACCAGGACCCGGAGGGAGGACGCGTCTCCTGGCTCCATGGCGTGAGTGTGCCACACGGTGGCAGCCCAGGCACGGTTCGAGGAGGTCGGGGGTTGTCCCCTGGACGCGGGGGGTAGACTAGGGGCGCTGGACCCGGACCCCCGGTCCGACATGCGAGAACCCCAGACCTCGGTTCACCGCCGATCGGCGGAAAGCGCCGACGCGCAGAGGGGAGCCATCATGGGGTTCGGTCCCGGCCCGGCGTTCGACATCCAGGACGATCGCAGGAACGAGGTCGTTCGATTGGCCCTTCGGGGCGACCTCGACCTGGCAAACGCTCCGACGCTCGAAGAGCACCTGATGCGGGTCGAGCAGGACGACATCAGCGGGGTGCTCATCGACCTGCGAGACCTGACCTTCGTCGATTCGACGGGACTGCGCACGTTCCTGAGTGCACACAACCGCGCCAAGGACAATGGACATCGCCTGGCCTTGATCGGCGCGAGCGACCAGCTCAGGAAGATCCTCCAGGTGACCGCGACCGAGTATGTCGTCGACGAGCAAGAGGGGGTGCGGCTCCTCGCCCGCTTCACGCAGCGCTCTCCTGCTTCGCCGCGCACGTCGACGGCCGCTGACGGGAGGCAGGATGGCTGATTGGCGGGCTCAGGAAGCCATCAACGAGACGGTCTTCCGCGAGATGAACGAGTGGACGGAGGACGACACCGACGGTCGTGACGGGCTCGACCGCACGATGGACACGTACCTGTGTGAGTGCGGGGATGCGCGGTGCTCCGATCCGATCCGACTCACCCGCTCGGAGTACGAGGGCATCCGGAGCGAGGCCACACGCTTCGCGCTCGCACTCGATCACGAGAATCCGGAGATCGACGCGGTGGTCGGCGAGAACGAACGATTCGCAACGATCGAGAAGTCCTTCGGGCCGGGCTCACGGATCGCCCGGTCGTCCGACCCCCGTCGGTAGGCCACACCGACTCCCGACCTGGTCGTGATCGAACGAGGTCAGACGGCCTCGCAGTACATCTCCTCGGCAAGGGTCTTGATGCTGTACCAATCACGGGCGTTCCGCGCTACCACGACCGCCTTGGACCCGTCGCCGGAGACGAGCACCTGGTTGCTGTAGTACGTGAACTCGCCTCCGTGTCCCCAGGCCGACCCGCACGGCAGGTCGAACCGGAACACACCGAGTCCGACGTGGAGCTCGGTACCGGTGGGCACTGTTTGCGTCATCTCCGCCATCATGTCTTCGCCGAGCAGCTCGCCGCCCAGCAGAGCCTGGAAGAAGCGGGCAACGTCGGACGTCGTGGAGTTCGGTCCGCCCCAGCCTGGCAGGCAGAGGGGGCAGGAGCCTTCCGGGGCCCCGAGCCAGGGGGGCGATGCGCCCCTCGGGGACATCCAGGTCTCTTCAAGGCCGAGCGGGACCAGGATGCGATCGCGCACTTCCTGCCCCACCCTGCGCCCCGTCACCCGGGGGACGATGGCTTCGAGGACGCCGTAATCCGTGTTCGAGTAGCCGAACATCGTCCCGGGCGGGTTGATCACGCTGATCCCACCGGATGGGCTGACGGTCAGGCCACTCGTGTGGTTGAGGAGGTGGCGGATGAGGACGAGGCGACCTCCGTCGACCTTTCCCGGCAGCCACTGCTCGATGCTGTCGTCGAGGGACAGGCGCCCCTCCTCGACGAGCTGAAGCACCACGGTCGCGACGAACGTCTTCCCGGTGCTCCCGATGTCGAAGCGATCGCCTGGATGGGCCTCGCGCTTTCCCTGGTAGCCGCCGGCTGCTCCCAGCCAGGTTCGCCCGTCCGTCTCGACCAGCGCGATGGCGCCCGCGTTGTGCTCGTCGGCGTCCTCCACGAGCATCCGCTGAAGGACCGCCCCAGGCAACGCAGATGGACGCAGTGCGTTGGTCTCCGACGCTGCGCAACCGCTCGACACCGTCACCATGGTCACGAGGATCGCGATCGATCGAAGCATCTCCGGTCCTGCCCTCAGTCCTCGCCGACGATCCACGTATGGTCGTCGACCCACTCCGGGAATCCGCTCGTGAGGTCGTCGAGAACCGTCGTCACCTCACCGGTCGTGGCGTCGACGACGTAGGCGCTCCTCGATTTCGTGTACGCGATCCTCGTCCCGTCGGGCGACCACCGTGCGCTGAGGACGTTGCCCTGAACGCCGGCGACGCGTTGGGGGTTCGACCCGTCCGCGTCGGCGAGCCACATGTCTCCCACAGGCCCGTTGCCATGGGAGGCGTTGTCGAAGTACACGATCCTTCGTCCGTCCGGCGAGATGCGACCCCCGATCGCACCTCTCAACACCAGCTCCGGTGTTCCCCCGGAGGCAGGCACCGACCACAGATCCCACCCCGGGTCGGCGGGAGCGGTCCTCGGCGAGGTGAAGAAGATCGTCTGTCCGTCGGGTCCGAAGTGCGGGCCCATGTACCAGAGGTCGGAATACGCCGGCTCGAGATCCGCCACCCGAGTCGTCGCGCCGGTTGCGACGTCGACGACGAACACGTCGCCAACCAGGTTGCCCACGTTGCCGGGGACCTTGGCCTGATACACGATCTGCGAACCGTCGGGCGAGAACGCCGGTCCCACCGCAGCTCCGAACCGGGCCGTCCCCTGGAGCGGACGGACGTTCGTGCCGTCCGCATTCGCCACGTAGATGATGAGCCTCCCGACCGGATCGTTCCCCGCGTACGCGACCATCGAGCCGTCGCGGGACACGGCGATCCACGGTGACTGGTGTCCTGCCGACTCGATGCCGCCGAGCTGTGTGCTCTGCCCGGTGTCGAGGTCGAAGAGGTACGCGCCCGGTCCGGATGAAACCGTCCGCCGATCGGCCGGCTCGTTGGTGTCCGTGCCCCGGTCGGTCGCATCAATTCCGGCGAGCACTACCACCAGGATCGCGACGACCACGAGCGCCGCCGACATGGTGATCGCGCGGAGCTTGCGATTGCGGACCGATCGGTGCTGTCGATCCCGCTGTCGCTCGAGGGCGCCCGGCGCCGGTGAGCGTTGTTCGGTGACCATGTCGTAGACCTGCCGCAGGTCAGGCATGGACCGCTCCCCTCAGTGTCGTTCGCCCACGGGAGGCGAGGACACGGACCGAAGTCGGCTTGATGCCGAGGATCCAGGCGGCCTGTTCCGAGCTGTATCCGAAGATCTCCGTGAGCACGAGTGCGGCACGCTGGCGGGCCGGGAGCCCGAGCAACATGCGGCGGACGTCCTGTTGCAGGTCGATCTCCTCGTAGTCGTCTCGAGGTGTCGACGGCATCACCAGCTTGCGGGCCGCGGTACGGGCTCGGCGGGTGCGCATCCGGAACCCGTTCAGCGCCGCGCGGAACAGATAGGCGGTCGGGTCGTCGATCGTCTCGATCGAGTCCCACCGCTCCCACAACTTCAGGAACGCGTCTTGCATCAGCTCCTCCGCGTCGTAGGAGTTGCCCGTGACGAAGTACAGGGCCCGGTAGAGGCGGTCGTGCACGACGAGGAACAGCTCGTCGAAGTCGTGCGGGGTCACGGGCGCCTCGGGGTCCGCGCCCCGTTCGATGGAGCCGTGTTTCCCCTGCACGCGACCATGGATGCTCGGGGTGGTGGAATCGTTAACTACGGTATGGATCCCACCCCGCCGGCCTGTCAACAGTGTTCATGACTGCGCGGGCCTGTTCTTCGAGGCATCGCGCCGGGCGAAGCGCGATCGTCCGGTTCGAATCCGCCCCGCCGGAGTTAACGAACCCGGCCTCTGAGCATCCATGGTCACGGCGGCAGACATGCATCACGGCCGCGAGCCGTCGGGTCAGGAGGAGGGCGAGAACGATGAGTGGGCACCCCGGAAGGAAGATCTGTCTGTTGGTCATGGCGACGATGTCGACGGCCTTCATCGTCCCCTCCCCTGTGCCGGCGTCCGCCGAGATCCCGGACCAAGTGCTCGAGTGGAACCGGCATGCAACCAACGAGCTCATCGTGACGGCCGGTCAAGCGCCACCGGTCGCCGCGTTGCATCTCGCGATCGTGCACGGCGCGATCTACGACGCAGTCAACGCGATCGATGGCGACTTCGAGCCGTACCTCGTTGCCCCCCCGGCCGAGCCGTGGTACTCGGAGGATGCAGCGGCCGCGGCTGCCGCCCATGAGGTGCTGGTCTGGCTCCTGCCGGGCAGGA
>DASUQI010000072.1:0-27029 GCA_036280655.1 Actinomycetota bacterium
CGGTGCTCGTCGTGGCCCCCGGCCCGCGGGAGGCCGAGCAGCTCGCCGAGGGCGCGGAGGCGTGGCTCGGAGCCGAACGCGCCGCGCTCCTGCCGGCGGGGGAGGCGCTGCCGTACGAGGGGATCAGCCCGTCGCCCGAGATCTCGGCACGCCGGGCGGACGCCGTCCGGCGGCTGCGCGCGGCCGACGGGCCGTTCGTCCTGGTCGCGCCCGCGCTCGCGGCGATGCAGGGCCTGGTCCCGACGCTCGGCGAGGTCGCGCCGGTGGAGATCGTGAAGGGCATCGACCTCCCGCCGGACGCGCTCGCCGAACGCCTCGTGGACCTCGGCTACGTCCGCAGCGACGTGGTCGAGCACCGCGGCGAGTTCGCGGTCCGCGGGGGCGTCCTCGACGCCTTCCCCGGGACGGCGAGGCGGCCGGTGCGGCTCGAGTACTGGGGCGACGAGATCGAGTCGATCCGCGAGTTCACGCCGTCGTCGCAGCTGTCGACCTCGCCGGTCGTCCGCGTCGAGATCCCGCCGGTCCGCGAGCTGATCCCCGACGAGGACCTCGCGGCCCGCGCGCGCGAACGAGCGCCGAAGTACCTCGACCGGTTCCGCGACGGGCTCGAGCGGATCGCCGACGGGCTCCGGGCCCAGGGGACGGAGTCGCTCGCGCCGCTGCTGTTCGACGACATGCCGGTGCCTGCCCGGCTCCTGCCGAAGGGGTCGTGGGTCGTGGTCTCCGAGGCGCGACGGACCTTCGATCGCGCGCGGCAGGCGTTCGACGACGCGGTGGCCCTCGCCGAGGCGTCGAACTGGCCCGGCCCGCCAGCGGTCGAGCCGCTCGAGGAGGCGCTCGATGGCCCGGTCCCGCTCCACCTCAGCGGGTTCACCGAGGGCAAGGACGTCGGGCTCCAGGGGTGGGGAAGCGCCGAGGGCAACCCCGCCGAGCTCGCGAAGCGGGCGGGCGAGCTCGCGACGCGCGGCTACCGCGTCGTGCTTTCCGCGCGCGGACACGGCTCGCTCGAACGCGTGCGCGAGTTCGTCGCGGTCGCGGGCGCGGAGGCGATCGAGGCCCCGCTCACCCGAGGATTCGTCTTCCCGGCGGGCAAGCTCGCGGTCGCGACCGAGGAGGACGTGTTCGGCTCGCGGCGGCACACGCGTTCGGCGCCGCGCTTCACGAGCCGGCGAACCGACCGCGTCGCCGAGGAGATCGAGCCCGGGGACTTCGCCGTCCACCGGGTCCACGGCGTTGGCCGCTACGCGGGGATCCAGCGCCGGGCCGTCGGCGGGTCCGAGCGCGACTACATGATGCTCGAGTACGCGGCCGGCGACCGGCTGAGCGTGCCGACCGACCAGGTCGGGATGGTGGCGCGCTACGTCGGCGGCGAGGCGCCTCGACTCTCGCGCCTGGGCTCGAGCGACTGGGCGCGGACGACGAGCCGGGTAAAGCGCGCGGTGAAGGACATGGCGGGCGAGCTCGTGCGGCTGTACTCGGTCCGCATGTCCGTGGAGCGGCCGCCGTACGGCCCCGACACGCCGTGGCAGCTGGAGCTCGAGGACGCGTTCCCGCACGCGGAGACGGGCGACCAGCTCACCGCGATCGAGGAGGTGAAGGCCGACCTGCTCCGGGCGCGCCCGATGGACCGGCTGATCTGCGGCGACGTCGGGTTCGGCAAGACCGAGATCGCCGTGCGCGCCGCGTTCAAGGCGGTGATGGAGGGCAAGCAGGTCGCGGTCCTCGTGCCGACGACGCTGCTCGCCGAGCAGCACTTGATCACGTTCTCCGAGCGCTACGCGCCGTTCCCGGTGAAGGTCGCGATGCTGTCGCGGTTCGTCCCCCGGCCCGAACAGGAACGCGTCGTCGAGGACCTGCGCCGCGGCGCGGTGGACGTCGTGATCGGGACGCACCGGCTCCTGTCGAAGGACATCGGGTTCAAGGATCTCGGGCTCGTAGTCGTGGACGAGGAGCAGCGGTTCGGCGTCGCGCACAAGGAGCGGCTGAAGAGGCTCCGCGCGGAGGTCGACGTGCTCACGATGTCGGCGACGCCGATCCCGCGAACGCTCGAGATGGCGCTCACCGGGATCCGCGACATGTCGACGGTCGACACCCCGCCCGAGGACCGCCAGCCGGTCCTCACCTACGTCGGCCAGTACGACGTGGGGCTCGCGCTCGGCGCGGTGCGACGCGAGCTGCTCCGAGAGGGGCAGGTGTTCTGGGTCCACAACCGAGTCGCGACGATCGATCGGCAGGCGGCCTGGCTGCAGGAGCAGGTCCCCGACGCCCGGATCGTCGTCGCGCACGGCCAGATGGACGAGGAGGTGCTCGAACGGCGGATGATGCGGTTCTGGGACCGCGAGGCCGACGTGCTCGTGTCGACCGTGATCATCGAGTCAGGCCTCGACGTGCCGAACGCGAACACGCTCGTCGTCGACGCGGCGAGCCTGCTCGGGCTCTCGCAGATGTATCAGCTGCGCGGCCGCGTGGGGCGCAGCACCGAGCGCGCGTTCGCGTACTTCTTCTTCCCGCCGCAGCGCGAGCTCACCGAGGAGGCCCACGACCGGCTCACGACGATCGCGCGGCACCAGGCGCTCGGCAGCGGGTTCAAGATCGCGCTGCGCGACCTCGAGATCCGCGGCGCCGGCAACGTGCTCGGAGCGGAACAGCACGGCCACATCGCGGCGGTCGGGTTCGACACGTACGCGCGGCTGCTCCAGGAGTCGGTCGCCGAGATGAAGGGCGAGCCGCTGCCGGAGGAGGCCGACATCCGGATCGACCTGCCGGTCCGCGCGTTCGTGCCGCCGGGCTGGCTCGAGCAGGAGGCGCTGCGGCTCGACCTGTACCGGCGGATCGGCGCGGCGGGCGACCACGACGGTCTCGAACGGGTGCGCGACGAGGCCGTCGACCGTTACGGCGCGCTGCCCGAGGAGGTGGGGACCCTGCTCGCGGTGGCGTCGCTGCGGCTCACGGCCGCCCGGCTGGGGGTCGAGGAGATCTCGACGTACCGGCAGCAGGTCCGGATCAAGCCGCTCGTCCTTTCGGACCCGGCCGAGCACGAGCTCGGCCGAACCGTCCCCGGCTCCTCCTACCACCGGACCACCGCCACGTTGAACCTCGACCCGGACCGCGTCGCCGGCTCCGAGCTGCCGGGCTGGGTCGAGCGCCACCTCGTGCTCGCGACCGGCGAAGACTCGACCGTTGCTAGCATCAACGCGTGACCCGCCGCCTCCCGCCTCTCGTCGCACTCGTGCTCGTCGCCCTGGTGGGCGGCGCGTGCGCCGGCTCGCCCGCGGACGCGGCGACGGTCGGCGACAGCGCGATCTCGATCGACCAGCTCGAGCGCGACATGGTCCTGTTCGAGTTCCTGTCCGAGCTCTCGGGGGCGCCGTGCGGGACGCCGGCGCCGTTCGAGTCGCAGGATGCGGCGTGCGCGCGCTTCACGCTGTCGAACGACATCGTCGAGGAGCTCGCGAAGGCGTACGCGGCCGAGCACCACCTCGCGGTCGAGGCGAGCATGGTGAACGACGCGATCTCGCAGGTCGAGACGAGCCTCGACGGTGCCGAGGCGCTCGACGAGCGGCTCGCCGAGGCGGATCTCGAGCGGGCGGACCTGCGCCGGCTCGCGGAGCGGGTCCTGCTGCTGAACGTCGTGCGGGAGGCCGTGGCGGAGGAGCGGCTCGACGAGGAGACGCTCCGGGCGCAGTACGACGAGCAGCTCGGCACGTTCACCACGCTCGAGGTGGCGCACATCCTCGTCGATGACGAGGCCGAGGCCGAGCGCATCGCCGAGGAGGTGACGCCGGAGACGTTCGAACAGGTCGCGCGGCGTGAATCGATCGACCCGGGTTCGGCCCGGAACGGGGGGAGCCTCGGGGCCTACTCGGAGGCGGAGTTCCTCGCGCAGTTCGACGCCGACTTCGTCGCCGGGGCGCTCGAGCTCGAGCCGGGAGAGATCTCGGGGCCGGTGGAGACGCAGTTCGGCTGGCACGTGATCAGGATGGTGAGCCGCGAGGTGGCGCCGTTCGAGGACGTCGAGGAGCGGCTCCGCGCGGGCGGCGCCGGACAGGTGTTCCAGGAGTGGATGCTCGAGCAGCTGGATTCGACGGACATCGACGTGAACCCGCGGTTCGGCAGGTTCGATCCCGAGACGGGTGAGGTCGTCGCGGTCCGGAGCACCGCGGCCGAGGGCGAGGAAGGCCAACCGACCGGCGCGATCGCGCCGTGACCGATCGACCGGATCCCCGGTCCGAGGCGACAATGCTCGCGCACGTCCCCGAGGGGCAGGTCCCTTCCTCCCGGCAGGGCGAACGGCTGCTCGACCTCGTCCGGGTGATGGCGCGGCTGCGCGGTCCTGGCGGCTGCCCGTGGGACCGAGAGCAGACGCACGCGTCGCTCGCGCGCCACCTGCTCGAGGAGACGCACGAGACGCTCGACGCGATCGACGCGGGCGACGGTGATCGCCTCCGAGAGGAGCTCGGCGACGTCCTGCTCCAGGTGGTGTTCCACGCGCAGATGGCGGCCGACGACGGTGCGTGGGACGTCGACGACGTCGCGCAGGGGATCGTCGAGAAGTTGATCCGCCGCCATCCCCACGTGTTCGGCGACGTCGAGGTCGCGGGGGCCGACGAGGTGCTCGTGAACTGGGAGCGGATCAAGGCGGACGAGAAGGGGCAGCAGCCGCTCGAGGACGACATCCCCGAGACGCTCCCCGCGCTCGCGCGCGCGTCGAAGGTCCAGCGCCGTGCGGCGGGCTGGGGGTTCGAGTGGCGCTCGGTCGACTCGGCGCTCGAGGCGCTGAAGGAGGAGGTCGGCGAGCTCGAGACGCACACCGACGCCGACAACGCCGAGCAGGAGATCGGCGACGTGCTGTTCGCGACGGTGTCGGTCGCCCGCAGGCTCGGTGTCGATCCCGAGAGCGCGCTCCGCCGGACGGTGCGCGGCTTTGCCGAACGCTACGAGCGGTTCAACGAGATGCTCGAGGAGCGCGGGCTGACGCTCGACGACGTCCCCGAGGACGAGGTGCGGGCACTGTTCCGGGAGGCCCGCGTGTGACCGAGGCGCTCGAGCGCATCGACGCGTTCGAACGCGACCTCGAGCGGCGGCTCTCGACGCGGACGGAGCGGAGCCGGTTCGGCACCGCGTACTTCCACGAGGCGTTCCCGAGACGCTTCGACAGCAACTGGGTCTGGACGGATCCGCCGCTCGACGGGGTCGAGGCCGAGCAGCTCGCCGCCGACGCCGACGACGTCCTCGGCCGCGCCGGGCTCGAGCACCGCGTGATCTGGGTCTCCGACGCCGGGCAGGGCGAGCGGCTCGCGCCGGGGTTCGCCGCCCTCGGGTACGAGGTCGACCGCAACGTCGTGATGGTGCACGCCCGGGAGCCGGACGCGTGGACGGACGATCGCGCGGAGGAGGTCGATCTCGAAAGCGCGAAGGCGATGTGGTTCCTCTCGCATCTCGAAGAAGAGGAAGGGATCTCGGACGACGCGGCGCGGATGCTGGCCGGGTTCCTCGACGTGCTCGTCGAGTCGGCCGGCGCTCGGCTCTACGGTGTTCGCGTCGACGGGCACGTTGTCGCCGGAGCCCAGCTCATGGTGCTCGACGGGGTCGCGCAGATCGAGGACGTCGTCACGCTGAAGGCGCACCGCGGCCAGGGATACGCGCGGGCGGCGGTGCTGGCGGCGGTCCGGGCCGCTCGTGCCGACGACGCCGACCTCGTGTACCTCGCGGCCGACGACGAGGACTGGCCCAAGCACATGTACGCGAAGCTCGGGTTCGACGAGGCCGGTCGCTCGTTCGACTTCGTGAAGAAGCCGCCTCAGCGCGCGTAGACGGCCAGGTCCCAGACGACCCGGCGCCGCTCGTGGTGGACGCGTCGGAAGCCGGCAGCGTTGATCCTCCCGTCGATGCGCTCGATGTCGTGGATGAAGGTGCGGAGGCCACCGTAGTGCTTGTCCCGTAGCCGGTAGACGACGTTCCAGAAGGCGTTCTGCGTTCGGTTGTAGATGCCCGTCGCCCCGCTCGAGATCGGGGCCGAGATCGCGTAGACGCTGCCTGCGGCGGCGAGCGTCCGCTCCAGGATGCCGTCGGCATCGTGGTAGCAGCAGACCACCCGGTTGATCGTCACGATGTCGGCCTTGGGCAGTTCGAACTTCGATCCGTCGCCCACCTCGAACGTGGTCCGGTCGCCCACCCCGCGCCGCTGCGCGAGCGCCCGGGCGCGGTCGATCGCCTTGGGGGACAGGTCGTAGCCTGTCGCGCTCGTCGCGCCCGCGGCCACGATCCCGATCGCGAGGTCGCCGATCCCGCACCCGACGTCCAGGACGGTTCGGCCCGAGACGCCGAGGTCGGTGATCGTCTTCAGGAGCGAGGCGGTGACAGCGTTGACGGTGTCGCGCCGTTGCGTCTTGCGGTCCCAGCTATCGACCCAGTCGTCGAAGCAGCAGCGCTCCGGCTGGTCGTGCCGCTCCTCAGATGGCTCCACGCGAGGAGTCTAGGCCCGCCACGCCGGCCGGGCGAAATCCACCCGCTGCAGGCTCCGCCGGGCTAGGATTCGGCCCCCGTGTCCCTCATCGAAACCCTCGCGGCGCGCGAGATCCTCGATTCCCGCGGCAATCCCACCATCGAGGTCGACGTGCTGCTCACGGACGGGGCGTTCGGCCGCGCGGCGGTCCCGAGCGGGGCCTCGACCGGCGAGCACGAGGCGCTCGAGCTCCGCGACGACGACCCGAAGCGGTACGGCGGCAAGGGCGTGCTCCAGGCGGTCGCGAACGTCACGGAGGTGATCGCGCCCGTCGTGGTCGGCGAGGACGCGCTGGATCAGCGGCGGATCGACCGGCTGCTGCTCGACCTCGATGGGACCCCCGACAAGTCGAACCTCGGCGCGAACGCGCTCCTCGGCGTATCGCTCGCGGTCGCGCGCGCGGGGACCGACTCGCTCGGCCTCCCGCTCTATCGCTCGCTCGGCGGCTCGAACGCGCACGTGATGCCGGTCCCGTGCATGAACGTGATCAACGGCGGCGCGCACGCCGACAACGAGCTCGAGCTCCAGGAGTTCATGCTCGCGCCGGTCGGCGCGGCCTCGCTCTCGGAGGCCACGCGGTGGTGCTCCGAGATCTACCAGGCGCTCAAGGCGTCGCTGAAGGGCAAGGGCCTGTCGACGGGCGTCGGCGACGAGGGGGGGTTCGCGCCCGAGATCTCGAGCGGCGCGGAGGCGCTGCAGCTTCTCGTCGACGCGATCGAGACCGCGGGGCTCGAGGCCGGCGACGAGGTCGCGCTCGCGATGGACCCGGCCTGTTCCGAGCTCTACCGCGACGGCGTGTATCACCTCGAGGGCGCCGAGCGGTCCTCGAACGACATGGTCGCGTACTGGCGAGGGCTGCTCGACGGCTTCCCTGTCGTGTCGCTGGAGGATCCGCTCGCGCAGGACGACTGGGAGGGATGGGCGGCCCTCACGGCAGAGCTCGGCTCGGCGTGCCAGATCGTGGGTGACGACCTGTTCGTCACGAATCCCGATCGGTTGGCGCGCGGGATCCGCGAGGGCGTCGCGACCGCGATCCTCATCAAGGTGAACCAGATCGGGACGCTCACCGAGACGCTCGACACGATCGAGCTGGCGGCGCGCAGCGGCTACGGCCAGATGGTGAGCCACCGTTCCGGCGAGACCGAGGACACGACGATCGCCGACCTCGTCGTCGCGACGAACAGCGGCCAGATCAAGTCTGGCGCGCCGACGAGGAGCGAGCGGACCGCGAAGTACAACCGCCTGCTCCGGATCGAGGAGGAGCTGGGCGACCAGGCTCGGTACGCGGGGGCGTCGGCGCTCCGCCGGAGGTCGGCATGAAGGTCGCATCGAAGCGACGCCCGACGCCGAAGCAGCCTCGGCCTCGTCTCGAACGCGACCGTCCGAGGCTCACCGGCCGGGCCGCCGCCCTCCTCGTGGCGGTCTCCGTCCTCATCGTCATGGCCGTCGTCCCCGCCCGCCAGCTGCTCGAGCAGCGGGGCCGGATCGCCGAGCTCGATCGCTTGGCGGCGGAGCTCCAGTCGCAGAACGGGGAGTTGCGTGGCGAGATCTCCGCGCTCCACGACCCGGTGCATCTCGAGGAGCTCGCCCGCGCGTGCCTGGGCATGGTCGCACCCGGCGAGGTGGCCTTCCTGATCGCCGGCAAGCCGCCCGCCGACTGCTAGCCGATCGAGGGAGACGCCCTCCCTCCAGCCAGCCGGACCCCGCGAACGATGCGATGCGGGCGGGATTTCTTGCGTTCCGGCACCGAACGAGACCTCCGTGGGCGGGGCACCGCGGCCACCCGCGCCTGGATCCGCGGGGAATACCGACTTTCGGTCCTGGCGGGGTGACTCCCGATGGGCTTACGGTGACCTTGATCTACACGCTGCGTGCGCGGCGTGTGAAGGGAGGCGGCATGGCTGTCGAGAAGCCCGACCTCGAGCACGCGGAGGGCGCAGCCGGGGATCGGGTCGAGTCTGGTGGGTTCGACCGGGTGCGTCGGGGCTTCGCCCCGGATCAGGTGGCGGAGCATCTGAAGCGCGTGGCTGCGAGCGTCCTCACGCTGGAGTCTCGCTTGGAAGAAACGCGCACCGAGCTGCTCGAGACGCGGCGGGAGCGGGACGCCGCGCGTGCGGAGCTCGGGATGTTGCGCCCCGATCCCTACGATGGCGTGTCCGATCGCGTGACCGAGTTGCTACGCACGTTCGACCAACAGGTGAGCGGTCTCCAGCGCGATGCGCAGGTCGAGGCCGATCAGGTCCTCGCCGACGTGAAGGTGGACGCCGACCGGATCATCGTGCAAGCGCACGACGAGGCCGAGCGGATCATCGGGGAGGCGCGGCAGGAGGCCGACCGGATCCGGGCCGGCGCCCGATCGGACGAGCGCGATGCCCAGATCCGGGCCGAGCGCATCGTCGCAGAGGCGAAGGTGGAGGCCAATCGTGCCGAGAGCGACATCGGGGCCATGCGGAGTTCGACACTGGACACGTTCCGTGACATCCGCCGTCGCACGCTCGAGGCACTTGGCGAGGTCGAGGCGGTCATCGAAAGCGGTGGCAAGCCGGGCCCCGTGGTGATCGTGGAAGACGCGGACGAGCTCGCAACCAACGCACCCACGCCGATCCCGAGGCCCGATCTGTGATCGAAGCACTCGGGTAGGCCCGAGAGATCCGCGCGGGTCGTTCGGCCTCCGAGCCCGCTCCTCACGGTTCCGTTGACGGCGCTTCGGGCCCGATGGGAGACTGACCGCCCCGGCGATGCGCCGGAGCGGAACCGAGGAGGAGCCCTGGCAGACCTGGAGGTCGGTGCGGTCATCGAAGGGACCGTCAGCCGCATCACCCCGTACGGCGCGTTCCTGACCCTCGAGGGCGGGAAGATGGGGCTCGTGCACATCTCCGAGATCGACCGGAACTACGTCAAGGACGTCCACGACCACCTGCGGGAGAGCGACGTCGTCCAGGCGAAGGTCATCGCCATCAAGGAGGACGGCAAGATCGACCTGTCGATCAAGGCCCTGCAGGATCCGGCGCCGCCGCGCGTCCGTCGGGGCTCGGATCCCGATTTCGAGGCACGGCTGAAGAAATTCATGCGCCAGAGCGAGGAGCGCCAGGTCGACTACAAGCGCTCCGTCGAACACAAGCGCAAGTAGCGCCCCCCGTGGGCGAGCTCCGCGGCAGCGACCTCCGGATCGTCGCCGAGCAGCTCGGGCGCGAACCCACCGTCCCGTTCACGGTGGTCGCTCGCTGTCCCGGCGCCCATCCCCTCGTCACGCGGAATGCGCCCTTCGACGCCGACGGCACGCCGTTCCCCACGCTGTTCTGGCTCACGTGTCCGGATGCGGTGCGTGCCGTGTCGCGGCTCGAGTCCGGGGGCGCGATCGCCGAGCTGAACGAACGGATCCACGCCGACCCGGACTTCGCCTTCGCCGTCGAACGCGTCCACGCCGAGTACGCGCGCGAGCGCGCCCGCGACGATCCGCGCGCGGGGGTGTTCGGCGGCGTCGGGGCAACCCGTGTCGGTCTGAAGTGCCTCCATGCGCACTACGCCAACCACGTCGCCGGCGCCGACGACCCGGTCGGTCGGTGGACCGCCGAGCGCGTCGAGCCCGTCCACCACGAACGCGCCGGCCGCGTCGCGGCGATCGACCAGGGCACGAACACGATCCGTCTGCTCGTCGCCGAGCCGCTCGAGGGCGGTGGCCACGGAGAGCTCGCGCGCGACTCGGTGATCACGCGGCTCGGGAAAGGTGTGGACGAGACCGGCCGGATCGAGAGCGAAGCACTCGCTCGCACCGCCGGCGTGTTCGAGACGTACGTCCGCCGCGCACGGGCGCTGCACGCCGAACGGGTCCGCGTCGGGGCGACCGCGGTGCTGCGCGACGCCTCGAACGGCTCGGCGTACGAGCGGCTCGTTGAGGAAGCCGGCGCCGAGCTCGAGGTGCTGAGCGGGGAGCGCGAGGCCGAGGTCGCGTTCCTCGGCGCGACGAGCGGCCTCGACGACGCGGATCTCGACGCGCCACCCCCGTACCTCGTGCTCGACATCGGGGGCGGTTCGACCGAGTTCGTCCTCGGCGCCGGCCGCCCTGCTGCCGCGATCTCGATGCAGATGGGGGCCGTCCGTCTCACCGAGCGGTTCGTCGAACACGACCCACCCGAGGAGCGCGAGCTCAGGGCGATGGCCGAGGAGGTCGGGGGCCTGCTCGACCGGGTCGAACGGGCCGTGCCGGTTCCCGAGGCCCGGACGCTCGTCGCCGTCGCCGGCACGTCGACCACGGTGCAGGCGATCGCGCTCGGCCTCGGGTTCTACGACCCGGAGCGGATCCACCGGACCGTGCTCGAGCTCGCCGACGCCGAACGCGTCCTCGCCCGCCTGTCCGGGATGACGACCGCAGAGCGCGCCGCGCTGCCCGTGATGGCGCCCGGGCGCGCAGACGTGATCGTCGCGGGCGCCGTGATCCTCCTCGAGGCGATGCGCCGGTTCGGGTTCGATCGGGCGGTCGTCTCCGAGACCGACATCCTCGACGGGCTCGTGCTCGAGATGCTCGACGCATCCGGTGGCCCCGAACCACCGGCCGTTCGGTAACCTGGGCCGCCGTGCCGAAGAACACCCGGAACCGACACCTCGCGAAGCAGCATCAGCGCCGCCAGGCCGAGAGGATGCAAGCCCAGCGCCGCAAGCAGATGCGCACGATCGCGATCGCGCTCGTGATCGCGCTGCTCGGCTCGCTCGGCGTGTTCATCGCGTTCGCCGGCGGGGACGACGAACCGCCGGCGGCAAGCGGCGCGACGGGTGAGACGACCGGCGAGGCAACCGGCCCGACGGGCGCCACCGGTGAGCAGATCGGGACCGTGGACCCCGAGCCCGGCCCGGAACAGGTCGCCTGCAACGGCGAGCAGCCGAAGGGCGCGCTCCGTCCGAAGCCGCAGTTCTCCGCGCCCGCGCAGGTGATCGAGGAGGGTCAGACGTATACGGCCGAGATCCAGACCTCGTGCGGGACGATCGTCATCGAACTCCTCGCCGAGCTGGCGCCCGAGACGGTGAACTCGTTCGTCTTCCTCGCGCAGGAGGGGTACTTCGACGGCCAGCGCATCCACCGGCTCGATACCTCGATCGACGTGATCCAGGGCGGCGACCCGACCGGGAGCGGTTCGGGCGGCCCCGGGTACTCGATCCCCGACGAGCTCACCGGGGACGAGTCCTACGGCCCCGGGACGTTCGCGATGGCCAACGCCGGCCCCGACACGGGCGGCAGCCAGTTCTTCATCGTGACGGGCGAGGGCGGCCACGGCCTGGACTCGGCCCCGAACTACACGATCTTCGGGAACGTCGTCGAAGGGCTCGACGTCGCGAGGCGGATCCAGGGCCTGGAGATCCAGGACCCGTCGGCGGGCATCGCCGGCCAGCAGCCGGCCGAGGCCGTCTACCTCGAGAAGGTCAGGATCCTCGAGGGTTCCTAGCGCGATACGCTGCCCAGCGCCCGGGTGTCGGAATAGGCAGACGAATCGCTCTTAAAAAGCGAGGGCCTTCGGGCCATGTGGGTTCGAATCCCACCCCGGGCACGTACATAATCCACACGAGTAACGCCCGCTCCCTGCGGTCTCCTCTCCTCATCTTCTCCCAGGCAGCCTGAGCCGGTCGAGGTGCGCTTCCTCCGGCAACCTGAAGGGTGCACGAATCGCGACACCCTCCGTGAGCAGCAGCTTCTCGGCTAGCATCGCCGACTTCGTCCCGGCCGAGGAGGCACCGGATTGCTGCTCTCGCTCGTGTACTTCGTCGTTCGCAGCCTGCTCAGCGCGCTGGCTCCACTGTAGCGCAGTGACTGGAGCGGGAAGCCGAGCTGCTCGTTCTCCGACATCAGGTAAAGGTGCTCTCGAGGCGCGCTCGCCGGCCATTGTTTCGACGACGGGATCGAATCCTGTTCGCCGCGGCGAGCCGCGTCCTCCGAGAGCCGGTGGAAGGCGTTCGTGGTAAGCCCGCGCACGCTCCTTCGGTGGCACCGGGAGCTGGTCCGTCGCAAATGGACGTATCGCCGTCGGAGGCGTGGCCGGCCAGGACTCGATCCGGAGGCGGTGGAGCTCATACTCGCTTGGCGGGGAGAACCCGAGGTGGGGCTACCTCAGGATCCGCGGTGAGCTGCTGAAGCTCGGCATCACGGTCTCAGCCACGACGATCCGCACGGTCCTTCGTCGGCACCATCTTGGCCCTGCCCCTCGCCGGATGGGTCCCTCGTGGAGGGAGTTCCTCCGCTCGCAGGCTCACGCGATCTTGGCCCTTGACTTCTTCACGGTGGAGACGGCGTGGCTCCGCACGCTGTACGTGCTCTTCACCATCGAGCTCGGGTCCAGACGGGTGCTCGTCCTCGGCGTCACCAGGAACCCAGATTCGGCGTGGGTCACGCAGCAGGCCCGGAACCTCTCGGTGGGGCGGCTTCGAGACATCCGGTTCCTGATCCGTGACCGAGACGCCAGGTTGATCTGCTTGCCGTCGAGCGCGGACCCCCTGAAGACGAATCTAGTCCCGGGTTCGAGCGGGAACCACGGGTGGTCGACGATGTGCGAGATCTCGTCGAAGAAGCGAGGGTCGTAGTCCGCCATCGTGACGACTGACGGAGGCGACACAGCGGGCTCGGCGACGGTCGACGAGAATCCGATGCGCCGTCGGGTCTAGACGTGTTCTCCTGCCGGCTCCGGTCGCAGCCTGACGCGAGAAGCAAGATCGCCCCCGCGACAGCGACCGGGCGAGGAAACCGCACCCCGACCATCCGTGATGCCCGCATCAGGCGGTAACGGGCAGGCCACCTCCGGACGTCCGGCGCCCCCCCTTGGCGAAGTGCAGGTAGAGGACGGGAACGACGAACAGGTTCAGGAGCGTCGCCGTGATCAGGCCGCCGAGGATCACGATGGCCATCGGGTGCTCGATCTCGTTGCCGGGGATCTGTCCGGCGACGATGAGCGGGATCAGGACCAACCCCGTCGTCAAGACGGTCATCATGATCGGCACGACCCGCTCACGAGCGCCTCGGATCACGAGCCCGAGCCCGAACGGTTCGCCCTCGAACTGCTCCAGGTGCTGGTAGTGGCTGATGAGCATGATGCCGTTCCTGGCGACGATCCCCAGCACGGTGAAGAATCCGACCAGGGATCCGAGGGTGAGCACGCCGCCGCCGAGGTACGCGGCCAGCACGCCTCCGACCAGCGCGATCGGAAGCGTCAGGAACGACAGCAGCGCGAGCCGCCAGCTCGCGAACGACGCCTGGAGCAGGAGGAACACGCCGACCGCCGCGGCGATCGCGAACACGAACAGACGCTTCTGTGCTGCCTGCCGCTCGGTGAACTCCCCGAGCAACTCGGTCCGGAACTCGAGCGGCCACTGCACTTCCTCCATCCGGTCCTGGAGCTCGCCGACGGCGGACCCGAGGTCCCGCCCGTCGACGTTCGCGCTGACGTCGATGCTCCTGGACAGCTCCTCGTGATGGATGTCGTTTGGCGTCGGCACGATCCGAAGGTCGGCCACGTCGGCCAGGTGGACGTACTCGCCCGAAGGGGTGTCGATCAGCAGGTTCTCGATGTCGGTGAGGTTCTCCCGCGTCTCCGGTGTGCTCCACACGTTCACGTCGAATGTCTGTCCGTTCCGGAAGAGGTCACCCACCTCCTCCCCCATGATCAGGGTCGAGGCCGAGCGACGAACGTCACCGGGCTTGAGGCCGTACTCCCGTGCGGCGGCGAGATCGACCTCGATCTCGATCTGAGGGATGTCCTCGACCGTGTCGACGAAGGGATCCACCACGCCGTCGATGTCCTCGAGGATGCCCTTGACCTCCTGCGCCTTCTCCTGGAGGACGGCGAGATCGGGGCCGAAGATGCGGACCACGATCGCGTCACTCGACCCGGTGAGGACCTCGCGGATCCGCTCCTTCAGGTAGGTCTGCACGTCGCGGTAGATGCCGGGATAGGCGTCGACCGTCTCCTGGATCTTGGCAAGCGTCTCGTCGTAGTCGACCTTGGGGTCGACGCTGACCCAGTTCTCCCCGAAGTAGATGCCGTAGGGCTCGTCCGAGTTGAGCGCCTGCCCGATGTGGGACCCCGCGTTGCGCACGCCCGGGATCGCGAGCAGTTCCCGGTTGACCCTCATCGTGGTCCGGACCTCTTCGGTGCGGGACGTGCCGGGTTTGCCCAACCAGTGCATCAGGAAGTCCCGCTCCTTGAACGACGGGAGCAGGTCCTGTCCGAGGAAGGGAACGATCGCGATCCCCAGCGCGGCGGTGAGCCCGACGGCGACGTACGAGCGGCGCGGACGGTAGACGATCCGGTTGAGGATGAGCTCGTACCCGCGCTGCAGCGGCGCAACGAGTGGGGACGGCCGGTGCTGAAGCGACTTCCGGCTCCGGAAGAAGATCAGGCTCAGCGCGGGCGTCACCGTTAGCGCGACGACCATCGACGCGAGGAGCGCGAGCGAGTACGACAGCGCCAGGGGGCGGAAGAAGGAACCCGACAGACCCTCCAGCGTGAAGATCGGAACGATCGCGACGACCTCGATCAGCGTGGCGTAGACGATCGCGCTGCGCACCTCCAGGGACGCCTCGAGGATGACCCGGGCCGTGGACACGTTCTGGCCCATCGCGCGCTGTTCACGCAGGCGGCGAACCACGTTCTCGATATCGATGATCGCGTCGTCGACGATGTCGCCGAGGGCGATCACCAGTCCCGCCAGGACCATGGTGTTGATCGTGACCCCGCGCCAGTACAGGACCAGCCCCGCGGCGACCAGCGACAGGGGGATCGCGGTGATGCTGATCAGCGCGGTGCGCCACTCGAACAGGAACGCCCCGAGCATCAGGATCATGAGCAGCGCGCCCAGGATGATCGCGTTGCGGAGGTTCGCGATCGACTGGTCGATGAAGGTGGCCGGCCGGAAGATCGTGGGATCCATTCGGATCCCGGGGAGGGCCGGTTCGAGCTCCGCGATCGCCTCGTCGAGGCCGGAGGTCACGTCCTCCGTATTGGCCCACGGCAGCTTCTGCACGACCAGGAGGAGGCCGGGACCGTCGTTGATGACGCCGTCGCCCATGAGCGGCGGAGTGTCGATGACCACGTCGGCGACGTCCTCCAGTCGCAGCACCTCGCCGCCTCGCTCCACGATCGGGACCCTGGCGAGGTCGCGCTCGGTCAGGATCGGGATGCTGTGGCGCACCTGCAGGCGCTGCTGAGGGGTGTCGATGAACCCACCGGTCCCGATGAAGCCCCCCTCCGAGAACCGCAGGAGGCCCGCGTCGATCGCGTCCGCCGTCACGGTCATGACCTGCTCCAGCGTCAGATCGTGCTTGCGGAGCAGCTGGGGGTCGACCTGGACGGTCGGCATCTTGATGCGCTCACCCCAGATCAGGACGTTCGCGACGCCGGGCACTCGGAGGAGCCGGGCCCGCACCTTCCAGTACGCGGTCATCGACAGGTCGATGAGGGAGTAGCGGTCCGACGTCATCCCGATCTTCATGACGCGGCTCGTTGCCGACAGCGGCTGGATCATGACCGGGGGGGCGGCCCAGCGCGGCAAGGTCGGGGAGACGGCCGCGATCCGTTCCGCGACCAGCTGCCGCGCGGTGAGCAGATCCGTGCCCTGCCCGAAGATCAGCTCGATCTGCGAGAGCTGCTCGACCGATTTCGACCTGATCGTGTCGAGATCCGGGACGCCGTTCAGCGCCTGCTCCAACGGGACGGTCACGAGGTTCTCGATCTCGGTGGCCGAAAGACCCAGAGCGAGGGTCTGGATCTCTACCCTCGGCGGGGCGAACTCGGGGAACACGTCCACCGGCGTTCCGCGGAGCTGCTGAACGCCGAAGAACATGAGTCCCGCGGCCGAGGCGGCCACGATGTAGCGGAACTTCAGGCTCGAGCCGACGATCCAGCGCATCATCGCCGCGTCCGCCCCCTCGAACTCAACATGTCGCCCGTCAGATCCCCAGCTCGGAGCCGATCAACTCTGCGACGCCGACCGACACCACCTCGGTCCCGGGCTCGGGACCCTCACCGAGCAGGGCCGCATCGTCCTCGTACCGATCCACGACCACGGGTTCGCGAACGAAGGTCAGCGCCTCGGGGCTCGTGTAGACCCACTCCTGCCCGTCGACATCGATCCAGATGGCGGACGCAGGGACCTCCGACCCCGCGACCGACTCGACGACCGTCGCGGTCTCAAGGCCGATCCGCTGGGCGCCTTCCTCCGTCAAGATCACGCGGGCCACGTCGGTGCCCTCGATGGGCTCCACCCGATACGGCTCGCTCCCGGTCGGCTCTTCGGTCGTCACCTCCCGGCACGCCGGGAGCACGAGGGCTCCCAACAGTAGAGCCGCAACGACCCATCGACGTTCGCGCTTCATCGATCCCACCACCTCTCGATCACGCCGCGGGGATCGGGGCGACGTCGGAGGTCGCCTCGGGGACCACGACCACCCCGAGGTCCTCCGCCACGTCGTCCCTTCGGGAGACGAACCCATGACGCAGATAGATCGACGGCATGACGAACAGCGCCAGGACCGTCGAGCTGATCAGTCCGCCGATCATCGCGATGGCCATCGGGCGGGCGATCTCCGTGCCGGCCGCCTCGCCGGCTAGGACCATAGGCACGAGGGCCGCGATGGTCGCCAGCGCCGTCGTGACGACGGACGCGAACCGCTCACCGGTCCCGTCGATGACGACCTCCTCGCCGAACGGCTGTCCATCTCGTTCCCGTCGCTGATACTCCCGTGTTGTGAGCACCCCGTTCCGGGCCGCGATCCCGAGCACGGCCGCGAGGCCCGCGAACGACCCGAGCGTGAGCGTGCCGCCGGCGATCAGGACGGCCACCAGCCCGCCGGTGAGCGCGAGCGGCAGCGTCGCGAAGGCCAGGATCGCGAGCCGCCAGCTGGTGAATGCCGCCTGCATGAGCAGGAACACGGCGATCGCCCCGGCGATCGCGATCGCGAGGAACCGAGAACGCGATCCCTGCTCCGTGACGAACGCCCCGCGGATCTCGGCGTGATGGCCCAGGGGGAAGTTCACCCCCCGGACGGCGCTCTCCACGTCGTCGACCACGCGCCCGACGTCGCGCCCGGCGACGGACGCGCTCACGTCCAGGTAGTTCGAGACGGCCTCGTGCCGGATGACGGTCGGGTTCGGCGCGACCCGCACCTCCGCGACGTCCCCCAGTCGAACGTGCTCTCCGGTCGGCGTGTCGATGAGCAGGTCTCGGACGTCGCTCAGGTTCTGTCGGATCTCCGGCGTCCCCCACACGACGACGTCGAACACCTTCTGTTCCTCGAACAGGTTGCCCACCGCGAGCCCGGACAGGAGGATCGCGGCGGAGCGTCGGACGTCCCCCGGCTTGATCCCGTATTGCTGCGCCTTCTCGAGATCGACCTCGATCTCGACCACCGGCTCGGTGGTCGCGACCTCCACGGTCGGGCGCTCGATGCCGTCGATGCCGGACAGCAGGGTCCGGACCTCCTCCGCCTTGGCCTCTCGGACGGATCCCTCGGGCCCGTAGATGCGGACGACGACGTCCTCATCCGTTCCCTGCAAGACGTCGGTGATCCGGTCCTCCGGGTAAGTCAGGACGTCGTGCGAGAGGCCGGGATAGTTCGCGAGCACGTGCTCCACGGAGTCGACCGTGGCCTCGTGGTCCGCCGAGGGGTCCAGGCTCAGCCACATCTCGCCGCTGTTGACGTTGACGACCTGATCGGAGTGGACGGCTCGGCCGACGTGCGCACTGACGTTGCGAACGCCGGGCAACGAACCGAGTTCCGCTACGGCATCCGAGGTGATCCGATTGATCTCGGGCAGCGACGTACCGGGCGCCGCATCCCACTGGACGAGGACGTCGGACACCCTCAGGTGGACGGATCCATCTCGTTCGAGGAAGGGCAACGCCACGAGTCCCATGAGGAGCAGGACGCCGGCGACGCCGTACCCCCATCGCACGTTCCGGATCGCACCGGGCACCGTCCTGTCGAAGCCGCGGCGCAACCAGCGAACCACCGGCGACTCACGGCCCGCGGCGGGGCCGTTGGACAGCAGGATCAGGCCCAGCGCGGGCGTGAGCGTCACCGCGACAACCATGGACGCCGCCACCGCGATGAGGTACGAGACCGCGATCGGCGGGAGGAACGCGCCCGGCTGGCCCTCCAGGAAGAAGGCGGGAACGACGAGCGCCACCACGATGAGCGTGGCGAACAGGAGCGAGGTCCGGACGCCCAACGACGCATCGAGCACCGTGCGCCACGCGGGAGCGCCCGTGTCCTCTTCGCCGTGACTCCGGAGCCGGTCCTTGAGATTCCGAACGTCGACGACGGCGTCGTCGATGACGACCCCGACGGCCATGAGCAACCCGGCCAGGGCCAGCGTATTCGCCGGAGCGTCGCGCAGGTACAGCACGAAGGCCGCAACAGTGGCAGTCACCAAGATCGCGGCCGCGGAGGTCACGACGGCGCGCCACTCGAAGAACATGAGGGCGAGGACGAGCAGCAACAGGAGAGCGCCGATCGCCAGCGCCCTGACGATGTTGTCCGTGGAGGTCTCGATGTAGTTCGCAGGTCGGAACAGGGACGTGTCGATCTGCATGTCGGAGAGTCCGGGACGCATGTCCTCGAACGCGGTCTCGACGCCCTGCGTCACCTCGAGGGTGTTGGCGCCTGGGAACTTCTCGACGACCAGGAGGAGTCCCTCCCCGTCACCATCGCGGAACAGCGCGTCGCCGATCAGCGGTTGGTGATCCTCGACCACCTGGGTCACGTCCCCGAGGCGCACCGGTTGACCATCCACGATGACGGCGTTGCCCTCGTCGTCCTCGATCGGGATCTGGGCGAGGTCTTCGGCGTTTCGGATCGGCAGCACGTGTCGGATGCCCAAACGTTGGTTGGGCGTGTCGATGAACCCCGCCGTTCCGGGCGTCGAGGCCTCCAGGAACGTGAGCGGCGAGACCCACAGCCCGTTCCCCGTCGTGTTGACGATCTGCTGGAGCGAGACCTCGGCGTCTCGGAGCTGCTGCGGATCGACCAACACCTGCAGCTGACGATCCCGCCAGCCCCAGATCGAGACGTTTGCGACACCCTCCACACCCAGGAGCCTCGGGCCGATCACCCAGCGGGCGAGCACCGACATGTCGATCGGCGACATCTCCTCCGAGGACAGCCGCGCGGTCACCACCCGGCTGGTCGAGGACAGCGGCTGCAACATCTGAGGCGGGGCGGAAACCCCCGGCAGGGCGACGGCGGCTTCGGCCACCTTCTCGGCCACCACCTGGCGGGCGTCCAGGAGCGGCGTTCCCGGCTCGAAGATCATGACCACGGACGAGAGGCCGGGCACCGACTCCGAATGGATCTCCTCGACGAAGGCGACGCCGTTCAGCAGGTCCTGTTCGAGCGGAACCGTGATGAGCTGTTCGACTTCACTCGCCGAGAGCCCGAGGGCCTCGGTGCGAACCTCTACCAGCGTCGGTCCGAACTCCGGCAGCTGGTCGACCGGCATGTGTCGAAGCTGGATGATGCCGACGACGAGCATCCCCGCCGCGACCGCAACGACGAGCCGACGGAACTTCAGGCTCGACGCGATGACGCTGCGCAGCATCGACGAGACCTCTTTCCCCCGAGAGGGCCACGTCGTGTCGATCCGCGACGGTGGTCACGGGTGATCGAGCCCGTGAACATCCGGGGCCGTCCTTCGACGCCCACAACGTGGACCCGCGGCCGGGCACCACGGTGAGAGGATCGGAATCCCCTCCCCCTTGGTGCGCGATTCTCATGTGCCGTTCATGCGGGCACATCCTCCACCTGCAGTAGGGGGGATACGGTGAAGCTTCTTAAGCCGGTCGGCTGACACCGACAGCTCGAGCCGCTCGGCCATGCGAGCGCTCCTACGGCGGCTCGAGCCGAACTCAGGCCGCCTCGAGCACGCGGCCGCGCTTCAGCGTGTCGTCCCATTCGACCGGCACGGGGTCGACCCCGGGCCGATCGAGCGAGGGATCGCGCTGGCCGGCCGCTTGCGGACGACGGCATCGGGATCGTGGGGCTCGGCGAGATGGGATCGCGACACGACCTCGGCGAGCGCCCTAGCAGTTGGGTCCTGCCGGCCGAACGACAGTATGGACGATACCTGGTGCGATGTACGCAGTCCTATCCGGGGACCCGGATCTGGTGTCCACCGTCCGCCTGCTCGTGACCTCTGGCTGAGCGCGACGCGTCCCTACTCGACGTGGTCGGTCGAGCGCTCTTCGGTGAGCCGGGCGACAGCTGCTTGCGATCGGCGCGATCGACCCACGGCCGGAAGAGCGTTCGGATCCCGGGTTTCAGCCAGTACGGCAGGTAGTTCACCCGCTCGATCGTCTCCGTGTACACGATCCGCGAGCTTCGCGCTCCCGTGGGGGCGCTTCAAGGGCTCGAGCCCGGGCGGATCGTCTACGCCGGCTCGGCGAGCAAGACCCTCGCGCCCGCGCTTCGGATCGGGTGGTTGGTCGTTCCACGCGCGCTCCTCGACGCGGGCGCACGAGAAGGTCCTCATGGTTCGGGGCACGGCCCGGATCGAGCAGCAGGCGCTCGGCGACTTCATCGACGCCGAGAGCTCGACCGGCACCTGCGCCGGATGCGGAGCCGCTACCGCAACGGCGCGACGCCGTCGTCGCGGCGCTCGCCGAGTCGGTCCCGGAGGCTGCCGTGCAGGGCATCGCCGCGGGTCTGCACGCCGCGATTCGCTCCCGGGCGGGGACGACGAGGCTGCAATCCTCGAGGAGGGCCGCCGTCGCGGCATCCTCTTCCACTCGCTTCGCCCGTACGTGTTCGGAGCCGGCGTGCATCCCCCACGATCCTTCTTGGGTATGCGCCGGCATCGGAGGCGACCATCCGCGCGGGGATCGCCGAGCTCGGGGAGGTGATCCGTCCTTCACCGCTGGCGACGTTGTGTACGCGATTTCGTCCACGGGACACGAACCAACAGCTCAAAGCCGCCCTCAAGGCGTGTGGATTCTGTAGGCGCCCAGCCCCGGGCACAAGGAAATCCTCGGCGTCATGCTCGAGAACGTCTGACCGTTCTGCGCCGGCGGCCCGTGTCAGGAGGCGCGGCGGCGCTTGGCCTGGTCGCTCGCCTCGAGGGAGTCCTTCTTGTTGGGGGCCGCCGAGCCGTGGGCCCGCATCAGGTTGCGAACCTCGCGCACGCCGGGCACGTAGGACACCCGCTCGCCGATCATGCGGATCTCCTCGTCGGAGTCCAGCTCGCCCCGGAGCTCGGCGACGCCGTCGACGACGGTCAGCGCGATCCGGTCCTTCGGGACGTCGGCCGCGCCGAAGACCTCGCTCCGGATCCGTTCGGAGATCGTCGCGTCGTCGGGGTCGCGGTCGTCCGGACCGGGCGACCGGAGCTCGCTTGCGGCGCCCCTCGCGACGTTCGACAGGTGCCGTCCCTTGGCCTCGGCCCGCTCGCGCGTGGTCCGGAGTTCGGACAGGGTCTGGTCGCGCAGGCGTGCCCGGCGGCCGGCGCCGGAGACCGGGTCGTAGAGGTACGCGATCGCCGCTCCGATGAGGCCTCCTAGGAATAGCGTTCGTACGCGCATGTTCGCCGCCTCCCACGTGTCGATGGCCGGCCCCGATCGGCCGGATATCCCGGTGGTTCCCGCACCCCGCGGGCCCGAAACGCGGAAGACTCAGGTGACGATGATCCTCCCAGTCATCGTCGGGTGGATCTCGCAGTGATACCGGAACGTCCCTCGTCTGCCGAACCGACGCGTGAAGCGCTCGCCCGAGGAGAGCGTCCCCGAGTCCCAGAGATCGGTGTTCGAGGTCGTCGTGTGGGGGTTGCTGCCTCGGTTCACCCACCGCACCCGCGTCCCGCGAGCGATCGTGATGTCGCGCGGGCGGAACCGGTTGTCGACGATCCGGACCCGAACCCGCTCTCCGCCCCGCGCCTCGTCCGTGCGGGCGCCGGCCGGGACGGCGATCGCGGACAACGCGAGGACGAGCACGAGCAGCCTGGCGATCGCACGTTTCACGGTGGCTCCTTCCTGGTCGACGGACATGGAAGGCGGCCCATGCTAGCCCAGGTCGTTGAATAAGGTGCGGGGCTGCCCTACGTTCGAGGACATGGAGCCGGGCAGCCCCACCGCGGGACCCCTCTACGGCATCGACGGTCCCCGGCGGCGACCGCATCCGAAGTCGCTCCCGCCGGAGGAGGTGGTGAACCTCGTCGCCGAGGCCCGGGCCTCCTACGCCGCGGCCCGCCGTCCGGACCGGCTCGAGGCCAGGTTCGACGAGCTCCGCGAGGTCCTCGTGGCCGAGCTCCGCGAACGGATCGATGCCGCGGTTGGCATGATCGAGACGACGTTCGAGGCCGAGATCCAGGCCCTGCGGACCCTCAACCGCGAGGAGGCCAAGCGCCTGCGGTCGTCGAACGCCGAGGAGCTGGCGCGCTTGCGGGCCGCCGACGCCGACGAGCTCGAGCGCATCCGCGTGGCGATCGACGAGGGGATCGGCCGACTGTGCGACTTCCTCGAGGACGAGCTGGACGCCCTGCGCGCCGCCGCCTCCTCCTAGGAACGCGGCGCCGCTAGCACACCAGCATCAGGAAGTCGTACGGGTCGACGGCCTCGCCGCCGTCGGGGTGCCACTCGAAGTGCAGGTGCGGGCCGCTCGCGTTCCCCGTCGCCCCCACGTAGCCGACCACGTCGCCCTGTTCGACCGGGCCGAGCTGTCCGAAACCCGACAGATGCGCGTTGTACGTGAACCCGTACTCGCCCATCACCTTCACGGACCGACCCCCGATGCTGTTCGAGGACTCCACCGCCACCCCGTCGAACGTCGCGATGATGGGCGTGCCCATCGCGGCGGCGATGTCGACGCCCTGGTGGACGTGCGTGCCGCCCTCCTTCTTGGAGTGGTGGTGCATGATGCCGAAGCTGTCGGAGATCGCGTGCGGCCCGTCGAGCGGACACACGCCGAACGGTCGAAGCCTCGAGATCTCGAGCATGATCTGCTCGGCGCGGATGTTGAGTTCCGCGACCAGCTGACGGAACCGCGCCATCTTCTTCCATAGCGCCTTGCGATCGGCGACGAGTCGGAGCCGGCCGATCTCGATCACCTGCCACTTGCGTGCGATCTCGACCCGCGCGCCGGCGATCAGTTCGCTCGTGACGGCGACCTCGAAGGCCAGCTCTTCGTCGCGGCGGCTCATCTCGTTCAGGAACCCGAGGCGTGCCGCCGCTTCCGCGGCCGAGGAGGCGGTGAGCACGTACAGCACGGGGGCGCTCCCCAGCATGTAGGCCTCGCGGTTGCGCTCGTCGAGCTCCTCCTCAAGACGCAGCGCCTCGATCTCGAGCTGACGGGTCTCCAGATGGAGCTCGCGGAGCCGATCACGGGCGCGGATCAGCCGATGCTCGGTCCGCGCGATGCTCGTCGCGAGGCGGTTCATCTGCTCCTGCAGCGTCCTGAGCCTGTGGTTGCCCGCGCGGATCTTCTCCTTGGTCGCGCGCAGCTCCTTCTTCGCTTCCTTCAGCTCCTGGGGGATGGGCGGCCGCTCCTCCGGGTCTGCCGCCCGCGCCGGGGCCGCGAGCAGGGAAGCAAGGATGAGCGCGGCGGCGATCACCGCCGCGAGGCTTCGGGCCCGCAGCGGCGCAGCCCCCCCGATGCGCGGACTAGTCATGATTGTCTGCTCGGAACGGGAGGCGACCGTCTTTAGCGCACAACCTGGCGATGGTGTAGGTCGCGCGGGGCGACGCCTTCCCCCGCGCGACCGACGGCCGGGTCCTTGTCTCGCAGGGGTCCGGGGATAGACTCGATGGCCCGATGCAGCGCCTTCCGCGCGTCGCGCTTCCGGTGGGCTCCCGGGCACAGACCGGCTCCATCGTGGCGCTCATCGCACTCTTCCCGGTGGCCATGCTCGCGATCTCCGGGCTGGCCTCCGTCAGTGGGGACGACGAGTCGGCTCGGCCTCCGGCCGTCGCAGAGCCGAGCCCCGACCCCCGAAGGGAGTCGGAGGGCATCTTCAAGCTCGATCACCTGATCTTCATCGTTCAGGAGAACCGCTCGTTCGATCACTACTTCGGCACGTATCCGGGGGCCGACGGGTTCCGGTTCGAGCGCGGCGAGCCCGCCGACTGCGTCCCGGACTCGATCCTCGGCGGGGAGTCCTGCGTGTACCGGACGGGCGCCGAGCGCTACAAGGGCGGTCCGCACGACCGGCACTCGGCGGTCGCCGCGATCAACGGCGGGGCGATGAACGGGTTCGTCCACGCGCTCCCGTCCACGCGACGGTGGTGCGCCGAACGCACGGACCCCGAGTGCGCCCCGTTCCTGGGGCCGGACCTGCAGCCTGACGTGCTGAGCTACGTGACGCGCAGCAAGATCCCCAACTACTGGGCCTATGCCGACGAGTACGTGCTGCAGGACCGGATGTTCGCTCCGACGGACGGCTGGACGCTGCCGGCGCACCTCTTCCTGATCTCGGGGTGGTCGGCCTCGTGCCTGAATCCCCGCGACCCGATGTCCTGCGTCTCGAACGTGGACCTGAAGGAGGACGACGAGCGTTGGGACTACGGGGAGGAGCCGATCTACGCGTGGACCGACATCACGTGGTTGCTCGATCGGTTCGACGTCTCGTGGGCCTACTACGTGGCGCCCGGGACCTGTTCGTTCCCGCCGTGCAAGGACGACGGGGAGGCGGTGGGGAAGACGCCGTCGGCGAAGAACCCGCTTCCCGGGTTCACCACGATCGAGGAGACCGGGCAGCAAGAGAACATCCGGGATCACGGCGACTTCCTGCGGGCGGTCGAGCGGGGCACCCTGCCTTCGGTTTCGTGGATCGTCCCGGGGAACGCGGAGAGCGAGCATCCCCAGTCGAGCAAGGGCATCAGCGCCGGTATGACGTACGTCACCCGCATGGTGAACGCCGTGATGCGGAGCCCCCTGTGGGGGCGCTCGGCGATCTTCCTCACCTGGGACGATTGGGGTGGGTTCTACGACCACGTGAACCCGCCGCTCGCCGACGAGAACGGATACGGGCTCCGCGTGCCGGGGCTGGTCATCAGCCCGTACGCGCGCCGCGGGTACATCGACCACCAGACGCTCACGTTCGACGCGTACCTCAGGCTGATCGAGGACCGGTTCCTCGGCGGACAGCGCCTGGACCCCGAGACCGACGGCAGACCGGACTCGCGCCCGGTCGTGCGTGAGGAGCTGCCGCTGCTTGGGGACCTCGCGGATGCCTTCGCATTCGAGCGGGCGCCTCGCCCGCCGTTGATCCTCGACCCGACGCCTCGGGACGCGAACGACCGTTGACGACGGCCCGGAACTCCGAGGGCGGTCGGGCCTCGGCGCCGGGTGCGCCCTCGTGCTACCCTCGCGCCGTGTCTGGACCGAACGCGCGAGCCCCGCGCAACCCTGAGCCCGCTGCGGGCGTTTCCTAGGGGCGGAGACCGATGGTCATCTTCCCCGATCAGCGCACGACGGCCGGCGCCTATTCGGCTCTGGACGACCGTCTCCTGGTCCTGGACTTCCAGGCGGGGAACCCGCAGGCGTTCGTCGAGATCCACCGGCGCTACGGAGGCCTCGCTCGTCACGTCTGCGGCCGCATCCTGCTCACGTCCCAGGACGCGGACGAGGCGTTCCAGGAGACGATGATCCGGGTCTTCCAGGGCCTGTACCGGTTCAACGGCCGGTACGCGCTGCAGCCGTGGATCGCTCGGATCGCGAAGAACGTCTCGCTCGACATGCTTCGGGGCCAGGCTCGGAGGCCCCAGCCCCACGACTCGGCCCCGACCGGCGACGAACTGCCCAAGCCGGGCGACGAGGCCGACGAGATCGTCGAGCGCCTGGTCCAGCGGGACACGGTCCTGTCCGTGCTCTCCGACCTGCCCGAGACGCACCGGCGCGCCCTGATGCTTCGCGAGCTCGAGGGACGCTCGCACCGCGAGATCGCGCACGAGATGGAGATCTCCACCTCCCAGGCCAAGGCGCTGATCCACCGGGCCAAGGGGAGCTTCCGCCGCCGCTGGCTGGAGAAGGTGGCGGATCGCGGCGGGCTCATGGGCATCGCGTTCCTGCCGCTGTTGTGGCTGGCACAGGCCGGTCACGGGTTCCGGCGCGTGGCGGACCGGCTCGGCCACTCGACGCAGGTGGCACAGGCGGCCGCGCCGGAGGCCGTCACCTCCACGCTCTCCGCGAGCGCGAGCGCGGCTCCCGCCGTCACGACGGGCATCGGCGAGCGGATCGTCGCTGCCGGCGTGACCCTGCTGTTGGCCGGTGGCGTGACCGTCGGAGCGGTCGAGGCCGTGAACCGGTCCGGGGACGGGGCCGCCGATCGGGCCGCTGCAGTTGCGGTGGCCGTGAGCGGCGCGTCGGCCCCGGCGAACGTGTCCGATGACCGGCCGATCCTCGACACGAACCCTGCCCGGAGCCAAGCCCTGGCGGAACCTTCGATCGTGACGGAACCCCCGCTCGCTCCCGTACCCGAGCCGAGCCCATCGCCCGACGCTGAACCGGTCGTCGATCCGGCAGAGCCGACCCCGCCTCCGGATCCATCGCCTTCGCCCGATC